>NZ_JAANMZ010000009.1 GCF_011250555.1 Bacillus sp. MM2020_4 | reverse complement strand
AAAATCGACATTAGTTCCCTTCTACCCTTTTATAAAATCTTTTGGTGCCGTACTTTTTTTTGTAACCTTCACAGCGATCATTTCGTTAGAAAAGAAAATAAAAACTTTAGGTGTTCACAAAAACCGACAATGTTCGAATAGGACATTTTGTAAAATAGTAGTAATATTTACTGTTTTTTTAAAATATCGGTAATAAATGACACGAACTGAATAGTGATTCTTGCGAATTAGGTATGGGGGGAAGTTTATGGAAAGTGCAGCAGATATCCAAGCAATCGAAAAACGTCATAGAAAATCAACAAAGTGGTATGCAAACTGGGGGTTTATTTCAGCCGGTATTATTTTTATTATCGCACTCATCATTGCGACTGGCAGCTACTATCAGGCAAAGCATTTTAATTCACAAATCAAGATTAATAGTATCAAAGTTGGTGGAATGAATGCCCATCAGGCATTAAAAAAATTAAAAGCAACCAAATTAACAAATGTCGTCTATGTTGGCGATCAACAGATTCTAGATGGAACAGATTCCATGATGGGATTTACGGATGAGGATCTGCCCGATATTGAAAAATTATTAAAGAACCAGTGGACGTTTTTTCCTTCTTCCAAAGCAAAAGATTATTCATTAATGCCAAGCAATCAGGATGATTTCAGAAATCAGACATTGAAAAAGCAGGTAGAAGAAAAACTGCTGGCTATGAACCAGGGTTTAAAAGCGCCACAAGATGCAGTGGTTCGTTTGGAACAAGGCAAAATTGTTGTTACAAACAGCATTAGTGGAGAGCAGTATGATGTCGCTGGTCTTTTGAAAGATTACGACAAGCAAGAATATATTAGTGAAATCCGTCTTAATCCAGCATACATACAGCCAATTAAAGAAGACAGCGAGTTTGTAAAAAATCAACAGAAAAAGCTGGAAGAATTCCTGGCCCAGACTGTCGATTATAAGGTACAGAATAAAGTTTTTACGTTAACCGCGAGCGAATTAATTAAAAATGCCTCTATATCAAAAGATTTGCAGATAAAGATTGATGATGCGGGTGATTTCAAAAATAAGATTGCTGAGATTAACCATTCCCAATCCACCTTAAATAAAGATATCACATTTAAGACCCATTTAGGTTCGGTGATATCGGTTAGAGGTAAGGGCTACGGATGGGCCATCGATGTTGATAAAGAAGTACCACGGATTAAGGACGCTTTTGAAAATGGAGAGAAGTCGGTTTCCGCCGCTAATATTTATGGAAATGGATGGAAGGGTGAAGGCTACGGATATGAAGCGATTACGAACAATGGGATTGGTGATACATATGCTGAAGTCTCCATTGCAGAGCAAAGAATTTGGATTTATAAAAATGGGAAATTGGTCGTCACATCAAATGTGGTTACTGGCAATCATAGTACCCGTCATGATACTTCACCAGGAGTATGGTATATTCTCTATAAAAAGTCACCGTCCGTACTAACTGGCCGGGAAAATGGAAAAATCACCTATCAGGTCGATGTTAATTATTGGGCTCCCTTTACAAATGACGGACAGGGATTCCACGATGCCAGCTGGCGAGGTAATTGGGCAAGGAATGCCTATCTATCGGCAGGATCACACGGCTGTGTCAACACTCCACCGAGCGTGATGAAAACTGTGTATGACAATCTTAGCACCAATGAGCCGGTTGTTATATATTGAGAAATGGAAGGGCTGTCCCAAATGTGTAATACCTTATTACTAAACAATATAATACAATTAACCGATAGTATTCATAATAGGGTTTTTAGTAAACCTTAAATTTTCAATTTTCTTATTAAGGGAGGTGAATTATTGTGCAACAACAGGGTATTAGTGATACATCCTCACTTTTCTTACTATATAAATCATTGTTTGAGAATTATCCAGATGGAAGCTATGTCGTTGATATTGAAGGTAATTTTCTACTAATCAATAAAACTTTGGAAGAATTAACTGGCTTTACACAAGAAGAACTACTTCAGTCTTCCTTCCATTCCTTGATTAGTAAGGATTTACGGAAGCATTATGAAGAAAGTTTTTCCGAAGTTTTAAATGGAATAAATAAAATGATTGATATTACAATTATCAATAAATCCGGAACGTATCTTGATTTGAATGTTACTGCCGTTCCTATTTCAATAGACAATCAAGTTATAGGTGTAGCTTGTATTGCTATTGATATTACAGACAGAAAAGATCTATTAATTTCAAAAAATCGCCTCAGCAATATAGTTAATAACATTGATATTTGTTTGTGGTCTTCAAGCCCTAGTTATAATGGATACTGCCAGATGTCCCCTTCATGTCTAAAAATTTATGGATATACGCAAGCGGATTTTATGAAAACTCCATTGCTATGGAAAGAAGTGATCCACCCGGACGACATTGCTTTTGTTGAAGAACAACAAAAGTTACTAGTAAAGGGGAAATCGATTGATTATCAATATCGAATTATTGATGCTACTGGTGATATTAAGTGGCTTTCTGCTAAAACAATTCCAGTTTTCAACGATTTAGGAGAATTAGACCGATTAGATGGGATGACCACTGATATTAGTAAAAGCAGAAAAGCAGAGGAAGAATTATACTTTCTGGCATACTACGATTCGTTAACGGAATTGCCCAACCGAAGATTATTTGAGAAACATCTTGAAACCACACTATCCGAATCAAATAAATCAAATTCAAAAGTGGCTATTCTTTTTCTTGATTTAGACCATTTTAAATTATTCAATGATACACTAGGCCACAGAGTTGGAGATGAATTATTGCAAATCATCTCTAAACGTCTAAAGAGTCAGATAAACCACTGTGATTTTTTAGCTCGACAAGGCGGCGACGAATTCGTTGTTTTGTTAAAGGATATTACAGATGTTGAGCAGGTAATGCTATTTGCCAAAAAAATAATTGAGATCATTTCTTCACCTATTGATCTAGCTGGAAAAGATTATGTAGTAACAACAAGCATTGGAATAAGTTTATATCCTGATCTTGCACGTGACTCCGAAGATCTTTTAAAACAAGCCGATCAAGCCACAACAATGACTAAAGCAAGTGGAAAAAACAACTTTCAATTCTATCATGATGATATGTCTCGTTCCTTATCAAGAAAATTGGAATTGACGCAAGAACTACGGCAAGCATTAAATAAAAATGCCCTATCTCTCTATTACCAACCCATTGTAGATATACGTGCTGGACAAATTGTCGGCTTCGAAGCGTTACTCCGATGGAAGGACAAAAAGTTGGGTTTTATTTCCCCTGCAGAATTTATTCCAATTGCTGAAGAATCAAGCCTCATTGTTCCGATTGGTGAGTGGGTTCTACGGACAGCTTGTACACAAATTATGGAAATTCATCATTTAGGATATACTCAGACATACGTTTCAGTAAACATCTCAACAAGACAATTTGAAGAAGAATCATTTGTTACCCAAGTTAAAAATATTCTTAATGAAACGAATATAGATCCACGCCTTCTAAAAATTGAAATTACAGAAAGCGTCATGATGAAGGACATTATGAATATTATTGTCAAACTCCAAGAATTAGGGGACTTAGGAATTGAAGTATTACTTGATGATTTTGGGACAGGTTACTCTTCCTTAAGTTACTTGGGAAAACTCCCGATAAATACATTGAAAATCGACCAATCATTTGTGCAAAGCATCAACAAAAGCTCAGGGCAAGAAGCAATTGTGCGGACGATCATTGGAATGGCAAATAGCTTGGAAAAAGGTATTATCGCTGAGGGAGTAGAACAAGAAGAGCAACTACATTTCTTGCAAGATCTTGGTTGCACAAATCTACAAGGATACCTATTTAGTAAACCATTACCATTTACTGAAATTCGTAAATTCCTTCAAAAAGAAATTAAGACATACCACAAAATAAAAATATAAATTCAATCCCGAAGAGACTTTCCATTATTGCTCGATCTTCGGGATCTTTTTTCCCTTTTTCCTTCTGAAATAATAACTGTTATTAATGACAGTTACATCATTTCATCGTCCCCATCCCATCAACATTCTTTTCCAAAGTTATTAAGCAATGCACGCACTTCATCTGTTGATTTCGTGTTCATCAGTTGATTTCTTAAATCTGCAGCTCCTGGAAATCCTTTGACATATATTTTGAAAAAGCGATGAAGCCCTGTGATGGAACGTGGCAATAATTCCGCATATTGATCTTGAAGATCAAGCTGCAGTCTTAATAGATCAAGCAATTCTTTACTGCTATGCTCTTTTGGCACTTTTTCAAAAGCAAATGGATTTTTAAAAATACCTCGCCCGATCATAACGCCATCAATCCCATATTGTTCCACAAGCCGCATCCCAGTTTGGCGGTCAGGAATGTCTCCATTGATTGTTAGCAGCGTATTGGGTGCGATACGGTCACGTAATTTTTTGATTTCCGGAATGAGCTCCCAGTGCGCATCTACTTGGCTCATTTCCTCTCTTGTCCGTAAATGAATAGAAAGGTTTGCAATATCCTGATTGAAAAGATGCGTTAGCCACTCCTCCCACTCCTGAACCTTTTTATAGCCAAGTCGTGTTTTCACGCTGACAGGCAGTCCCCCCGCCTTTGCTGCCTGAATAAGTTCTGCCGCAACATCTGGCCTTAGTATAAGGCCACTCCCTTTCCCTCTTGATGCCACATTCGGTACAGGGCAGCCCATATTAATGTCGATACCTTTAAATCCTAGCTCTGCCATGCCCATACTCATTTGACGGAAATATTCGGGATTATCCCCCCAAATATGTGCCACAATTGGCTGTTCATCTTCTGTAAACGTCAAACGGCCACGCACACTTTTCATACCTTCTGGATGACAATAGCTATCCGAGTTTGTAAACTCTGTGAAAAATACATCCGGTCGGCCGGCTTCACTTACGACGTGACGAAAAACAAGATCTGTCACATCTTCCATTGGTGCAAGTACAAAAAATGGTCGTGGTAAATCACGCCAAAAATTATCTATCATTTTAAACTCAAATCCCTTCACTATGATGACGACTTCCAACTATCGGTCAAATAATAGTATGCTGTCTAGTTCCTCTACTTATATTATGCTTCATAACTTGTTATCAAACGGAAGTCCCTTTTAGACTTATGAAAATCGGCACTATTTATTTTAACGAATATCGATCCTGAATGGTATTTTTATAAACAAAAAAGCAGATGGTAGGAGGATAACATATAGCTTACCCTCCGTTTCGGTTGTATAATAGACTTTTGCCCAATCGTTATACACCTAAATATAATTCAAATTTACAGTTTTGATAAAAAATAACTTCGATATAGAAAAAACAGACAAAATCTAGTAAGATATCCACATGTGACATTAGATAAGGGGTTAAGAAAATGAGTGTATTAAACGTAAAAAATTTAAGCCACGGTTTCGGTGATCGTGCGATTTTTAATGATGTGTCTTTTCGACTTTTAAAGGGTGAACACGTTGGACTAGTTGGGGCAAATGGTGAGGGTAAATCTACTTTCATGAATATTGTGACTGGAAAATTGCAACCCGACGAGGGGAAAGTGGAGTGGTCACGAAAAGTTCGTGTTGGTTATTTAGATCAGCATGCTGTCCTTCAAAAAGGTACAACGATGCGTGAGGCTTTGAGTACTGCTTTTCAATATCTTTTTGATGCGGAAGCAGAGATCAATGAACTTTATGCAAAAATGGGTGATGAAGGTGCTGAAATTGATGCACTGCTTGCAGAAGTAGGAGAATTGCAAGAAACGTTAGATAGTAATGATTTCTATCAAATCAATTCAAAAGTTGAAGAAGTGGCTCGTGGTCTAGGTTTAGACGATGTAGGACTCGATCGAGATGTAGATGATCTTAGCGGTGGGCAGCGGACGAAAGTTTTGCTTGCAAAGCTCTTGCTAGAAAAGCCTGAAATCCTATTACTTGACGAGCCTACGAACTATTTGGATGAGCAGCATATCGAATGGCTGAAGCGCTATTTACAGGAATATGAGAATGCATTTATCTTAATTTCACATGATATTCCATTCTTAAACAATGTGGTTAACTTGATTTACCACATGGAAAATCAAGAGTTAAATCGTTATGTCGGTGATTATGATAACTTCTTAAAAATATATGAAATGAAGAAGCAGCAGCTGGAGTCTGCTTTCAAGCGTCAACAACAAGAAATTGCTGATTTGAAAGATTTCGTGGCACGTAACAAGGCAAGTGTTGCGACTCGTAATATGGCGATGTCTCGTCAAAAGAAACTGGACAAAATGGACGTTATCGAATTGGGTAGAGAGAAGCCAAAACCAGAGTTTAACTTCAAAGAAGCTCGTGCAACCAGTCGCTATATTTTCACAGCCGAAGATCTTGTTATTGGTTACAATGAGCCACTTTCGCGCCCTCTGAATTTGAAAATGGAACGCGGACAAAAAATTGCATTTGTTGGTGCGAACGGTATTGGTAAGTCAACTCTTTTAAAAAGTATTCTTGGGTTGATTGATCCGCTGGAGGGTAAAGTAGAACGCGGTGATTATCAACATATTGGTTACTTCGAGCAGGAAGTAAAACAGTCCAATTACAACACTTGTATTGAAGAGATTTGGAGCACGTTTCCAAGTATGAATCAGGCTGAAATCCGAGCTGCTCTTGCAAAATGTGGACTAACAACGAAACACATTGAAAGTAAAATCGAAGTCCTTTCTGGTGGCGAAAAAGCCAAAGTTCGCTTGTGTAAAATTATTAACACACCAACGAATTTATTAATTCTAGACGAGCCTACCAATCACTTGGATGTGGATGCAAAAGAAGAATTGGAGCGTACTTTAAAAGCCTATCGCGGGAGTATCTTGATGGTATCCCACGAACCTGATTTCTATCGTGAAATTGCAACCGATATTTGGAATTGTGAGGATTGGACGACGAAAGTGTTTTAAATAAAGATTAAGGGGTACCCAATTTCACTTTAACGGGTTCTCTTTAAGGGTGCAAAACAGAAAATCACAACACTAATAGGATGCTAAATCGCAACGACTTAGCATCCTGCCTTTTTATTGCTGTATCGTTATTTTGGGCTAGGTGGCATATAAAACCGCACGATAAATCACATAGTAAATAACACCTTACGAATAGATATTATCCATCTGATAATTGAATGGCTAAAATAGATGTAAATTATCACCTGATTCCCTTGTGTTTGCAATAAACGGATAAATTCCGTTTAAATAGGGAAATACCCAAATTTCCCTAAAAGTAAGGGGAGTTTTTCCGCTTATATTATCCAAATCCTTGGTTTTTGCCTTAATTACAAGTATTAATCGGAATATCTCCGCTTATATCTGCTTATTTTGCCTCGAAATTTACAATAGACGAAAATTCTCCATTTATGAATTTTCATAACTATCTTTTGGCGAATCCCTTTGCGAATTACCATGCTTTTTCGTATGTTATTTAACCTGCTTTTCCACATTTTGCACTTCAAAAGAGAACCCGTTATATTTCACTTGGGTACCCCTTTTTATATTACATAGGTAGTGATGGCAGACTATTTTGTTCAGTTAATAATTTCGCCCTTGTTTTTAGCTATATTTTCTTGCCATTTACCTCGCTCCATAGTTGTCAGTTTCGCCCAATCTGTTACCTCACCAATAATTTTTAATGGTTCTTTCGAACGATAAGAACGTGTTAAGTTACCAGGAAATTTTTTATCTGTAACATTTGGGTCGTTTTCAAATTCACCCGTTGGGTCTATTATATAAACTCGTTCTCTTCCTTCTCCTTTTGCTAAAGCAGCTGCAAGTCCTGCGCCATTGACATTAGCAGTGAAATAAATATGGTTCATTTTAAGCCCAGGTTCGTAATTTGAAGTTCCACCTGCTATTAATAAATCACCAACCTTCAAGTCTGCCTTTGTCCCATGGTAAAAGGGTCCTACATCAGACGGTGCACCCTGAGATGAATTTGACAACTCATTATTTCTTTTTGCATTCTCAGTATCACCTAACTCCTCATAACATTTGGCAATGTTTAAATAAACATTCGAGTATGCACTCTTCACATTATCATCATTTACTTTTTGTGCACACTCCAGAGATGTTTCCATCCATTTTAATTTGTCTGTACTACTCTTTTGTTGACGCGCTAAATGATATGCTGCAATAAACCGTTCATAATCGTCTGTTGCTTCGTCCCATGCTTTCTGAAACACCTTGACTGCCTCTTCAATATCTCCACTTTCCTCCAATCCCATCCCACTCATACAGAGTTTTATAACGGCGTTATTTGGATCAAATTTTATATTCATCTAATTACCTCCACTATAATTAATTGTTATGATGCGTACACCCGGAAATTCAACTTCGCAAAATCTTCTCCATTGGCCTGCCCTTTTTCATTCCCCCAGCTCTTGTATTAACTTTTTGACTGTATAATAAGCAGGCTTAGGATTATAATCATCCCGCAAAATTCCATATTGATGAAATAGGTCCTCTTTTGTGCTATCTGCATCTCGCAGTCCGAAAAGCTCATAATGTGATATATTAAGTTCCTTACGTAAATGATAAATTGTTCGGATTATCATCTCAAGAACTTCCGATTGGTTTTCATAAGATCTTTCACGGTTTGTCATGGGATTCTTCCCGGTTGGCCATCCATTTTCCGTTACTCGGATAGGGACAGAAACAGGGATCCCGGCAGAACTAAGATGTATTTCCCTTAGATTGCGAAGTGTTCGTTCAACACAAGTTGGTATATCTCCTAAATCTATCGGTTGTTCATCAAATACATCTACATAAAAGTTATGACCCACAAAATCGACAGAATCAAAGAATAACCGATCTCCCATTTTCGCCAGGTTATCCCAAAAATCTGGAACTGAAGCTTGGCTTTCCGGTACCGATCCGAATCCAATCTTTAATGGCAGATTGAGCTTCCTTGCTTCTTGCTTTGCTGTAATGACACCTTCCACAAGGGCTTGCATAATATATGGTTTCGAACCTTCCATAAATGACAGATTAGGTTCATTCGTTATTTGAAGGGAAGACAAATGGGAGCCATATTTATGAATCACATTTCGGATAAACTCTAGCCAACTGTGAAGTTCTATTCCAGTTTCCTGCTGATCCGTCCAATCCCCGCAACCAACGGTCAAGTCTCCCAATAACCCAGCATGTAGATACTGGTCTGCTCGCGATAACATTTTTGTTTCCCATTTTTTTGTATAGATGAGATAGGTTCTTGAAAATAAATGCTTTGCATCGCCTTTAAGATCTTGGAGTGCCATTTGAATCTTTTTAAAATTATCCTCTTCGCCTTGAGCCAAACCGAAGGGTGTTCCCGCAACGCTTAGTGGATAAATTCCAAAAGTTAGAGCCGATGATTTCATACTGTTCACTTCTCCCTAAGTTTGTGACTTTCTTTTTTAGCTTTTTGACTCAGCATGATCGTGATAACGGATGATATAACAATACTAACATTTGTTAGCTGCTACTTCGCTATGCCTACCGTTGCAAATTTCCTTAATATTCACTGCTTTCTTTTGCATATATGAAAACTCAATTACATGATTCTTTAATATGAGTTAGCTTTGCTGCATCCTGCTTAACACAGTTAATATAGTAAATATTCTATAACTATTTTTAAAATAAATCCACATATTAACAAACTTCTAGTAAACAAAACTTTACAAACGGCGAGACTTCAATTTACTTTTCCACTAATTTTGACACTAATGGTTGGAAGATTGCGGTAGAGCAATGCATTTCAAAAAAATTCGAAAAGGGTATGTATGTGGTAATTATTATAAACATGGGATAAAGGCTAGTAGTGATCAGTGTGTGAGCGAAGCCATATAGAAGGAACAGTGAAGCACGACCTAAATAGAATATTCGGGTACCAATCGATTGAAAAATAAATAATAGATTTTTAAAAAAAGGCTTGGATAAATTTATAAAACACAATAACCTAACCCCTGAAGTGCTTCATAGGTTAATAGATAAAATAGAATTACATAGAGACGGAACCGTTGATGTTGATTACCGTTTGAGAGAACCAACAGTCCCATCCCCATAGTTTTTGATTATTAATTCTTTTAATTTTATCAACGCACAGCACTCTACACGCGTGGAGTGTATGTGGCAACACATGAGAGCTGGTAGGTTTAAGTGATTGGTTAAGTCCAACGATAGTAGAACCTAACCTTTCCCAAAATTTCATTCTGAACGTTAGATTATATGCTAACGTATCCTAGCAAATACAGATATTGTATAATAAGTATAATTTGTGTCATTTATTTTTATATAACGTGCCTCTCGAAAAATTTGCATTTGCAGACTAAGGAAGTGATTTTAGTTGATACAATCCAAAAGAGATAGAAAAATGTATCTATTTATACTCTTAGGCATTTATTTCTCCATATTGGTATACTTTATGTTTTTCGGATTTGGTCGTCCGCAACTCACCATGATTCATCATGAATATCGGTATTGGTTAATACCTGATTCGATTCCTTTGTGGCTGCCTAAACACTTTTCTATAGATATTTTAAAACTATGGATATTTGCTCTTGGCAACCTATTAGCATTTATTCCATTTGGGCTACTTGTCCCGATGGTATTTAAAAAGCATATTAATACATACCTAAAGTTTGTTATGATATTTGTGCCTTTTATTCTATGCATGGAAATTGTTCAAATGGTGACTTATTTAGGAAGCTTTGATGTAACGGATATTATTGTAAATACAATGGGTGCAACAATTGGTTTTTATTCATACAAATTTAGCAAACAAATGAATACTTTAGGAACGAAACTCATTACTATGGGATTGACCATTGTTGGGTTATCTATAATAATGTTCCTCATAGCGTGGATATTTAACAATACGATCAAGTTATTTCTTTGAAATACATTCAATTCGCACTTTGAGTTAGCTTTCTATTTCAACTCCTGTTTTACATTACTGATGTGTTAATCTTCCTTTTTAATACGCAAAGAAAGAAGTACGAATTCCAACACCAAGATTTCGTTCTTCTTTCTTTATACTTGTACACCAAAATAAACCCTTCCGAAATCCCCCGCATTCCACCGTTCAAGTGAAAATAAAGTTTTCCTACAGAACCCCCATTTTAGACCTTTTATGCACCCGTTTGTTCTGGAGTATTTCTTCCGGTGAAACGCTTTTATATTTTGGAATTTGTTGTATATTTCTCTAGTTCTTCTTCTTTAAATCCAATAATGACTTTTTCTCCATCTGTCAATATAGGTTTTTTTAGTAACATTCCATCAGATGCCAATAAATCTAGTAATTCTTTATCCGTCGTTACCTTTATTTTATCCCTTATTCCCAATTCACGGTACTTTTTCGTACTGGTACTAATAAAATTCTTTAATTCCAACCCACTCTTTTCATACATTCCTTGTAATTCATCCCGAGATGGAGGCGTTTTACCTATATGAAATAGCTCATACGGCACTTGATGTTCATCTAACCATTTCTTTGTTTTTCTACAGGTTTGGCATTGTGGATGCCAGTATAAAGTTAATCTCATTTTATACCCCCTACCTTGTTTCTTAAAAATAAAAATGGATAAAAAGGAATAACTCCAACGTTATTCTTCTATTAAACAACGTATTACATATATAGTCGTATCTTCATTTGCATTTACAAAACCAATCTTCTCTGTTCCATGAACATGAATAATAGTGCCTTCTCTTATTTCTGTTTGTTTTCCATCAGAAATAAAAGTTCCTCCACCTTGTAGAACGTGGAAAAATAACTGTGAAGATGGATGATAATGTTCTGGCATCATTTGCTTTGGCAGGAAGTTCAAAAGAAAACCATTTGTAAATCCATCCTTAAAAAAGTCGACTTTTGCAAATCCCTTATCCCTAGTTTTCCTAAACATTGAAATTTCATAGTTTTCCAATTTTCCATCCTCCTACTTAGATGTTGTCATGCGTAAGTTACCTTTACTATCATTTATTCGGCAAAACATCCATATACATAATAAAAGTCGTTAACCTTTGCTATTTTCTTTTTCTGTCATTCAAATGATTCCAGTGCTACAGAGGTCATCTTCTTTCCCAAAGTTACTCTGCCAATTTTTTAAGTATGACCGTTGACATGACATCAATAAATTCATCATTTGCATTAGGCATTTCAGGGCGATAATAGGCTGTTCCCAAATCATCTGTTACTGTTTTGCATTCAATATCATTATCATAAAGTACCTCAAGATGATTACAAACAAACCCAACAGGTGCATATACAAATGCCTTATATTGATGTTCTTTGAACAATTCTCTTGTTAAATCCTGCACATCAGGACCCAGCCATGGTTCCGGTGTTTTCCCAGCACTCTGCCAACCAACAGTATATCTCGGAATACCAGCACTTGCTGCAATTAAGTCTGCTGTTTCCTGCAGTTGATCAGGATAAGGATCATGAAATTGGAGAATTTTCTCCGGTAAGCTATGTGCTGAGAAAATAAGCATCGAATTTGACTTTTCTTCTGCAGGCATTTGGTTATAAACTTGTTTAATCATTTTACTCCAGTACGAAATAAATTTAGGCTCTTTATACCAGCTATCGATAGTGATAATGTTAGGCCCACCAATTTTTCTTGCTTCTTCTCTTGCCCTTTCGTTATACGTTTTCACACTAAAGGTTGAAAAGTGTGGAGCAAGGACTAAACTTACAGCTTCATCAATTCCATCTTCATGCATCTTTTTTACGGCATCCTCTATAAACGGTTCTATGTGTTTTAACCCTAGATACATCTTAAATTCAATTTGATCCTGTATATCATTTAGGTGTTTTTCAAGTTTTATAGCTTGCTCACTCGTTATTTTCATAAGCGGAGAAATTCTGCCAATTGCATCGTACCGACTTTTTAAATCCGCTATCAGTTCTGCTGATGGCTTTTGTCCGTGTCGTATATCTGTATAATATCGTTCTAAATCAGCTTCTTTATCTGGAGAGCCATATGCCATTATGAGCAAGCCCATTTTCCTTTTCCCCATTCTTTCGCACCTCATTTATATTGTAGTATAAGAAATCTTCAACCTAGAAACTTATGATTTTTGTTTTCCACAGTCCACTTTCAGCTGAAATCTTGAGACAATTCTCAAGGGCAATGAGTAAACTGGGGAAGTTTACGTACATTAAGGAGATGTAAATCTATAACTATAATAACTAACGATTCTTGAAAAAGAATTGACGCGTATCAATATTACGATGCCAAAGACCACTTGGAAAAGGTAACAATAATTGTTAAAAGGGGGAGTGATGCCAAATTATATCTGGGCAACTTCATCTATTAATTCTATGGAGAAATAAATCAGGTGAAACAATAAAAACAAGCAAGGCACTCTTGGGAATTAGAAATAAGCGCCTTGCTTTACTTATATTGTAAAATTATATTATTTCAATTCTACTATTCATGTATTCGTGTATTCTTAAGAAAATATATCATGGGAATTAGGGTAAATACGAACTCCATGGTAAAAGCAATAATTAACCATAGTTGTAAACTTGAAGGCCATGGCCAAATGAGCTGTATTATTATTCTTGAAAACCATATTAGAGTATAGAATGCATAGAATATTTTTAATTCCCTTGAACCATCAAATAATTTTCTTTGGGCTATTAAAAACAGCAAACTGAATCCCGCTAACAAAAAGGAAAAGCAAAAATTTATGTAGTTAATTGATTGATAAATCTCAATTGGAGCGTCCGGTATATAAGAATACCATTTAAAATAATACGGAGCAAAAAAATGCATTACCCCTACCATGCAGCTAATCATGCAAGCGATATTAAAAAATACTATTACGATTTTTTTCATTTCAGTACCTCACCAATGGAAAGCATATTTAAAGCCTTTAGACTTATCAAATATGGAATTAGTAAAATTCTGATTCAAGCGGTGCGTCCTCTCAATTTATTCTTAAATGATGTTGCCTCGTATCGCTATCATGAGTGGATCGTAAATACCCTCCAAGTAATATTAATGAAGCTACCAAATACAGTGCGGTAAATACTACAAAGAAATAAGCATCATCCGGACAGAATACCATCGACAAATTAAAACAGAAGTGAACCCAAAAGGCGTTAAAAAGGTTATCACTCTTCTTCATTATAACTGCCATGATAAAGGTCAATGCTGTCAGGAGCACTAAATTTTCAATGATATAAAGAAGCAGCGACCATCCGCTATAATCGGTTGAAACAAACCAAAGCGGCGCGTGCCAGAACGCCCAGGTTACCCCCAAAGAAAGGTTTCCTCTTATGAATCCAAATCGCTTCTCTAATTCCGGACGCAGGTAACCACGCCAGCCCGATTCCTCGCCGGAAGCTCCCTGAAAAAGGGTAAACAAAAAAGTGCTCGGAAGTATGGATGGATTAACTATAAGTTGCTCAGTGATGGACGTCTTTTGAGTTGCAGATATAATCAACGCCGATAATATGAGAACGCCTGTTGCGGTTAAAAATACAAATAAAATTTGGCTAATACGCAATTTTTCTTTGAAAGCTTTTTGATAAAACTCCTTTACTGTTATACCGGGGTTTAGCTTTTTCAACATAACCAGGAGCACAATCGTCGGGGTCCAGCTGCATATTACAACAACCCATTGCATCGCCGCAGGTGTACCGTGGAGGACCTGCGATACCAGCCCGCCAAGCCCTAAGACCAGTACCCAAAACAGCAAGTATGTATTGATCACATACTTCCATATTACATTAAACCTTTTCCCGTTCATGATACTTCCCCCTATCTTTTAATAAATTTCCATGTAAATTCCTTTAAAGGATTATGAAAAAGCTTCAGGATAACAGGTGTCTAATATACATATTTTACCATAAGTGTTGTGTTATTCTAATTCCACTTTTAAAAATACACAAAGTGTTCAATTTTATTGTCTATGGTGCCACTGGTACCTCCCGAATTTTCTTGTCTCACTTTTTTTCCACTCATTAAACATTTCAGTTTTCATCAAGAAAGCAGTTTTCAAAATTAAACAATTCATATCTTCGAGGTCTCGGTGAGTCAGGCCAATTAAATTCAAACATTATCAGATTCCATTATTTAAAGGTGTAAACTTCGAGTTATATTCGCGAAACATGGGGTAAGTTTTGCTCTTGTCCAGTTAAGTATAACCGATGCATAAAGCACCCATTACTTTAAGTATACTCTTTCACAATTAGCTTTTACTTTTGAAAAATCCTAATTTTTATTTTCCATATAGTTAACCATATGAGGAGGTATCCATAAACCAATAACAGCTATAAACAGTCAAATGATTACAGTCATAAAAACATGATCAAAAGGAAAATAGGTAAACTCTACCTATGTTTTACTCTACGGAGCGTTTGTTGATGCTAACCATATAAACCCCTAAGATGAAAATAGAGCAGGAGGAAAAAATGATGGATAATCGTAAAGTTGGAGAGTTAATTTATAATTTACGGAAAGAAAAAGGGCTGACACAGAAACAATTAGCTGATCAAATGAACATATCTGATCGAACGATTTCAAAATGGGAGCGTGGATATGGCTGTCCAGATGTCACGCTATTACCAAGTTTATCTACCCTATTAGGCGTAAATATAGAAAATATTTTAGATGGTGAATTATCGTCGAATGAATTTGTAGGAGGAAATATGAAAAAGTCAAATTATTTTGTCTGTCCGTCATGTAATAATGTTGTATTAGCCACGGGAGATATCACCCTATCTTGCTGTGGGAGAAAATTAGAACGATTAGCAGCAAAGAAAGCAACAGACGAAGAAAAGCTACCAATTACAGAAATTGATAATGAATGGTTTATTTCAAGCGATCATCCTATGACAAAAGATCATTATATATCATTTATTGCTGTTGCTACAGGTGATCAAGTTCAAATAATAAAACAGTATCCTGAGTGGGCTTTACAAACACGTATCCCGAAACGTAAACATAGCAAACTGTTATGGTATGATACTCAATTTGGTTTATTCTATCAGATTTTATCATAAATTTTATATAAAAATACACGAGTTATGACTTAAATGTTCATACTCGATGGTTTTTCCCCCACTTCAAAATCTTGATCCAAAAAGTGAGGGATTCTTTCGAAATTAAACCTTTTAGGAGTTATCTGAAATGAATAAATCTTTAAATGAAACTATGGTCTTAGCAAAACCGATGATTGTCTTTCTCATACCTGTCATTTTTGCAAGTGTTTTGCAATCATTAGGTCAAATATTTGGAATTATCATCGTTGGACAAACACTTGGAGTAGATTCTTTGGCAGCTATTTCTGCATTCTTCCCTCTATTCTTTTTTTTAATATCCTTTGTAATCGGAATTGGATCTGGAAGTTCCATTCTGGTTGGGCAAACGTACGGTGGAGGAAATATCTCAAAAATGAAGGAAGTTGTTGGAGTAACTTTGGCATTTACGATGATCATATCCATTGCTGTCACCCTAATCGGAGGCTTCTTTACAGAAGATATTCTAAAATGGATGGGAACACCTGAGAATATTCTGGTTGCAAGTACAGAATATGCACGTATTTTATTTGTTACATTACCTATTACTTTCTTATATATGTGCTATACAACCTTTATGAGGGGTGTTGGAGATTCAAAAACACCTTTTTATTTCTTATTAATTAGTATTATCTTAAATATCGCCTTGCTTCCAATTCTCATTTTCGGATGGCTCGGTTTACCGGAATTTGGATTAAATGGTGCTGCTTACGCCTCTGTATTATCCAATTTCATTACATTTGTAATTCTATTAGTGTACTTACACAAAAAAAGTCATGTACTCAAATTAGATTTTATTATTTTGAAAAATCTCCACTTGAAAGGCCCGGTATTGAAAGCCTTACTGAAATTAGCCATTCCTACTAGTATAAGTATGATTTCAATCGCATTGTCAGAAATTGCAGTCATAACTTTTGTAAATGATTATGGATCCAATGCAACGGCTGCATACGGAATCGTCAATCAAATTGCAAGCTACGTTCAAATACCAGCGATGAGTATTTCAATTGCCATTTCAGTATTTGTTGCACAAGCTGTGGGGTCCGGACATATTTCGAACATTAAACATATAACGAAAATATCCATTACACTAAACTATCTTCTTGGTGGTATTCTTATTCTCATTCTTTACCTGATACCAAATCTCGTTTTAAGAATTTTCTTAGACAACTACGATACTATTAATCTTGCAAAAGATCTTATAATAATCTCATTTTGGAGTTATGTTATTTTGGGTCACACTCAAGCACTTTCAGCAACAATGAGAGCAACAGGGACGGTATTATTGCCAACAATTTTTACAATCACAAGTATTTTGATGATTGAAGTTCCAGTAGCATACTCCTTATCACATTTTACAAGACTTGGGATAGATGGAATATGGCTCGCATATCCAGTTGCGTTCATAGTCAATTTCTTGGCTCAATCGATTTACCACCGACTTTTTTGGAAAAAGAAATCTTTCAAGGTACTAATTAATTAAAACCTACTAAAATAGAAGATCAGCGTCCTATTACGCCAAGACCGGAACCCAAAAATAAGCTGACGGAAGAGGAAAAGATGGAAATTCTGGAGGTTGTAAAAAAGGAGCATTACGGCAATTGATTGAGGACGCAAAGCAGCCTAAGTTCAATGTCATCCTTTCAAAGGAGCTATCGCGACTTAGGCACAGTATTCCTGAAGAAAACCAATTTGTTGTAAAGAACACTCACCCTGCAAACATTTCAAATGAAATGTTTGATGTCGTTCAAAAGCTAATGAAAAGCCGCAAAAAAAATCATACAAAAGTAAAAAAACATCTTTTTACAAATGTCCTATATTGTTCTGATTGTGGAGCAGGTATGTGGTATAGGCAAAATCGAATTGGTTACATTTGCGGGAGTTACGCTCGTCATGGGAGAATCGCTTGCACTCATAAAACGATAAAAGAAAAGGATTTAAAAGAAACAATCCTTTCTGATATTAATAAAATGGCTCAAGTTATTAATGACAAGGAATACCTAAATAACCTTGCCGTAGAAGCTCAAAAGAAACAAAAACAAGGTACTCAAACTTTAACTAAAATTGATAACGAGATTAAAGCTGCCAAGGAAAAAAAGAAACGTTACCTTGAGATGCTTGCAGAAAAACAAATCACTCATGAAGAATACCGCGAAGTTGCTGATGAAAATCAAGAACGGATAAATGAATTAAATCTTAAAAGGAGTGGGCTGGAAGCCTCACTCCGACATGATGAATTTTTAGGACGTATTGAAAATCTTCGGAATACCATTAGCCGCTTTTTACCGCTTCATGAAGTAACGGAGGAAATACTCCATCACTTTGTTGAGCGTATTGAGGTAGATAATAACGGTATTCCTATGATTACTTATCGATTTTCAATTTTACCTGGTTAATTTTTCCTCAGAACTATCTGCGACACGCATTCAATATGAGATGTCTGCGGAAACATGTCTACCGGCTGAATGTATTTAACATCATATATTGAACTTAAGGTTTGAATGTCTTTTGCTAATGTCGATGGATTACATGAAACATAGATTAATTTCCCTGGTTTTACTTGTAAAATAGTTTGGATCAGCTGGTTATCGAGGCCGGTTCTTGGTGGGTCGACCACAATAACATCCGGTTTCCAACCTTTTTTAACCCATTTAGGTAATACCTCTTCTGCCTTCCCCGGAACATATTTCGTATTGGTGAATCCGTGGCGCTTGGCGTTTTTCTTCGCATCCTCAATGGATTCAGGGATGATATCCATGCCACGGACCTCCGCCGCATGATCCGCAAGCCATAGGCCAATTGTTCCCACACCACAATAGGCATCAACTACTTTTTCTTTGCCTGTGAGTCCAGCTGCATTTTTTACTTCATCATAAAGCTTAATAGTTTGAGTAGGATTTAATTGAAAAAATGTTCTCGCTGATAGTTCAAATTGCAGGTCACCAAGGGTTTCCTGAATAAACTCTTGACCAGCAAGCATTACTGTTTCCTCACCAAAAATAATCGATGTTTTTTGCCCATTTATGTTTTGAACCACTGATTTCACATTTGGAAGCTTTTTTTTAATTTCCTCAAGAATAAGCTCCTTTTTTGGCAATTCCTTCTGTGAGGTAATCAGAACAACCTGTAATTCGCCGGTTTGTACGCCGACTCGAGTCACAATGGTACGGATGATTCCTTTTCTAGTTTTTTCATTATAAATTGGAATCTGCAACTCCTCGAGAATTCGTTTCACCTTGGCGGTTGCCTCATTGGTTTGCGAATGTTGGACAGCACATTGGTCAATGTTAATCAACTGATGCGAGTTAAGTCCATATAATCCAGCGAGCACTTTACCGTCTTTCTGACCAACTTGAAAGCTGCTTTTATTCCGGTACCCCCATGGATTCTCCATGCCAAGCGTTTCACGGATTTCAAGCTTATTAATTGCAAGCTTTGTATGGCGTTCTAGCGATTGGATAATAATATCGCGTTTTTCCTTTAGCTGCTGACCGTAATCCAAATGCTGAAGCTGACAGCCACCGCATTGGTCATATACCGGACAAAGTGGCAGGACACGATGTGGTGATTTGATGCGAATCTTTTTTATTTTTGCTTCGGCGAATTTGGGGTTAATTTTTGTTGCCTCAACGACAACTTCTTCCCCTGGAAGGGCTCCTGGCACAAAGACAACCTGTTTCTTAAAATAGCCGACACCTTCTCCATTAATACCGAGTCTTTTTATTGTTAAGGGGAATGTTTGATTTAATTGAATTTTAATGCCTTGTTCCGTTTTCATTATGTTCACTCCAAATTTTCATCAAGCTTACGTACCCCGTATTATAACACGATTCACAGTGAAAAACCGAATCCTAAAGATGCGAATCCGGCCTTGGGTAACTTTATTTAAACTGATCTAGGCTTTTAAATTTATAGCCTTTTTTCTTCAATTCCGGTATGACTCTTTCTAGTGCATCTGCATTATCTTTAGAAACTGAATGCAACAGCATCACACATCCGGGATGGATTTGCCTTATGATATTGGCATATGAGTATTCCCAGCCCTTTTGCTGATTGATATTCCAGTCGACGAAAGCAAGAGACCAGAAAACATGTGTGTAGCCTTCTTCCTTTGCAATTTGCAATGTTCTTTCGCTAAAAACACCTCGCGGCGGGCGGAGGTATTGCATTTTCTTTTGACCTGTTATCTCTTTTGTTTTGTCTTTCACCTTTTTGAGCTCTTTCCGAATTTTCGCATCATTTACCGCAGTGAAATCAGGATGACTCCAAGAATGGTTGCCGATGATATGCCCTTCTTTTACTATTTGTTTTGCCAGCTCCGGTTGTGAATTTAAAAAATGCCCCGTCACAAAAAAAGTGGCTGGTACTTTTTCTTTTTTTAAGACCTCAAGAATTTTTGGTGTGTAGCCATTTTCATAACCACTGTCAAAGGTTAGGTATAAAATCTTCCTATTGGGATCCCCCTTGTAAAAAGCACCATACTTTGCAAGAATTTCATCATATAATGCGCCCGCTTCTGGCGGTTGTTCATTGACTGCTTTTTTAAATCCCCAGTTAATCGGTTTGTTGGGCACCGCTGCGTATGTAGCATGTGGAATCAGTAAGAGCAGCATACTAAGGATGCTGAATAATTTTTTCATCCATGTTCCCCCTATTTTTGTTTATTATAGTGTTTGTTTTATGGGAGAAAACATAATTGGTGGATAAAGGAAATGAGGGGTGCCGATGATAGATACATCCTTTATTAGATCCTGTAGAGGGTAAATGTAGTAAAGTTAATACGTAAGTAGAGGCTCTCCTAGTTGGAAGATGAAGTAATTCACGTAACGCTGAATTTGTGATGCTATCTTTGATACAAAAGCCTCACTCAAGAGAAAAAGTGCGCAAAAAAGGATAGACGCCACCATCGAGCGTCTATCCTTCAAATTCTTATTTAAAAACCGATTCCTTAAATTGGGCTAACTTTTCTAATGAAGATTTATCGACGTCAGCGTGCAGGCTGTTTCCGTGTGAGTCCATTGTTACAACGGCTGTGAAGCCTTCGACGCGTAAGTGCCACATGGCTTCTGGAATACCAAATTGCATCAAATCAACGCCCTCGACGCCTTTGATACAATCAGCATAATATTGGGCCGCACCACCGATAGCATTCAAATATACTCCGCCATGCTCTTCCAATGCAGCTAATGTCCGCGGCCCCATGCCGCCTTTACCGATAACAGCGCGGATACCGAACTTCTTCATGATATCGCCTTGATAGGGCTCCTCACGAATACTTGTGGTCGGACCTGCAGCCTTCACATGCCATTCGCCAGCTTCGTCCTTTAACATTACTGGACCACAGTGGTAAATAACTTGACCAGTAAGATCAACTGGTGCATCATGGTCACTTAAATACTTATGGATCGCATCGCGGCCAGTATACATTAAGCCGTTAATTTGAACAACGTCACCAACCTTTAACGAGCGAATCTTTTCTTCAGTGATTGGTGCCTCTAAAGAAATCACTTCTTCGGAGGAGGCAGCAGCTGTTTCCTTTTCAGCCTCCGTTTGAGCAAAATCAATGAACTCACCATCTTGGTAGGCCCACTCATTAATTTCCCCGCTAACAGCATCAACGCTGACACCTAGACGACGGAACGCCCAGCAGTTATAGGCAACGGATACGTAGAAGCTGGCAGGAATTCGGTTCATGACACCAACTTTACAGCCAAGCAGTGTTGCTTCCCCGCCAAAGCCCATTGTGCCGATACCGAGTTTATTAGCATTTTCCATGACATACTCTTCTAACCGCCGAAGATCTTCATTTGGATTGACATCTTCAACAGATCGGAATAATTGTTCTTTTGCTAAATCATAGCCCGATGAACGGTCACCGCCGATGCCGACACCGATGAAACCTGCGCTGCAGCCTTGTCCCTGCGCTTGGTATACGGAATGCATGATACATTTACGGATGCCATCAAGATCACGGCCCGCACGTCCCAGTCCTTCGAGCTCACATGGCAGGCTATATTGAATGTTTTTATTTTCACAGCCGCCGCCTTTTAAGATCAAGCGGACGTCAATATAATCTTTTTCCCATTGGTCAAATTTGATAACTGGCACGCCTGCACCAAGATTATCACCACTGTTTTTACCTGTTAAAGAGTCAACAGAGTTTGGACGTAATTTTCCTTCTTTTGTAGCTTGGACAATCGCATTACGAATGGCTTCTTTTAATTCTAATTGATTCACACCAACTGGTGTTTTAATTTTAAATGTTGGTAATCCGGTATCTTGGCAGATTGGTGAAACTTGATCATCCGCCATTTTTATGTTGTTCGTGATGGTGGCAAGACTCATCGCTGCACTCGTTCCTGCATTTTCCTGCTCTTTTGCAGCCAATACAGCCCGGCGAACGTCTTTTGGTAGTTTAGTGGAAGTTTCAACTACAAGCTTGTACATGCTTTCCTGGAATTTTTCAATATTCAATTCGAGTACCCCTTTCCCTTTGTTCCCCACATTATTCTTTTTATAATATTACAACTTTTTGCACGTCTACATTATACTCCTATAATCACTAGATATAAAGGATAAGCTTGCAAGCGAATACATGGCATTTTACCCCAGATTTTCCCCGTAAAAAAAGAGTCTGCTATTTAACAGACTCACTTGCTTCACGATTATTAAATTCTCTGCATTTTGATTCCATATCATCAAGCATCGAAATTAAACGGTCAATATCTTCAAGGTTCGCATCTTCCGGATCAATGGCATCTAGCACATCAATAAACATATTTAAGCGCTGTTTTAAAAAATCGACCTGTGAATTTTTTTCTTGAATCGGACTGCCCAAGCTATATCGCTCCTTTCATTACCGTATTCATCCTATCGAAAAATGGAAGCTTTGACAAATAGTATGTCCTATAGTATGTCCTACTTTTTATAAAACAAAAAGACCCCTGTTGCCAGGAGTCCCTACGTCCAAAATTATCGTGGCCGTTCTGATGCAGCGAAACCAAATGATACATAATCCTGGACAGGGATCCAGGCACCAATCCCTTGTGAGGTAACGTTTTTCACGACAATAAACTTTTTACTGCCTTTTAGCATCAAATACACTTCACCGTAGGTTACTTTACCCTTTTCATTGACACCTGGTGCATAAGCATATAAATAGCCCAGACGATTTGCAGGGATGTTATAAATATGATCATTTTTCGTACCTGCTCCGATAATTGTTTCAAACGCGAGCGGCAGATGGGTCTTTTCCATCGCCTTTAGGAGCATCATCTTTTTTACATCTTCTGCATTGGCAATTTTAGCTGTCAATCCGCCTCGGATAATCTTTTGTGACTCCTGCACATACTTTATTTGATATGGCACTTTTCCACCGCGATTATCAAAGTAATTCGTATTTATTTTTTGGTACTCCCAATTTGGCGAAGTTTCCGATGATTCATAGTTCAACGGCCATTGGCCAAGGTAGATAATCGCACGATATCCAACAGCAAATGGGGTACTGTTAATACTTGACTCATTGAGCATTCGGATTAAATCAGGGTTTTCAATTTTTTCTTTTGATGAGTTTATTAACTTTTTGGTTAAATCGCTTGGCTTCAGTAAAGGCAAATTCTGCGTTGAATTCGGATACGTATTTTCCTTCGAAATGTTCCGAACTGAGGCAGGAACTTGATATTTCACTGAAGCTGGTGCTGGTGCCTTTTTCACCGCCGCTTTGTGGGCGAAAGCAGACGGAATAAAGGAAAGCATTAATAGCAGTGTCAAAAGTAAAGAAATATGTTTCTTCACAGGGTAAACTCCTTTCACTAGTAGCAGTAATAATGTCTCTACGTAGTTTTTTCGGAGTTCATTCATATTATCCATTCCAGAAATTTTTTTCTAAATTTCGCCTAACTAAAACTCAATATTTTAACTGAAGGCGGTGCATTAATTTTTCAAAGTATGGAAAAAACAGTTGAATCGCCGGACCTACTGTAAAAGTAATAATAATGGTTCCGTAAGAAATTGGCCCTTTTAAAATAAATGCCGGAATTAAGGCAGTAATTTCACCAATTGTTTTGGCCATCATCAGGTTCACGTTGAAACGTTCTTTTATTGCTAACATAAAATTGTCAATCGGACTTTGCGGGAACTTTGCTTGCAAATAGATGGATGCTCCAAATCCAATAATTAAGATGCCAGCGAGCAGCATGCCTAATTTGGCGATAAATGGGTTCACCGTAAACAGATCAAAAACAGTCATAAGCCAAAAATCTACTAAAGAACCGATGACAATGATTGTTAAAAAGGAAAGAAAATCGGGTCTCCTTTTTACTAACAGGGCATTAACAAAAATTAAAATGGCCCCGTCAATCATCACCCATTTGCCGACGGATAGCCCCACCTTCTCCGTTAGCACGACGTTCAAGGCATCCCAGGCTCCTACACCAATATCAGCCACTTTAATGGTCATACAAACCCCAAAA
The DNA here is from genome assembly GCF_011250555.1 of Bacillus sp. MM2020_4. Lineage (GTDB taxonomy): Bacteria > Bacillota > Bacilli > Bacillales > Cytobacillaceae > Neobacillus. The sequence goes on along the minus strand of NZ_JAANMZ010000009.1, from coordinate 73,216 downwards.
GTCATAATCGTTAGCCCAATAATAAAAAATAAAAATCTAATAAAAAATTTCATTTGTCGCTCCTTTATAATAGGTAAAAACGTAATAGAAATGTAATAATCTGATTATTTACAAAACTCTATTTTAGGATTATACTATACTTAACCTTTCAAAAAAGGAGGGCTGTAATCAATCAGCTAACAAGTTACTTAATTATCTTTAAGGAGGTTGGGATTCCCGTCTTATATTTACCTTCAACACTCGTGTTTTTCGCAGTCTAAATTAACATGAAGGTTGGTGATTGATGGACCCAAAGAAAGCGATTGATTTATAAACCCAAATAACGGTTACATTATAGCACAATAATGAAGAATTACCCCGTACATTTCAAACATTAGAATACTTTGAAACAAAAAGAAGACTCTAGACCATTAGGCCTTGAGTCTTCTTTTTGTTTCTTAATTGGTGCCTGACACCCATAATGGTATTTCGACCTTTCTTATAGTAGAAAGAAGCCGATTCCCATTATTACGTAGGCTGCGAGCAGTGTTAGTCCTTCGAACCAGTTGGATTCCCCGTCATTTGAGATGACAACCATCAGTAGGACTGATGAGACCATTGCAATTAATTCCTGCCAGCTGAATACCAGCGGCATTGATTGCTCAAAGAAGAGCGAAATCAGGACCAGGACGGGTAAGACGAACATGGCCACTTGTAAGGTTGAGCCGATGGCAATTTCAACTGCAATATCCATTTTATTTTTGAATGCCATCAAAACGGCGGATGCATGTTCTGCCGCATTTCCGACGATAGCTACAATGATGACCCCAATGAATAGCTCTGACCAACCGAACGTCTCTCCCACATATTCGAAGGTATGAACGAGATGTTCTGAAATATAGGCCACAGCTAACGTTGCAACCAATAGAACCCCGATGGCCTTCCCCTTTCCCCATTCCGGTTCCTCGTCTTCGTGACCAACCTTTTCCGTTTCTGTTTGATAAACCCCTCTATGGGTAACAAGTTTAAAAAATAATGCTGCTAGATAAAGGAGAATTAAAATGATCGAGATCCCAATACTTAGGGAAAAAGTTTTTGCTTCATTCATATTTATCGAAAATACCTCTGGAATAACAAAGGCAATCATCACTGCAAACATCAGCAGGCCGGAATTGTGCCGTGCGTCAAATACATTAAATTCCTGCCGCTTGAATTTTAGTCCGCCAACAAAAAAAGAAAGTCCGGCAACCAATAGCAGGTTTCCAAGGACGGAACCGGTTAATGAGGCAAGAACAATGCCCACTAGTCCTGCTTTTAGCGAAAAAACAGATATAATCAGCTCTACCGCATTTCCAAAGGTTGCATTTAAAAGACCTCCAATGCGTGGGCCCGCAACAATAGCAAGACTTTCAGTTGCCCTCCCCATATAGCTTGATAACGCAATAATCGTTAAACAATAAAGAATAAATAGAATAATACTTGGCCACTGCATCAGTGTTCCGATGACTGACAGGGGAACTCCGATAAATGTTAGCAGCATAAAGACTTTATTAGCCAATGCCATCCCTCCACTTTTCATTTTTTATACTCTTCCCTTTTACTTCCCTTTATTTGTTTCCGCTAGTCCCTATACCATCTGCATAACGAAGCAGGAAAATAATTCATTTTCAACCAAAAGAGCCCTTATCTTGTTATAATAAATAATTGATAATTAATACTCAACCAAATTATTTTTTCTAGAGGTAAAAAATGATAAACGTTAATACGAATTTTAGATTTTGGATATTAGTTAGTATTGTGGCGGTCTCGGGGTTTAGTCAAGGAATGCTCCTCCCACTAATAGCAGTTATTTTTGAACATAGTGGCATTTCCTCATCATTAAACGGATTAAATGCGACGGCACTATACATAGGAATACTTTTAGTATCCCCATTTATGGAGCAACCTCTTCGGAAATTTGGCTATAAGCCCATAATCATTTTCGGTGGCTTAATGGTAATTGTCTCATTGGCATTGTTTCCGTTGTGGAAAACATTTTGGTTTTGGTTTATTTTAAGGCTTTTCATCGGAATTGGCGATCATGCCTTGCATTTTGCTACACAGACGTGGATTACTTCCTTTTCACCCGAAAAGAGGCGGGGAAGAAATCTTTCGCTCTATGGATTATTTTTTGGGATAGGATTTGCCACCGGACCATTAATGACGCCATTGGTTAATGTTAATGAGGCCCTTCCATTCATGCTATCTTCTGCTTTATGTTTGGTGGGATGGGTCTTCCTGTTTGCCCTTAAAAATGAACTTCCGGATCAAGAAATAATGGTCCATTCCTTCACTGCCACGATAAAGCGATTTTCACAAGCATGGAAATACGGATGGGCTGCCTTTCTGCCCACACTTGCCTATGGTGTATTAGAGTCATCTCTAAATGGAAGTTTTCCAGTATATGCATTAAGGATCGGCATCGATGTGAAGAATGTTTCGATTCTTTTAGCATCCTTTGCCATTGGTGCGATTGTATTTCAGCTGCCATTAGGTATGTTAAGTGATAAATTGGGACGAAGGACTATTCTAATCACTATCCTATTTCTTGGGTCCATTTGCTTTACAGCTGCGAGTTTCTTTGAACAATCCTTTTTCTTGCTGGCTGTCTGTTTATTTGTTGCAGGAATGTGTGTGGGCTCCACATTCTCACTTGGTATTTCCTATATGGCAGACTTAATGCCGAAAAAATTATTTCCAACCGGAAATTTACTGTGTGGGATCTTTTTCAGTCTGGGTAGTTTAATTGGCCCTACATTGGGTGGATTTTTTATTCAGTATTTTAAAAATATCAGCTTCTTTCATATAATCAGTACATTATTTTTTATTATCTTCCTAATCATCTCGTTAAATAAGGAAAAGTCATTGGTTACGGTAAATGAGTAAGTATGGAAATGAAGCAAAATCATATCTTAACGCATAGACTATGTGGTAAGATTAAGGAAAATAAACTAGATAAATTTTTGAGATTTTTGCTGTCATCACTTCGATGACAGCTTTCGTGTTTTTTAGGGGTAATGACATTGATTATTTTTATCAATTAGAAATAGAAAAGCTGAAGCTAGACATTTCTCAAAGTCGAGATTGTTACCAATGTTGAACCAGAGGGGGAGAAACAATGAGTTCCGAAGCAAAGACTCTTGCAAAGGGTATTCAGAAGACTGGCATGATAGAAAAAATGAAACCACATCTCGAATTGATCGCTGCGGGGTTAAGTGGGGTGTTGATTTTAGCTGGCTGGCTGTTTGATAAGTATGGAAGCGGCGCTGATTCTATCGTCGCCTACCTATTGGCATTTGTGATTGGCGGTTTTGCCAAAGCAAAAGAAGGCATTGAAGCCACCTATGAAAATAGAGAGCTGAACGTTGAGATGCTGATGATCTTTGCCGCAGTTGGTTCCGCTATCATCGGGTACTGGACTGAGGGGGCTATTTTAATCTTCATTTTCGCTGTCAGTGGTGCCATGGAAACCTACACCATGAATAAAAGCCACAAGGAAATTTCTTCGTTAATGGAGCTGCAGCCGGAAGAGGCATTGCTGATCACCAACGGCTATGAAAAAAAGGTGCCTGTTTCAGAGCTAATGGTCGGTGATCAGATCCTCATTAAACCAGGGGAACGTGTCCCTTCAGACGGAATGATTATCAAGGGACAAACCAATATTGATGAAGCAGCGATAACAGGTGAATCAATGCCTGTTTCTAAAGGGGAAGAAGCAAATGTATTTGCCGGAACCGTTAATATGACAGGTTCAATTTCTGTTCGGGTGACAAAGTCGAGTCAAGATACTCTTTTTCAAAAAATCATTCAGCTTGTTCAATCGGCTCAAAGCGAAAAGTCACCGTCACAGTTGTTCATTGAACGATTTGAAGGAACCTACGTTAAGGTAGTCTTGCTTGTTGTGATTTCAATGTTTTTCCTGCCACACTTCTTTCTTGGCTGGAGCTGGCAAGAATCCTTTTACAGGGCAATGATATTATTAGTGGTCGCATCCCCCTGTGCACTGGTCGCTTCCATCATGCCCGCTACGTTGTCTGCCATTTCAAATGGAGCCAAACATGGGATATTAGTAAAGGGCGGGGTGCATCTTGAAAATTTAAGTCATTTAGAGGCCATCGCTTTTGATAAAACCGGTACGCTCACAAAAGGGAAACCGGAAGTCACCGAAATAATTGTTAAGGAAGGCCTTGAAAAAGAGAATCTCATTTGGAAAGCGGCTTCGATAGAAAGTCATTCGAACCATCCGCTGGCACAGGCCATTGTTCATTATGCGAAGAAGAATATGAAAAAAGAACTATTTCACCCTGACACCCTTGAAGATATCCCAGGTTGGGGTGTTAAAGCAGAAGTAAATGGAGAACAGTGGAAGATTGGCAAGGCAGCATTTGTTGGGAAAGAAAATGTTGATCGGTTTGCCGATGGAAAGGCTAAAGACCTTGCAAGTCTTGGCAATACGCTCGTGTTTATTGAAATAGATGGGGAGCTTTGTGCAATGGTGGCGATGAAGGATGTCGTTCGTGAGGAAACTAAGTTTGCCATTGACCATTTAAAGAAACAAGGTATTCGAACCGTCATGCTCACTGGCGATAGTGAAAAAACAGCTCGTGCTATTGCTACGGAAAGTCACGTCGATGAATTTTTCGCGGAATGCCTCCCAGAAGAAAAAGTGGAACAGCTCAAACAACTGAAGGAAAAATATAAAACTGTTGCAATGGTTGGTGATGGTATCAATGATGCACCTGCATTAGCGATTGCAAATGTCGGGATTGCGATGGGTGGCGGGACAGATGTAGCTCTAGAAACAGCTGATATTGTTCTCATGAAAAATGATTTACCGAAGATTTCTGAAGCCATCCACCTTTCACAGCGTATGAACAAAATCATCAAACAAAATGTCATTTTCTCTATCACCGTAATCATGCTGTTGATTTCATCAAATTTCTTTCAAATGCTCGATTTGCCCTATGGGGTCATTGGCCATGAAGGAAGTACGATTCTTGTCATTTTAAATAGCCTGCGATTATTAAAGTCATAGGTGGAAATTCGTTAAATGGGCCGGGTGAAGCATTATTCACCCAGCCTTTTTAGTAGGATATCATTTCAACTTAGAGAAATGGCAAGCACCAGCGCCCTAGCTGACCAGTGCGCTTCCGCTTTTCGCTTTAGTGGTATCCGTTAGATCCATTTGCCGATCCGGACGTTTTGTTTCCTTTACTGCCTTTGCCTTTTTGCTTTGTACTTCCATCCTTTTTAGTATGCTTTGTCATCGACTAAAACCTCCCTTATTGGTGGGTTACCCCTCTATCCTAGTTTGGGCAAACGACCTTTTTTCATGAAGGTAAGTATTAGCAATTTGACCGATTCTTTTCACTATAGAAGGCATTAATTTCGCCGCCAATAATAATAATGAACGCAGAAATATATAACCAAATCATTAAAATAATAATGGTTCCAATACTGCCATAGGTAAGTGAATAGTTACTAAAATTACCCACATAAAAGGATAAGCCGATGGACGAAAGAATCCATCCAAGAGTGGCAAATATAGCTCCAGGAAAAGCACTCCGACAGCGCAGTCGCACATTGGGGGCAATCCAATACAATCCTGTAAAAATCAGAAATAAAATAATGGCACTCACGAGCCAGCTTAATGTACTCCAGATCTTAATAAATTCTGATGTGTATCCTAATTTTGAAAATAAGAAAAGCCCAATTTCCCTGCCGAATATTGGTAGAACAATGGCCAGAAGAAAGACAAAGATCATCGCAAAGGTTAGTACGATCGCCATTCCACGTGAGACGATGTATGAACGGCTTTCCTTTACATTGTAAGCCTTATTAAAAGCCCTCACAACGGCATTTATTCCATTAGAGGCTGACCAAATCGTCCCGATTATCCCGAAGGAAAGCAACCCGCCATTCCGATGTGTCATGATTTCATTGACATTCTTTTCAATTAACTCTATCGCTTCCGCCGGTGCAAAATCCTTGATCATCCCCAGCATGTCTTGATGGGGAATCGGGAAGTATGGTAAAAGCGTAAAGATGACAATTAAGAGTGGAAACAAGGAAAGAAGAAAAAAGTAGGCCAATTGTGCGCTTAACCCTGGCAGGTCATCTTCTTCAATCCGGTGCCAAAGTAACCTTATCAATGAGGAACGTACATTCACCTCTTTGCCCATTGCTCTACCTCCTTCTTTATTTGATCTTTACTCCTTCTCCTCTAACTTCTTCTAGTAGGTCTGCTTCTTCACTACCAGTGAATGTATCTTTTGTTTCTTTCATCATTTCTGTTACCTGTGGTGTAAGCTCCTTTATCTCCTCCACCTTATCTGTAATATAGGAAATGTCTTCGCTCACCTGTTCAAAGGTTGTTTTGATTTTATTCGCCGTTCCCTTTACTTTGTCAGCTATTTCTCCCGGATTTCGGACAATATAGGCCACTTTGTTTGAGGTTTTTGAAAGGTTTTCCTTCATCGCCTCTCGTGTTGGTTTGTCAAATAAACTGATAGCCCCACCCGCAAGGGCTCCAAGAAGCATACCCTTCCAAAATTGATTCTTTCTCGTCATCTTAACCTCTCCTTATACCATATAAATATCATCAAGCGTCATTCAAAGAAATGAATACCAAAAATGAATCCTATCATTATTTTGCTTTATGTAACCTTCCTATGCAAGTCTCACACGGTAACTTTTATTCCCTATCTATGGTTAAACTAAACTTCAAAGGAAGTTTGTATTGACAGATACTTTTTAACATGAAAAGATTGGATTATTAATTCGGAAAGGGTGCCCGAAATGAATTTATCAGTAAGATCTGTAGAAAATGTCGAATATATGATTGAACAAATTAAGGATAAATTAAGAGTGCTAAACCTTGGAGCTATCAAGCCTTCACACTTTGACGAAGAAATGTATGAAGAATTAAAAGAAATTTACGATATGGTCATGAAAAAGAATTCATTTAGTCCCAATGAAATGCAGGCCTTAGTCGAAGAGCTTGGAAATCTTAGAAAGAAATAAGAAAAAACCCGTTATTGTGCCAAATAACGGGTTTTTCTTTGGACAATTGAAGCAGTGAAGCAGGGGACGGTTCTTCTGCATCTTAATTTGGTTTATTTCTGTTCAGTTAGGATGATGGGGCCATCCTTGGTAATCGCAAGTGTATGCTCGTATTGAGCAGAATATTTTCCATCAAAGGTTCTAGCTGTCCATCCATTGTTATCCATCTTTGTTTGATATCTACCGATATTCACCATTGGCTCGATGGTAAAAACCATGCCTTCTTTAATTCTCGCGCCTTTACCGGGCAAGCCATAATGCGGTACATCTGGTTTCTCATGAATCACCGCACCAATCCCATGACCAATGAAATCCCGAACAACAGACAACCCTTGGCTTTCAACGTAGGTTTGAATGGCGTGGCCAATATCCCCAATTCGATTGCCTGCCACGGCCTGTTCAATCCCCTTATACAAGGCTTCCTTTGTTACCTGTAATAAATGATCTGTTTCCTCCGAAACCTGGCCAACTGCATAAGACCATGCCGAATCGGCCAAAGCCCCATTGTACCTAACCACCATATCAATTGTGACAATGTCCCCTTCTTTTAAGGGTTCTTTTCTTGGAAAGCCATGACATACTTCGTCATTGATACTGGCACATGTTGCATATTCATAGCCCTTATATCCCTTTTGTTCCGGTGTCGCTCCGTTTTCGTTTAGAAATTTATTAACAAACTCCTCTATTTCCCAAGTTGTGACACCTGGTTTAATTAATTTTGCTATTTCTTTATGACAGGCTGCAAGAATATCTCCAGCCTTTTTCATTGCTTCAATTTCACGTTGTGATTTAAGAATGATCATATAGGAGGATCCCCTTCCTTTTTTGTTTCATTTTATGTATATTTAACAATATGATTCAGCACGGCATATCATTTTTGTAAAAGCGTGCTCTTGGCTGACAACACATTTTATATTACCTCTATCTACTCGTTTTTTCAAAAATTTTTACTGCAGGTTCGAAACGACTATTTCCATGTTCATTATATTGTAACATTCAGATGTTCTTAATATGGTACTTTTCCATTCTATTTGGTAGAATGAACATATTAATATTAAAAATAGGTGTGTGAGGCTCAATGATTGGTGACCGTGTTAAAAAATTCCGCTTAGAAAAGAAAATGTCACTATCCGAACTTGCTGAACAAGCAGGAGTGGCTAAATCTTATTTAAGTTCCCTTGAAAGAAATCTGCAAAAGAATCCTTCTATTCAGTTTCTCGAAAAAATTGCTGCTGTATTAAATCTTCCAGTTGAACATTTAATACATGAGCAAATCGATAAGGATACATTAGATAACGATTGGATGAATCTAGTCAAAGATGCCATGAGCTCAGGCATTTCAAAAGATCAATTTCGCGACTTTCTCGAATTCAATAAGTGGCGGATTAACCAAAACAATAACGAATAGGAACTGTTTTATCCCGAAAAGAAAAGCATTCAACAAAAAATGTCATTTTTTGTTGAATGCTTTTTTATTTAGTATGTACGTCAGCTTTCATCCTGGTTGTCTCGATTAAGAAAATCACGTACATCTTCAATTGATAGTCCAAGATCCTTTGCTTCCAGTATTAGTGCCATCCATTCCTGATCGATTACATCCACTTCACTTTCTGTAATAATCATTTTTCTCACTCCTAAAATACGATTCGTATTCCAGGCAGCCCGGCCACCGTAGCAGTTAAAAACCTGCCTTAGATCCTCGGCTTTGCGTCCCTGCTTTTCAACAAGTTTGCCTTTTTCTGTCACCAGTACAACTAATACATGACCGATTACCTTTTTCGCTTTTCCCTTGCTAGGCCGATTTACTTATTCAACTAAATGATATGTTCATTATATCTAGTCCTTTACTAACATGGTGTTATATTTTGTCAGTATTGTAAATTTTCTAACTTCTTTTTCTAACAAAATATCCCATAATCCTACAAAATTAAAAAAGCCTTTGAATCAATGTAAAAGTAGCGATAAAAAGAGAACGCCTGCCATTTTTATGTTAAATAGATTTGTCTAAATTGTGACAGTTAGCATATAATATTAACAACATATAAATATACTTAATATTATTAATATTCCAAAAATGGCGGTGAAGTAATGCTATGACTGTTGTTCATGTCCTAAACTTTTCAATTCCGATTGCATTCATTGTGTTTGCCGGCTATTTTCTTGACAGGATGTGCAAACCTGATAAAGCAGAAACAAAAGCTGGTGATGAGTGAATAACCACTCTATTACCAGCTTTTTTTCTACTCGTTCGTAATTTTTTTTAAATATTCGGGAATGCTACAGGTGATGACGAAAGGAGTGGTCCGTATGGCACGAGGAGAGCATTTTGAACATAAAAAGAAGAATCATCCTGGTGAGTTTCCAATGAATAGTGTAACAGAAAAGCATACAAAGGAAGCCATTGGGGATGAAGAATTCCTTGTTACCAGAGAAGCATTTAAAAATAGAGTCGAGGAAGACGAGGGTCGGGGAGATACCGCCCGCTTGCTGCCGGAACAAATGGAGTAAAAAAGCGCAACCACCCTGTTAGATATAAAAAGGCGTGAATGATTCACGCCTTTTCATTTTTGCCTATTAATATTCGATCGCAAGCGAAGCCACGAGTTGAGAAAACTCTATTGTTTTTAACCATTCTGCAGCTTTTTCGATATCTTTTGAAAAAATGCGGTCTTTCGTAATGGATGGAACCTGCTCCCGTCCCTTTTCATAGAACATTTTTGTATGACTTGCCATTTTATCTACTCCACGAATTTCTACAGCCTGCATTGCGCAAATCAGCTCAATAGCCAGCACTCTTCTGACATTCTGAATAATTTGATACGCATGTCTTGACCCGATCGTCCCCATACTCACATGATCCTCTTGGTTTGCTGATGATGGAATCGAATCAACACTTGCGGGATGGGCAAGTGTTTTATTCTCAGAAACCAATGCCGCGGCCGCATATTGCATGATCATTGCTCCAGATTGTAATCCGGGCTCGGGACTTAAGAATGGCGGTAGGTCATTTAGCTGCGGGTTAACTAATCTTTCAATGCGTCTCTCCGAAATATTGGCTAATTCCGCGACCGCAATTTTCATAAAATCCATGGCAAAAGCAATTGGCTGTCCGTGGAAGTTTCCTCCGGAAATAACCTTTTCACCATTATCAAAAATTAATGGATTATCGGTTGCTGCATTCATTTCTATTTCTAGTTTTTCTTTTACATAATCAAGTGCTTGCCATGAAGCACCATGTACTTGTGGGATACAGCGCAGCGAATAGGCATCCTGGACTCTTATTTCCCCTTGCTGGGTTGTTAATAAACTGTCGCTTAAGTAGCGGCGGATTCTTGCCGCTGTATCGATCTGTTGTTTATACCCTCTTGCGATGTGTACCTCTTCAGCAAATGCGTCAATAATTCCATTTAACCCTTCGATGGTCATAGAGGCAATCAGTTCACTTTCATGTGCTAACTGCTCTGCTTCCAAATAACCGACAACCCCCATTGCGGTCATCGCCTGTGTCCCGTTAATAAGGGCCAGCCCTTCTTTTGCTTCTAAAGTTACAGGGAGGATGCCTTCTTGTTGAAGCGCCTCAAGAGATTCCATTCTTTCCCCTTTATAAAACACTTCGCCTTCACCGATTAACACTAAAGCAAGATGCGATAACGGCGCCAAATCACCGCTTGCACCAAGGGATCCTTGCTGCGGAATAACAGGGATGATGTCCTTGTTCACTAATTCCAATAGCTTTTCAATGACAAGCGGTCTAATTCCCGAATAACCTTTTAAAAGTGCGTTTGCCCTTAAGAGAACCATTGCTTTAGCAACAACCTCTGGGAATGGATCGCCTACACCGCATGCATGAGAGCGTATTAAATTAAGCTGCAAGTCTTGTACATGATCCTTATCGATCAACACATCACTAAATTTTCCAAATCCTGTGGTAATCCCATAAACTACACGCGATTCTGAAACGATTCTCTCAACGGCTTCCCGGCTTTTTTGAGCCGCTTCCATACTCTTTTCTGATGCGTTGACCTTTTGCTTGCGGTATAAAACATCCTTCATTTGCTCTAGTGTTAGACTGTTACCTGTCAGTGTAATCATATTTCTCGCTCCTCTACCACTTTAGTATAATAAAGAAAGAGGCTGGATTCCGAATCTTACTTGATTGGGAGTCCAGCCTCTTTTATAAAAGTAAATAAATTTTGTACCATTCTTCGGCGATGCCTCATTGGGATCAGTCCATTCTATAAACTATTAGGTTGATAATTATTGTATGTGAAGAAAACCCTAGATGTCAACTAAATTTTCTGAATTTTAGCACGATAACACTTTAGCAGAATAATATAGAAAAGGGCTATTCAAGAAGATTTTCATTCTTCTTGAATAGCCCTTTACGTATCCTATTAGTCAAACTTCAACCCTTTTAATGCTTCTGCTAACGCATTATTTAAAGGTTCTTCTTCCTTTTGCTGGTTTTTCAAATACTTTTGGACTGTCCGCTTATCGACTTTACCGCCAGATTCCTTTTTGCGGCGTGCTTCAAATGCCGATAGTTTTTCACGATGACCGCATTGACAGGCAAACACTTGTCCTTCCCCTTCACCCCGCAGCTCAAGCTTTTTATGGCATTTTGGACAGCGAGCGTTTGTGACACGGGCAACATTTTTACGATGGCCGCATTCACGGTCTTGGCAGACGAGCATTTTCCCCTTTTTACCATTCACTTCAAGCATCGGTTTTCCACAATCAGGACAATTCTTTGTCGAGATGTTGTCGTGCTTATACTTTTTATTACTTGCTTTAATTTCAGCTACAATTTCTTTTGTGTAGTTTTTCATTTCGCTAATAAACACATCTTTTTTCAACTTGCCCTGGGCTATTTTGTCAAGCTTTTGTTCCCACTCGGCCGTCAAAGTCGGTGATTTCAGCTCCTCTGGCACTAAGTCCAGCAATTGACGGCCTTTTGAGGTAATATGAATATCTTTGCCCCGCTTTTCAATTAAAAATGAATTGAAAAGCTTATCAATGATATCCGCGCGGGTTGCAACAGTACCAAGCCCGCCTGTTGATTTTAAGGTCTCTGCCAGTTGTTTATTTTTCGTATCCATATACTTCGTTGGGTTTTCCATTGCCGACAGTAATGTTGCTTCATTAAAGCGGGCAGGCGGCTTCGTTTGACCTGATGTTTGCGCGATTAGTTTAACGTCTAAGGTATCACCTTTTTCAATTCGTGGTAATATTTGTTCTTTCAGATCGTCACTTTCATCGTCCTCTTCAAGTCGATTATTGTAAACTTCCTTCCAGCCAAGTGATAAAATGGTTTTTCCTCTAGCAACGAAGTTTTCCTCACCGATTCTTGCACGAAGCGTTAATTGCTCGTACTCAAATACCGGGAATAGAACGGCTAAGAAGCGTTTAACCACTAAATCATAAATTTTTCGTTCTTTATCTGTAAAAGCTGAAAGATTAACATAACCTTCAGTAGGAATTATGGCATGGTGATCGGATACCTTGCTATCATCAACAAAAGATTTAGAAGCCTTGATTGGCTTTTTTAAGATTTTATTCGTTAGTAGGCGATATTCACCAATTCCACATGCTTTCAGTCGTTCTGGTAGGGTTGGCACAATATCTGATGAGATAAACCGTGAGTCTGTCCTTGGGTACGTTAAAACTTTATGCTGTTCGTACAGTTTTTGCATAATATTTAGCGTTTCCTTTGCCGAGTATCCAAAGATTTTATTCGCATCGCGTTGTAATTCTGTTAAGTCATAAAGACCTGGAGAAAAAGACTTCTTCGGCTTCTTTTCAATTTCCGTAACAACGGCATTTTGTTTCCCTAGTTTTTTTACAATCGCCTCGATTTTCTCTTTTTCAAAACTGCGGCCGTTCCCTTTTGCATCCTGCCAGGTTAGCTTTAATTGGTCTCTTGTGTGGGCTTCGATACCGTAATAGGTTTGTGCTTTAAAGCTTCTAATCTCATCCTCACGGGCCGCAATCATCGCAACAGTAGGTGTTTGCACACGGCCACAGTTTAGCCCAGCATTGAACCGAGTTGTTAATGCCCGTGTTGCATTAAGACCGATATACCAGTCAGCTTCTGAACGAGCGACCGCTGATGCATATAAATTTTCATAAGACTTACCCGGTTTCAAGTTTGCGAACCCGTCTTTAATCGCTTTATCGGTAACAGATGAGATCCATAGACGTTTGATCGGTTTATTGACTTTTGCCTTATCAATAATCCACCGAGCAACTAATTCTCCTTCTCTCCCTGCGTCTGTTGCCACGATTATTTCTTTGACATCATTTCTAATCAGTTGACTTTTAACCGCATGAAACTGTTTTCCCGTTTGCTTAATGACAGTCAATTTCAATCGTTCAGGCAGCATAGGCAAGTCTTCTAAATTCCATGTTTTATATTTGACATCGTAACTTTCCGGGTCCGCAAGTGTGACTAGGTGCCCGAGGGCCCACGTGACGATATAGTTATTTCCTTCAAGATACCCGTTTCCTTTTTTATGACAATTAAGCACCTGAGCAATGTCACGTGCGACAGAAGGTTTTTCAGCAATGACTACACTTTTTACCATATTTAAAACATCCTTTCAAATTTCCATATGTTAAATATAGCATACGTCCCAAATGGAATCAGTAATTCCGAAATTTCCAATGGAGGAGCCTATACGTCGTTTGTCATTTTTTTCTTGAATAACCTTCTATCTGGATAGTATGATGTATTGGCAGAACTATCGAAACGAGGATACAGAATGAGGATTAGGGATTGGGATACAAATTTAAAAGTCCGCTTGTTTGCTGAAGCGATGATGAATATTACCTTTTGGATGTTTTTTCCGTTTTTGACGATTTACTTTGCTGAGGAATTTGGTAAAAACAAAGCTGGTCTATTATTAGTTTTTTCACAAATCTTTTCAGTCATTGCCAACCTGATGGGTGGATATTGTGCAGACCGGTTTGGCAGAAAACGGATGATGGTCCTCTCCGCAATTGGACAAGGCCTCTCTTTTTTAAGCTTCGCATTGGCGAGTTCCCCATGGTTTCAATCGCCTTGGTTAGGGTTTATCTCGTTTGCCATTGCTGGTGTGTTCGGTTCATTTTACTGGCCTGCAAGCCAAGCCATGGTTGCCGATGTTGTAAAGGAAAAGCATCGCAGTGATGTGTTTGCGATTTTTTATACATCTATTAATATAGCCGTTGTTATCGGGCCCATACTGGGAGCCATTTTCTATGTTCACTACCGCTTTCAGCTATTGCTTTTTGCTGGAGCAGTATGTATTTTACTAGGGTTAATTCTAGCAAAATGGACGCGGGAAACCGTTCCTGCTCAAAAGCCTATTTCCCTTTCAAACAACGCGAAATGGTATTACTTTTTACAAAATCAGCTAAGGGATTATGCGCTGATTGTAAAAGATAAAACGTTCCTGCTCTTTATTATTGCAGGTGTTTTGGCTGGGCAGACATTTATGCAATTAGACTTATTAATCCCTGTTTACATTAAGGATTTTGTGAAAAGTCAAACCCTCTTCTCCATTGGTGACTGGTCCTTTATCGTTAAAGGCGAGCAGGCATTTGGAATTGTTCTTGCTGAGAACGGCTTCCTTGTTGCCCTGCTGACCGTTTTCGTGACAAAATGGATGGGGAAATATTATGAAAGGAACGTGTTTGTCCTATCCTCAGTTGTCTATGCCATATCAATCGTTATCTTTAGCCAGACACACTGGATTTGGGGCTTAATGATGGCGATGGCCGTTTTCACCTTTGGGGAATTAATGGGCGCCGGCCTGCAGCAAAGCTTCGTTTCCAGGATTGCACCGGAGCATATGAGAGGTCAATATTTTGCAGCCGCAAGCTTGCGGTTTACCATCGGTCGGACCATTGCGCCCTTGTCGATTCCATTGACGGTTTGGATTGGCTATGGATGGACATTCTTTGTTCTCTTCCTATTGGCACTCGTTAGCGCTGGAATATATTGGGTTATGTTTCATACTTTTGAAAAACAAAAAACGAGTACCACTATTTGAGAAAGCACTTCATGGTGCTTTTTTTATTGATCATTAAAAAGTTCAAATATTCGTCAAAAAATTGTACTAAATTGTTCACATTTGCCCCTTTTCATATTATAATTAATCTATTCAAGGTTCTAATTATAAGGACGGTGGAAATGAATGGAATTATCACAGTTCATGGCTCCAACATCATTGTCAGGCATTATTACATTCCTAGTACTATTTTCCGCAGGGGTTTATTTTAATATAAAAGTATACGGCAGCAAGCTACAGTAAAGATGCAAATCTTTACTGTTTTTTTGTGAAAAAGGGTCGGAGTGGCGTGGAAGGATATACTCGTTTTTTGTAAAGACATAGCAGGGGTTTGTGGTTTCCTTTTCCAATTAAAACCGCTACAATATAGGAAGATTCTGAAAAAGGAGATATACATATGAGTGACTTTTTAACAAAGCTTGAAAAATATGCTGAGCTTGCCGTCAAGGTCGGCGTGAATGTTCAACGGGGACAAACATTAGTCGTCCAGGCAACATTAGATGCTGCAAAATTTGTCCGCCTAGTGGTCAAAAAGGCGTACGAAGTAGGTGCCCACAATGTCGTTGTCAACTGGAATGACGATACAGTTACGAGAACAAGGTATGAGCTTGCTCCAGATGAAGCCTTCACCGAATACCCTATTTGGCGTGCAAAGGAAATGGAAGACCTTGCGGATTCAGGCGCAGCCTTTATGTCGATTATTTCTTCCAGCCCTGATTTGTTAAAAGGCGTGAACCCTGAGCGGATTGCTAATTTCAATAAAGCTGCAGGAAAAGCCCTGGGAAATTACCGCAAGGCGGCCCAATCCGATAAAGTGAGCTGGACGGTCATTGCTGTGCCATCTGAGGCATGGGCGGCAAAAGTATTCCCGGATGCGCCTGCTGAAACCCAAGTCAATATGTTGTGGGATGCCATCTTTAAAGCAGTTCGAGTGGATGTTGAAAATCCAGTTGATGCCTGGAAGAAGCATGACGAAGCCCTTCATGAGAAAGTACACTATTTAAATGAAAAGCGTTATCAGAAGCTTCATTATTCAGCACCTGGCACTGACCTAATGATCGAACTTCCGGAGAAACATCTTTGGGTTGGAGCTGGAAGTGTGAATGAAAAAGGCTTTGAATTTATGGCCAATATGCCGACAGAGGAAGTTTTCACTGTTCCATTAAAAACCGGTGTAAATGGTACAGTAGCAAGCACAAAACCATTAAGCTACGGTGGAAATATTATTGACCGTTTTTCAGTTACGTTTGAAAACGGGAAAATTGTTGGTGTGAAAGCTGAAGAAGGCGAGGAAATCTTGAAGCGTCTTGTCGAAACAGACGAGGGTTCTCATTATCTTGGCGAAGTGGCGCTTGTTCCTTTTAATTCACCGATTTCACAATCAAATGTTCTTTTCTTTAACACATTGTTTGATGAAAATGCATCAAACCACTTAGCAATTGGAAGTGCCTACGCCTTCTGCATCGAAGGCGGCAAAAAAATGACCTCCGAAGAATTATCTAAAAATGGACTAAACGAAAGTATTACCCACGTTGATTTCATGATTGGGTCGGCAGCAATGGACATCGACGGAATTACTGCAGATGGGAAATCAGAAGCAATATTCAGAGCAGGAAATTGGGCTTTTTAAACAATACTTTGAGCAGGTGTTATCGACACCTGCTTATTCCTTTATAGTAAAATTGGCTGATTCACTAGGTTCGATATTGCATTTCAAGTTGGTTAGAGGATAAAATGGACATTTAAGAAAATCCCATTTCGAAGGAGACTATATATGTGGAAAGAATTTAAACAATTTGCGATGAAGGGTAACGTCATGGACTTAGCTGTTGGAGTCATTATTGGCGCAGCCTTTGGAAAAATAGTTTCTTCCCTTGTCGCAGATATTATCATGCCAATTATTGCGTTATTTATTGGGGTCGTCGACTTCAAAGAATTACATTATAAAGAAATAAACTATGGATCGTTTATTCAAACAGTCGTTGATTTCTTTATCATTGCCTTTTCCATTTTCCTGTTTGTTAAGTTCATCAACCGCTTTAAAAAGAAAGAAGAGGCAGTACCTGCCCCTGTGAAAGTCGATCACAGTGAAGAGCTTTTAGCTGAAATTCGCGACTTATTAAAAGAAGAGAAAGAAATTTTAAGAAAAAATGAAACATCTTGACCACTTCCTCGTATATTTCTAGTAAGAAAACATTTTAGAGGTGAAGAAAATTGTATACACAAACATCAGCAGAATATATGCCATCCGTCCTACGCACGTTTGCTTTATCTCTGGCAATTGCCTTTCTTGGCACAATGGCAGGAGTATATGTACCGCCTAGCTTATTTTTACCGTTAGCTATTTTGGAATTTGTAATGATTCTCGCTGCTGTCTTCTTTAGACGTAAAAAGGCCATTTCTTATTCATTTTTATATATTTTTACGTTTATCTCGGGGATTACACTTTATCCCATTGTCGCTTATTATGCTGCAACGGCAGGTGCAAATGTTGTCATCATGGCATTTGCTACAACAACAATTGTCTTCAGCGGTATTTCGATTTACGCTGCAAAATCAAAACGGAATTTTTCTTTCTTAGGGGGGTTCTTACTTGCTGCCCTGCTGGCAATGGTGGCGATTGGACTATTTAATATGTTCTCCCCGCTTAGTTCTACAGGAATGCTTGCCTATTCCTTTATCGGAGTTTTAGTATTCAGTGGTTATGTTCTATTTGATATCAACCGCATGAAAAACTACGGCGTGAGAGCAGAAGATGTGCCATTAATGGCCTTAAGTTTATACTTAGATTTCATTAACCTATTCGTAAGTATTCTTCGTATATTTGGAATATTAAATAGTAGAGATTAACTCTAAAAGGAGCTTGGTAATCCAAGCCCCTTTTCTTTTTAGCTATTAAGAATTAACGTTAACCCCCGTTGGATCATTTGATTAACGGAAGCATCCCAATTAGTAGTCTGTAGCCGTTCCTCGATGAGGGCAATTTGTGGATGATCTGCATGGTACATTTTATAGAGTTCTAAAATTTCAAGACGCAATAGCCATTCCTTTGGATACTTTTCTTCTAAACTAGTTAAGACCTGTGCTACTCTTTGTTCATCCCACTCCTGCCCCTCACGCAAGCCCCTAATTTCCCCATATAAGGTTTCTAGTTCGTTCCAGCCCTGTTGCTCAACCTTTTCCGCTCCTTCCTCATTTGAAGGAATATCATAGTAATTGTTAGGATCAGCTGCACCTGCAAAGACAGAGGAAACATTAGCCCCGACGGCCATATCAAATGTCCCCCAGGCTGGTTCAAACAGCAACTTGCCCTGATAAGTCACTTTGCAATTACTAAACGAAATTAAGATGGGGGTTCCCTCTGCCAGCAAAATCCTTTTTACAGTCCCCTTTACCTTTACACCACTTTGAAATGTTAATTTTGCAATCCTTTGTTCTATGATTCCTAATTTTTGTAACTGCTCCGCAGAGCAATCCTCAAGTACAATATTCCCTTCTAGACAACCAACTGGTGTCCCAAAGCCTTTGCGATGTGTTTCTCTCCCATGGCCACCCAGCTGCTTATTGTTGAACGCTAATGCAGTTGGCCCCTTCGTCCGGAAATAAACCGCTTCACCATATTTATCCTTCAAAATCGTATCCAGCGTGCCGGATACTTGCAACCCGGAAGAAAACACCATCGTTGCCACACTATCGGTTAGCAGTGCCTTATCTAGGCTTTCCGTTCCGCCTTTTCGAAAGGCCATTGTCGCAGCAAATTGATCAACCGCTGCTACTAAGTCTTCAAAGGTCTTACAAACAAATAACTGTGGCTGTGGCTTTGTCACATTATATGGAGTCATGGTACACTCTTCAATCGAAAAGGGAATTTTCCTGACATCGTCTTTCAAACAGCTTTGGCTCTCCCCAACTGACGACAGTAACCCTGCCCCGTAAATCTTAGGATTGTCTAGCTCACCAATTAAGCCATATTCAACCGTCCACCAAAACAGTCTTGAAACCTGATCTGCTTCCGTTAATCCTTTTACCTTCGTTCTCGCTTCAGCAACTTGCTTTTCTGCTTCCTTTACCTGCTCAGAGGTGGAGTTAGGATCCTCCGCGACAATTGTTAGATGGCGAACGGCCATAAATACTTCTAGCTTCTCCTTACTGGAAAGTGCCTTGGCACCCATTTCACCAATTTTTCTCACAAATTTACGATACGATTCATCCAACAAAATCGGCGCATGGCCCGCAGCTTCGTGAATCATATCCGGCGCGGGTGTGTAGGCAATGTTGTGGATGTTTCGTATTTCTGTTGCAATCGGAAGAATCCCCTCTGCTAAAAAGCCATAAAATGCTGAACCGGGAATGAGCCCATCGATGGTAACTGCCCCCCAGCCCACTTTTTCCAGGCTTGTATTCATGTCCTCTACCTTCGGAATCGACTCGGTCTTGATTCCTGAATCCTTTAAACCATTTACATAGGCAGGATGGGCGATATCCTTTAAAAAAAAATGATTCTGTTTCATGACAAAGCGCCAAACCGCATGCTCTATCGGTGTATAGCAATGATAATATTGCTTTGAAATATATGGCTGTAAATGCACAGGAATATTTTTCATTCCTTTTCCAGTCATTTGACCATTCCCCTTTTTTAAAAAATTGAAATGTAGTCTTAAGCAAGTGAGAGCATTTTTGGCCGTAATCGTTCCTTTGCCCGTCTCATTCTGGTTTTGACGGTTGACATGGGCAGATTACTTTTCGTAGCAATTTCTAGAAGGGTTAGATCCTGATAGTAATAGAGATAAATAGGATAACGATATATTTCTGGTAATGTCATCACCTTTTCAGCCAGTTGTTCCGCAGATAATTTATGTAAGACATCCTCTTCAGGAATGGATATTGGTTCGCACGCGGCTGAATAAGAATAGACCTCTTCCTTCCAAAATTGTTTCGACTTTTTTTCTTTCCGCCAGTAATCACGGCATTTATTAACCGCAATCGTAAACAGCCAGCTTTTGTATTTAGACTCTTCCTTAATGGAAGGATATGCTAAATAGGCGGAGAGTAATACCTCTTGATATAGATCCTCTGCTAACTCCTTATGACCGACTAACGAAAATATATATTTATATATAGCGATTCCATATGCATGAACTAAATCGTCAAATGATTTCATTTTTCTAAGTCCTTTCCTTTTCTACAAACATCTTCATTTCATTAGACGGAAAGGACCGCTTCAACCCCTACACTCATTCGGAAAATTTTTATCACTCACTTGCCTTTGGGATTGCACCTTTTAGAAAAACAGAAACCCCAATCTTCTTACAGACCGTTAAGTAATGCATCATCGCCAATAAAACTGACCCGGTATTCATTCCAATAATAACCCCATTCATTTGCCATCCTTGGGAGGATCCCAGCCAAAGAATGAGTGCAAAACTAATAATCGTCGACCAGATGATATGGATAAAGCATTCCTTAATCAGATCGAGGCCAATTAAAAAGGCCTGCAATGGCATGATGAAAAAATGAAATAAGAAAAACGGCCATAGCAGCTGCAGAAAAATGGCTGATAGCTCTGATTTGAAAAAAAGAGACGTTAATTGCGGGGCAAATAGATAGAAAATGGTCACCGCCGCAACACCGTATAGCAAGGTCAGTTTCATCACCTGCTGTAGCATCTTTCTGAGTGTGGAATAATCCTTTTGCGAATGAGTTTTCGATACACCCGGAATGAGGACGATCATTAGTGAGTGGGCAATAAAGGCTGGGAAAAACCCAATCGATACCGCCACACCCATTAGCATTCCAAATTGCTCAGTCGCAAGAGTGTCGGTCAAACCGGAATGAACTAATGCCGCCTTTATGATAAACGGCTGAATTGCACCGGTGAAAGCTGAAAATAATCGTAAGCCGGTCGTCGGAATAGATACCGCCATTAAGTTCTTCCGAACAATCTTCTTATTGATATTGGAGAATGGCTGACGCTTCAGCTGCTGAAATTGGATGATAAACATGTAAACTAAATAAAGAAACACGACAATTTCACTGCCAATCAATGTTCCGATCGCAATTAACAGCGATGATTCCGCGTTAAACGAGAAAAAACGGAACAGGACAAACAGGGCGCCTAATTGAATGGCTTTTCGTAAAAAATTGGAAACGGCAATTTTCCCCATCTGCTGCAGCCCCATAAAATAGCCTCTAGCCACGGAGGTGAAGGCAATCACTGGAATGAGAATCATCACAAGCCATCTAATATAGGGATGATACGTATTAAATACCGGAATAAACGGGATAACCGCTGCAGCAACCAAAAACAGGATACTGGTGAAAATAATCGTAATCGTTAATGCGTGATAGAGGATATTTCGGTGGTAGCGTTCCTCTTTTTCCGCAATGAATTTGGAAATAGATACAGGCAGCTCAAAGCTGGACAGTAACACAATTAAAAAGATGGTTGGCAAAATGGACATATATAGCCCTAATCCATGTGATCCCAACTCCCTTGCAAGAATCATGTTCACCAAGACTTCAATTCCTTCCCCTAAAAAAGCAGCAGCAGCTAAAAAGAAAATTCCCTTATAGTAAATAGCCAATTTTTCTAATCTCCTTTTTTTCATCTCTAACAATAACTTATGAGACAAGTTCCTTGAATAGTAGGAGATTTTTTCCCACGAAAAAAAGGGCTAATGGAATAGCCCTTTTTAAACATTTGTGGTAATGAGTGGTTTATCAGAATTTCTTTTAACCAGGTAGGTCATGAAAACAATCACGGCAAGTAACCCTAATTGGCTAATCGTTGTTTCCCATGTCGGATACAGTCCGAGCCAGTCAATAAACGGCAGGTTTTCAACCGTCGAGGTTGGAAGTACATTCGAAATCTGTAAGGCATGAATGCTGATTCCAAGGATTTTAAAAGCCAAGAAGTAAATTAACAGGGTACCCACTTTAAAAAATAGGCGAATCGGAATTTTTACACTGTATTTAATAATGAGGAAGCCCACGATTGCTAATATACCAATGGCCAAAAGGATTCCTGCCGTCAGCTGCGCTAAACTAATATAGGGGGTAATTCCTGTATAAAAAATAATCGTCTCGGCACCTTCACGAAATACAGACAGAAAACTTATGAAGCCAAATGATAGAAGGCTCCCTTTGGCAATCGCCTGCTGCATTTGCTGATTAATGTACTTATTCCAGTTGCCAATACTCGATTTATTATGAAGCCACGCCCCTATTGTCAGCATCATAACAACTGCGACAACACCCGTTAATCCTTCAATATATTCCCTGCTTGAAGCGGCTACGATCTTTGAAAAAACGATGTTGATAATGACAGCCAGGACTGCACTAGCTAATAAACCGGCAATCACCCCTGCCCAAATCCACTTTTGCTGCGATGATTGCCCCATTTTTTTCAAAAAAGCAATTAACGTTACGATAATTAATAGTCCCTCTAATCCTTCACGTAATAATATAAGGGCGGCATCCCATAAGGAATAATTGGTTTTACTTAATAACGGCGCAAGACGTGTGTTTAGTTCCTTCACGATATCAGTTGCCTTTTCTGCATTTACCTTTTCAGAGTTTAGAATACTAATAGCAGTTGGGATTTTCGTTTCAATATCACTATATAACTTGCTATCTCTGGTAGAAACATCACCTTCCACCATTGGCCAAATAGTAAGGAGCTCGGTTAATTGGCTGCTGGCGCCTTGATAATCCTTTTCCGAGATTTGCTTTTCGGCTTGGGTTAAAAGGTTCGATACGTTGGTTAGTGAATAGTTTCCTTCAAGCTGTTTCGACGTTTTTCCCGCTAAAAAATTGTCTACCTCTGTTGTTAATTGTTCCGCATTCTGCTTGGCCTTCTCTAGATCAGCTGGCTCCTGAGTAATTGCGATTCGAATGAGAGCCGTGTATTTTTCAATATTCCCATATGCGGCAATGCTCTCATCATGGACAATTTTTTCAGAGGCAGTCCACTCATTTAATAATGTTTGGTATTGACCTTTTAAACTAGCAGTATCTCCTTTTTCAATCGATGCTTTTAAATTGTTGATTAGTGGAAGTAACTGTTTTACCTGTTCCTTTCCTTTTGCCTTATCTGTTGGATTTTGTTCCTTCTCATATTGCACAACTGCACTTGAAAGGGACGAAAGGCTTTTTGAAAGTATCTCATTTTCCACATTACCCTCGCCTAGTACTCTTTGAACCTCTTTAAGTTGTTGGTCAACCATTTTTGCCTGTTTGCTGTCAGCTTTCTTTATCGCCAGCCATTCATCAGCAAATTGCTTCATATTTTCCGCAACAACAGTTTGATCCCCAGCTTTTGCCTTCATTAAACTGTCACCAATCAGGACAAATAGTTCATCATGATTTTCAGCAGCTGCCGCTGGATGTATGTTTTGGAATAATACCAAAAATGAAGTTAGTAATAAAATTTGCTTACATATCTTCGTTAATCGTGGCATCTATCTCTCTCCTCTGTAAAAAGGGAAACAATTAATGAAAAAGGGTCTCACCTATAAATCCACCTTGTCTTGCTCCCGGTAGGCATGCAAAAATAGCACTACCTCTGTGCGATGTATATTCATTTAGTTTATCCACTTTAGCTAACCTATTTTGGATAGGGATAAATTGTTTACTCGGTGTCCGCTGGAAGCAAAGGAATAAAAGCCCTGCATCAAAGCTGCCTGTTTTCACGTCCATCCCATCAGAGTAGGAGTATGCCCGACGGAGAATTTTCTGAGAACCATCTCCATGTGATTGTCTCGTATGTGAATCAACAGGTATGATGTATTCACCTTGTTCTGTTTTCTTCTCAAAGTCCAATTGCTCAAACTCATCTTTTTGTCCAAGCGGCGCTCCGCTATCACGGTAGCGGCCAAAGGTTTTCTCTTGTTCTTTCAATGTTGACCGATCCCATACTTCAATAAACATTTGAATCCGGCGAACAACAAGGTAACTGCCGTTCACTAACCAATTAGGACCGTCCCCAGGCTGTACCCAAACATGTTCATTCATTTGCTTTTCACTTTTTACATCCGGGTTTGCTGAACCATCTTTGAAGCCAAACAAATTCCTCGGTGTTTCCTCTTTTGGATCAGCTTGTTTTGTTCGTTGGAAGCCTGTTTGCGCCCAACGCAATGCCGCCTTGCCCCGAGCAATCCGAATTAGATTCCTCACGGCATGGAAAGCTACCTGCAAATCATCGGCACATGCTTGAATACATAAATCACCGCCAGTCCATGCCTCTTCTAATGCATCAAGTGGAAATTTAGGAAGATCGACTAATTCCTTTGGCTGCTTTTGTTTTAGTCCAAAACGATCTTGGTTGTCTCTCACAAAAAGACTGGGGCCAACACCAAAGGTAATCGTTAAATTAGATGGTGATAAACCCGCTGCTTCACCTGTATCCTTTGGCGGGAGAAATTCATTGCTTGAAAGCTCTCCAACGGCCTTTCCTTCTGTTAACAATGCAGCCGCCTTTGTCCAATCCTTAAATAGTTTCACTAGTTCCGCTTTTTTGGAAGTTGTCACATCTAAGGAAACAAAATATACATGATTCTGAGTTTTTGTTGTGATTCCACCTTGATGCTCGCCATAAAACGGGATGATTTCCTTTGAATTTAGTGTCGCCGCATTCCCCTCTTTAAGCGAAAGCAAACCACCAAGTCCTGATGCACCGAGGATTACACCTACACCACCCACACCGGCTGTTTTAAGGATATCCCTTCTTGATATCTTTGTTCCTTTAAGAACAGAGTCATTTTGTGTGTTCGTATTCTCTGTCAATTAAGACGCCTCCGTAACAATTCCTATTTGTGACAACGGTTCTGCAAGCGCATCAATCGCCTGGCTAAACTCCTTCACTTGTTCCTTTGATAATTCGGTATAAAGCTTGTAGGCATCACCATTTTTTTGCTGGTTTAATAAACGATAAATCTCATCAAAACGTGTTTGAATTTCCTTTGAAAGGTCTTCATTCTTTTTCTTTAATTCCGGAGTTAATAGTTGGTAAATCTTTTCTGCCCCTTCTACATTCGCAGCAAAATCATATAAATCCGTATGTGAATAACGATCTTCTTCACCTGTAACTTTTGAAGTGGATACCTCATTTAAGAGATCCACTGCCCCCGTGATTAGCAAATCGGGTGTAACCTCAACCGTATCTACCTTCGCTCGTAATAGATTCACATCTTTCATCAGCTGGTCAGCATATTGCTCATATCCCTTGGTTGTGTTTTCCATCCATAAACCCTTTTCAATCCGGTGGTAACCGCCCCATTCTGCTTCAGGAACATCACCTTCCCGGGCATCAATTTTCGGATCAAGGTCGCCGAACACTTCTGCTATCGGTTCTGCACGCTCATAATGCATTCGTGCCGGTCCATAAAGCGCCTTCGCTTTATCAATTTCACCGTTTTTTACTGCAGTCGTAAAAGCCTCTGTTGCTTTTACAAACTCTTCAATTTCCCCTATTGCATATTGACGGTATTCATCTGTTACCCCTTTTAGTACTTCGGATGCTGTATTCTTTGTTTCTTTTACCTTTTCTGTTGTTGCCGTTTTATCCGTATTTGAACATCCAAATAAAAGACTGCTAGATAATAATAAAATTCCTGATACTTTCACTAGTTTCATATGTATGTAATTCCCCCATAAATCATATTTGTAATGATAATGATTTTCATTATCTATAATAACAGTAATTGAGAAGAATTTTCAATTGCTTTTTCAAAAAATAAAACCTTCCAAATTTTCGCATGGAAGGTTGAAGGGTTTTATTTTATTAATGAATGTTTAAACGCATAGATGACAGCTTGCGTTCGGTCTTGTACACTTAGCTTGCTTAAAATATTGCTGACATGGGTTTTAACCGTTTTTAGGGCGATAAATAATTGATCCGCAATATCCTGGTTGGTTTTCCCCTCTGCCATCAATAGCAAAATTTCCAATTCCCGACTTGTTAGGTCTTCATGTGGCAGATGGGTATTCTTTTGGCGCATTTTCACCATCATTTTTCCAGTCACTTCCGGTTCAAGGACGGATTGCCCATGGTATGTAGCGCGGACAGCGTTGGCGATTTCACCTGCTTTGGAAGTCTTCAGCATATAGCTGGTTGCTCCGGCTTCAAGCGCAGGATAGACCTTTTCATCGTCTAAAAAGCTTGTTACGATAATAACCTTTGCCTCAGGCCATTGTTCAATGATCTGCCTTGTTGCCTCAATTCCATCCATTTCCTTCATCACTAAATCCATGAGAATAATATCAGGGCGAAGTTCGAGTGCAAGTTCTACACCTCTTTTTCCATCAGCCGCTTCACCGACAACTTCAATGTCTGGCTGTGCTGATAAATAGGAGGACACACCAATCCTCACCATCTCATGGTCATCAACAAATACCACTCTAATCATTGTCACCATCTCCATTAATCATCACCGGAACTTTCACTTCGAGCCTCGTTCCTTTATTTTTAACACTAATTACTTTCAATGTACCGCCTACTTCAACAGCGCGCTCATGCATATTTTGCATCCCATAGGAACCCGCTTTCATTTCGTTTACCTCAAAGCCAATTCCGTCATCAACAATCCTTAGGATGACAAGGTCATCCCGTTTAACCAGTAGGACCTCTAGCATACCTGCCTTGGAATGCCTTAAGGTATTTGAGACGGACTCTTGCAAAATACGGAAAAGATGATCTTCTACCCCTTTATCTAACGGAAAAGCTTCCACCTTCCATTTAATATCCATTGTTACCTTTTGAGATAATTCGATTAAAAGCTCTTCAATTCCTTCTTGCAGCGTTTTATTCTTTAAGGCGACCGGACGTAAGTGTAAAAGCAATGCCCGCATTTCAAGCTGGGATTGATGAATCATCTCTTCTACCAGCTTCAATTGCTTGGCTTCACGATCATTTTCAGGCTGCCCCCTCGTTTCATTAATCGCAGACATCATCATGGATGCGGCAAATAATTGCTGGCTTACAGAATCATGGAGCTCACGTGCAAGACGATTCCGTTCCTGTTCGATGATTTCCTGAATTCTTGCTTCCTGGTCTTCTACTTTTTCGGTCGCTAATCGTTGTGAGAGCTTCGCCTGTTCTGACATTTGTTTACCAATTTTATCAATCCGCTCGGCAATCACTTGCATTTCCGTAACGGGAGGCTTTTCTTTCATTTCCAACGAACGACCTTCTTCTAATTGGTGCAAAGAGTGTTCAATACTGAGAAACTGCTTTCGCCAAAAAAAGCCTTGCGCCCCACCTAATAGGATTCCTATCGCGATGCTAAAAGCAGGAACAAAAATAACGATTGGAATATCCATGAAATGCTTATTCCATAATTCCGACCAGGTGTGTAAGGGGAAGACAAAAATAAAAACGGCTCCAATGATGATGGCGATGAGGAAGGAGAAACCGACACTCCAGACAATTTGACGCCCCGTCGTACTCATATCCGGCTCACCTCTAAATTCCCCACGACAAGTGAAGTAAAAATCTTCACCTTTTGTTCAGATTGATCATAACTAGGTGTTTTCAACTGAAACACTTGATTAAACATCTTCGATTCATGTTTGCCGAAAACAGTTGTCGAGCCAATTACACCAGAATGATGGATACTGACATCAATTTCATAGGGGACAAGAATCTGGATATTACCGATGATATTTCGCACGAAAATCACCGTTTCCCCCTTGGGCAGCATCGTAAGGCTGAGATCAATGATGGTATCACCGATTCCAGTCTGAATATTGACATCCTTCCAGTCATAAACAGTATCGGGCGTTTTTTGTTGCCCAATGAAAATATTTCCAAACAACGGCTCCGATTTAATCAAGGTTTCGTCTTGCTGAGCGGGTTCCGGTGTAACGATTTCAGGTGATATTTTTTTAGGCTGCTTTTTAGAACTTAAAAACTGGATGAAAAAGTGCAATAAAATCGCTAATAACAAAAATTTGAACGTCATCATATTGACGATACTAAGAACAAAGAAAATAATCCCGCCGATAAAAAGGAGTTTGCCTAATCTTCTTCCCGTCTTTTTACGTCCGAGATAAATCATTCCGCCTGAAATAAAAAGAGAGAATATCAGCCCTCTGTTAAAAAATAAAATCTCTAGGAGCAGAATGACAATACCGACAATAACCAGCCATCCAATATAATCGTTTTTTTCATTTTTAAACATCAGCCCACCCTCCCTTTTTATTGAATTTGATATAGATAAGAGACGCAGAATGACTACGCCTCTTAAGAATACCATTTTTACTTATTAAATGGACTTGCTTTCTTCCAATTTCATGTCTTTTTCTAGTTGAGCAATTCGTGAATCGATGGTGTTGCGGTAGAAGGAGCTGTTCACTTGATGCTCTAAGCGATCCAAATAGTTTTCAATGTCCTTAAATTTTGAGTAGGATTTATCTGAATACGTATTGGAATCAAGCACTTGGTTGATACGAAGGTTCGCACGGGTTACATTTTCACGGCCCATTAATTCCATCCTTCTTAGGTTCATATCTTTTAGCTTGTGCTTCATTTCTTCATATTTTCTTTCTAAGTCCCCAAGCTGCTCTTTTACCTGTTCAAGTGATGCACGTAAGCGGCTTGCCCTGTCGGCATATTGCTGATGTTCTGCTGAAGCGAATTGATTTAGCTCCGTTTCCCCTGCTTTAGAAGCAATTTCTGCTTGGAATTTTCTTTTTTCAGCTAATTCCGCCGCTTGATGATATTCTCTCGTAAATTCATCCTTCAATGTATATTGACGTTCCAATAACTTTCTTACCTTCTCTGTTTCCTGCTCACATTGACGAAGGTATTGATTAAGCAGTGCAATTGGATTTTTCTTTTCTTTTTGATCCATTGCCTCATGCAGATCAGCTGTAATAGTATTTTTAATTCTCGTAAATAAGTTTGTCATCGTTATTCTCTCCTTTAATTTATATTAATTTTTTAATTCATTCCATTGTTTTTCAAAATTGACAAATGGGTCAGATTCTTCTTTCATTTTCGTGTGTTTGCTCTCATTCCATTTTTTATATACAAGGAGAAGCACATAGGCTGCTGCCACGCCAATGATGGCCGGGACGTTATGGATGGAGGCCATGAGGACAATGAAACCGACGATCCCAAGACCAATTTTTCCACCTATAGATGTAGTTTTTAAAAATTGTTTGAAGATGAAGTACAGGAGCACTAGGCTGACAAGTAACCCCACCATTGGACCAATTGTTGAAAGTAAGATGACAGCTGCGATCCCCCCAGCAACCAATAAACCAAATTTTTTCATTTTGTTTTTCACTCCTTTCTTTATCTTGATTTCATCTTACCTTTTTCCACCGCTTTTCATAATTGCGCTAGAGCTTGATTTTTATATCGGACTTAAGACGTAGAAAAGGTCAGCCCATTAAGCACTGTGCTTAAATGACTGACCCTTGACTTTATCGTTTTGGGCGAGAAGACCCCTTCCTCAAGGAGTGTGAAGGGCGAAGCCCAATGAGTAGGGAGGGGATGAATCGCCCGTCCGAAGGAGAGTTTTCGTTGGAGGTCGAACGTATATTCTGTTATAATGGAATATATAAATGATTTCCAAAGGAGCATAACAAATGGGTACAAATGCATACTTTACAAATCGTGTATATAAAAATACATTGGATAAAAAGTTTGTTGACGCTACCAGTCATGCCCTTTTTTTGTTCAATAAAGCTAAACATTTTTCATTTAACACGTTGGTAAAAGAGAAAAGGTCAGGAAAAAGCAAACGAAATAAATCCCTTCACCTCACTATAAAGGAAAAATTTCAACTTGATGATTATTTTGCAAATTGCGCCCTTCAAGAAGCAAATGCAAAACAAAAGTCTTTAACAGAGTTAAACAAACTCTATATTGCAAATAAAGAAGAACAGATTAAATCTGTTAAAAAGAAGCTAAAAAGTGAAAAAACAAAACTTAGTAAGTTGAAAAAAATGAAATCAAGTTTTGTTAACGGAAAACCATCCTTCCCTCAAAAATCTAGAGAACAAAAATTAGGGAATTATTTTGTGGTGCAATTTAAAAAGAAAACAGATATCTATTATCATGCTTATCAATTTGAGCATGCTTATTTGGATATTCAAGTTAGTCGGACAAACACTAAAATCGGTTTTTTGACTTTCAAGTTACATAAGTTTGAAGAACAATTAAAACGTTTGAAAACAGTAATTTCAAGCGTTGTTTTTGGTACCAAGAAATTATTTAAATTGCAATACACCATGGATATCTATAAGAGTAATCACGAAAAGTGGACTAATAAATGGAACGATTCTCGGTACAAGACAATGGTTATATCTGGACGTAAAGATGCTGCTTCTGGAAACTTTGTTTTTAACTACGATATTGAAACCCACTCCTTAACTTATAAAACTCCTTCAGGTGTGTTAGTTGAAGTCAAAGAAATTTCTTTCCCCTATGGACAAGAAAAAGTTGAAGCAGCAATTTCTATTCAAAAAAATTGCAAAAATAAAAAGCAGTACGGAAAACCAATCGCTTGGTCTATCGAAGATCATGGCGAATATTACATATTCAAATGCATTATTACTGAAGAAAAAAATGAATTTGTAAATTATTCTAAAGCGGACGGAATTATTGGTATAGATTGTAACGTTGACCATTTTGCCATTTCAAATGTGAACAATAAGGGCCAACTTATTTCTTCATGGTCGCTAAAATTTGAGATTCTAGGAAAATTATCCAATCAAATTACGAAAGTTATTGAGGTTGAAGCGATTGAAGTGGTAAACGCAGCTTTTCGCGAAAACAAACCGATTGCTCTTGAAAAATTGGATACGACTAAATCAAAAGTTTCAAGTGCTTATGGCAATAAGAAGAGAAACATGATGATGTCTATGTTTGCCTATAACAAAATGATTTCTGCCATTCAATCAAGAGCTGTAAAAATGGGTGTGGAAGTATTTGAAGTAAACCCTGCATATACAAGTCAAATAGGAAAAATGAAATACATGAAGCGATTTGGAATATCCATTCATGAAGCGGCTAGTTTTGTTATAGCCCGGAGGGCACTAGGTTTTGAAGAGATACTCCCACCAGTATTGCATGCACTTTTACCGGAGAAGATAACTGGTATGCATCATTGGGCGCAGTGGGCATATATTTCTAAAATCCTGAAAGATGTTCGTGTTTGTGCGTTCTATCAATCAGATCTTTTTGATATAGACAGGTTTCGTTCTACGAACGAATTCTTTGCTCCAGGTACTTTAACAAACTTGGAGCAAAAAGGTTTGTCGAAGTTGAAAAGAGGAAAAACCGCCTCCTAGTTGAACGGGAGACGGTCATATATCTTAAATTCCTATGATATATGTCTTGTTATTTAAAGAATCCCCCACTACAAACAACCTGTAAGGGATGTTAAGGGGTAGTTCAATTCGAGATAAACATCTGCACCCAATAGTAACGATACGATCCACCAGTGGCATATCCTACTCCAATTCGGGTGTTAGAGCTTAAAATATTTGCCCGATGACCAGAACTATTCATCCATGATTGAACCACTGCCTGTGGTGTCGTTTGACCGGCTGCAATATTTTCAGCTGCAGAACGGTAGGAAATACCAAAGCTCTTCATCATATCAAATGGACTGCCATAGGTTGGGCTTGTATGAGAGAAATAATTTTTATCCCTCATGTCCGTTGCCTTATAGCGAGCCACCCTGGAAAGCTCCCAGTCTGCCACGAATGGTTTCAGGCCATTTTTCGCCCGCTCCTGATTGGTTAGCGAAATAACCTGATTTTCAATCGATTTCACTCCGCCTAATTCAGGAATATTTACCTTTTGACCCGGATAGATCAAGTTAGGATTTTTAAATTGCTGGTTGGCTTGAATAATCTCTGTAATTCCGACCTGATACCTTACAGCAATTTTCCAAAGTGTATCCCCTGGCTGAACCGTATAAATTTGTTGGGCAAACGAGACGCTTGGAATACAGAAAAGAGATAGTAAGAACAGAAAACTAAACCAAAAAGATTTTTTCATTTTTTCGCCTCCTCCGAATATATAATTTTGATTTCAAGCTCAAAATATACAGGGAATCAAAAAAATAAAATTCAGCTGTCTTTAAGTGGATTTTCGGAGGCATAAAATATGAAAGACTTATCATGGATGACCTATATTATGCTAATTTTAGCAAGCTATCGTCTAACCCATTTAATCGTTTTTGATAAAATTACAGAATTCATCCGCAGGCCCTTCATGAAAAAAGTTCAAGTTAAGACGGATAATGGCACGGAAACGAAGGAAGTCCCTGCCTCCATGTTTGGATATCTGTTGAAATGTTATTGGTGTGCCGGTGTGTGGAGTGCTTGTTTTTTGGGCGGTGCTTATCTGCTGTTCCCAAAAGTTACATTTGTGTTTATCTTAATTTTCTCTATTGCCGGTGGTCAATCGATTATTGAAACCTTCGTCGGCGTCAATATAAAGAAAGTCGATTACTATTCAGAACTGGGAAAAAAAGACTAAATTTGCTAAATAGGAAAATTTAGTCCCCTTAAGGCATATACCTGTAGAAAGCTTATTTTTCTCGGTAAGCTCTCTAAAGGGGGACGAATGATGACACTTTTGTGGACCATTGCTCTCGGCTTTCTGATTTGTCTTGGTTGTGTTGCATGGGGTATTTTCCATTTTTTAAGGGAAGCACTTGATTCAGAGGATGCATCCCGGATTGATAAAATAAACACCGATGAGGAATAACTTTTTCAGAACCCTGGCTAATCAGGGTTCTTTTTATGATGAAAAATTAATTTTTCACCTCCATGACATTTATTTTTCATTTTGGGAAAAATTAAACAGGAGATTATTTTAATGCTGGAGGCGTACATATGAGTGGATCTGAACATCAATTTCCTAAAACCTTTTGGCGCGAGATAGAATTACCGACTTATGAACCATTAAATGAGGATTTATCAGTGGACGTAGCAGTTGTCGGGGCTGGAATAACTGGGATTACAACTGCCTATTTACTGTCAAAAGAAGGGCTGAAGGTAGCCATTTTGGAAGCCGGAGGTGTCTTAAACGGGACAACCGGGCACACCACGGCTAAGTTAACCGCCCAGCATGGCATGATTTATGATGAGTTAATCCAACACTTTGGGCAAGAAAAGGCCAGGCTGTATTTTGAATCCCATATGAATGCCATTCAATTCGTTGAAACCATGGTAAAGGAAAATGGTATTGACTGTGATTACAGCAAAGAGGATGCTTATATTTATGCCACGACTGAAGAGTATGTTGAAAAGATAAAAACGGAGTGGGAAGCGTACAAAAGTCTCAATATTGACGGATCTTTGAAAGACACGATTCCATTTAATATCCCGGCCAAGGCGGCTCTATTGATGCGCAATCAAGCACAGTATCACCCGCTAAAGTTTTTAAAGTCGCTTCTAGAGGATGCCGTAAAGGCTGGCTGTTCTGTTTATGAAAATACAGTCGCTACAGATATTGAAGATGATGATACAGAACCAAAAGTAGTGACAAAGGCTGGTCATAGGGTGACATGCAAACAGGTGATTATTGCTTCACATTTCCCTTTTTATGATAAACCAGGTCTCTATTTTGCCAGAATGCATACAGATAGATCCTATGCAATCGGTATAAAAACAGACATGGACTATCCCGGCGGCATCTATATCAGTGCCGACAGCCCGGCCCGCTCCATTCGTACAACACCGTATAATGGGGAAAAGTTGCTCATACTCGGCGGTGAAAATCATAAAACAGGGCAGGGAATCGACACGCTAAAGCATTATGAAGCGCTCCAATTATTCGCCGAAGAGGCCTTTGGGCTGAAGGAATACCATTATCGCTGGTCCGCCCAGGATATGGTCACATTGGACAAACTTCCTTTTATCGGCAAATATACGGAAGGCCGGGAAAACGTTTTAATTGCCACCGGCTATAAAAAATGGGGAATGACGACAGGCATTCTCGCAGGACACTTGTTAACTGATTATGTGATGGACCGGGAAAATCCATACATGGAGCTCTATTCACCATCACGAGCATTCCAGGCAGATCCCGATTTTAAAAGTGTTGTCACCACCAATGCAGATGTTGCTAAGCATCTGATCAAGGGTAAGCTTGAGTATACCGACAAGTCCACAGATGATTTACAGATGGGCGAGGGTTCTGTTGTCATGTATAACGGAAAACGAGCAGGTGCCTATAAAGACGAGAACGGGAAACTTTATGTCGTCGACACCACTTGTACCCATCTTGGCTGTGAATGTGAATGGAATCGCGCTGAAAAATCATGGGATTGCCCGTGCCATGGCTCACGTTATTCCTATTCAGGTGATGTGATTGAGGGCCCGACAAAAAAAGCACTGGAATTGTTGAAAGAAGAGTAGTATTTGGGCTTGTTTTTGAAGATATGAACCATTTTCTTGATGATATGAACAAATCCCTTTCTTTTATAAAAAATGCCTCCTAGCTCAGCAGGAGGCTTTCTTCATTATTTACTATTCGGGCGGTTTCGTTTTATATCTTCCCCAGGCGTGAATTCAACTAATTCGGAGCTTTCCTTCATCGGCTTTTTCGCGTTATTGTTACGTTGTGCATTAGCATTTCCTAGTTTCGTTCTTCCCATCATACCCACTCCTTTTTGAGAAATTCACTGATAGTATGGATGAAAAGGAGCACTTTTATTCTAGTACGGGTGCCTTGCGGAAGCGTGTCATTTGCTCGAAAGCATACGCCACTTGAATTAAAAGTGGTTCACTGTAAGCTGTTCCGGCAAAGGTAATTCCCACCGGCTCCCCAAGAGACGTATAGCCAGCAGGGACCGCAATGGTGGGATAGCCTGCTTTCGCACTGATATGGGAGCCTTCATCGTTAGGAAAAACAATAACATCTAGTCCGTATTTCTCTAACGCAAAATCAATCCCTTTCTTTGTTGAATGATACAAGTCGAATTCCAATGCATCAATATAAGCAGCTTCCGTTAAAGAACCGCTTGTTTTTTCTGATTCCAGTAGTACGGCCTGGCCATATTTGAGCATCTTTTCTTCATCATTTTTATTGAATTCAATTAGATCTGCTAACGTTCTCACTGGTATGGATGGGTGAAGATCATTCAAATAGGCATTTAAATCTGGTTTAAATTCATAGGTTAAAACATCGTATTTCCATTCAGCCTTAGCGGAAGGGAAAACAATGTCCTCAATCATCTCTGCTCCTGATTTCAACAGTTCCAATCCTGCGGCCACAACTTTTTGTTTTTCCTTACTCAATAGCTCCATAAAGCCATCAAATGCTATGCCGATTTTCTTCCCCTTTAGTCCATCTTTTACAAGTAACTCTGACAAGTCGAATCCAATAAAAGGGTTTGTCTTGGTGATAGAATCGAGATCATCTTTTCCACATAAGGCATTTAACAGAATCACCGCATCTTCAACCGTTCTAGCCATTGGCCCTGCAGTATCCTGTGTGTGTGCGATTGGGATAATCCCTCTCCGGCTAATTAAACCTACCGTAGGTTTAATCCCCACTAATGAA
The DNA here is from genome assembly GCF_011250555.1 of Bacillus sp. MM2020_4. GTDB lineage: Bacteria > Bacillota > Bacilli > Bacillales > Cytobacillaceae > Neobacillus. The sequence continues at coordinate 37,555 of NZ_JAANMZ010000009.1, read as the reverse complement.
TTTTGGCAGGATGGATTCAGGATTGAGCCAGAGGTTTCGGTCCCAACCGCAGCAGCGGCAAAATTTGCGGCAATCGCTGCCCCGGAACCTGCACTAGAACCGCCAACATCAAATTTCCCCGGACCATAGGGATTTTCCACCTGTCCGCCTCTTGAACTATAGCCACTTTTCATTCCAATCGCCATAAAATTTGCCCATTCCGTCATATTTGTTTTTCCAAGAATGATGGCACCGGCTTTACGTAATTGCTCTGCTACAAATGAATCCTTTAGGGCAATCGAATCTTTTAATGCAAGTGACCCGGCACTTGTATGCATTTTGTCATGGGTGTCGATATTATCCTTAATTAGAATCGGAATTCCGTGTAACAGGCCGCGTGGCCCCTTCTTTTTCCGTTCCGTGTCAAGCGCTTCCGCTATCTGCAGCGCATCCGGATTAATTTCGAGGATTGAATGTAGCTCTTTATCGTAACGAGAAATTCTATGTAAATACAGTAAGACCAGCTCTTTTGATGTAAGCTCGCCGCTCGCCAACTTTTCCTGGATTTCGCTGATTGTTGTTTCCTCTAGCCATTCTTCGAGATATTTCTTTAATTTTGGATTCTCCATCGGGATCCCTCCGTTTCTCCTTAACAATTCAAGAAAAGAGCTTGAAAGTCCTTTTTCTAAAAAAAAAAGCAGTAGGAGGGCCCCCTCCTTCTGCCTTTATTTTCTAAACTTTTGACTTCTTTGTTCTTCAGCAACAATTTCCCCTTGATAAAAAATTCGTTTATGAAGAGGGATATTTAACTCCCGGCAATATCGCTTTAGTTCTCGCTCTTCTCGCTCCGTAACCAGTGAAATGATGGTACCATTCGCTCCCATTCTTCCTGTTCTTCCCGACCTGTGTACATATTGAGAAATGTCTTTAGGTGAGTCAATTTGAACAACATGGGTTACTCCTTGAATATCGAGGCCCCGGGCCGCAATATCTGTGGCAATCAGCATTTTCAGTTTTCCATCCCGGAAAGCTTTTAATGCCGCTTGTCGTTCTAGCTTTTTCATATCGCTGTGCAGGACTCCGATGGATAATTCTTTAAACAGCAATTTCTCTTTAAAAACCTGAATTTCGCCAATGTCATTAATAAACGCAAGGGATTTACTATGGTCAAGGCGAGTAATTTTTTCAATTAACTTAATTTTATCTCGTGGTTCACAGGAAAAATAGATATGCTCCACTTCCCCGGAAGAAGCCATTTCATCTTTTTCAATTCGAAGGACTTCAGGTTCCGCTGCCATTTCTTTTGCCAGCTTTTCTGTTGCCTGTTTCATCGTCGCCGAAAATAAGACAACTTGGCGGTCACTCATCGTCGATTTCACGATGTTTTGGACAGTGTGTAAATGCTCCGGTATTAACAGTTGATCTCCTTCATCTAGAACAACCATTTTTATCTCGTGCATTTTCACTTTCTTCTGTTTGATTAATTCAAGCAAGCGGCCCGGTGTAGCAAAAATAACATGCGGGCGCTTTTTCAACTTTTCAAGCTGTCGCTTTAAGTTTGCCCCGCCAATAATCGACGTACCTCTAATCCCGCTTCCTTCTGACCATTTTTGAAATTCTTGATAAACCTGCATAACCAACTCTTGGGAAGAGGCAAGGACTACTGCTTGTAAGGACGGTATAGTTGCGTCGATTTTATTTAATAAGGGAAGTAAATAAGCGAGCGTCTTCCCTGTACCTGTTGGTGACTCGGCAATGACATCTTTTCCTCCCAGAATCATAGGGATAGCAGCATCCTGAATCGATGTCGGCTGCTCGAAGCCTGATTGTTTCCATGCTTCCTGCAAAAATGGCTTTAACGTATTTAACATGTTGTACTCCTTATATCTTTTTTCTTATTATTTGTTTTTCGATATCGTATTGATACTATCGTATTAACGTTTAGGTGTCTAGTTAGGGTTATGTTGACGTATTGATGTAAAGGACAATCCAGACCATATGATACACAAGGACAGAAAAGTAGAGGACACAGGTGGAGACGATAAGAGTTCTAACCCAACGTTTAAAAGGGCGAAGATAAAACAAGCCCAGAAGCATAAGTGGCAGGATTATTTTTATCATATAAAAATAAGACCAGCTCTGTTCAATGACAAGCTTCATCATCGGATTCCCCTCATCAACGAAACCGGAAGACATACCAAAGTGGGTTAAGACCGCATCCAACACACCGGCAAATAATAGGAATAAACAGAGTCTCATAGCTCCCTCCTAACAAGGATTTCAGACAAATAATTCTATATTAAGAACACAAAAAGAACGTTAAAGGCTGCATATGACAGCAGCCTAGATAAACTACTTTAATTAACATACCTGCCACTATCAGGCCGGCCAATTTCAGCAAAATGCTCCACTAAATAATGTAGGTTCTTGGTTAGTTCTTCACCGCTCATTGGCAGACCATGACCAGTGATCGCTACTTGCGGTTTAAGCGCCTCTACTTTTTTCACGGATTCATAAGCCGCATTCCAGTCAGTGGTGAAATACTTGGGCGGGCCACTTATTTCCTGCATTTGCGTCATCACTTTGTAGAGCGATTCTTGCTTTACCGTCACAAAGACATCCCCTGCGATTAATGTCCCATCTTGTTCACGAAATAAGGAGACGTGGCCAGGTGTATGTCCCGGGGTATGAATCCATTTCCAGTCCGGCAGACTTGGAACAGTCCCGTCCTCCGGAAGCTTTTGCACATGTGCACTAATATCAATCCCATGGTTCGGGAACATTGGGGACATCTTGGCAACCAGCCCGCTGTCCACATTTGGATCCCCTGGCGGATAATCTTTCTTCCCGGTTAAATAGGGGAGTTCTCGTTCGTGGGCATAAACTGGAACACTCCACTCCTCCAATAACTCCGCAACGGATCCGGCATGATCAAAATGCCCATGTGTTAACACGATAGCCTTCAGACGGACATCTTCGCCAAACCGCTCTTGAAGCATTTCTTTTATCTCTTCCGCTGACTTTGGCATGCCAGTATCAATTAGGACACATTCATTCGTCACATTCGGATCTCCGACGGCAACAAGATTAACAATTTGATCTGTGTAACAATAAACGTCCTGCCGGACAATGGTTCCAATTCCATTGCCAATCGATGTCATGGGCAGAAAGGAATCCTCATATTTACTATCCTGGTTATTTTCCAACAAAAATTCCTCCCTTTCTTGGTTATTATTTAACTGGGAGGATATTTTATTACTTAGTAATACACTATTCATTATAACACTCATTTTGGTTCTTTATAAATAACATTTTACAAAAACAAAAACTGCCCATTAGGAGCAGTTCTGATAAATTAAATTCCACTGAGTGGATGGCTAACCCCCTGGATAAATTCACTCGGCGAATAACCCATGTGTTTTTTAAATACTGCATTAAATTGTTTATAATCACTGAATCCTACCATTTCTGCAATTTCGTAAATCATGTATTTCTTTGTGAGAAGTAAGGGTACCGACGCTTTTATCCGTTGTTGATTTAAGTAATGATGAAAAGTTCCCTTTGTGTCCTTTTTAAATACTCTGCTTAAATAACTTGGACTTACGGCTAGATCTTGGGCTACATCTTCCAAATTTATTTTCTCTGCATACCGTTCATTTATACAATTTATTACTTTTTGGGTATAATCACAATAGGCCGACGTTTCTATCTCTTCAGGAAAAAACACAGCCTTCATAAAGGAGAAATCTACCTTTTGTTGAATTAATTTATGTTTCTTCTTCTCAACTATTTTTTTATTTAGCAAATCCATCATTATTCTTAATACTTCTCTATCTATCGGTTTAAGTAAATAATCGAAAACTTGAAGTTGAATACTCTTTTTTGTATATTCAAAATCACTATAACTGGAGAGAATAACCTTTTCAAAATCATGAAATTTAGACGCTTGTTCTATCATATCAATCCCATTTAATATCGGCATTTTAATATCCGTTATGACTAAATCTGGTTTAAGGTCAATAATCTTCTGTAGACCCTCTTGCCCGTTTGAAGCTTCGCCAATAATCTCCGTTTGCATTTCTTTCCAATCCAGGGTATAAATCATTCCTCTGCGAATAATTTGTTCATCTTCAACTATAATGGCTTGAATCATTCTGACTCTTCCTCCTTTATAATTGGGATTTTCACCAAAACGAGTGTTCCTTTTTTCTCTTCGCTGTAAATTCTTAACCCGTAGCTCTTCCCATATAGCAATTGAATCCTGCGATTTACGTTATAAATGCCAATATGGTTGGTGTCATTCTCACCGAGAATCAATGACTTCTTTAATTCAATTAACCTATTCTTTTCGATCCCCTCTCCATTATCGCGAATCACCAAATATACATTTTTCTTTGTGTTTTTAATGATGATCTCTATTTTTAAATTGGTCTTGGTCCGAAATCCATATTTGATTGCATTTTCCACTAATGGCTGCACAATCAATTTAGGAAGAAAATAGTTTTCAGTCCCTGCCTGAACATCAATGTTGTAGTCTAAGGCGTCGCCAAATCGAATTTTCTGTAAGGTTAAATAATCCTTCAAATAATTCGTATCCTTTTGAATACTATTATATTGCATGCGATTACTCACACTGTATCTTAATAAATTGGAGAGAATAATAATTAACCGTTCTGCTTTATTAGAATCAATTTTAATCATATATTTGATATTTTCTAATGTATTAAATAAAAAGTGAGGATCTATCTGCATTTCAAGCTGCTTGATCTCAGATTGAGCATTTCGTTCAATTGATTCTTTGTTTTCCTTTAATAATCGTTCAATATCTTGCAAAAGCTGTTCGACATACTCACCAATGACTTGGAACTCATCCTCTTTAGCAAAGTTCACCTTTTGGTTAAAATCTCCCTTTTTTGCCTTTGTAATCATTTTTAGCAGAATATCGATTGATTTCATCTTTTTCAGCGTTGTCTGGTTTGCAAATATAATGGTCCCGATTGTGATGGAAAGGAAGACAATCAGTAATGTTACAAGCCCAATTTTATAGATACGCTTAAATAAGCCAATATACAAGATGGAATGAACATTAATGTTGGCATTAAGAATTGAAAGTTGTTTCGTGATATAGCTACTATTATTTACAGCCTTTAGTTTTCCTGACTGTGTTAGTAACATTTCATTTGATGTTAAGATACTATTATCATATTGGTCAGTGATTAAGATGTCGGTATAGTGGACATTATTCATTAGCTGGCGGAATTTATTTTCTAATAAATTGAAAATAATATAGCCTGAAACATTGCCCTGTTCATTGTAAATCGGATTTGCGATGTTATAGAAGATTCTATCTGTTTTAAGATTTTGGCGATTCGGGTACATAAGACTTTGATCGTTACGATTATTTTTCAACCGCTTATTTAAATACCAAACAGCATTTTTATGATTATCAACAGGATCTTCTATCCAATTTGTTGCGATTACATTCCCATCTGCGTCAATCACAGAAAACAAGCTATTTAGCTTTTGCTCATTCACTGCACTGTATAGGCGTTCATACATTTTGGTGCGATACGTGCTGTAGGTTTCCATTCGATTAATATTTATCTCTTTCGCTAATTGCTTACTTTGAGCAGATATCTGTGAAAATTTCACAATGATTTCATTTGCGACCATTTTCCCTTCATTTCGGGTATTTTCTTTTAGAATATGATAGCTAATGAAAAAGAATAGATTATAAAAAATAAAGACGATAATCGCAACGGGAACAATCCCAAAACTGATTAAGGAACGTTTCAGTTCCTTCCGATATAAACTGGAAACCTTGTTAGTAGATTCCACATCAATCACCTTTTCCTTGCGTCGTACAAGTTATGCCGAAAAGACAACTCAATAGCGGAGTTGCCTTCCCTATCAAATTTATAGGTTTACTTCTTTCGAACCTGTTGCTTTGAAGAAAATCAAAAGTGAGATTACCGTAGTGACTGTTAGAATTGTGGAAAGTGCTGCGGCAGTACCATAGCTTGCCCTAATGACCTCCGAATAGATTGCAACTGACATGGTTCTAGTTTTTCCAGTAAATAAAATAATCGACGAACTAAGTTCATTGATGACCGTAATCCAACTTAGTAGAGCACCAGCTAAAACACCTGGCATCATTAACCTAGCAGTAATATTAATAAACGTCTTCATGGGGGAATAACCTAAGCTAATTGATGCTTCTTCCATACTTGGGCTCAACTGATAAATAATGGCAGCACTTGATCGCATCGTATATGGAAGCCGGCGAATAATAAAGGAAACAATTAAAATAGCTGCCGTTCCACTTAATAGTAACGGTGATTTGTTAAAGGCAAGAAGCAACGTAATCCCCAATACTGAGCCTGGAACTATATAAGGGAACATGGCAATCGTATCAATAAAAGAGGTTAAGAAGTTTTTTCTTCTTACAGATGCATACGAAATGAGCATCCCCAATAATATGATAACTGCTAACGCAATGATCCCGTAGATATACGTATTTAAAATGGAATCACCCATACGTTCGATTACTCTGCGGTAACTTTCCAATGTATAACCGTCAATAAACATGGCACCTCTGGTTTTTAAGAATGACGTATAGATAACCATGACTTGTGGAATGATTGCTAATCCCACAATAACATAAATAAACAAATGGGCAAAAAGGTTTTTCATTCCTTTTGCTTTCTCAGGTTGAATAGGGCGAAGCGAACTCATTTCGAATGATTTCTTGTTGATAAAATATTTTTGACCAATAAATATAAAGGTTGTAATAAAAATCATTATGGTTGCAAGAGCCGCGGCAAAGTGTGCATCCCCGCCTACCTCACTAATAAATTCTGAGTAGATAAGCACAGGCATGGTCGAATAACCTTCTCCAATTAGCATTGGAGTCCCAAAGTCAGCAAGGGAATTCATAAAAACCAGCATGGCGCCTGCTAAAACTGTTGGCAGAATCAGCGGCAAGATTAGCGTTGTAACCTTTCTAATTCCTGTCACTCCTAAGCTTTCGGCCGCTTCACTTAAAGAGGCATCCATTTTTTTAAGAGCTCCAGAAACATATAAATAGATGTACGGGAACAATTTTAAGGTAAAAACCAATAGAATCCCACCAAACCCGTAGATACTAGGGATCGTTACATTAAAATGCTCCAGAAAAAATCTTGAAATGACACCGCTTCGGCCTAATAAAAGAATCCATGAATAGGCTCCAATAAATGGTGGCGATAATACAGAAATAATAATTAATATTTCGATAAGTCCCTTGCCGCGAATTCTCAGCGTCGACATTAAATAGGCAAGAGGCACCCCCAAAGCGATAGCCAGGATCGTCACGCATATGGTGACTGCGAAACTATGGAGCAATGATTGATAATAATATTTTTTCTCAAAAAAGGTTTGAAAATGTTCAAATGTAAATGAGCCATCGTTTCCTTGGAAACTTCCTAGCAACAACGCTCCAAGCGGATAAATTAAAAATACAGCAAAAAATAAAAATACAAGCAATGTCACTGAATTCCAAAAGTCTAGTTTTCTAGTCAATTTATTCCACATAACGGGTCACTCCCGAAATGAGACTTTCCTCACCATCTGCAGTGAATATATTAATTTTTTCTGCGATAACTTCTAAGTAAACCACATCATCTAACTGTATGAACCGATCCTTTTGATTGGTATCCTGTGTAAACTCGATACTTTGTCCATCATCCAAAACGAGCTCATAATTTATATATTTGCCTAAGAAATTCCGATGTTTAACTCTTGCTCTAATCCCAGACTGACGTTCAGATAGTGTAAACTCTTCCGGTCGAATTGCGACCATTACTTTGTCATTAGCACGAACTTCTGATGTTACATTTTTTATTTCAATCTGATAATCTTTTGTCATCCGAAGAAAATTCACTCCATTATCCTGTTCAATGATCCCTGGGAATAAATTGGAATGGCCGATAAAGGTTGCAACAAATGCATTAATAGGCCGTAAATAAATGGTATCTGGATACCCGACCTGCTGGATGATCCCGTCTTTCATGACGGCAATTCGATCCGAAATGGCTAATGCCTCTTCCTGATCATGAGTAACATACACTGTCGTGATATCAATTTCCTTTTGAATTTCACTTATGGCACGGCGCATGTCAATTCTAAGCTTTGCGTCCAGGTTCGATAATGGTTCATCCATCAGAAGAACTTTTGGATGAATAACAATAGCTCTTGCCAAAGCAACACGCTGCTGCTGCCCGCCAGACAAGCGATTTGGAAGGCGATCTTTATAGTCTGTGATTTTGACCGTTTCAATAATTTCGTCAAGCCGTTTGATCATTTCTTCTTTATTGATCTTCCGGTTTTTCAAACCGTATTTTACATTGTTGTACACATTCATATGGGGAAAAATTGCATAATTTTGAAAGACCATCCCAATATTCCGTTTATGGGCTGGAATATCGTTAATTACTTGCTGATCGAATGAGATCGTCCCTCCGTCGATACTGTGGAAACCTGCAATCATCCTTAGAAGCGTGGTTTTCCCGCAGCCTGATGGGCCTAATAATGTGAAGAGTTCACCTGGTTTTATTTTTAAATTTAAATCAGGAATTACCGTATTTTTTTCATAGTCCTTCCGTACCTGCTCAAATGTGATTGATGTGCTCAATTTGAACAACCTCCTTTTTCATGAATCTACGATGTTTGGATTATTTTAAAAGAGTATGAGCCATTGACTACTCATACTCTTTCATGTTTGATTTCAATTCTTAATTACTTGTAAAAATATCCTTAAATTTATCTAGAATGGTTTCTTTATTTTTGTTTGACCATGCTTGATCGTCACTAATTAATTTGATTTCCGTAAGCGGCTTCATTCCGATATCCTTCTTGATTTTCACTGTAGAAAGAACAGGACGGCGATTTAGCTCATTTGCCACCATTGTTTGTGACTCTTCGTTGGTAATAAAATCAATGAATTTCTTGGCATTTTCCAGATTTTTTGCACCTTTAATAATCGCGGCACCATCGGGCTTCACAATTGTTCCTTCTTTTGGATAGACTATCTGTACTGGGGCGCCATCATTCATATAATTCACAACTGGCTCTTCAAATGTAAGCCCAACAGAGTATTCACCATCTGCTACACCTTTGTATACTGCAGAGGATCCACTCAATAATTTGTGATCAAGATTCCCAATTAATTTTCCTACATAATCCCATCCTTTTTCAGGATCACCATTGCCCATCGCATATAATTCGTTAATAACTTGTTCGAATGAAGAAGATGACTTTGCTGGGTCTGCAAACGCAATCTTCCCTTTCAATTGCTTATTCAATAAATCCTCATATCCACTAATATTTAATTCACCCGCAAGGTTTTTATTTACCATAATGACACTTGGAACGAGTGAGAATCGTGTGATAAAGCCATCATCATTTTTATAGTCATCAATAACCTTGTCTTCATTTTTGGATTGATATTTAGCAAAATGATCTTTGAATGGATCTAACGATGATAAAGATCCTCCCCACATGACATCCCCTAAAGGATTATCCCCTTCCGATTCAATTCGTTTCAAAAGCTCCCCTGCACCTGCAGAAATAACTTCCACCTTAATTCCTGTTTCATCTTCAAATTCTTTTACCAAAGGCTCATTAAACTCAATTGGATTTGGTGAATAAACTACTAGTTCCTTACTTACACTGTTCTCAGTCTTTGTTGTTTTTTCATCTGATGAACAACCTGTTAAGATTCCCGAAATTCCAAGTACAGCCACTAATGCTGCAGACAACAATTTCCCTTTCTTCATTACTCATTCCCCCATTTTTATTTTTATAAAAACCACTTTCGTTCCTGCTACATCAAATATTAAACGCTTTCATAATAATCAACAATCCAAAAAAGTGACATAAATATCCGAAAAAATGAACTAGGGTAAATATTCCAAATAAAAAAAGAACTGCCTTTTTAGGCAGCCCTTTAATCAAATGTTCGCAGTATAATCTTATTTAGGTTACGGTTAATTTCCTCCGATTGAATGATGCTTTCATTAAAGTTAATTTGGATTTTACCGGTTCCAGATACAATTTCTACTTTTTCTATTCCATTTGTTCGTTGCATCTGTCTTTTTATCTTCCCGATACAACCGGTGCAGGCCACATCATTTAATGGGATTTCAATCATACTCATAATCCCCACATCCTCTCAAAATTTTTCTACAAAGGATTGACCAAACTTCATACATTCTTCTTTTTCCGCAGTGGTTGGAGAAAGGTCAATTTTTAAACCTTCGTGCACAAGCTCGGCACCCAGTTCTGCCAGTTTTTCCGTGAGAATATCAACCGCTCCCCCACGATGCTCATAGGAAGAGTCGCAGGAACCAAATGCAGCTGCCCTTTTCCCTGATAAATTCAATTGATCCATTTCATCATAAAAGTCGAGAAACTCATCCGGAAGATCACCGTCTCCCCACGTATAGGCTCCCAATAATATCCCATCATATTCTTGAAGGTCTGGAACATCTACTTCTAAGATATCCTTTATCGAGACAGTACCCCCTGCCTCTTGAATGCCTGATGCAATAAGATTGGCTATTTCTTCTGTATTCCCTGTCATACTTGCATAAACAATTAAACAGGTTGCATTCATGGTGGAATCACCTCATGTTTTTCTTTCATATTAATGAAAATCATTCTCATTAACATTGACCTGTATCAAGAAATATAATAAATTGATGCAAATCACTTCATTATTTTTAGGAAGCAGATATTATTAAGCTATAAGGATGTTTAGAAGGAGTGGTGAAGGATGAACTGTGATCACTGTTGCTCGCATGGATCTTCATGTATCACATCTGTGCCCGTTTTTAAAGGGATGAAAAAAGAGGATCTTCAGCTATTACAAAATGTCACAAGGAGCCGTCACTTTTTAAAGGGTGAATTCATTTTCCAAGAGGGGGAGCGTTCCGAAACACTTTTTGTTGTGAATGAAGGCCTGATAAAGCTAACGAAAATGTCGGCTGAAGGAAAAGAACAAATTGTCCGTTTGTTGTTTCCTGGGGATTTCTTCGGGTTATTTTCATTACTTCGAAATGAAAAACATTATGCAAATGCTGAGGTTATTGGGAGTCCCACTGTCATTTGTTCCATTGAAAAAGGGGATTTCCTTAGGACGATGGAGAAGAATGCGGAATTATCCTACCGGTTTTTACTGGCTGTTAATGATCGTTTATATGAAGCAGATGAATCGGTTGGCTTTTTAAGTTTGATGGAGGTAGAACAGCGGCTTGCGCGGGCACTCATCCTTTTTCATGATAAATTGAATGCCTTTAATGGTACCTTTACATTACCAATAACGAAAAAAGATTTAGCGGGGTATATCGGGACAACTCCAGAATCAATAAGTAGAAAGCTATTAGCATTTATGTCCCAAAAGCTAATCGCCATGGACGGGCGCAGACAAATACAAATTCTAGAGTTGGACCAACTTAAAAGTATGGCCGAAATGGACTAAAACTCATCCAATTTTACTGCCATTAGGCGAAAATGCATCGGTTCGATTTCATTGACAATCACGTTCATTCCAAAAGATTGTAAATTGGCGATTAACGGCTCACCGCGATGTGGTAAATGAATTTCAAAAATGGTACCTACTGGTGCCGCTTTAATAAAGTTTAAAATTTCCCGTCGTGGATGTTCCCCCTTTGCAACACGTTCCCGGATATCCATGACTGCTTTTTTATCAATTATTTCAAACATAACTAACACTCCCCTTCGAAATGGTTTATGCCTTAGTTTACCATCTTTTTTTTCCTAAGGAATTGATATAAATCAATGTTAATTGGAGAGAAGTTTAAGAAATAGCCTAGAAAGCTTTGGAAATACTGGATTTGGGCAAAAATTGATATATTTGTAATTTCGAAAGGTTTGTGAACATTCCTGGGTATTTGATATAACCGGGTGTGAATGATGGTAGAATGAACAACAACAAGATAACAATATAACGGAGTTGAGAATAATGTTTAGCAAAATTGCTGTTATCGCTTCGCTGTTGTTTTTTCTATTTGGAACCAATGTATTTGCCAATTCGCATTCGGAAGAATCTACTTCAATAAACGAGAACGTACGGACAGATCATGCCAACGTGCGAACGAAAAAGACTACTACCTTAGAACCCTCATTTAAAGACTATGTTGTCCCAGTATCCGTCGGTCTCTTATTCATCATTGGCCTCGGAAGCTACTGGTTCATATACAGAAGAAAACATGCCTAACCAACGGTGCCTGACACCCTTATTACTACGATAGTAGTAATAAGGGTGTCAGGCACCGTTTCTATTCTACTATCGTCGTAGGATTGCGCGGACGGGGCTGCCGTCTCCTTCGACGAGTGGCAGCGGCAGGGCGATTAGTTCGTAGTCACCCGGTTCGATTTCGTCGAGCATAAGGGATTCCAATATGTGAATTCCGTTTTCATTCAAACTATGGTGCGCAGGCAGCTCCTTGCTGTCAATTGGATCCACAGACGGTACACCCAAGCCGATAAGCTTAACCCCAATACTTGCCAAATAAGGCGCTAAATCCGGGTTAATATGAGGAATTTTCTCGGGGAATTCACTTGGATTTACCCACGCAAGTGTTCGAAATAACACCCTCTTACATCCATCAAGGTTAACCCCCCGCAAATCAGCTTCACCAATACTTTCCTTGCCACCCATATCTATGACTTTCGCTGGCCCGATGTAAAGATTGAGATCAAGTTCAATGATTCGTTTTCCATTGTTATCAAAATGAAAAGGAGCATCTACATGCGTTCCCGTGTGCGCGCTTAATTGAAGACTACCTACATTGACTGAGCCGCTTTCTTCCATTGGCCATGAAACCACATATTGAAACGCAGTATCCCCGGGCCATACAGGCATACCATTCTCAAGTTTTCTTGAAACATCATAAATCTTTATCCCATCTCACCCCTAATTCAATCATATCGTGTTTTCACCATTATTTCACAATACCCCACCCCTTTCCAGCTATTTCGAAGCCAATAATTTCATAGTAAAAAGGCAGGGGGCCGAACTCCTGCCTTTTTACTGAAACGACTTCCAAAACTCGCCGTCTTGATTAATCATATCTTTCAGTTCATCGAAGGGGATTGTAAAGGTTGGAGATCCCGCAGCAAAGGAGGCAATTTCATAATGCTTAAAGTAAATATTTAAGGCATCCTCACGAATAAAAAACGGCTGATCCTCCTTCATTCCATGGTAATCATCAGGAGAAAGATAAGAAGAATATTGTTCATTATTTTTAATTTGATCCATAATCATATCACTTATTACTTTCACATAAGGGCTCCCAGGTTTAAACAAGTCTTTCAACTGATACATCGAACCATTCTTAAGATTAATATGAACATACTTTTTAACAGGCATCCCGTGAGCAGCACAAAACATGTAATCGTACCCATTTATCTCCATCACAAGCAAGTTTTTCTTGTAAAAGGTTACCTCAAAGTCACCAGTATAATTGGATTCCAGCTGCTTCCCAGCGGGCGCGGGTTTAACACCCGCAAGCTCCTTTAATGACTTATTCACCATAACCATATCCGGATTTTCCATTCCTTGTACCTGTGGGTAATAAACAACATATTCCCTATTCGGTCTAAATTTATGCTCAATTACTGAATACTGATTATTTAGCGGGATAATGTCCGCCTGCTTCCAGACCACACCACTATTTTGATTAAAATACACCAAGCGATTATCAACTTCACTCTTGATTAGTGTCTTGTCAAAGCTTAGCCAGCCGCTGCCACTGACCATTGGAAGATGTACCTTCCTCTTCCCATTCTTATCAATAAAAAACGTATGCTGGTCATCAGAAACAGAAGCCACCCCATCGGAAAATGGGGTAATGTCATGAAAAATAAACCCTGTTAGAATCCGGCCATCTGAATCTGCTAACGCGTAAATTGATCTTAAGCATGGCTGCTCTGGTGCCAGTTCTTTCCCAATTGCAAACCGATTTTCACCAAGATCCATAATGCTAGTATAATTTGGTTTAATTAAAAAATTTCCTTCTCTATCTATTACGCCATAATAATGATTATTTTTTACAGTCAAACCAACAATTGCGCGGTCGTCGATAAATGCTTCTGCACTTGAAAACTGAGGCTCCAGGACTGTTTTCCCCTGTTCATCGATATACCCTAATTTTCCATCCTCCCTCTTTTTATATACAAGAAGACCTTGGCCATATTGATCAACAAACGCAAAAGGATAGGATTGTAATACCTTTCCGGTAAGATCAATTAGTTCGTAGAGGCCGCTCTTTGTTTTTACAACCGCTTTCCCCTCTGAAAAATCACTGGCAGATGGATAGATAAGGGGAATAACCACTTTGCCTCTCTTATTCAAAAATCCATGCAAGTACTGTTCATCCGTATCTGTCACCCCAACTAATAAACGTCCACCTTTATACTCTGGGTATGCGACAGAATAGGCCCTTTCGGTTATTTCCTTGCCACTTCCATCAATAACTTTATTCCCCTGCTGATCGTTGACGACTGCCCTTCCTTCTGAAAACGGTTGTATCGTATCGTATTTCGGTTTCACAATAAAATACCCGTTATCATCGATGAGGCCTGATTTATCCATCATCTCAACATTCGCCAAACCATTATCCTGAAAATCCTTGGCATTATCATATATCGGCTGGAGAACAAATTTCCCTTTCTCATCAATATATCCCCATTTCGTGCCGCCGATTTCTTTCACTGGAGCAGGGAAAAGATAAACCGCTCTTGTTTCAAAAGCATCCAAGATCCACGAGATCCAATCGCCATCATGTTCGGCCATTACATTCACCCATTTTACTTTTTCTATATTTATATGAAATTGAGTGGGCTGTGTGATTTAGAAAAAAAAGAGGCAATACAGATTCTGTATTGCCACCTTTTTTCCAAATTAAATTATACATAATGACAGGCAACAAAATGGCCGCTGCCTGTGTCGCGATAATCCGGCACCTGTTGTGCACAAAGGTCAGTCGCTATCGGACATCTGGTCCGAAACTTACAGCCTGAAGGCGGATTTATAGGGCTTGGAATATCCCCTTTTAAAATAATCCGCTCTCTCTTGGCCATGGGGTCTGGAATGGGCACAGCCGATAAGAGTGCTTTTGTATAGGGATGAAGTGGATGATCAAATAACTCTTCTTTAGAAGCCAATTCTACAATATTCCCCAAATACATAATGGCAATTTTCGTGCAAAGGTGTTCCACAACACTTAAATCATGGGAAATAAACAGATAGGATAATCCATTTTCCCTCTGTAGGTCACTGAATAGATTTATTATTTGCGCTTGAATGGATACATCAAGTGATGCGACTGGTTCATCCATAACAATAAACTCAGGATTTAGCGCCATCGCTCTAGCAATGACGATACGCTGCCGCTGTCCGCCGGAAAATTCATGTGGATATCGATCAATATGAAACGGAGCTAATCCGCACTTTTCCATTACCTCTAACACCCGCTCGCGTACCTCCTGTTTTGAAACAAGACCGTGCTCGACCATGGCCTCGCCAATTGCATCCCCCACTCGGAGCCTTGGATTTAACGAACTAAACGGATCTTGAAATACAAGCTGTGTTTGCACACGAAGATTGCGGAGCTCCTTTTTGGATAATGAAAAAATATCTTTCCCCTTAAACTTTACCTCTCCTCCTGTCTTCTCATGGAGGCGTAAAATGGTTTTACCAATCGTCGATTTCCCACTTCCAGATTCACCAACAAGCCCAAATACTTCGCCTTTGGCAATTGAAAAACTAACCCCATCAACAGCCTTCAACGGATCTCCGAATTTTTTAAACATACCTTTTGAAGCAGAATAGTATTTTTTTAGATTATGAACCTCTAATAATGCTTCGCCCATTATTCTGCACCGTCCTCATAGAGCCAGCACGCAGCTTTTTGCCCGCCCGAAATTTCATGTAATGCCGGCTGCTTTATCCTGCAAATATCCATTGCATGCTCACAGCGATCTGCAAAATAGCAGGATTCCTGCAGATTAACTAAATTCGGAACCTGGCCGGCAATAGTATATAGACGATCTTTCCGTTCACCAATCACTGGTTTTGCCTTCAACAATCCTTTTGTATAAGGATGCTGCGGGTTCTTAAATAGCTCTAAAACCGGTCCCTCTTCCACTACTTTCCCCGCATACATTACCACCACATAATCAGCCATTTCTGCCACTACGCCAAGATCATGGGTAATTAACAAAATAGATGTGTTAAATTCCTTTTTTATCTCCCGTAATAAGTCTAATATTTGTGCTTGGATGGTCACGTCAAGAGCGGTCGTTGGTTCATCCGCAATGATAAGCTTCGGATTACAGCTAATGGCGATAGCAATCATTATCCGTTGCAGCATCCCGCCGCTTAATTCATGAGGATAAAGATTGACGACTTTTTCAGCATTCGGGATTCCAAGCATTGTAATCAGTTCCATTGCCTTTTTATAGGCATCCTTTTTGCTTAACAATAAATGTTCTTGGATTGGTTCAATCATTTGTTCCCCAATTGTGAAAACGGGATTTAAAGATGTCATCGGTTCCTGAAAGATCATGCCAATCTCATTCCCTCTTAAACGGCGCACATCCTTTTTTGATAAGTGGAGCAGGTTTTTTCCGGCAAAATTAATTTCTCCGCTTTCCACCTTGCCGTTTTCCGGTATTAGCTGCATTAATGACAATGCGGTAATACTTTTGCCGCATCCTGACTCTCCAACGATACACACGGTTTCTCCTTCACGAATAGCAAAACTAACGTCATTCACTGCCTTCACGACGCCGTTTTCCGTGTAAAAGTTTGTTTGCAGGTGATCTACTTGAAGCAGCGTCTTATTCATATGATATCCCTACCTTCTCATTTTCGGATCAAGTGCGTCTCTTAGTCCGTCCCCCAGTAAATTGATAGAAACGACAGTTAGAAAAATAGTGGTTCCCGGTGGAATCCAAAGCCATGGACGTTTCCTAAAATCCATAAAGTTATTGGCTGCATTCATCATATTCCCCCATGACGGTGTGGGCGGAACGACCCCAAGTCCAAGAAAGCTTAGTGCGGACTCACTTAAAATCGAACCGGCAACATTTAAGGTCGCCACAACCAAAAGAAGTGGGATGGTATTCGGAATAAGATGGTGGATTATTTTCCGGCGGTCCCTTAACCCCAGTACCTCTGTTGCCTGCATAAAAGGCTGTTCCTTCAATGATAAAATTTGTCCTCGCACTAGGCGTGCAAGACCTGGCCATCCAACAAAGCTAAGCATAATCATAATAATATAAAGCCGGTATTCAGCCGGAACTTTCCACTCTGATAGAATGGCTGCCAAAATCAATAGAAGCGGTAAGCCTGGAATCGACATAAGAATGTCGGCAATCCGCATGATAACCATATCGACAACGCCGCGATAAAAGCCCGAAATCGCCCCCAGTAATGAACCAATCATCACCGATAAAAACATGGAAGCAATCCCGATGGTTAACGAGATTTGTCCGGCCATCATTAATCTCGTTAACACATCCCGCCCATAATTATCTGTCCCATGCCAATGCGAGCTGCTTGGCGGCTGATTCATATCAGCAATACTCGTTCTGTCTTGAATGTACGGTGAAAAATGCGGACCAATAAAACTCAGTAAAAACATAAATATCAGGAAAAACAAACTGATCATTGCTAATTTATTCTTTTTTAGGCGACGATACGTTTGCTTCCATAACGAAGGTGATTTTACGCTCTTCTTCGTCACTTGTTTCGTCACGATCGAACTTTGTGGTTCCAATTTGCACCCCTCCCTATTTCAATCTAATTCTCGGATCAACAGCAGCGTAAGTTACATCCGCTAAAAAGTTTCCAATAATGGTTAAACAGGATAAAAACATCGTAAAGGCCATCAATACGGGATAATCGCGGAAGCTGACTGATTCCAGCTGAATTCTTCCTACACCCGGCCAATTAAAGATTTGTTCCATAATAATGGCACCGGAAAAAAGCCCCGGTAATTCAAAGGCAAGCAATGTAATGGCTGGAAGAATGGCATTTTTTAAAGCATGTTTAAAAATAACCACACGCTCTTTTAAACCCTTCGCTCGGGCGGTTCGTATATAGTCCTGGCGAATCACCTCAAGCATCCCAGTGCGAAAATAGCGGGTTAACGATCCAATGCTAAGTAAGGTTAGGATGAGAACAGGTAGAATCATATGCTTGCCCACTTCAAGAAGATAGGTCAGCCCCGTACTGGTACTTCCAGTATCAATCATTCCGCCAATCGGCAAGATTTGCAGATCGACACCGAACCATTTAATAAATAGCAAGCTGATAAAAAAAGATGGAAAGGACATCGCTGCAAACACAAAAAATGTTACTAGCCCATCAAACAAGGAATATTGCTTAATGGCGGAAATGACACCCGTCACTAAGGCAATGGACCAAGTTAGGATTAAGGCAAAAATAGCAACAAAAAAGGAATTCCACACATATTTATTTAACAGGGATAAAACCTTTTCCTGATGCTTTAGCGAGTAACCAAAATCACCGTGTAAGGCATTTCCGAGCCATGTAAAGTACCTCTGCAACACCGGCTGATCTAAACCAAAAAGTGCTTTTAATTCTTGAGCCCTTTGCGGGGTCAAATTAATATTTGAGTCAATATAATCACCCGGCAGCATCGCAAATAAGAAGAAAATGATAAACGATGTCCCGAACAAGATGACAATCATTTGTAAAAAACGCTGCAAAACGTACTGTTTCATTTTTTCTCCCCCTTAACAGAATAAAGTGCCTAGCAACATGCGCTAGGCACTTTATTGATTACTTTTTAATCGAAATGTTCGGCAAGCTAGCGCTAATGCCTGTATAGTTATCTGGATATAAACCTTGAATTTGACCACTAATCGCTCTGGCGCTTTGGCGGTAGTGAATCAGAATTACAGGAGGGTTGTCATTTAGTTCTTTGTATAAATCGTGATAGATGCCTTTACGTTTTTCAATATCTAACGTATTTAATCCTTTTTGGATTAACTCATCAACCTTAGGATTAGAATAGCCTGCAGCATTATTTGGGTTAGCTGATGCAAATTCTTCAACAGGATCACTTGGGTCTAAGATTTGTGACGTCGATACTGCGGCGAAATCATAATCTTTCTCGTTTAACTTAGCAACCAAGGCATTAAAGTCCATGATTTCTGGTTCGAATTTAATCCCAATATCCTCATAGTTTTCTTTGGCAATAGGGATAATTGGATCTTCAGCTGTTCTCGTTAAATACCGAATCACGAATGGCTTACCATCTTTTTCGCGGATGCCATCCTTACCGACCTTCCAGCCTGCATTATCAAGTAATTCTTTCGCTTTATCAGCATTAAATTCATATTTGTTAATACCTTCATCGTCATATGCCCATGAAACTTTAGAGACCGGAACGTTGGCAACCTCTCCGTAGCCTTTAAATTTCACATCCACAATTTTTTGACGATCCAAACCATAAATCAATGCTTGTCGTACTTCTTTATCCTTGAACTGCGGACGTGTATTGTTTACATAAATAAAGCCAAAGTCATTTACCGGGCCGACTTGGATATTGGCAAATCCTAAGCTTTTCAACTGTTCCACGGTATCATCATCTGCAGAGAAACCGGCATAATCAAGCTCGCCAGTTTCAAACAATTGCAGGGAGGTGGAGGTATCTATAACCTTGAAAATGAGATTTTTTGTTTTCGGCTTACCTGCGTAGTAATGTTCATTGGCCACATAACGGACTTCTTGGCCAGGAATATATTTTTCAAATTTGTATGGACCTGCACCAAGTGGTTTTGGATAAAGTTCTTTTAAATAATCGAGTTTACCATATTGATAGTCTTTACCATAATAGGCTTTAGATAATACTTGACCGCCTAATAGAAGCAGGGACTTCGCATTCACTTTTTCAGTTGTAATTTCAATTGTCTCTTTATCGATGACTTTAATCCCTTCAATCGATTGTGCCTTACCTTCTTTATACTCTTTCCCGCCTTTAATCGCCGCAAGAGAAATATCTTGGTATCCGGCATATGCTGGATCATATAGAAGTGTTAAGGTAAAGGCAACATCGTCCGCTGTTAGCGGTGAGCCGTCACTAAATTTTAAGCCTTTTCTTAAGTGGAATGTATATGTAAGTTGATCATCAGAGACATCCCATTTTTCAGCAAGGATTCCGACAGGCTTTCCTTCCTTATCTAGATTCACTAATGGAGCAAACATAGGGTCTGTTACGTTTCCATCCCAACCATTTTCATAAAAATATGGCAAGAAAACGCCTCCTGGCGCGGAAATTCCTGCAATGAACAAATCCTTCCTCGCTTTTGCTTTTTCCGGAAGTGCTGCAAGGTTTGTTGCTTTATACTCTTTTCCTTCAGTGCTTTTTACGCTTGCACTTTCTGTGTTTCCTTTCTTGGCTGGTGCCGGTGATTCCTTTTGACTTGAACTATCTAAAGCACAAGCAGAGAGAATCATAGAAAGGACAATCACGCTGATGAAGCTAGTTAAACTCTTTTTCACCTTATTCACCCCTGTTTACTTGGTTTTACTTCAAAAAAAATCCAATCCTTCTCATCGTTCTGTATCCAAACTTCAAAGCCGACAAATCCTATTGGTTTAAAATACAATATAAAGATTACTCATAGTTTACACAATTGTCAATCAGTATTTCACTAAAATATTCATATATAATCAGATTGCACTAGTAATAATCCTTTCTCTTATTACTTTAGGCCTAATAAAAATAGCACAATTATAACTTGTGCTATTTTGAGTGAACATTATTATTCTTTTATTATGGCAAAAATAAATTACAACGGTTCCTTAATATTGTATCTTTTAAGAATCGTTTCTATTTTCATTCCCTTAGCGATATCCCCTTTTGCCTTAACCTTCCCTGTCAACAGTGCAACAGCGCCGCTTTGTTTTCCTAATAAAAATTTCTTGAAGTTATCATAGGATAAAGCCATTGTTACATCCGGGGTTGTTTCGACCCCTTCTTTAATGGTTAGTTTACAATCTTGAAAATAGTGCTGGTATGTACCGGTTTGCTCTCCATGAACATCATATTGAACAACCCCGTTAAAACCCTTCATTGGTGCGGGATTTGCATTAAAGATTTCTTCAATTCTTTCCATCAGGTCTGGTAACGAATATTCGTTAATTGCCTTTGCCATCTGAACATCCCCCTCGCAAGTGAAAAACTTTGTATTGCATATAAATCTATAATACTAATACAAACCTAAAATTTCCAATGAATAATTTTTGAACTCTTTTGACTTTTCCTTAAAGTTTCAACACTTCAACAAAATTTGGTATCCACAGGGGCAGAATATAAGCAATCTTCAGCAGCTTATTGAAATATTCCTCTTAATGACCAATATAGCGTGCATCCGGAATCAATTCTTTCCATTCTTGATAGGAGATGATTGTATCCCAGTGGCCTGTCATTTTGGCAATTCCGATCACCACAAAAAACAGGACGAAGAAGGTCGCCGGGACGAACCATTTATTTACTTTCCTACCCGCAACGTTCATGTTCAAGGTATCTTTAACCGGGCAGGCTTCCACACATGACATACAAGCAGAGCAATTAAGTGACGTTACCTTTTCAACTTTATGAACCTGCAAACGCTGTGGACAAACCTTTGTACACATTTCACAATTTGTGCAGGTATCTTCATTTCGTACTATTTTTGTTAGTCTAAAAATGGAGCCTAAACCAATCAACGCACCGTACGGACAAAGGAACCGGCACCAAAAATTTCTGAAAAACAACGATAGGATAAAGATGACAATGAGAAATTTCAACGTAAAGCCGCCAATATTTAGGAACAATAATAACATTTTTACATCGGAAACCTTATTATAAGGATCTACCAGAAAGCTTTTCGCGCTAAAGATATCCATTTGAATCACCATAGCGATAAAGAATAGCAGTAATACATATTTGATCGGTGTTAAGAACCAAACTAGCCATTGTGGCATGTCAAAATTCTTTTTAAATATTTTTCTACCAAGCCAGGCAATCAGTTCATTTGCCGTGCCAACAGGGCAAATCCAGCTGCAGAAGGATTTCCGGAGCAGAATCCCTGCTCCTACAAAGAATGAAAGCAGCACAAGTCCTGCTGGGTGAATCACGTCAAAGTCGCCGCTCGTCAGCCAAACCTTCAGCGCAACAAGTGCACTGATGGGCAAAAATCCCTCCACTGCCGATGGCCTCTCAACGAAAGGTGTTTTTCCCAACGTTTCAAAATGCTGATAAAACTGATAAAACTGCAGACCGACATATAGTAAAAACAATAGAAACAGTGCCTGAACGGTGTATCTTGTGATTTGCACGGGCTTACGTTTCAACTGTTTCTGATACCAAATTTTTGACTTCATAACCGTTCCTCCATTCTTTCGTTACCTTAACTATAAATAACGAAAAATACAGGGTATGTGATATAAGTCAATGGGACAATTCATTTCATAAAGATGTCACATTGGCATCATAAATTTGTCAAAAAAGTTTTTTATTATTGGTAAGTCCGTAGGGTAAGAGGTTTCTACGTTACTCCTTAGTTTAGGAAAAAGTATGCCGTTCCTCGTCTATCAGTGAAGAAGGTATCATAATAGAAAATGCCAGTGGATAAAATATCCACTGGCACCTTTTTACTTTTCCGCATCAAAAATGATGTTATTTTGCTTTCTAGCCTCTTCTGTAATTCGTAAAACAATTTCACTCCAGTGTTTTAGCCGCTTATATTCCTCATTATTTTTCGATTCAATAATCTCAGCGATATTGATGCCTTCATAGACCATATTTTGTTCCTCTTGTTCCACACTGAGAATTTGGCTTTCCTTTGAATGGCTGTCAATAAATTGAATTTCGGTTATTGGCGCCGCATCTTCAAGGACAAACGTTCCCTTCTCCCCATGTATTTCACACGGCAGAACGGAATGAGAGATCTTTGAGCAAAGAATTGTACAAACGAATTCGTCATATTCCAAAACAAGCGTACCGCTGCCATCCACACCGCTCCTTAAAATCACCGGATGATAGGTAACCTTATTAGGCTCCCCAAACAAGCCGACCGCTAAATACAATGGATAGACCCCTAAATCTGCAAGCGCACCACCCGAGTACTTTGCTGAGAAAATATTAGGTTCCTCTCCTTGCAAAAACAAATCATAGCGTGAGGAATATTGGATATATGGAAGGATTGCACTTCT
Source organism: Bacillus sp. MM2020_4 (assembly GCF_011250555.1). Lineage (GTDB taxonomy): Bacteria > Bacillota > Bacilli > Bacillales > Cytobacillaceae > Neobacillus. Next base: position 14,280 of record NZ_JAANMZ010000009.1, on the reverse strand, counting down.
CAGCTTTCCAGCTTCATGAAGCTTTTCCTTTAAAATCTTAAAATTAGGTGTATGGATATTGCGAATCGCTTCGAATAAATAAACACCATTCTCCTCTGCTATCTTGTAAGCCTCTTCTAATTCAGCAGTAGTAGAAAAAATCGGCTTTTCACAGATGACATGTTTTTTATTCTTCAAAAAGGTTAGAGCTTGTTCAAAATGAACAGAATTAGGCGAGGCAATATAGACTGCCTCAAACTCCTTGCTCTTCGCCATTTCTTCTATATCTGTATAATAACTAGAGGCGTTATATTGATCAGCAAGCTTTTTTCCTTTTTCCTCTGTTCGTGAAAAAACACTAACTAAATGAAGCTGCTCGCTAAGTCTAGCTGCCTGAATAAAAGATTCGGTTATCCACCCTGTTCCAACTGTAGCAAAGTTAATCATTTTACAACCTCTTTCTAATCATACTTTTCAAGTACCCATTTTAACGTATTTATCCGTCACTGACCAATTTTTCATAGAAATTTTTTCATGCTGAAGCTGTTTTTCCGATGAATTGTTGGGAACAATGGAAAAATATCAGGTTTTATGGTATTTATAGATAATAGAGATTTGATGAAAGAGGTTGAAAAGGGTGGAAAATCAAACAGGAAATTTCATTAAAGATATCATGATAAAAGATTTAGAATCAGGTAAGCACCGAGAGATTGTCACTCGTTTTCCTCCAGAGCCAAATGGGTATTTACATATTGGACATGCCAAATCGATTATCCTTAACTTCGGATTAGCAGATGACTTTAACGGTAAAACCAATTTACGGTTTGACGATACGAACCCTGCGAAGGAAGATATCGAATATGTAAATTCCATTAAGGAAGATGTAAAATGGCTTGGTTTTGAATGGGATAACTTATTATTTGCCTCCAATTATTTCGAGGAAATGTACAACAGAGCCATTCTTTTAATTGAAAAAGGACTTGCTTATGTGGATGACCTGTCAGCTGACGAAATTCGCGAATATCGCGGCACACTGACAGAGCCGGGGAAGAATAGCCCTTACCGCGAGAGGACCATTGAGGAAAATCTGGATTTATTTAAACGAATGCGCGCTGGCGAATTTGACAACGGTCAGAAAGTTCTAAGAGCAAAAATTGATATGAGCTCACCAAATATCAATTTACGTGACCCTGTTATTTATCGTATATCCCATACCTCACACCATAACACCGGCGATAAATGGTGCATTTATCCGATGTATGCATTTGCCCACCCACTTGAAGACGCGATTGAGGGGGTCACTCATTCGATTTGTACGATTGAATTCGAAGATCAACGTCCACTTTATAATTGGGTTGTCGAACAATGTGAAATGGAGAGCAGACCGCAGCAAATCGAATTTGGCCGTTTAAACGTGTCCAATACAGTTATGAGTAAACGCAAGTTGAAGCAATTAGTGGATGAGGGCTTTGTGGATGGCTGGGATGACCCGCGGATGCCAACCGTTTCCGGGATGAGAAGAAAAGGATTTACACCTGAATCCATCCGTGCCTTTGTGAGCGAGACCGCTGTAACGAAAAACAACAGCACGGTGGATTCGCAAATGCTTGAACACTTTGTCCGCGAAGATTTGAAATTAAAGGCACCGCGGACAATGGGCGTTATTAATCCACTTAAGGTGGTCATCACGAATTATCCAGAAGGTCAAATTGAATTACTTGATGCAGAAATTAATCCGGAAAATCCAGAAATGGGCATGCGCAAGATTCCGTTTTCCCGTGAGATTTATATTGAAAAAGATGATTTCATGGAAGATCCGCCTAAAAAATATTTCCGTTTGTTCCCTGGTAATGAAGTTCGCCTAAAGAATGCTTATTTCATTAAATGTGAAGACGTTATTAAGGATGCAAACGGGGAAGTAGTGGAGCTGCACTGCACATATGATCCGGAAACCAAGAGTGGTACCGGCTTTACTGGCAGAAAGGTGAAAGGAACGATTCACTGGGTGGAAGCAACACACTCTGTTCCGGCAGAATTCCGTTTATACGAACCATTAATTTTAGACGAAACGGAAGAAGCTGATAACGAGGGGAAAACATTCCTTGATAACGTAAATCCTCATTCCCTTGAGGTATTGCAAGGTTTTGTTGAACCAAACATGCGAGAAAGCCGACCACAGGAGAAATTTCAATTCTTTAGACACGGCTACTTTAACGTCGATCCAAAAGACACAACAGTAGACAAACTAGTGTTTAACAGAATTGTTTCATTGAAAAGCTCGTTCAAATTATAAGATAAGCGTCTTATCTTATAAAGAATACACACTGGTAAACGTATAAAAGGTGACAGGCACCATTTCGGTGCCTGTCACCTTTTTTAACTTGCAAACTGTATCGGTATTTCTAAGATTATTTTCGTACCTTTTCCTGGTGATGCGGTAATCGAAAGTTCCCCGCCAACAGACCTCGCTCTTTCATCCATGCTGAATAGGCCCACTCCTGGAGATTGCCTTTTCATGTCAAACCCCTTCCCCTTGTCTTCAATCATCACCCGAACCACATCATCCATCTCTCTGACGATGACAGTGGCTTCTGCGACCTCTGCATATTTTCGGAGATTCGTTAATGCTTCTTGAATAATTCGGTATATCGTGAGCTCAATACTGATATCAAGTCGACGGTTTAGTACACAATCAAAGTAAACATCGATATGGTAATGGTCTGAATATCGGGATAAATAGGATCGGATGGCTGGCACTAAACCAAGGTCATCTAACACTGACGGCCGCAGCTCCCAGGATATTTCACGGATTTCTTCGATTAATTGGGTCGCTTCGTTTTGCATCTGCGAAAGAAGTGGATGATCCATTTCAGAAAGCAACCGATTAATGGTAATAAGGTGGCTATATAGGTTTTGACCGATTCCATCATGCAAATTTCGGGAAAGGCGCTTTCGTTCCTCTTCCTGTACATCAATGATAGTCCCCATCATTTTCTGTAATTCCTGCTCCACACGCTTTCTTTCTGAAATTTCATAGCGAATCGCAAGATATTGGTACGGCTTCCCTTTTTCGTTTAGAAACGGAACAATTGTTGTATCAACCCAATAATAGGTTCCATCCTTGGCAAGATTACAAATTTCGCCTTTCCAAACCTTCCCCGAACCAATTGTTCTCCACATCTCTTTGAAAAAGCTCCCAGAATGGAGCCCCGAACTTATGACCCGATGGTCCTGTCCCAAAAGTTCTTCCCGTGAATATTTGGAGATATGACAAAATTGATCGTTCACATATTTAATAGTGCCCCGCGAATTCGTGATGGCTACAATCGAGGATGCATCAAGAGCAAATTTATAATCCATTAGTTCATTTTTGGTTTGCTGAATATCTATATCCATTTCCGTCCCCCGCATTACAGTAAATGCTCTTTTAGAATTTGTTCTAAGGATTGTGCAGAATCCTTTACCACTTCCTGCTCCTCTTCGGTAAAGGAATATTTCTCCCTTTTTCCCACGAGCAGTACTCCTTTGGGAACAGCATTAAAAAATAAAGGAACCGCATATGAGGCCACAAGTTTTTCGGCAAGAGCAATTGGATAATCCGTCACTTTCCCCAAAATATCATGAGGAAAGTTTTTCATCATCATCGGGCTGCCACTTGAAATCACTTTTCCGGCAATTCCTTTCCCAAAACGGACGGTTATTCTTTTGTATTTATCATTCAGATTTCCGGCGGCATAATGCCATCTTACATCAGGTCCTGATTCATTTTGGATCGCAAGAGCGACAAATTCACTATTAACAGCGGCCATTACCCCACTGCATAAATCCGTAACCGCTTGAATTTCCTTAATCGCTATCATCTAAGGTGATACTCCTTAAATTCCATAACCTAGTAACCCCTTTTTAACGGCATATTCCACCAACTCGGGCCGGGTTTTCATCTGCAGTTTTTCCATCAAATTTCCTTTATGGGTTTCAACCGTTTTCACACTAATCACTAACTGCTCCGCTATTTCCTTATTAGAATAACCTTTAGCGATCAGTGTCAAAACTTCCTTTTCACGATCAGATAAGAGGTTATACATATCACTGCCATCTTGTTTAAGACTTCCCAAATATTCTTCCATCAACCGCTTTTGTGCTGATGGATGAAGATAAGCATCCCCTGCCGCAACTGACTCGATAGCGGCCATTAATTCATCGTGTGGAGCGCTTTTTAATATACAGCCAGATGCCCCGCCTTGAATGGCACGGAATAAATATTCTTCGTCATCATGCATCGTGAGAATTAATATATTGATCTCCGGTTTTAACTTTTTAAGTTCTGTAGTTGCTGACAATCCATCTTTTCCATGAGGCATACTTAAATCCATAACCACAACATCAGGCCCCAGCTTCAATGCTTTTTTAATTCCTTCATTACCTTCGGAGGCTTCCCCGACAACTTCCATCTCGGGATTTGTATGCAGCAGCATTCTTAACCCGCTTCTAACAACAGCATGGTCATCAACCAGTAGGATTTTTATCACTTTTTAACTCTCCTTTAATTCCTATAACGGTAGAGATAACTCAATAGATGTTCCTTCTCCTATTTTAGATGATATCGTGCACTGTCCGCCAGTTAGATGCATTCTTTCCATCATTGCTGCAAGGCCATAAGAATGATGGTTTTCAATATGCTCTTCTACCTGAAACCCTTTCCCGAAGTCTTGAATGGTGATAGTTAATTCTTCTTTATTCCAGACAAAGTATATTTTCACATTCGATGTATCTGCATATTTCGCAATATTCGCAAGCGCTTCCTGACAGACACGAAAGACGGCGATTCTGTTCTGTTCAGGTATCAATTTTTCTTCACCCGTTGATTCTAAATCAACTAAAATGCCAAATGTTGAGGTATATAATTTAATATAACTTTTTACTGCAGGAAGTAAACCAAGAGTGGTTAGGGCAGGTGGATGCAATTCAACAGACAGCAGCCTAATTTCCTGAATCGTCTTTTCTATTAGGGATTCCATTTCTCGAACATAATTTTTCAAATGTTGTTCTTCTATAGCTGACTCAACAACCTGCAAACCAGTTAGAATACTGTATAGATTTTGTCCGACACCTTCGTGAAGCTCCAAGGCAATTCGCTTAATTTCTTCCTCTTGGGATTGAATAATATAAGAGCTAATCTGCTGCTTTACATGTAAATCTTCCATTTTACACCACCTTTAGTTAAGAAAAGCGCAAGCGCCCTGGTCAGCGGCGTATGGCCTGGAGCGCTCCAACTGAGATAAAGGAAACACGGAGAGCGGAGCGCATCCGTGCTTGACTTATCGTAGGGCGGAGCGTGAAGGACACTAGCCGCTAGGGCGCTGGAGCTGGACATTTCTCAAAGTCGAAATTTTATACATTCTTTTCTTTTAAAAAAAAGGCAGGCTCTTAATTAAAAGACCTGAACCTTTTTTGAAAAACTACTGCGCCTAGACGCTTACGCTTTTCTTACCTTATAGGTTAAACCACTTTCGGGATCTGATGCAGACCATTGATCTTCCGTTTTTATTACACGACTTGCACGGGGCACAGCAAGAAAATTAAGATGATCAAAATAGAATCGAATATGGGTGCTGTCAGGGCAAAGCTGGATCTTTTTTACCGTTTTCTTTACAGCCGGCGCCTGGTCACCGCCTTCTTCATCATGGATGAAGATTTCTACCTCCACACCGGCAAATTGATTTACATCTTCAACATTAATGAGTTCCACAGCTGTTACATCCTCTCTTCGCGGGATAGATGAACATTTTATAGCCCTGCAGATACTCCCAAAACTTCTCTTCTGCATTCTCCTCGATGAACTGGATGGTTTCTTCCTCAGAACCCCAGTCACTCATTCCTTTTATTTCAGCCACAACCATCTCAGCACCATCGATGGTCTGCTTTTCTTCTAAAAACCAGTTCAATCGTTTTTTTGCAAAGATCTGTTTTAATAATTCATCAATTTCCGCTTCAAAGCCACCTATTTCTGGTCTTACAAAACAAAAATCGATATAGGTTTCACTAGTCATGGACATTCACACCTTTTTTATAAATAAGGAAGGCGATTGGAAACAAAATAATGTTGATGACCGCAGCTATGATTACGTTTGTTACATGTTCATAAAAGTATTGATGAACCATATATTGCGTAAAAATAATGTTTAACATTAGAACCGCGAGTAAGAGGGCCACAGGTAGGTAACTACGCTTCATAACGCTTCACCCCCACGGCATAAACTGCACCATTTTCTACCTTCACATGAATTTCAGGAAGCGGCCGTCTAGGAGGGCCGGCAATGGGTGCACCCGTTTCTACATCAAACTTGCCGTGATGACATGGGCAAAGCATTTCACCCTCATCCTTTTTCCAAAAAACCGGGCAGCGAAGATGGGTACAAGCATTTTGATAGGCCACGTATTTTTTCTCAGAAAGTCGAATTAAAATGGCACTGTCATGCTCTCCAGGGAAAGCAAAGTCAACAGCATCCCCCACAGATAAAGCACTAACGTCCGTGATTTTTTGTTTCGGATATTTTTTATCTTCAAGACCATTTAATTCCTTCGCAGCCAACACACCCCATGGAAGGGAGGAAACGGCAAATACTCCCGCAGCGCCAACCAAGGTTTTCATGAAACCGCGACGATCCAATTTTCTTTCATTATTGCGATTGATATTATGTGTATAGTTATCTTCATTAAACGGGATTTTATTATTTTTATCTGTCATGTTAATCCCTCCTAAAACAATTTCGTGACGCCCTGCAGGATTCCAGGGAGATTCACTTTAACGTTTGTTTCGCCTTCTAAATAAGGCATACTTGTTACCCATTTACCATTATCAAGATTAAATTGCTTTTGTTTCGCTTCAATTTCATCATCTGTTAACCATTGAAGTGTATTGGAAGGACAAACACTCGCACACATTGGTGGAATGCCATCCTTTGTCCGGTCGATACAGAGGTCACACTTATACATTAAATTTTGCTCTGTATCAAACTTCGGAATACCGTACGGACAAGCAATCGTACAGTTTTGACAGCCGATACACTTTTCCACAAGCGCCGAAAGAACAGCACCTGTTTCGTGAATTTGAATGGCCTGAGCCGGACAGCTTCGTGCACAAGCAGGATTCACGCAGTGAAGGCACATAAGAGGCATGGTTTGACGGTTAACAAGTGGGTTAACGTCGTAAACATAGTTACGGTTACGTTCCTCATGTCCTCCGCACTGTGTACAAGCCGCCAAGCAGGAGCGACACCCTATACAGTTTTCAAGTTCTAAATAAAGCCTCTTTTTCATTTACTGCACCTTCTTCATTTCTAGTTTTTCAATCTGCGCGGCACAAGCCTTGTATTCCGGCATCCGTGACATGGGGTCTAGAGCTGCAATTGTTAAGAGATTAATAGATTTATCGTGGCCAAAATGGTATGGCACAAATACGGTATCTTTTCGAATAGCTTCTGTGATTTTCACTTTATATTCAGCTTCGCCTCTGCGTGTATAAAGGCGGACATATTCTTCATGAACAATATTGTATTTAGCAGCTGTTTCCGGATGTACCTCTACATATGGCTCAGGGCACATATCACGTAAAAATTGAATGCGGCGTGTTTGGTTTCCAGATAAATAGTGGTAAACCACGCGTCCTGTTGTTAAACGTAATGGATATTTTTCATCCGGTTCTTCTGCCGGCGGACGGTACGGAAGGGCACATATTTTTGCCTTTCCATCCGGATGATAGAATTTTTTATCTAGGAACATATGCGGTGTCCCTTCGTCGGCTTCATCTTTACAAGGCCAGAACACTCCGTCTTGTTTGTCAATTTTATCCCATGTTGCACCATAGTAATCGGCATAACCGCCTTTTGATGCTAAGCGGAATTCATCCGCAACATCTCTTGCTGTTTTCAAATGAGAGAAATATTTTCCTCTGCCAAGGTATTCTGCAAGCTCTGCTTGAATCTGCCAATCCGGCTTTGATTCACCAAGTGGCTCTTGGGCTTTATTAATCTTAATAATCCGTCCTTCTAGGTTTGTCACTGTTCCTTCATCTTCTGACCATGTAACGGTTGGAAGAATGACATCGGCAAATTCCGCTGATTCTGATAGGTAGAAGTCTGCACAAACCATGAAATCCAAGCCCTTCATTGCTTTACGAACAAAGTTTAAGTTCGGTGCGGATACAGCAGGATTTGAACAAAGCAAATACAATCCTCGGATGGTCTTTTTCTCCATCAATTCGAACATTTCATAGGCTGAGACACCTGGCTGCGGCATCTCTTCTGGCGTAATTCCCCAGACCTGACACACTTCTTCCACATGTTTCGGATTCGTTATTTTACGATAACCTGGCAGTAAGTCTGATTTCTGCCCATGTTCACGGCCGCCTTGGCCATTACCTTGACCTGTAAAAGTGGCAACACCTGATTTTGGACGGCCAATTTTTCCAGTGACTAATGCCATGTTGGTATAAGCCGATACATTGTCGACCCCTTTATGCTGCTGCTCGATCCCACGGGCAAACATGACAACGGCATTTGGTGCCTTTCCATAAATTTCTGCGGCACGAATAATTTTTTCAGGATCAACGCCAGTAATTTCACTTGTATATTCCGGAGTAAATTCTTTCACCAATTCTTTTGTTTCCTCAAAACCATTTGTGTGGTTGTTAACAAATTCTTCATCGGCATAGCCGTTTTGAATCAGTAGGTTTAAGATTCCATTTGCAAGAGCTAGGTCTGTTCCCGGTCTTAAATCCAAGTGGACATCTGCTCTTCTTGCAATTGGAGTTTCGCGAGGATCGGCAACGATTAAGTATCCGCCTCTTTCCTGTACTGCCCAAACACGGAACATGGAAGTTGGGTGACATTCAGCCGTATTACTACCAGCGATAAACAAGCAATCTGTTTCATGAAGGTCTGTCCATGGCAGTGTTGATCCACGGTCTACACCGAAAGAACGGAGGAAGCCACCAGCTGCACTTGACATACAGAAACGGCCGTTATAGTCGATATAGCGTGTTTGCATGGCTACCCGGGCGAACTTACCTGTTAAGTAACATTTTTCATTTGTCATCGATACACCACTGAATACTGATAAACTATCTTTTCCGTATTTTCCTTGAAGCTCTGCAAACTTTTTAGCTATTAAGCTGTAGGCTTCATCCCATGTGGCTTCACGGAATCCTTCTTTTGTCCCTTTGAGGGAGGCATCATCACGGATTAATGGTTTTAAGATGCGATCATCATGGTTCGTCTGCTGGTAAGCGGTAACCCCTTTCGGACACATTTTTCCGACTGTTACCGGCCAGTCATAACGAGGCTCAACACCAATAATTTTATTTGTCTTCGTATTAACACGTAAATTCATCCCACATTGCATCCCGCAATAGCTGCAGTGTGTTTTTACAAGAGTTTCATTTGGATGACGTACATTTTCGATTTCTTTAAAAAACTTATCCCTTTGCATTCTGGTTTGCCTCCTTGACTTTCACTTGATGCGTTGCGAATCCTGAGAATCTGGAAATCCGGTACTTTCTGCGGCATGGCAGGCATAATTCAGCAAGGTTAAAACCATCTTGCATATTAAAATCGATCTCATTGACACCTAATACTTGAATGACATCATTTGATTGCTCAACAGATACGAAATGGTCGCCGCATACTTTACATTCTTTCATATGTTGTTCTCCATAATGTTCACGATAATTTCTTGCAAAAACACTCATTGGACGGAAAGGAATGTGCGCAAGCTTTCCGAATGGTAAATAAATCAACGTCACAATGACGGAAAATTGGTGGATAAGTGACATTTGCGGCTGCATCCAGCCATGTAATACGATGTTCTGGAAAGTGAGTAAAAGGCCAGTGATCGAAATGAATAGTAACAGGTAAAGTGGTAAGAAGTCATACATGAATTTTTGTTCTGCTCTGGCCTGCATGTTTTTCAAACGGCGGTAGAGTGCCATTGCCACACCTGCCGTAACCATGATTGCGGCAATATTTAAAGCATTATAGGATAACCAAGCAATGATTCCTTCTGCTTTTACATGCAAAACATTCATTCCAAATAACACGATGGTATAGTAGCCATTATCCTCCATTGTAAAGTACATCCAGCTGAACACGAGCGGGAAAGTAACTAAACATGCAAGCACACAGCCCCAGCCGATTAGGATATGCTGTACCCAACGGTAAATTCCGCGATTGCGGATGAAATCGTAAATCGCTAAATGATTGACTGCTGTTTTTGGCGTGCTTTTTCTAAAAAGCAGCTTTAACCCTTTTTTTATAAAAAGTTTGGTTGGCGGCCTTTCGCCCCAGGCAATAAAGCGGTAAAAGAACCCGCCAATAAAAACGATGGTCCCAACCATATATCCATATAAATTCAAGTCGACATGGGTAAACATTCTGGTTCCGATAAAAGTTAAGATTAGTAGTCCGACAACAGCTAGAAACATTGATTTCGCAAAATGGGATGCAAACGCATCATTAACAGAGCTTCTCGGTTTTTTGGTCGTAGAAATAGTTGACTCCATTTTCTTGATCCTCCCTAAAAAAAATAACACATCCGTTTTCTTACCTTTATTGTAAGAAAAACAGAAGTGTTATCTATATAGGGGAACTCCCCCATCATCGGGGGAAAAAACCCTTAGAAATATTATTTTAGACAAATTTCTGACACAAACTAATACTTTAGGTATTTTTTTCGCCATGAATTCAAAAGTAATAGTAAGAAGATGCCGACCTGGAGTGTAAAAACCACTGCATCCCAGAAAACAAGGCTTGTTGGTGATTGTAAGTATCCCGGAAGGAGTATTTTTGCCGCATGAATTATTTCAGGAATATAATACTTTGCATATAGGAAAATCGTTAATCCTACCCCAACAACACAGAAAATGGAGTAAAAGAAAATCGTCCTTCTTTCGCTTTCAAATTCAACCTCATCCTTGGCGCTAAATTTAAGAAATGGAAACCATTTGCGAATGGTCTGATTCGCATTTTCTATCAAATTGTAACACCCGGATACATTTTCAAAGACAAAATATAGATCCGTTTTCATATAAATGCAGCATTGAAATACAATTCTCGTAAATATATCAAATACAGCAAGTGTCGTTAAACTGAGTGAAATCCCATTTGGAAAAATTAATTGACAAATTAGGGCAATAAAAAGAATGACTGTATCAAAGCAAAGACCTGCTAAAAATAACACATTCCTATCCTTAGAGGGTAGTCTCCAAATCGATGACATATCCGTTTCAAAGACAACAAAAAATAACCGATGACCAATCCCCAATTTGGTTGGAAGATTGTGAGCTCTCATGGCCAAAATATGCCCAAACTCGTGGATAAGCACCAAAATAAAGGAAATCGTCATCCATACAACCACATTTAATACCATAATATCAAAAACAAAAATATCTTTATAATGAGGAAATAAGGAAGGCTTGACAATGACAAGAATAATATTTACTACTAACAGGGATAGATACAAAAGATACGAAATCTTATTAAAGAAGAATTTTCCGACCTTTGGAGAAATGGACGAAAACCCCAAGGGTTCCTTTTGCTGAACCTGTCGTTCAACTTTTACACCATCAATTTCCTCTATCAATTGCAATTCCAATAACTGTTCAGCAAAATCGAGAAGATCAACGTCATCATTCGGATATTTATCTTTAAGCTTTTTCTCAATATCACCTAAATGCTTACCAACAGTTATTAAATTTATCGCTTCAACACAAACTTCTGGCATTTCATAGAATTCACCTGAATCTATATCTTCAATAATATAATTTTTTTTATCTTTACGAATATTAAGTGGAGCCAATAATAGATTTGAATCGAGTGTAATGGTCATTATAACACCCTTTAACTTATAGTTTTATAATTAAAGAAGGATGCTTAGCTTTGCGCTAGCATCCCCACTTTATTATGGCTTGATTCCTGCATATGGACACCACCAGCAAGTTGTTTTAACTTTTTTTAGTTTACGGATTTTCATTTCATTCCACCTCCCTATACATTTCCCACTTTTTTGTCCATGGATATTTTTCATGAAATTTTCTCCAAGCAGGAAAGACCTTTTTAAATTCTTCCACTAACATTGGATCAAATTGGGAACCTTCACCTTCAATAATCCGTTGAAATGCTTCCTCAACAGGCATTGCTGCCCTATAAGATCTTGAGGAAGTCATTGCATCAAAAGCGTCTGCAATAGCCGTTACTCTTGCAAATAATGGAATAGCTTTACCCTTTAATTGATCAGGATAACCCATTCCATCCCAACGCTCGTGGTGAGAGCGAATTACACAAATACTATCCTTTATTCCCTCAACATTCTTAACCGCATCAGTACCAACAACTGGATGAGTTTTAATAATCTCAAATTCTTCTTTTGTTAGTTTTCCCGGTTTCATTAGAATTTGATCTGGAATATGAACCTTTCCAATATCATGAAGTAAACAGGCATAATAAAATGACTTTTGTTCCTCTTTGGTAAATCCCCCTATTTCCTTTGCTAATAATAAAGCGTAGCTCGCTACACGTTCACTATGACCCCTAGTATAAGGATCTTTCAACTCCAAGGTCGCAATAACACCCTTCACAATTTCTTCTAATTGATTATCATATAAGGTACTAATCGACCGGACATATCCTTGGAAACGAGTTAATAAAAAGAATGACATGATGGATAAAATAGCAATTAATATTAACGGGATTATCACAAATGAAGCATTTAATATGTATCCAGTAAAAATGTATTTTAAAGCTACTCCAATACTAACTAACCAAAAATATCTTGTATTTAAGAAAAGAGGTAATGATAAAATTAAAAATACCTCTACCACATTACCACTTGAATAGTCCTCTCCCCTACCATAATATGTAATAACATCAACAATAAATGAGGAGAGTAAATAGCTTATGAAAACCAAATATTTTATCCAAAATTGCTTATTAACTTTATTTAAATAAAAGATTACTGGAATCAATATTGCCAATACAAAATAGGTGATATACCAAAAGTTACTAGGTAGCCCGCCAGCCTTATGACGTATAAAAACGGGTAAAAAGTAATAGTATAGAAAATCATAACCTATTAAAATGATATAAAAGAATAATAAAAACCATTTGACGGTTTGCCTTTCCTCGTGTGGAATCATATTAACCTCCAGTGTTTCTAGCACATTTTTAAGAATTTCGCAGTACTAATTGTTGTATTTCACAAAATCACTTAAAGTACCGTGCCCACCTACATTATATATTATTGATATACCCCTTGTAACATTTTATTTCCATGAATTTTGTTTAATTGGTAATATCACAGTAATCTTTGTTCCTGTACCAATCTCACTTTCTATTTTCAACTCTCCATTATGATCCTTGATAATCTGGTTGGTAACCAATAACCCAAGACCAGTTCCATCTTTTTTTGTTGTAAAAAATGGTTCACCTAAATTTGGAAGGCTTTCTTCAGCAATCCCATAGCCTTCATCCTGAATGGAAATATATATTTTACGGTCCTCAACACATTTTACAAGAATCTGTATCTTTCCTCCTTCAGGCATAGATTCAATAGCATTCTTGATTAAATTAAGAAAGACCTGTTTAAGTTGCTTTGCATCACATTCAAGTGGTGGTAAAGTATCTGCCATTGTCATCTCAAAAGATATACCTTGTCTTTCAGCCTGATGCTTTGTTATTGAATGTGTATAGGTTATTATTTCTTCAATATGGGCACTTTCAAATTTTATTTCTCTTGGTTTCCCAAGATACATTAGATCCTCGACTATCGAATTGATCCGATCAATTTCCTGGATCATAATTGGATAAAACTGATTCCCATTCGGATTTCTTTCCTGCTGCAGCTGTGTAAAACCCTTTAATGAAGAAAGGGGATTACGAATTTCGTGCCCAATGGCTGTAGCCATTTGACCAATAACCGCTAGCTTCTCTTTCTGATGAAGCTCTTCATATACTAACTTTAAAGAATTTATGAAGGAGATAAATCGTGTCAAAAGAATTGATGAAATTGCTGATAAAATAATTGTTATTATCGTTGGCGCCAACACACTAGTTTCTTGAAGAACTACTCCTAGCAGGATATACTTCCCAATAATGCCCAAAGAAACAATCCAGAAATACCCCTTATTTACAAATATCGGTGAAAATAATACAAATAATAGCTCTACAGCATTTCCCGAACTAAAAGGAATGGTGGTTCCTAAATATTTTATAAGATTATCGATAATATCAATAAGTAAATACCCTACAA
>NZ_JAANMZ010000098.1 GCF_011250555.1 Bacillus sp. MM2020_4 | reverse complement strand
GGGAGCAAGCTCCCAAAGATCCGCTCGACTTGCATGTATTAGGCACGCCGCCAGCGTTCGTCCTGAGCCAGGATCAAACTCTCCAAGAAAGTTGATTAGCTCATTTGTTACGTTGGCATAGTTTCATATATATTGAAACTAAAAAATATTGTTTGTTGACGTTTTTGTTTGTTTAGTTTTCAAAGAACAAATGTCCTTGCCGCCAAAAGCGACTTCATTAATTTATCATATTCATCGTCATAATGTCAACAACATTTTAAATTTCTTTTTTCGTTGTTTAACTCTCTCGATGAGGACGAGATTTAATATATCATGATAAATTAATGTTTGCAATATAATTTTAAAAGTTTTTTTAAAAGCATTTAACAATTCCTCATTAATGCTATAAATTTAACGTAGGATAAATTCATAAATTAAACTACAATTGTATATGTAATAAGAGATAGGCGTTTTCGTAAAATATAATCGATTTCATACCATTAATGAAAACTAACTATACAATTGGACGTGAATTAGATGAGTAATGCGGATGTCGATATATTAATTAAGCTCGGTATTTCAGCTATTTTCGGCCTTATTATTGGCCTTGAACGTGAATTAAAGAGAAAACCGGTTGGTCTTAAGACAAGCCTGGTCATTTCCGTTGTAAGCTGTTTGTTGACAATTGTCTCCATTCAGTCTGCCTATATGTTTCCCGACTCGGGTGAGGTTAAAATTACAATGGACCCGCTAAGGCTTGCTGCGCAAATTGTCTCAGGGATTGGTTTTTTAGGTGCCGGAGTCATATTAAGACGGGGGAACGACAGTATTTCAGGTTTAACAACGGCCGCTATGATCTGGGGAGCAGCTGGGATAGGAATTGCAGTTGGTGCAGGATTTTATTTAGAAGCGTTTGTCGGGGTGGCCTTATTAATTATTAGTGTGGAATTAATTCCTTTTTTAATGAAACTTTTTGGTCCAAAACAATTAAGGGAAAAAGAAATCACGCTTCAGCTTTTTATTAGAGACCAGGCACAGATTGATACCACTATTACTTTTTTACTTGAGAAGAAGTACATTATTCGTAGACTTCGAATCAAAGATTTAGATAACGGAGATCATTTGGTGCAAATATTAGTTGCAGTTGATTATCGTGAAAAGACAACCGAAGTCTATGCGACTGTTTCCGCAATAGAGGGGGTTCAAAAGGTAGAAATTGAAAGTATGAGCTAGTAGAAAAATATTATTGCCTTTCCTCAAATTTTCTCTTGCAAGAATTTTATTTAACAGATATAATTCTTCTTGTAATAAATTTACGGGGGCTTAGCTCAGCTGGGAGAGTGCTTGCATGGCATGCAAGAGGTCAGGGGTTCGATCCCCCTAGTCTCCATACTTCGAAAACCTTTGCGTAGCAAAGGTTTTCTTTTTTTTGGAAATTTTTATTAAAACATAAATAAATTTTCCTATTTTTAGAATTTCCTCTTGCGCATTATATTCCATTATTAATA
>NZ_JAANMZ010000097.1 GCF_011250555.1 Bacillus sp. MM2020_4 | reverse complement strand
TTTTTATATTCCTTGAAACTTATGTCTTTATATTTGCTTAAAATAGGTATTACTGATGAGTTTATAGAAAAGCTTATTAGAGAAAAAATAACCACAGGTAAAGTGGAAGCAATAAAATAAGCATCTGTGGCTCCGGAGATACCATATTGTGTTGCAATAGATACTTCACGAAACAATCCACTTAACTTTGCAAAAATAGAGATAATGACAATAACTGATATGGTTTTAATTGTATTTGACATTTATATCCACACCCAAAAAGTTTTAATATTGGACTAACTGTTTTATTTTTTTAGCAGGCTCCTTTGATTCACCTATTACAGTTGGTATCGAATCACTTAAGTGAAAAACATAATTATTGTAATTTTTCTCAAGATCATTAATCATTGATGTTAAATTTTCTGATGTAACTTTATCAATATCCACTGAATAATTGTCTAAATTAAGTTTTTGCATAATTCCTTTAGTTTTTGCCTCATAGGAAATTGCTATAACAGGTACATTTGAAGACAGAGCAAAAATATTTGAATGCATTCTAGTTCCTATTAGAAACGTTAATTTTGAATAGATGAACTTCATCTCCCTTGCGTTTAATTGAGATATGTCAAGCTCATTTATAACTGAAGTTGAATATTTCGATAGCTTATTTAAAATTTCCTTATTTGCTAATCGGTCATCCTCATATGGTGTCGGTCCCACAACTTGTGGTATCAAAACAACTTCATACCCTTTATTTACAAGATGATCTATTCCTTTAGCAACACTTTCTAAATAATTCGAATACAACTTCTCTGGATTTCCACTATTTGGGAATTTCCATTGTCTTAAGGTTACTCCAACTAATTTCCCCTTATTTCCATTAAAAGTATCAGATATTTCTATTTCACTTGGTTTTAATGAGAATGCAGAATCAGAAACTACCTTAACATTCTTGACCCCTATCTCTTCGAGAAATTGCTTTGATAAATCCTCTCTAACATATAAGATGTCCGCCTTTGCTAAGACATAAGAAGATAACTTCTTGGACATCTTACTTATAAATGGACCGATTGTTTGTGAGTAAGCAATAACTTTTTTACCCTTCCAAATAGCAAATAGAATTTGATATAAATGTGAGATTAAGCTGGGTTCAATTAAATATTTATGATTTGATAAAAGGAATCCACCGCCACAACTAACAACAATATCTGCTTCATTATACCATTTGATTAGCTTACTCTTTCTTTTATCGGAAGAATCACTTTTGTTTTTATGTTTAATAACATAAATCAATTGATTTAATACTATTAGTGCTCTCTTATAATAAGGCAAAGCTGTATCCGGGTAGTCAAATATTTGAGGCAAGGTTTCAATTTCTAAATTAGAGTAAAAATCTTTATCACTTTCCCAATATCTAGAGGAAATAGCAATCTCCGCATTTTCTACTTCCTCTTTAATAGAATCTATCATTGATAATATAATCCCGGCATCACCTTTATTTTGAATACTATGTGCATTAATAATTAGGA
>NZ_JAANMZ010000096.1 GCF_011250555.1 Bacillus sp. MM2020_4 | reverse complement strand
GTAGATCGTCGAATCAGCATACACGCTGGCGTCTTTTGTATCGATAACGGCTTTTGAATATGCGTACTCCTCTGTGTAGGAAAGTGCATCCTCTTTAGCTTTTTTTAATCGCTCTCGAAATTGCGCCTGCAGCACTTTCCATTCAGCCTGTACATCTTCTTTACTGTATTCAATAAAATCGCCATATTCTACTTCTTTTTGAGAATGATTTTTAATACTTCTTTTTACAGAAATAACACGAGCTTCTAAATAAATGGGTGGATTCTTAGATTCATCTTTTACTCTGTTTGTGTCTCCAAGTCGGACTTTTTCGTGCTGCAGTCCAAATATATGTTCAAGGGCAACGGTTTTCAAGGAATACTGGATGGAGGGAGTCACCCTTTTGGCTAGTTCCGTTTCACCTAAAGACCTTAACCGTTCTTCAGTCATATCTGTATTTTCGGTTTGAGGTTCGTAAATGCCCCAAAGATGACGACCTTCATCGTTCCACTTTTGGAAAGCCTCTTGGTCTTCCACAATCACCATTAGCCGGGTACCATCATCACGGACAGGACCATAGCATTTAAGCGCTGTGACTAACTCTCCTGCTGTTTCCCTGCGCTCAATGCCTTCGATGTCCTTACCAAATACAACTTCTTTCCCTGATAGTTCTCCCCTGCGCTGGATCATATCGACAAAACGGGCAACTACCTTGCTTCCGGCAACTTCAACGCGGAAACGTAATTCTAAACCAAATAGCTTGGCAACCGCTTTAATAGCATCATAAGCGTCTAAAGGTTCGGTAAATTCGACCGTCCTTAATCCAGTAAATTCCACAATCCCTATTTGCCAACGAGTACCACTAAGGACATAATTTCCAGCGGTAGATGGAGTCTGACCGTCTAACACAATCGGATCAATGACTTTCTGTTTCCGCAAATCCACAAAAGAGCCCACTGTGTAAAACTCTTTTGTATTATTGATTAGATAAGGCTCAGTCAAGATAAATTCTTTAAATTCCCCATCTTCGCCAGGAATCACGATTCTTCTTCGTGAAGTTAAAAAACCTGCTTTTGTATGATTGGCTAACATAAAAAATTTAAATGTCTCTATGCCTTTTAAATCTTCGTAATGTTCATCATTATAAAAATCAGCCTCGGAGAGGTAGGCTAAAATATCATCGGTTTTTTCGTCGATAACGTGAATCATTTAAACCTCTCCCTCCAACTCACTTTTGCTGTAAAGGCATCAGCAGGCTGCACCATAATCGTATTAGTCCCTTTTTTCAAATTAAAAAAACTAGAGCCGAATGTTTTAATCAGTCTAGTTTCGCCATTTATACGTATATCGTTTGTTTTATGGTCAATCTCCACAACATCGCCTGTTTGGACGATGTAAGGGATACCAGTTTGTTGATTAATGCGCTGGGCTAACACTTCTTGTGCTCTATTCCGATTCAACGTGGGACTGTTTGCATATTTCATAAATGAGACCGCTACAGAGGCAACGCTCCGGGTAAATAAGCCAGCTGTGTCCAAAAACTTGTATGATATCTCTTCTTCCACACGACCGCCTTCTCCTCTAGTTCGTGCCATTCTTGCAGTAAAGACGTTCCCTTCTTTTT
>NZ_JAANMZ010000095.1 GCF_011250555.1 Bacillus sp. MM2020_4 | reverse complement strand
CAAATGTATAAATAAAAACCATAAATATTTGGAAAATAAAATTAACCAATAGAAGATGCACATAAAATATTCCAAATCTAGTTATACTAATACTTTCTTTAAAGATAATCAGTAATATCAATAAATAAAAGCTACTTAGTAGTAATTCTGCCCTAACTGGAATGTTACCAAATATCCTAATAGTAGGGATTAAATAAATTACCGTGATAATACCAAACAAATAAAACGTATTCCACCTTTTTAATAACAAACCTTTGTTTAAATCCATTTTATCTGTCAATATGTTTTTATCCCTGCTTTTAATATTCATATATAGAACCTCTTTGCAGATTATCGTTGATAGCGGTAGCTGAAAATTAACCATTTAGGATCTTTTTACCAAAGACCCATTTTTCATATTTACTTTAGACCTTAATAAATTTAATATACTTATCATATCGGAGTTTCTTAATAATAAAAGAAACAAAATATAAACAACACACCCGACTAATAAAATTAGAATTTGATTTGCAAATATATTAATTTTTCCATCAAAATACTTATATATATAAGTCATTGAGGTAATTGATATAGTCGAACAAATTGTAATAATAAACACTTTATACAGCCAAGTATACACACCAAAATCACCCTGTCTCATAATAAATATTATAAGCAACAAAATGGTGGCAACCGTCATTGCAATTGACGTAGCAAGTGCTATCCCTTCATACCCCATTCTTGAGGAAAGAAATAAACTTAAAATTATATTCAATATGATTGCGAAAATGCTAGTATACATTGGTACCATGGTCATTTTCATTGAATAATAAACTTTCACGAGATACTCTCTTAAACATAATCCCAACATTCCCACAGAAAACATTTTAAGTGCATTAGCTGTATAAGTGGTTGCTTGACTATCAAAAGAATTATATTCAAAGAATATTTGAATCAATGGTTCAGAAAAGAAATATAAATAAAACGATAGAGGAATTGTTAATAAAGTAATTAAACTAATTCCTTCTGAATAAACTCGCCTAAAACTTTCAATATCACCCTTATTAAACATTTTTGTTAATATAGGAAAATTAACTGTATAGATTGCAACAACGAATAGCCCCTGAGGAATAATTAACAATCTATTTGCAAGGGTTAAGGCAGCAATGCTTCCTTCTCCAAGGCCAGAAGCAATGTAACGGTCAACCAAAGTGTTAATTTGAAATGCTGCTATACCAATAAAAGCAGGACCAACTAATTTTAATGTTTCCCTTATTGGTTTAACATTTATATCTAAGCTAACTTTGAAACTTAAACCCAACCTTCTGTATGATGGTAGCTGAATAATCAACTGGCTTACCGCTCCAAACAATGTACCTATCGCTAGCCAATATATATTCCCAAATAATCCACCAACAAATGCAAAGATAATAGTAATAATATTATTTGAAATATTAATGGATGAACTAATATAAAATTTATTATTTATCTGTAAGACACTTGTTATTATTGAGGATGTGGTTAAAAATATTATTGAAGGTATCATTATTTGTGACATTAAAACAGCCACTCGGAAATAAGCCGTACCCTGAATTCCAGGTGCAATTATGGTTACTATCCATTTTGAAGTAAATATAAAAACTAATGAAAATACAATGCTAATAATC
>NZ_JAANMZ010000094.1 GCF_011250555.1 Bacillus sp. MM2020_4 | reverse complement strand
AAATTATATTGTTTTGGAATTATTTGGAGGTATTTAAGGTTCTAATCATTTTGATTTCCATAATTAACTAACCTGCTACTTCAATAAGAAAAATGCGTCCGCACTTATCGTAGAAACGCACTCGATAGTTTAAGTACAGTTTTTCACAAATAAAAATAATTTCACTAAGGTGCAAATACGCACCCGGCTTTAAACACGTTCAAGCTTTTTAAATGGTCTGTGTGGTAATTCAACACGGATGGTATCATCTGGTTTCACTTCTCCACTCTGCAATATAACTCCCATTATTCCTGCCTTTCTAATTAGATTTCCGTCTGAATCCTTATCCAAAACAGCCTTTAATAGACCCGGTTTAAAATTATCAATTTGGGCACAAGGATTGCGTAAGCCTGTTACATTAATAATTGCTGACTCACCTATAGATAATATAGTGTCAGTAGGTAATTCAAGAAGATTTATTCCGACAGTTGTAATATTTTCACCCATTTGTCCAGGTTTAATATTAAAGCGGTCTGCTAACTCTTCGAATAACTCATTTTGAATTAAATGCACTTGTCTTAGGTTGGGCTGGTTTGAATCTTGTGCCACTCTCGAGCGATGTTTAACCGTTGAACCAAAGTGTGCATCGCCTTCGACCCCTAAACCCTTGACTAATTTTATAATCTCTTTATTTTCTTTACTAAACGTATGCTTTTTACTTAAACTTACAGCTATGACTGTTCCTAAAATTGAACTCTCTTTTTTTTCATTAAACATTCAATCCTCACAGCCTTCCTTTTTTAAACCCCTGTTTGTTCATATTCAATACAGCCTTCATTCCATCATCACAACTTTCCTTTATACACTAAAGCAACACAATTAAAGGTGATTGTTACTTGGACGGATTAGAATGATAAAAGTATTCATCCACGGAACTTTAGAGAGCAGTTTGTATTTCAACAATAAAGAACTTATCTAGAGTGAATTTTTCCCTCTCTATTTTGTTGCGTACTTTTTCTCTAATGCAACATAATGACTAAAGTTTCTTGTTATACTAACCAGCCCCGTTAGCAGAACAAGCAAAAAAGACCGCCGTAGCGATCCATCTTGAACTCTTGCACCCGGTAGTCTAATGTAATATTTCATAATATGTACATTTTCATATCTTTTCTTTACTTCCATAACCGTTTGATAGTT
This sequence comes from Bacillus sp. MM2020_4, assembly GCF_011250555.1. GTDB lineage: Bacteria > Bacillota > Bacilli > Bacillales > Cytobacillaceae > Neobacillus. Next base: position 608 of record NZ_JAANMZ010000094.1, on the reverse strand, counting down.
ACCTTATTATTTTCATTATCTAAAAGATAAACGTCGGGATTACTAAGATTTTTCCAATCTTTAAATCCAATATCTTTATTAAAACGCTTTAATAGTAAGGACATTAAATTTCCGTGTGTAACAATAATAGTATTTTCATTATTACTGTCAAAAGCATTTTCAACAACTTCAACTATTCGTTTCATTGCATCTAAACTGGACTCGCCACCTTTAAATTTAAGTTCCATATCATCAAATGTTGTTCTTAGCTTCTCAAACCAATCCGAGTAAATATTGGTACTTAGTATACGTTCCATTAATTTACTGTCAATCTCCACCTCAAGATTTAATTTCTTTGCAAGCGGTTGAATAGATTCAACCGCACGTTTATATTGGCTTGAAATAATTCGGTCAATTTTAATATTGGAAAAAAACTCGCATAAATCTAACGCTTGTATAAGACCTTTATCCGTAAGTTGTGCTTCGGGTGGCTGTCCAGCCGCCTCACAATGCCTAATAACATAAATTTTCTTCAATAAAACCACTCCAATATTATGTATAAAGTTATTAGGAATTATGAATTGGTATCAACGTCTCAGCACGTTTAATACTATCCCTAAATATTTAAA
>NZ_JAANMZ010000093.1 GCF_011250555.1 Bacillus sp. MM2020_4 | reverse complement strand
TAGTAGTTGTCTTTATTAGTCTCATTTATCAATCTTCATGAGGGGAGGACATTTCGTGGATCGATTATTACAATTAAATACGATATTCATCAGCATTGTTATCGAAGCTATCCCTTTTATAGTCATCGGGGCATTAATTTCAGCATTGATTGAAGTTTTCGTTTCTGAAAATATGATTATTCGAATGATGCCTAAAAATAGATTTTTATCGGTGATTACAGCGAGTTTATTAGGGGTTTTCTTCCCTGGATGTGAATGTGGAATTGTCCCGATAGCTTCCCGCTTAATAAAGAAGGGAGTAGCCCCACACGCAGCTATCTCCTTTATGCTGGCTGCACCTATTATTAATCCTATAGTTCTATTTGCCACATTTATAGCTTTTGGTGAAAGTTGGACTATGGTTTGGTACCGAGCAGGATTAGCGTTAGGTGTTTCCATTTTGGTCGGTATTTTCTTATCTTTTGTTATCAAAGAAAATCCTTTGAAGGACAATATTGAGGTGCATGTACACAATCATTCTAAACAAAACACCAAACATAAGTTGATAAGTGTTGTTACCCATACAATCGATGAATTCTTAAGTGTAGGTAAATTTCTCGTCATGGGTTCATTAATTGCTGCTTCTATGCAGGTGTATGTTCCTACAAAGATTTTGCTTACTTTAGGTGATACAAAGGTGACTGCAATTCTAGTAATGATGGGTTTGGCATTTATCTTATCGATTTGTTCTGAAGCGGACGCCTTTGTTGCTTCATCATTTAGGAATAGTTTCGGTCAAAGTTCTTTAGTAGCTTTTCTAGTATTTGGGGCCATGTTAGATATTAAGAATATTTTAATGATGACTGGATATTTCCAAAAGAGGCTAATTATCGTATTAGTTTCTTTAATTTCAGTATTTGTATTCATTGGTGCACTTCTTCTGTAAAGGGGGATTTAAATGTTTAGAGTTGTAATATTATTATTGTTTACCAACTTGTTTTTTACTCTACACCTTTCTGGGAATATTTCAAAATATATAAACATGAAATACGCCTTCCTCTCTAAAAGTATGGTGGTGGTATTGTTCTTGTTGACGATTGCTGAAGGAATAAGATGGTATTTATCTGATAAAAAGGAACAAAATGAACAAAATGAACACATTGGTTGTGAATGCCACCATGAACATAATCATGAACTCAAACATGGAAAGGACATTACAAAATCAGCTAAAGGAAAAAAGGTAAAAAGATTTCTATCTTATACGTTTGTGTTAATACCTACTCTTACAGGTGTTCTTTTACCTGTTGCAACTCTAGATTCGCAGCTAGTAAATGCAAAAGGGTTTCAATTCCCTGCATTAGAGGATGGTAAAGATAAATACGGGATGCATCAAGTTCTAAATCCTGATATGAGCCAATTTTTAGGACAAGATGCTTTCTTAAATTTAGTTCGAAAGGAATCAAAGTCTTATAAAGTTAAAGACGATATTACTTTGACAGATGATGATTATTTAAAAGCATTAGAAGTTATTTATAATTATTCTGGGGATTTCGTAGGGAAAACAATTACTTTCAAAGGTTTTTCTTATAATGGTCCCAACCTAAATAACAATCAAATCTTTTTACTTCGATTCGGAATTATACATTGTATAGCTGACTCTGGAGCATTTGGTATGATGATTCAATTTCCAAATGACATTCATATTCCGAATGACCAATGGTACCAAGTAACAGGGACCGTAGATACGGTTTATTATGCACCAATGAAAGCGAGAGTTCCTGTTTTAAAAGTGACAAGTTTTAAAACGATTAGCAAACCCAAAGATCCTTATGTTTATCGAAATAGCTTTAATTAATAAAAGGATATTGGTTAAGGTTTACTATAATATAAAAAAGGACCCAGAGGGTCCT
>NZ_JAANMZ010000092.1 GCF_011250555.1 Bacillus sp. MM2020_4 | reverse complement strand
AATGATTTTCTTGATTGTTGGATGGTCTTTTGGGATAACGGTAAGAGTGATTACAAGTTACGATGCGGCGATTCGTTTGAATTGCATCTTGGAGATGGAAAGCGCCTTGTGTGCAGAATAGAACTAGAAAGTGACTGGTACATTCTTATGGGACAAAATGATACAAAATTCTATTTAAAGCCAAACGAAACCTATCAGGTTAATATTTAGTAAATGGGGAAGCTAGTGCAGGCTTCCCCTTTCTATCGGTCAGCAATTCCGTCAGAATATGGACAAATAAGTACGTCAATTTCTTGTCAAAACAGAGTGTCAGTAACACTTAATTATGACTTTCATAACAATTTTATAGAATTGTTGTCTAAACAATAAATCTTCAACTTTGATGATGGTTGTTATGAATGATTGCCTCTATTATTGTTTATGCAACAGGTGTTGTATAAAGGTTTTTGTAAATAAGTATTCTAGGAGGAATTTATCATGTTTATCTTATCCATTATTCTACAAAGCTTGTTAGCTGTGGTGTTCTTATTGACGGGGGGATGAAAATACTCGGTAACAAGGAATTAGTTGAAGCTTTTGAGCATCTTAACTTACCTCAATGGTTCCGTGTGGTTACAGGTTGGGTACAACTTATCGGGGTAGCTGGTTTAATAATTGGTTTTTGGGTTCCTGTAATAGCGGCATTAGCTGGATTATGGCTAACAATAACAATGCTTGGAGGAGTAATTACTCATGTTAATGCAAATGATCCTTTCGGTAATGTACTTCCTGCATTAATACTGGCAATGTTGTCAACTGTTATTACTCTTGTTAATTTAACGGACCTTGTAAATATGTTCTTTTGATCAACCGTACCATCCTTAAATCTTACCTATTGGTTGTTTAGATTTAGATAAAAGAAAACCATTTAAATAAAAAAGGAAATAGGATACGTAATCCTGTTTCCTTTTTATTACTAAGAATTTACAAGTAGAGAACAATTAATGGGTAGTATTAGTCAAGGGGACCAGTGAAAAAGGGAAAGGCTGCTTTTCAGCAGTCCTTAAGGTTTCTTGTTCGAGTATAGCGACATTCAACTAAACCAGTTAATATGATGTCAATATTTTTCATTAAAAAACGAAAAAATAAATGCTATACTAAAAATACTTATGCCAAATAACCTTCTCCCCACAGGGAACAGCCATATATAAGGCTCCTCCGTTGTTCTTTCTTTGTATGTAACTGTAAAGCCCCATATTCTATGTATTACACGATCAATAATATTGTTTGATTTTTAATTTTATTAAATTAACCCTTCGTTAGCTACAAAAAAAACGGGATCGCAGTAGCTATCCCATTCCTTAACTCTTGCACCCGATAGTTTAAGTACACTCCTTCACCATCTTTATTCAGGAATGGTTTAGTTAAATGCATGATGTAATCAGGTTGAAGAATTTATTAATTTATATAAGATTGTAGCCCACCAGTCCATAACCCCCCACTTTCTTCCAAGGCGAATTGCAATTGTATTGTTTTCTGGGCTAACATATAAAACTTGACCCAATGCCCCTAAAGCAAAATAGTCATTATTCGTTTTGTTATTTAGATGTCCCCACCATAAATATTTATAATATGCTTTATTTTGGTTAAACCACATTTTTCCCCAAGGATGTTTTTGATAATATCGAAAATGATCACTATTAGACGGCACATTATTTGGACTTACTGATTCCTTAATCCAATCTTGGCTAATAATCCGTTTTCCCTCCCATTCACCATTTTTTAAGTATAATCTGCCGAACTTAGCTAGATCTATTGCGGTCATTACCAACCCGCTCTCAATCTTTTCAAATGAATATTTTTCACTATCTAATATCATAAAACCCGTAAATTCCATTCCTAACTGACTCCATATCTTCTCATAAAAAAAGTCTGTTACACTTTTACCTGTTGTCCTTTCAAGTATAAGCCCTAATATTAACAAATGATAATCATTATAATGAAAAAAGCTATCATTCGTATCTTCTACAACAGTTAGTGCCAATTCTCTTGCATTCGGATACAAATAAACTTTTGCTTCGTCTCTCCATGGAAAATGACCTTCCTTGAACTTTATTCCTGCTTCCATCTGAAGGAGATGTTTAATTCTAATATTTCTTAGTTTAATATCAGGTATATAAAAAGAAACGAAATCATCTACACTTTTTATATAACCATCATCAATAGCGATTCCAACTAGAGCAGAAATAAATGATTTTGTAATGGAGAACAACTTTTGAGGAGTCTCTCTTGTATGTCCATTAAAATAATCTTCATAAAGAATAGTATCATTTTTAATAATAAGTAATGCAGTAGTGCCTGTATTTTCCATAAATTGTTTAAAGTCAGCAATTCTTTTTTTCCCTTTATGTAAGTATTCAAGAGTGGAGAATTCCAGTTTATTTGGTGATTCTTTAAAAAAATATGGATTATTATCTACTGTTAGTTTCTTGGTTGAAAAGAACTGATAATCATTGTATGCAACTTTAAACTTATTTCCTAACATATATGAAAGATAAGTATGAATA
>NZ_JAANMZ010000091.1 GCF_011250555.1 Bacillus sp. MM2020_4 | reverse complement strand
TATGGGATGTTATTGATAGAGGTAATGATAAAAATTGTATTTTTGATAGATTAAAACAAATAGAGGTTAGTCAGTATTTACATGCTAATCCTTTTCTAAAAACTACTATACATAGTTTCCAGGAAGTTATGGTCAGTCCCCTGTTTTAGGTTCATATCACCGGGGGACTGACCTCTTTTATGTAAAAATAAAAAAACTGGTTGCCGGTGTTTTTATTGTGACTTGAATTAAATCTTTGTTAGGTATTCGTCTAATTGATAAAAGGTTCCAGCATATCCTTCCTGAGCCATCTCTTTTGAATCCTCGAAGGTTTTCAGCCCTTCCTCTGTCGGGGATACGGGCTCCACCATCATGGTAAGAGTGGTTTTTCCTTCGTCTTCGGTGAGCGTAATGGTGTTCAGCGTTTCCATCGGCCAATTTGCGTCAAAGGGTGCACGTACATTGTTACCTTCTGCATCAGAAAAGAAACTGGAGTAAACGATTTTTTCTGGTGCAATCATTTCGCTGTATACAAATTTAACCCACATTTTGTTGCCGTCTGCAGGTTTCTGGCTGTAGTGGAAGACACCGCCAGTACTGAAATCTGCTTTAGAAACCTCGAATGTCCATCCTTTTGGCCCCCACCAGTTCTTTAGGTGTTCTGAATCAGTTAATGCCTGGAAGACAAGTTCACGCGGGGCATTGAAAGTATGTATAGTTTTGATTTGAGTTGACATTGTCATTCCTCCAATTATTTAAAGTTCACTCTCTTTATCTTCTCTATTATAGGTCCTGCAAATAACCATCTGATATATTTTTTTCAAAAAAGTTGAAACGAATCATGTAGTAAAGGTATTAATAGTAAGAACAGCGGGAGGGAGAGGGTGTTATGAAGAAGCTTGAAGAAGAATACGAAGAAATCCAACCGAAAATCTATGCGTTTTTTTATGCCAAGACAGGTAATCAGGCAACTGCGCAAGATCTTTGCCATGATACCTTTTATGAGGCTTGTAAAACATCGCATCATTTATTGGCCATTCCACCTTATCGACTTGGATATTTTCAATTGTCACGAACTTATTGAAGAAGCATTTCCGCAATAAAGATTCTTCAAAAAAGTTAAATGCGCAGGCAGAGCAATATATTAAAACCCTGCTCCAGAAAAAAGTGCCGGAAGTCAAACAAGTGGATACCGATGTGGAGGTATACAACAACGATTCAACAGAATGGACACCACAGCTGAAAACACCAAAGCCCATCCTCATTATGTTGGAAATTGATAAAGGGAATGTAACAAAAGAGCAAATGCTGCCGCAGTGCAAGACCATGCAGGAGCTATTGAATAACGAATCGATCGATTATTATATGACCGAGGCGGGGTATCGCAGTATCGTGAACGGGGAAGAGAATTATGAGTTATGTTAGCTTTACTCCAAAACAGAAACTGACAATCAGTGATGTAAATTAAAATAAAGCATAAAGATTTATGAAATCGAAATGAAAGAAATCAATGGTTTAGGAGGGAGGTTTCTCACACCATAAAGAAGTAAGATCGATTTTTCTGACCAAAACGTCGACATCTCATATGGGATCGATTATTATTGGACCGGACATGTTTTCAGCCATGTTCGGACTTTTTTAATTTATTTTATTCTCACTCTTAAAATAACCTATGATAGGGAAAAAGAGACTATTTAATTTTGCAGGATCAGACCCCTATTGAACTAAAGCTTTAACGCGCCGGGGGTCTGACCCCTTCCTTTTGAAACTAATTTTTCATTTAATAAAAACCACCAAATCCACCGTAACCGTAACCACCGTAGCCTCCGCCGACATAGGATGCTCCTACAATAATCAGTAGGATAAATAAAACAACAATCAAGGCAAAACCTGCACCGTATCCTGCTCCATCAGACATGTTAAAACCCCCTTTCAAATAGTTATTACAAGCTATGTAAAAAAAGAAATAATGTAAGGGCATTTTAAACATCAATGATAATAATATTAAAGTTTCTTAACGAAACGTAAACCTTATTACTTGTGGAGTAATTACTTCTCCCTGATTTCCCCAACTAAACAAAGACATTGCAGCTTCCGCAATGTCTTTGTTACTCTATAAAGAAAATTGATTGATATGGTATTTACTATTAACAGCCTTCCAAATTATATAGAGAGTTTAATGAAAATCCCGGTAGAGTCATAAGATCAAATAGGGGATTTTATTGTTTTCTTAATTAAAGAGATGGACCGAATCATTGTTTATTTTTTTACGCTTAAAAGAAATTTCCACCAAATATTTTCTCTATTTTTTGAATGGTAGCTTATTTTTGACTTTATCAACAATTGGTGATAGGCCATTAAATAATGGTTTATACTGTTTCCATGTGTTATAAGCCATATCGATGGTTTCCATTACTTGTTTAAAATCAATCTGATTTTGATTGTTGTTTTGCTGTGGCATCGAAACGAGAGCTTGTTGTCTTGAGCTCATTCTCCTGCCACCAAAGAGCCAATCATCCATGGAATTATTTCTGCTTAAAAACGGTTGTGGATTTTGTCTTCGAAATTCCTTAATAACTCCTTCATTATCGGACTCGTAACTCAAACCATTTTTATGAACGGCTTGGTCATCAGTCTCTTTTGAAAGCCCTTTCTGATGTATAGATAACTCCTCCAAATACTCCTCTCCCTTCTTTACTAAATTAATCTCTTATATAATGTATGATGGCGAATGAGTGAGGGTGTAGACAAGAAGGGGGCTTTTTATAATGAAAATCTTAGAGGGACTAAATGTATTAATTAGAAATAACCCCTGGAATAATTACCACTATTTTTGTCATTATAATAAGAAAAAATAAATAATAAAGGAGCCTAACTGGACTAGAGAGCTTCGTTCATAAGGTCCATGAATCTCCATTTTCAGATAAGTTAATGACAAATCTAATAATGTATTTAAATCCAATTGGAATCATAAATTTACAAAACGCTGCTGTATCTAGTTATAAGAGGAATCATGTCAAAATACTACATG
>NZ_JAANMZ010000090.1 GCF_011250555.1 Bacillus sp. MM2020_4 | reverse complement strand
TCATTATTTAATTCTTTTATTACATTAATAAAGCCGGGAACCTTTAAAATTTGATTAAAAAAGTTTTTCTTATTTTTTTTATAATACTCACTAAATTTTAAAGATAATTTTTCTTTATCATCATCATTCTTTGCTAATAATTTATTCAAAGTAGCTCACCCCTTCTAAAATCCTATTACTTCATTTTCTATAGATATCATCGGATAAGGGACTGTAATTACTAATATCTATGATTGCTTCTAGGTGTTTCTTACTAAAAACCATATTTCTTTTCGCGTATCTCAAAGGCCTCTTTTCCACCTTCAAGAATTTCGCAAACATGTGTTTTTATACCTTTACCGTCGAGTCTAGCATCATCTTCTTTAAAATCACATTCCATTGCACCTGTCAAATATTCAAATCTATGATTAGCATTTTCTATTAGTTGACCATCTTGATTTGCCACAATTACATTTTCAGAGTCTGTTAATACTACTAAGTTAGCATTATGAGTAACAATTATTATTTGTCTTGAATCTTTCTTTCTTTTCAAGATGTCAACGAGATCCTTACTTATTGTTCTATTATCTAAGTTATCCTCTGGCTGATCAATTAAAATAGGGTGCTTCTCATCACTCATTTCTAAAAACAGCTCTAATAGCACTAATCCTCTTTTCCCCGGAGACATTTGATTCAGACTGTCTCCATCTTTCAGGAAATCAAAAACAATCTTCGTATGCCCTGTATTGAACAGATGCTCTACTGCATCTTGTCTGGTGAATGACTTTCTAAGCTTTAATTTCGTTTCATCGGTTTGTATTATCATTTCACAAATATGTTTCAACTTACTTAAATAGTTTTCAATTTCAAATATAAATTGATCATTTTCATCAAAAAGCATTAAATTTTCTGCATCTGGAAAAAGGTTACTTATCTTCCCTCTTCTATTAAACAATGATAGGAAGCTTTCCTCAAATTTAGCTTCTTCAAAAGTAATATCAGTCTGAAGAGTCAAATTTGAAAATTCATTTCTATTATTAAAATAATTTTTTATTTCTAATAAAGTTTTTAAATAATTTTCAAACGTATTAAATATTCCTTCTTTTATCTGGTTAATAGTGAGCTTGAGATTTTTGTTTATATCCTCAAGTGTTTCTAATTGATTTATTAATTTCTCTTGTTCACTTAAATTTTGTTGTAACTGAGAAATATCTGATAAACCTTTTAATTTATCTTGATATGGTCTTAACTTTTCTTCGATAGCCACTATTCTTTCGCCTTGAAGTTTATTCCAATCATTATAGGTTTTAGTCTTATTATCAAATTCGATTAGTGTATTAACAAAAGCCTCATTAATTTGAATACTTAGTTTATCCGTGAGTTCTAAATATTCGTCAGGTAATCCTATTGTTAAATCTTTTAAACTAGTATTGAAATATGTAACCAATGAATTTAATTCCTTTGATGCAGCTAGACCTTTTTCATTATCTTGTTTTCTTTCACTGATTAAGTTTTGAAGCTCTTTCTTTTCGTTTTCATATTGTTTCATTTCCAATTCACCCTCTGGTGAAATATTGGATGATTTAATTCTTTCTTCTATTAATTTCTGAAGTTTTTCATATTCTTTTTCAACCGCATCTTTATTCCCTTCTTTTTTAGTTTTTTCCTCGTTTGTTATTAAATCTTGGATTTTTTCAAACAGCCGTCCAATATCAAACTTAACTTCTTTAGAGTAATTTTTTATTTGATCTCTCTTTTCCGTAAGAAATCTCGAATGTTCTTCATTTTGCATTAGAATATCCTCAATCTTTTTTTGGAGGTCTTTATTGGCTGTTTCCTCCGATAAAGAATTTATATACATTTGTGGAATGTAAGTTACTTTCCCTTTGCTTTCAGAGAAATTATTAGAGGAATCACCGTTTCTCCAGATAACTTCAAATTCTACATCTTCTATAAAACTAGTTGAATATGGATTCTTCCATTTTTCATCCATAGTCCGAATTTCTATTTCATCTTTAGAAATCGCCTGAGCTATTTTATATAACAGTAATGATTTACCAGAAGATTTACCACCAATAATTGTGTTTAATCCGGGATTAAACATAATTTCTTCAGAGGTAAACTCGTTGTTATCAATAAACCTAATCGATTTAATTATATTGTAATCGGATTTCAGATCGGGGTTGTTTTCCTGTATGATAACCCTTTTTTCTGGTTCATGAATAACTTGTAATAAACCATTGAAAGATGGATCAGCTTTAATCCATGTAAATCTATTCATGTCAGGTTTACATATTTTCTCTATTTTATGTGCATCAGAACCATGAATACACGGTTTTAAAGAACCATAATTTTCTATAATTTTTTCCTTAGGATGGTTAGAGGCTTTTCCAAGAAAAAAAACCCTGTCGCCCGGCCTACTTGAAAAAACAGCATCAGCAAATTGATAAATTTTTCGTTGTTCCATTTGCATGGAATTTCCCCTGATTCCTGAAGCACCATCTGTCGATTTATTAGCTACTACTGTAAAAACGTTATTTTCAAAGATATTTTTATTTTGACTAAAAACAGTCTTTAATTTATCTATTGAAACCTTGAATTGGTTCATACCTTCTTTCAGTGCTTCATCATTACTAATCTCACTGTTCTTAGTCATCTTTCCTAACTCTATTAAATCACTATATGTACAACTAAATGTATTCCCTGCATATTCATATTTAAGTTCTCTAAAAAATTTATCATTTATTTGGTCTACAATGTTTGGAGAGAAGATTACATGAATATTAATTGGTCTATCACTAGAAGTAACAGTATCTATTCTCATTTCCACATTTGGAAGAATTAAATCAATATTGTTAAGCCTACCGGCTCCTTTGTATTCCATGACTTTTAAGTAACCCTCAATAGAATAATAGTCTGTTATCCCTAATACGCTAATATCTTCTAACACCTCTAGAGAATCAATATACTCATCCCATGAACTAAATTCATTATGTAATTTTGAAGCCGGGGAATGAACGTGTAAATCCCATTTACGCCATATTGAACCCTCACTATTTAAGAATTTCTTCACTTTAACATCTCCTATATATTTTTTCTAATTTAATCCAAATTTTTTTATTTATCTCTCACTAAAATTCTACAGTAT
>NZ_JAANMZ010000008.1 GCF_011250555.1 Bacillus sp. MM2020_4 | reverse complement strand
CAATAGTGGTAGGAGTTAATATACCGGTTATCTTGAATTATCACATCACAGTGTATCATTTTTGCAATAATTGAATGAGATTTTTTAAAGTATATAGTCTAGCCGAAAAAAGAAATAAATCATTGTAGTTATTTGCAACATACTCTTCGATAATATTCATTCCCTTTTGAAATTGATCGACTAAATAAAAGGTATACTTTTCATCCCAAGAGAATTGATTAATTCTATAGAGTTCATCGGCAATGATTTGAAACTTATATTCCTGCACCCACAGATTAATCTGATATATGCTATCTTTATTAGAGTAAACACTATTTTTGGGTTCATAACTTCTTCGGACATATTGAATAAAATCATTTATTTGCTCGGCCAGCATAATTGCTTTTTGCATTTCGAAGTTCATCTCTCTCTCTCCTTGCTATCAAAAAATGAATACTTTATAGGAAGAATGTATGTTTTGGAGCTGTTTTGTAACACCTATCATATAAAATAGCGAAAAGGCAGAGATGATATCCCTACCTTGATGTTTTTTCATTCCTTAAGTCGAGGTTTAGCGGGATCACAGTTTGGTGAATCCAGATTTGCTGATTCTGCCAATTTCATAAGATAATAACATTCTTCACGTGACATATGATCCGCCATTAATGGGGCAAATGTTCCTAATGCTTGTTTACTCAGTTCCAGTTCTTCTATTTCATGTAAAAAGTTTTGAAACAGCTTTATTTCTAACTGGGCATCCACATTCATTTTTGACAAAGCTGGAAACGCAGTTAAATTGGTTCTTAAATATCCCGCCAATTCTACTGCTTTTAAGTAAAACGCTTCAAAATCTTTCTTAAAGGACTCGCTTTTCTCCCGTAATTTCTTCTCAACACCATCTAAATTAGAGGAAATCGCCTCAGAATGGCCAACAGCATCCGATAACCATAAAAGATGATGATGTAGTTCATGGTATACAGGAGGAAGTTGCCCGGTCTTTACGTATGTTAAGATTCGTAAATACTCTTCTAGCTCGTTTACCATATGATTAAGAAACGTAGGTGAAAGGTGGATTTTGATTTTCCCAATAAGATGTTTTCGAATTAATTCAAATTTAAATTCGCGTAATTTTATTACTTCTGTTTCAGCTTGGACAGTTAATTGCTTTAAATCAGTCGAGTTCGCTTCCCTCAGAAGTTCATCGAATACCAGGATAAAATTTGAGGCCTGCTCAATCTCCGCTGTTTGAACTGGCGCGAGAGCTTCATATATAAACCTTGAATGATCACCTACTATTTGGAGCCAAAAACGATGTTCGAATCTTGCTGTCTTCTCAAAGACATCATTCATGATTTTTCCTCCCAGTAAAAATTAGCCGCACTATTTTGATGTATATTCTCATTCTAATTTTCTTATGAACGATAGGAAGAAAAATTCATATGTGCAATAACTTTGATGTATTAAAATTAAACTGACGAATGTTAGGCAGGTGGACAATCACAAACGTTGCTTCAAAATACCATGGAGTAAGGAGGATGATTAAAATGGCATGCTCAATCAATATTTATCAATTTACGGTACAAGCTCTTTCTACTAATGCAAACATTAATTTTGGAGCGACCTATCATAACAGCCATAATGCCAATAGTTCGATCATTGGCGGGAATGTTAATTTTGGTGATGGCTGCGTAAATTCATTCACCAATATTACTCTTGGTAAAATATCTGCTTCAAATATAAACACTGCCCAGGATTCCTAGTTAAAGGGCATTAGATCCCTTGTATTAAGTCACTATGCTGTTTTTTCTTTTCTTTGTAAGAGGACCGCGCCTATTACGATCATTCCCTTAAATGCTTCTCTTAGAAATGGCGGGACGCCAAATAGGTTCAATAGATTATTCATGACGGCAATAATCAACATGCCAAAAACGGTTCCCATGATTAAGCCTCTTCCGCCCATCATACTTGTACCACCAACAACAGCTGCAGCAATCGCATCCATTTCCATTCCTCTTCCGGCATTCGAAAAGTCCATGGAACCAATCCGGGAAACCTGAATGATGGCGGCAATCGAAACGAGAAGACCCATCAGGGCGTACACGCGTCGCTGTACACGTTCAACATTAACACCGGAAAGTTTTGCTGCTCGTTCATTTGATCCCACAGCAATAATCTGTCTTCCAAAGGTGGTTCGTTTAGACACATAGTAAAGAATATAGGCAATGATAGCCCAATAAATAATGGGCATAATCATATAACTTCCAATTTTAAAACTAGCAAATTGTAAAAATTCCATCGGTACCTTTGGATTATATCCTTGCATAAAATGCTGAGTCAGACTTCTAAAAATCATCATGGCACCCAATGTCACAATGAATGGAGGCACCTTCCCCTTTGTAACGGATAAACCGATTAATGATCCCAACAAATAGCCAAACAGCACCACTAAAATAATGGTAACAACAAATGCGGGAAACCCTGTCATACCCAAAATTCCTAGGATCCCTCTTGTGCCGGTGTCGAGCAAAAGCATAGCGAAAGCACCTGTAATAACTAAAGTAGAACCGACGGCTAAATCAATACCTCCCGTCATAATGACAAGTGTCATTCCGAGAGCAATGATCCCAATACTCGCATTATTTCGTAGGATATTTATCCAGTTATTCAACCAGGATTGAAACCAGCTGCCTATTGAATCATAATCAAAACCAAGGACCAATGTCTGCAAAATGACCATAATCAGGAAGGCAATGGCAATACTAAATAACGGTACATTCACCCATTTTTCTCGAAACCAGCTAAAAATGTTTTTATTAGTTTTGGCAAATTCAGTTTCCATCTTTCGATTCCTCCTCTCTTACCTATATCGGTTGTCCACCGGTTGCAAGGCTCATGATATTGTGATTATTCATTTTCTCGCCAGCCACTTCACCTTGAATAACACCATGGTACATAACAAGGGCTCGGTCGCATACCCGGATAATTTCCTGTCCTTCACTCGAAAGCACGACAATAGCAATATTTTCTTCGGCAAGTTTTAAGATAATATCATAGATATCTTCTTTCGCACCCACATCTACACCTTGGGTGGGGTTATCTAAAATAAGTAGTTTGGGACCTGCAGAAAGCCACTTTGCTAACACCACTTTCTGCTGATTTCCTCCAGATAGACTATTGATGCTGTCAGTCATCTCTCCCATCTTTATCCTTAATGCTTGACGGTGCTTTTCAAAATTCGCCTCATGTTTTTGTGTCTGAATGACACCTCGTTTTGAAAATGTAGGCCACGTGACAATTGACGCATTTTCAAAGATATTCATATCCTTAATAATTCCATTTTCTTTCCTATTTCTAGGTATATAGGCAATACCTTCATTGATTGCTTGAGAGGTATTCTTGATGGCTACCTCTTTACCGTTCAAGAAAATTTTACCTGATGACACTTTTTCTGCTCCAAAAATCGCTTGAAAAAGCTCACTTCGCCCATCACCAAGGAGTCCAGTAACCCCAAGAATTTCACCTTCTCTGATGGAAAATCCAATGTCGCGAAATACACGCTTATTTGTAAGTCCCTCAACCCGCAATACTTCATTTCCAAGTCTTCTCTCTCTTTTAAGCGGTTCGGTTCTTACATCATATCCCACCATAAACCGTGCAAGGTCTTCAGTCGTAACATCGCTCACCTTTCCTTCTTCCACCAATTGACCATCGCGAAGAACGATAAATTTCTCGCAAACTTCCATGACCTCATTTAGTTTATGTGAGATGAAAATTAGTCCTACATTGTTATCCCTCAATGTTCTCATCATGGAAAATACGCGCTTGATTTCCTGATCTGTTAAGGATGTCGTCGGCTCATCCATAATGATGATGGATGTTTTCATCATCAAAGCACGGCATATTTCCACGATTTGTTTATATGAAGCATCTAAATCACTAACCATCGTTTTCACATCTAAGCGAACATTCATTTGTTCGAACACTTCTTCTGTTTCGCGAATCATTCTTTCTAGGTCAAGATGACCTTTTTTGTTTTTTAATTCCCTCCCAAGAAACATGTTTTCATAGATCGGTAAATCATTGATGAGGTTCAATTCCTGATGAATAAAGGCAATTCCCGCCTCCTGTGAATGTGCTGGCGTGGTGAACTGCACTGGATTGCCATCAATGATGATTGTCCCTTCGTCCATTTGATGGACACCACCCAATATATTCATCAAGGTTGATTTCCCGGCACCATTTTCACCAAGTAAGGCACATATTTCACCGCCCATTAGGGTAAGAGACACATCCCTAAGTACAGTGTTACTTCCAAAAGACTTTCGAATATTCTTTATCTCGATTATCATGACAACACATCCAGTTCTTTGTAAAAAGAGAGGCTACAGCTGCGCCATAACCCCTCGATTATTTCTGTTTTTATTTCTAGAAGATGGTCAATTAATACGGTGACTTATCGTCAAGGAAGTCCTTATAATTGGTTTTATCAACAATTGTGGTCGGAATAATCGTCTCCTCTGAAACACTTTCACCATTTAAAAGCTTAAGTGCAACATTGACAGCATCTTTCACCATTGCTGGGCTATATAGTGCAGACTCGATGAAGATATTATCATTTTCCGGCATCATCTTAAAATATTCCTGCATACCGCCACCGCCAGTCACGACCTTAATATCCGTTCTACCAGCCTCTTTGATCGCTTGGAGGACACCGATTGAGGTTTCATCGTCCATGGAGTAAACCGCATCTATCTTTGGATTTTTCGTTAAAATATCAGCAAAATCCTTCAACCCATCTTCTCGTGTAAACTGTGTAGCATAGGTGAGAAGTTTCACATCCGGTGCCAGCTCTTTCATGGTATCAACAAATCCTGCTTTTCTCAGTTCTGAAACGGAACCTGATGATGGTACCTCAAGAATAACAACTGTTCCCTCTTTACCAATTTTATCTGCTATATATTTAGCACCTTGGACCCCCATGTCTTTGTTGTCGCCAGCAACCCGATATACTCCATCGACATCAATCTTGATATCAAAGTTTACTATCTTAATTCCTTCATCCATTGCCTGCTTAATTGGTACCTCCATGCCTTCCCATTGCGGGAAAGCAACGATGGCTTCCGCCCCCCATGTCTTTAAATCATCTAATTGAGACGTCATTTCTTGGGCATTTGTACTAGTCTGAATCTTGTATTCTATCACGCCGGACAGTTCTTTCGCACGAGCTTCTGCATTGTAGGCAACCGCCGCAACCCAGCCATGTGTAACAGCTGGTGCCAGAATCCCAATTTTGTGCTTTTTCTTTTCGGTGTCACTTTTACCCTTGCCATCACTTGTGTCAGTGTTTGCATTACACGCGCTAAGAATCGGGACCATAAGGAAAGCGAGCAAAACAAGGAAAGTTAGAGCCTTTTTCATTCAACGAACCCCCTTAGTCAATCTCATAATCTAGTAAAAACCGAGCAAACGCTGATTCCATATCCTCTATTTCAATACTCTTTATGGATGACCATTTCATACATATATCTGCACAACTTGACCCTTTTCCAAGGAATCTTCAATCGCCTTTAGTATATTTAGAGTATAGATTACATCGTCTAATGGAATTACTTGATTTTCTTGGTTTTTTTCGATGCAATTCACAAAGTACGCAAGCTCATTTTGAAATGCATCAGCTTTTTCTACCAAAAGCAATGACTTCTTCTGGTTTGCATAGTAAGATAACCGATGCTCGCTTTCATGAATGTTTTCAATATTTTCGCCAGCAGCGACCGTAAAGTCGACTGTACCTTGATCGGCTTGAACCCGTAAGCCAAAAGTAAAGGGAAATTTCATGGGCATACGCTGTGATGCTTCTACAAAGGCTTTACTTTTATTTTTAAATGTCAGTGTGGTCATCACATGATCCCATGCTCCATATTTGTTTTTAGTTCCAACCGCATAGACAGTGTCAACTTGACCGAGCAAATAATAGACGAAATCAATATCATGGATATGGAGATCAAATAATGCACCGCCACTTTTTTCTGGATCTTGAATCCACTTACTCCATGCGGGTGCCTGACCCAATCGTCTGGCATGAACAAGTTCAATATCCTTTAATTTGACAGTTTCACTAATGGATTTTACCAACTGATATTCTGGCCAAAATCGCAGCACATGCCCAACAAATAACTTCACTTTATTTATTGTAACCGCATCAATTATTCTTTTTGCTGATTCCAACGTTAAGGTTAATGGTTTTTCACAAATGATATGTTTTCCGGCATTCGCTGCCTTAATAAGATATTCCTCATGTAAATAGGTTGGTAGACAAATATCAATGATATCGATTTTTGGATCATGCAATAAATCCTCATAATTTGTCACAAAGGAACCATTGTAATGGCTCGGTATTTGCTGACTTTTCTCCACATTTCTCGTAAAAATTGCCTTTACCTGACAATTTTCAAGTTGATGGTACGCTTCTAAATGCATCTTCCCGATAAACCCTATGCCAACCAACCTCCATGGTTAACCGATTAGTTTGGAAAGATAGCTGAAGGACCTTTTTACACTTTGGTTTACTTCGTCAAGATTTGCTGGGCCAGAAGGTGTAAATTCAATCTCAACACTAATCGGTCCCTTATAGTTTGCTTTCCTTAGTGTTCCAAAAATTTTAGAGAAATTTAGGTTCCCATCCCCAATCGCCGGAAAATTCCACTCGTTATAAGGACCGAGCTTATCTTTTAAATGGATGAATTCCACATAATCAATGGAAGCCTCTAAATCCGCATATGGTAATATATTTCCATAAAAGATCACATTTGCTGTATCATAATTGATTTTGACACGGTTATTTAGCAGCATAGCTAAATTTTTTAACGAAGAGCCTGTCGGGTAGTTATTTCCGTGTGTTTCAAGGACTAGCACCTTATTTCGCTTCTCACACTTTTCAATAATCGGTGCTAAATTCCTAGCTAATTCCGTCTGATCGGTAATCACATCTGCGTCATCATGGGCATTACCCGTTGCTGTAATGATATAGGGACAATCAAATTCCACAGCCAAATCAATACTTTTTAATAGATTAGTAATACCCTCTGTACTCATGACGTTACTATGTGCTCCAATCCCGACGCATTTCATCCCATAATCACGAAGCAATTCTTTCACACGGTTTCGTTCAAGCAACGACATTTCTGGTAAAACATGTGCGGTATGGTCTTTCACAGCCGCTAATTCGATTTGAGTAAAACCAGCGTTCCTTGCCCCCTTAACTGCATCCTCTAATGAATAACCGTGATACGTATTGGAATTGATGGCAAGCTGTTCTAACATGACAACCCCCTTTGAATGTCTTTGATGGCAATATACTAGACAGAAGCAATCACAACGAATATGACTTTAGTATTACAATTTCTAATCATATAATATGAAATCCGTTACATTAATAGTATATAAAAGTGAATATTCCGATAATTATTCTGCTTATGATTCTTTTTGATCATGACCCATAATCTTCTCAATCACTTTAAGTGTAACTAGCGCCTGCTCGCCCGTAACAGCTGGTTCCGTATCATTTAGAATCGATTCGATAAACGAATCAATGACGCCGGTAGAGGTTTGGTTGTCATTTGTTTGAATCGGTTCTAGTTGATAATTGACCTTTTGCCCATCCTTCATTTCAATCATCAGTTGATGATTGGGATGATGATAAATTTTAATGATCCCTTTTTGACAATAAATAGTGGTTGAATTATCTTCACATCCATAATAGGTCCACGAGAAGGACGAAGTCCCTAAACGGCCTTTTTTCGTCTTTAATGCACAGACAACGTTGTCACACACATCAATGGGCTTTCCCCTTTCATTGACTTTATCAAGAACTCCGTGAAACGCATGAACCTCTTCAATTTCATCATCCAAAAGGTAATGGATTAAATCAATCTTATGAATACCTAGATCACCCGCAACACCAGAGTGAGACCGCTCTTTTTTAAAAAACCAAGTCGCATTCGACTTGTCTATTCCCCAGCTCTCAGGGCCTTTATGGCCAAAGGAGGTTTTAAAGGTCAGCACATCACCAAGCACTTTCTTTTCAATGATTTCCTTTGCCTTTTGATGGGCTTTTGTAAATCGCTGATTATGATCTACCATTAATTTCTTGCCAGATTTTGCTTGTGCTTGAAGGATCTTCTCTGCACATAACACGTTGATTGCTAATGGTTTTTCACAAAGAACATGCTTTCCACTTAACAATGCATTAGTAGAATTTATATGATGGGCTTCATTAGAGGAACAATCGCTAACTGCCACGATCTTCGGATCTGATAGTAGTTCTTCCACGGTTTCCACCGACCTGCCTCCAAATTCCTTTGCCAGCTCTTTTGCTCTTTCTACATGACGATCAAAGAAGACAATCTCATCTACGTGCGGATTTGCTTTATACTCCGGAGCATGGCGGAGTTTCGCAATCGAACCGCATCCTATGATTCCTACTGTAATGCCCAATGATCCCAAACCTCCTTTGATTACATTCTCCTGTGATGATCTATCCCATGGTTGAACCACGAATGACTAATTCGTGCTCCAAAACAATACTTTCCACTTTATTTCCTTTTATCCGATTAATTAGCATGTTTGCGGCTGTACACCCCATTTTAAACATCGGTTGTGCAACTGTCGTGAGCGGAGGATTTGTCATATTGGAAAAGCTGATTTTATCAAAACCAATGACGGCGATATCATCTGGAACCTGTAAGCCACAGGCATTGATCTCTTTTAATGCACCAATCGCCAATGTATCGGATACAGCAAATATAGCTGTTGGTCTCTCCTTTACTTGCAGCAACCTTCTCATGGCACGAACGCCCTGTTCAAAATCTAGATGGTCGGAATGACAGATCCATTCCTTGCGAATGGGCAGGGCAAACTCTTTTAATGCCCTTTCATAGCCCTCTCTTCGCTGGCGGGCATATAAAAACTTTTCATCAGAATTAATCAGCGCAATTTTCTTATTCCCTAGTTTAATCAAATGTTTCACAGCACGATATGCAGCAAGTTTATGATCAATGGTAACGTAAGGAATGGAACCGCCTTCTTCGTACTCACTGCAGAGAATAATCGAATGATGCTCGGCAAGTTCATTAAGTTTTTGCCTATTGATGGTTGGATCCATTGAAATTATCCCATCAGCCAGTTTATTTTTTACCATGTTAAAGTAAATATTTTCGCGCTGGGGATCTGAGGCTGTTTGACAGAGGAGAATGTTGTAATAGCTGGCAAGGGCAATCGTTTCGATCCCATTAATTATTTCAGCATAAAAGGGGTTGGAAATACTGGGAATCAAGACAAGTATTAGACGACTTTCGGAGTTTCGAAGATTTCTCCCTAGCATACTTGGTTCATATTTCAGTTCTTTAATCGCCCTTTCCACCTTCAGTCTCGTTTTTGCACTGACGGAGGTCACGTTATTTAATACCCTAGAAACCGTTGCAACGGAAACACCCGCTTTTTCAGCTACTTGTTGAATATTTGCCATGATGCCTCCCACTTTCAATTAAAATTAATCAATTGTAATCGATTACAAATTTATGAACATGGTGAATCTCGTTACTAACTATATGCCACTATCCACTCATATAGTTCAATATATTCTGATCGTTATCAAGCTATCCTATAAATAAAGTGGAATGGATTACATGTTTAAAATGGAAAAAAGGGGCAGCCCCCTACGTTCTGGGGAACTGACCCTCTAGTCTTGTCACAATCATATTCAGAAAAAATTAGCCCTTATCATACCCGTCCCTTGACCGATATTGCTGTGGTGCCCGAGCTGGATAGCGGGCAGGGAAACTGAACATATGAACAAGCTGTGTAAATGGAATGGATGCAAATAAAAAGAATGACAAAATCACATGGACCTTAAAGAGGGTCGGAATTCCTATCATTAAGTCTGATAGTGGTTGCAAGGTGAATAGACTCCTAAACCAGGGACCAATCGTCAATCGATATTCATAAGCAACCACAGTTGTACTATAGATTAAGGTCATATATGTCCCCAACGCGGCAATGATGAGCAGCAAGACAATCGTGAAATAATCCGCAAAAGTAGTATGTACCCGAACGCGCGGAAAGGAAAATTTCCGAATTAACATAACTACCAGACCGAATACTACCATTAATCCCGCTATTCCACCGCCCGCAATCGCACCAAAATGGTACATATGTTCATTAATACCAATGGATTCATAAAATTCGATAGGAATCAATATTCCCATTATATGACCGATAAAGGCAAAGATGATCCCATAATGGAAAATAACGGATCCCATACGTAACCACTTTTTGCCAAAAATTTCTGTTGATGGTGCATACCAACTTTTACCGCGAAAAATAAAGCGGTAAAATGTCGCTACAATTAGGATCGTACCACAGATATAAGGAAAAATCGTCCACCAAAAAATTTCTTCCATTTCAAACCTCCTTTGTAAACAAGCTTAATGTTTTGAGTTAGCATAATTTTGAAGTAGTATCGATATGGCCCCCCCAAAACTTATCAACGCTCTACCGGTACATCATCGGGTATGGCAGTTCTTCCAAATCAGCTTCTTCGCGTTCATTTTCCAATAATGCCAGTTCCTCTATTCCGGGTGCTGTAAAAACAAACTTCATCATTAAGTCAATGGCCTTGGAATACGGATTATCATTGGAAAGATGGTTCAAGAGTCGATGGATGGCAAAGGATAACCGACGTTCAAGTCTAAGGAAGTTCTCTCCCTTTGGTGCGACTGCCAATAGTTCTAACAACATGGGGATATAATCAGCCAATTCCTTCCCTTCATACTCATAGCCGCCTTCACAAATCAGCTTCTGTAATTTTACCAAGGCGGCCCCACGCTTCCGACTGTCCCCCAGCTCATGGGCGGTTAAATAAAGACTTGTTTGTTCCTTATAATCAAACGTTTCCACATATAGTTCCTGCAGGTCCATTAGATCCAATTCATACAAGGGCTGAATTCCTTTAAAGATTTCCATTCGAAGCGATTCCGACTGAATGCTTTCATCTAAGAAATTTTCAATGGCGGGCAGCTCTTCAAAAAAGGAATGATTCGGATATTCCAAAATTCGGGACATAATGACCAGAATGGCGGCGGACTCATTCGTCATTGACTTTCACTTCTTTCATATGGATATGTCGTCATGCCTTCCGGTGGAGCGAGGTCTTCAATGCTGCATGACCCCTGCTTATAATGTGAGTCATCCACCATTTCCCGCCGTCCTGTCGGAATTACGAAGCGCTCATTATATTTTGCAACCGCAAGTAAGCGAGCCATCTCTTCTAGTTCTTCCGGTGTCGTCCCCGCTTCTTTCAAAAGCTTGCTGACCTTTAGCTTATCGCCGCCACCAACCGTCTTTTCACGCATATGAACACGCATTGCTGCCATTTTTAACAGGACTCTCCGAATCACATCGGTATCATCAGCAGTTAATAAAGAGGCTAAATACTCCATTGGAATTCTCATTTGATCAACCGCTGGAATATAGCCATCGGCAGATAACTGCTGCTCATTCGTGATATGATTCATGATTGGGCTAAGCGGTGGTACATACCAAACCATCGGTAGTGTCCGATACTCCGGATGAAGCGGCAAAGCGATTTTCCACTTCATGGCCATCTTATAGACAGGAGACTCCTGAGCGCTTTGAATCCAGCTATTGTTTATTCCTTGTTCCTGTGCCTTCGCAATAACCTCAGGGTCAAACGGGTCTAAAAAGACAGAAAGCTGTGCTTCATACAATTCCTTTGGATCTTCAACGGAAGCCGCTTCCTTCACTCGATCTGCATCATATAAGACGACACCGATATAGCGAATCCGCCCCACACAGGTTTCTGAACAAATCGTCGGAAGTCCTGCTTCTGTCCTTGGATAACAGAAATTACATTTCTCCGCCTTATGCGTGTTCCAATTGTAGTACACCTTATGATAGGGACAGCCATTTTGACAAAAACGCCAGCCACGGCAGGCATCCTGATCAACAAGGACTATCCCATCTTCGTCCCTTTTATATAGAGCACCTGTTGGACATGAGGCAACACAGGATGGATTAAGACAATGCTCACATATTCGCGGTAAATACATCATGAACGTTTTTTCATACTCCATTGCAATATGTTCCTGAACCTTTTGGACATTGGGATCCATTGGAACTACTTTACTGCCTCCAGCCAAGTCATCATCCCAGTTCGGACCCCATTCAGGCTTATCGATGTACTTACCCGTTATCATCGACTTCGGCCGTGCTACTGGTAAATGTTCCTTCTTGGGACTTTCATGCAAATGTTTAAAGTCATACGTCCAAGGCTCATAAAAATCGTCTATATCCGCCATATTGGGATTGTAAAAAATATTAGCCAGCTTTGAAATGGGTCCACCCGCACGTAAATGCAGTTTGCCATTTCGCATGACCCAGCCACCCTTATAACGGTCAGTATTTTCCCATTCCTTAGGATAACCAGGTCCCGGGCGTGTCTCTACATTGTTAAACCAGACATACTCTGTACCTGGGCGGTTTGTCCAGACATTTTTACAGGTGACGGAACAAGTATGACAGCCAATACATTTATCTAGGTGCATGACCATTGCTACTTGCGCTTTAATTTTCAAGCCAATCGACCTCCTTTAATGGTCGGACAATCGTCAATGTATCTCGCTGACTGCCTGTTGGTCCATAATAATTGAATCCATAGCTAAGCTGGGAATATCCGCCAATCATATGGGTTGCCTTCGGATAAATTCTCGTTACACTGTTGTGGGTACCACCGCGCGTTTTATTTATTGTATTACCTGGTACACCCATGGTGCGATCCTGGGCATGATGCATGTAAACAGCCCCTCGCGGCATCCGGTAAGTCAACACGGCCCTTGCTACCACAACCCCATTTCGGTTATAAAGCTCTATCCAATCATTATCTTTTATGCCAATTTCGGCTCCATCCTCTTCATTCATCCAGACGACCTGCCAGCCGCGGAATAACTGAATCATATTGGTTGTATCGGTAAACATCGTATGAATTCCCCACTTTTGATGGGGGGTCATATACCGGAGCGTAATTGATTTGCCGCTGCCCTCTATTTCCTTTTCTCCTTTAATAAATGGTCCCTTTGAAATGGGTGGAATATATAAGGGGAGACCCTCGCCATAATCAAGCATGACCTCATGATCTAGATAAAAGCTTTGCCGTCCTGTCAAAGTATGCCATGGAATATGAAATTCCTTATTGACCGTAAAGGGCGAATAGCGGCGGTTATCATTCTCAAGGCCACTCCAAACTGGTGTTGAAATCGCTGGGCGCGGCTGTATCGTTAACGCATCTAGCGTATAATCTTCTTCCTCTCGCCCCTCCGAAATATGAGCAAGTTTCTTACCGGTCTTTTCCTCCATCGATTTCCAGCCTTCAACTGCTCTTTTCCCGTTTGTGGCACCTGACATTAAGAGGATGGCATTAATCGCCTTTTTATCAGAATATAGATCCGGGTACCCCTTTCCAATCCCTTCATGCTTAGAAGTTCCAAGCCGGCTTAGTAATTCCTTATACACTTTATCTCCAGGAATCCGAACACCCTTTGTTCCATAGCCATTTTTAATATTAGGCCCGACGGTGATCCACATATCATAAACATGGGGATAATCCCGTTTTAAAATCGTGAAATTTGGCATCGTTTTTCCGGGAATCGCTTCCACTTCCCCTTTACGCCAGTCCATCACTTTTCCCATCGGCTGGGCAATTTCATTAATCGTATCATGGGCAAGCGGTGACATAATCAGATCCTCTTGAGCAGGAAGATGCTCCATAGCCAGCTCCGAAAAAACCTTCGCAATCTCCCTGAAGGCGTCCCAATCACTTCTTGTGTCCCACGGTGGGCTAATCGCCGCATTAAATGGATGGACAAATGGATGCAGGTCCGTGCTGCTAATATCATATTTTTCGTACCAGGTCGCGGCCGGCAGAATAATATCAGAAAAAAGGCCAGAGCTTGTCATCCGGAAATCCATACTGATAAACAGGTCCGTTTTTGCTTCCGGCGGCTTTTCCGTAATATTAACATCCTTAGGCTGCCAAGAGTTCTCGACATCTGTCAGCACCGAATCTGTTGATCCAATGAGATGTTTCACAAAGTACTCGTGTCCCTTTCCGCTGTCACCAAGGAGATTGGAGCGCCAATTAAAAAACACACGCGGAAAGTTTCGCGGGTCATTGGGATTTTCAATGGCAAAATCAAGCTTTCCTTCTTTTAACTGTTTGGCGATATCAGCAACCAGAGCTTGATCGTCACTTGATTGTTTTCGCGCTTCTTTCATCACTTCTAATGAATTTTGTGAAAGCTGCGGAAAGCTTGGCAGCCAGCCAAGACGCGCTGACAGCGCATTAAAGTCTGCCGGGTGCATTTTTGCATATTGACTTCCCCACTCAGTTTGTGAATCGTCAAAATCATATTCATAGCGGAATTGTTCAGTTGCAAAATAAAAGAACGACGTACCATTCATGAAGCGGGGCGATTTAACCCAATCATTTGCAAAGGCAATTTGGGAAAATCCTTCTAAGGGACGAACCTTCTCTTGACCAACATAATGGGCCCAGCCTCCGCCATTTACCCCTTGTGAACCAGTTAATAAAACGAGATTCAAAATCGATCGATAAATTTGATCACTATGGAACCAGTGGTTTGTGCCCCCGCCCATGGCAATCATGGATTTCCCTTGTGTCCGCGCTGCATTGTCGGCGAACTCTCTCGCCACTTGGATGACATGCGCCTTATTTACACCCGTAATACTCTCCTGCCATGCAGGGGTATAAGGCTTATTGGCGTCGTTATAATCAGTAGGATAATCCCCCTGAAGACCCCGATTAATCCCCGTGTGGGCAAGCATCAGATCATAGACAGTCGTAACGATTAGTTCATTACCAGATTGATCTTTAATCCGCTTAATTGGAACACCCCGTTCACTCTTTCCGCCCGCTTTTTCAGCAAAATAAGGGAATTCAACCATTGCCACATCATCTTTTTCATGTAAAAAGCTGAGCAGTGGATTAATAGTTGAACCATCTTCCGTGGTCAAATCTAAATTCCATTTGTTGCCCTCATCCCATCTAAACCCTTGACTACCGTTTGGTATCGCAAAATTCTTGCTGTTGTCGTCCCAAACAACCGTTTTCCATTCACCTAATTTATCTTCCCCAGCTGAAATATCGGAAGCTCGTAAAAAACGATCAGAACGATAACTGCCATTTATTTTAGATAACGTGACAAGATAGGGGAGGTCTGTATATTGTTTTGCATAATCACTAAAATAAGGTGTTTCTTTATCCACATAAAATTCCTTTAAAATAACATGCGTCATCGCCATGGCAAGTGCGCCATCTGTACCAGCCTTGGCTGGCAGCCACATATCTGCAAACTTATCATATTCAGCGTAATCAGGACTAACCCCGACAATCTTGGTCCCGTTATAGCGTGATTCCACCATAAAGTGGGCATCTGGAGTTCTCGTTTGCGGAATATTTGTACCCCAAATAATAAAATACTTGGAATTATACCAGTCACCACTTTCCGGTACATCCGTCTGATCTCCCCAAACCTGTGGAGAAGCGGGTGGTAAATCTGCATACCAATCGTAAAAGCTTAAAATCGTACCACCAATTAGCGATAAAAATCTCGTTCCGCCAGCATAGCTAACCATTGACATCGCCGGAATCGGACTGAATCCAACAATGCGATCCGGGCCATATTTTTTTATGGTATAAATGGTCGAGGCGGCGATCATTAGACAAACGTCTTTCCACGTTCCCCTGACAAACCCGCCTTTACCACGTGCTCTCACATATTGTTCACGTTTTTTTGGATCAGTCACAATATTTTCCCATGCCTGCACGGGATTTTCTGCCCTTTTCATCTCTTCCTGCCATAAGGCAAGCAGGTCTCCACGGACATACGGATACTTCACACGAGTAGGACTGTATGTATACCACGAAAAGCTTGCCCCACGAGGACATCCTCTTGGTTCATACTCCGGAAAATCATCACCTGTTGACGGATAATCTGTTTGCTGGGTTTCCCATGCAATAATTCCGTCCTTCACATGAATTTTCCAGCTGCATGATCCAGTACAGTTCACCCCATGTGTTGAACGGACAACTTTATCATGTTGCCAGCGTCTCCGGTAAACCTCTTCCCAATCACGTGGTCGGGGATTCTCTTCCGTCCAGCCATCATTTATCCGTTCACCGCGGACTAAATGCTTGAGTGAATGGAGCAGATTATTTTTTTTAGACTGCATCGACGCCACCCCTTCCTTTCAAGATTTCACTTAACGGATTAAACTCTTCACCCAAAATTTTGAATGAGTTTTCCCCACTCTGAAGTTCCTCTAGAAAGACATTCCAACTTGCCGCATTTGCTGCTGCAAGGATCAACCTTTGTAACGTATTCATATCATCAATTTCATAGATATGCTGGATCATATCTCCTGAAATCTCGCCAAATCGCATCCTGAGTACTGCAATTAAGTCCTCCCGATCATCGACAAGCATTGGATCCGTTTCAAATGAAAACAATGGATTAGTCACTCCTTCATAGTTTGATCATTTTGTAGTACTCTGAAATTAACTGCGATTTACATTTCTCCGCGGCTTCTTCAAAAAAACGAACCACCTCATCATCAGGGTTTAGGGCCTGTTCATAGCTCACCATTGTTGTCACAGACTGTGAAAAAGAAGGCGAAAATCGTAATGTGAGTTCATAGCCATTTTCACTTTTCGTAACTGTCCCATGGATATCGAAGGGATGGATATTCAAGTCTGAAAAGATATCAGACATTTTCTGATAAAGTGCTGGTGCCGCAAACCGTAATAACTTTTCCTCTAAACTAGGTTTATTACTCATTTCACCCTCGCCTCCCTAAATTACCCAATTTTTCCTACGTTATCTTTTACTTATCGCAAGAAGTTTATTCATTTCGTCTT
The DNA here is from genome assembly GCF_011250555.1 of Bacillus sp. MM2020_4. Taxonomy (GTDB): domain Bacteria; phylum Bacillota; class Bacilli; order Bacillales; family Cytobacillaceae; genus Neobacillus. Next base: position 88,318 of record NZ_JAANMZ010000008.1, on the reverse strand, counting down.
CATTATGAATCTCATCAATAATAACGAGGCTATCCAATAAGGTAATCATCCGATTATCCGGTTCTTGTGTTTGCAATCTCACTTTTATATTTTCTACGATCCGCCGCATAAGATCATGGTCACGCGTTAATTGGATAACGGTATGCTCCAATTCTGGATTATCCTTGACAATATCCCTATAAAGCCCTTCCTCCTCTGCTTCGGCATGTTTCAATGTCCGTGTTTCCCAATGTTCAATTGTTACCCCTAAAACTTCTAAGGCCTTTTCTTTTTCACCATCATGAAGACATTTCTGTACTAAATTACGTAATTCTAATGCCTCATTCAGTGCTGCCTCATGGATGGATGAATGTGCATCCGGTTTTCTCAAGCTCGGTCCTGACAAGTTATTTCACTCCCTTCATTCAACTTGATAAAAAGGTAATTATTTCCTAATGCTTATTCTATACATTGCAAACCATTTTATTTTCCTAAGCAGCCAGAATTCACTTAAAATGGAAACCCTTATAATCCTCCCCAAATTTTCCATTAATAAACTTTAATAACAGCAAATGTTGTAGCTAGATTGTGAACAAAAAGGGTGTCAGGCACATGTGAAAAATTCACATGGTGCCTGACACCCTTTAGTTATAAGCTACGTTATTTACATTGATCAGGTTATTTTTTTGTAGCGTGGAGTCCTGTTTTAATCGGTAGTTGTGCGTTGGTTATCATGTTGTTAATGGCGCTAAACAGCGCTTTTACAGAGGAAGTCATAATATCGGCGTCGATGCCGCAGCCCCAATAAGCCGTACCATCTAATGCAGTGACTCCTACATAAGATACAGCGTTCGAACGCGAACCACTTTCAAGTGCATGCTCCTTATAGACTAAATCCTTATATTGAAGATCCAGTTTGGTTTGTAAAACATTGCTGATCGCATCCAGTCTTCCATTCCCCACACCTGTAAATTCATGAATCTCATTGTTGATCCTGATTGATACCAACGTTTCATAATGATCATTTTGCGTATATCTATAATGAGTAAACTCAACAGGGGTATTGATATTTACATACTCTTTAGTAAAGATGTCATAGATCTCAGTTGGCAAAAGCTCTTTATGCAAACGGTCTGATACATTTTTAACATGATAGCCAAAGCTTTCACGCATTTTAGCAGGTAAATCAAGCCCATAATTTTGCTCCAGAATATAACCAATCCCGCCTTTACCGGATTGACTATTAATACGGATAATATCTCCTTCATACTCTCTGCCAATATCCTTTGGATCAATTAATAGATAAGGGACCGCCCAATACTGACGTTCTGCTTCCTCACGCCATTTCATTCCTTTGGCAATGGCGTCCTGATGAGAGCCTGAGAAGGCAGTAAAAACTAGTTCACCGGCATATGGGTGTCTTTCATGTACCCTCATTCTAGTCAATTTCTCATACTTGGAAATGATTTCACGGATATGTTCAAAATGAAGCTGTGGATCTACACCGTGTGAATACATGTTTATGGCAAGAGTGACGATATCGACATTTCCTGTCCTTTCTCCATTTCCAAACAGCGTTCCTTCGACCCTCTGTGCGCCAGCAAGCATCCCAAGCTCTGTATCTGCTACTCCTGTTCCTCTGTCATTATGTGGATGAAGTGAGAGAATCACATTGTCACGGTAGTTCAGGTGGTCGCTCATAAACTCAATTTGGCTGGCATAAACATGCGGCATGGACATGGATACCGTAGCTGGAAGGTTGATAATCACCTTGTTGTCATCTGTAGGCTGCCAAATATCAAGTACCCGGTTACATATTTCAAGTGCAAACTCCATCTCTGTACCGGTGAAGCTTTCTGGAGAATACTGAAATTGGAAATTCCCCTCCGTCTCATCCGCATACTGTTTAAGCAATTTCGCCCCGGTTACAGCTATGTCGATAATTTCCTCTTCAGATTTTTTAAAAACCTGCTCACGCTGTGCCACTGAAGTCGAATTGTAAAGGTGGACCACTGCTTTGTTAACACCCCGAAGTGCTTCAAATGTTTTCTCAATAATATGATCTCTTGACTGTGTTAGCACCTGAACCGTTACATCCTCTGGAATCAAATTCTGTTCGATCAAGGTCCTTAAGAAAGCATATTCCGTTTCTGAGGCAGCAGGGAAGCCTACTTCAATTTCCTTGAATCCTACTTCCAAAAGCAATTGGAAATATTCTAGCTTCTCCTCCAAACTCATTGGGATCACCAATGCCTGATTTCCGTCCCTTAAATCCACACTGCACCACGTTGGAGCTTCGGTAATATATTCCTTCTCAGTCCATTTAAAGCTTTTCATCGGGGGCATAAAATACCCTCTGGAATACTTTTCAACATTTTTCATTTTCACGACCACCTTTTCATTTTAATAGTCCCATTTTAAAAAATAAAAAAGCCCATCATCTCATAAGAGACGACAGGCTTTGCCTACGTGGTACCACTCTTTTTGATTCGGTTAAACAAACAAAACGAATCCACTTTACGACTCGATCACGGTTGCCGACCGTTAAGGCCTACATATCAGCCTTACCACTCCTGGGCGAGTTGGGGGATTTATTGACTGTCTTTCACCAGCCGACAGCTCTCTAAACAATAAATAATCCTTAATACTCCCAATCATCATGTTTTTACTTTAATTGAATTTTTTGATTTTTCTTATTCTATAACGGATAGTGAAAATAATCAAGGCCTATTACCAATCATTTTTTAATAACTTGTTGAATTTCTACTCGGACCATGCTGTAAATAACAGATTATTTTACATTATTCTCTCTCGATTTAGTAAAATAATAGTAGTGCATATGAAAGGGTTGTGAAAAATGTGAAAAATAATGAGGAAAATTTGGAAAAAGAAATGGAAGCGGCAAGTGAAAATTATTCCGATGAAAAGTTTTGGGACAAACTAAAGAAATTTGGCAAAAAAGCAGGTTCATCCGTTGTATATGCGGTTTTACTCTTGTATTTCACTCTGCAAAAACCGGAAATACCAGTTAGAGCAAAAGCCATCATTATGGGCGCATTGGGATATTTCATTCTGCCATTTGATTTAATTCCCGATTTTGCGGTTGGAGTAGGTTACACAGATGATTTAGGTGCATTGGGAGTAGCCCTCTTCCAAGTGGCCATGTACATCGATGATGATATTAAAAATAAAGCAAAGGAAAAATTAAAAGACTGGTTTGGTGATCATGTAGATACAACAGATATTGATGAAAAACTTGGGTAAATATCATTCATCATCAAAAAACATCACCCCCCTACATGTGACAAAAAAATTGGCCTCTTTTTAAATTTTTGTCAAAAAGATGACGAATGTAATTATTAATCATTTTATAAAGATGTTAAAGTAAAAGAAAAATCCGCCAAAGAATGGTGATATAAATGAAAATTATTTGTTTTGGCGATAGTTTAACACGTGGGGTCTCGGTAGTAAAAGGGAGATTGCGAATCCTGAAGGAAAACTATCCTGCTTTCTTGCAAGAATTATTTAATCAACAGGAAGAAAATGACGTTACCGTTATTAATAAAGGAGTATTTAATGATAACTCTGATTTAATGTTGACAAGGCTAGAAAGAGATGTTCTTAATGAACATCCCGATTATACGATTATTGAAGTTGGCGGAAACGACTGCAATTTTAACTGGAATGAAATTATCAAAAAACCTATGGAGGAACATCAAGCAACTGTTTCACTCCAACGGTATTTATCGAATATCAGTGAAATTGTTAAAAAAATGCGAGATAGTGGTATTATACCAATTATAGCTACCTTACCACCGCTCGACCCAGTCAGATATTATCAGACCATTTCCACCCAATATAGCACTTCTATTGGAAACTGGATCGGTAAAATGGGGGGCATTCAACACTGGCATGGGATGTATAACTACCATTTAAATAAATTGGCAGATGAGCTAAAGGTACCCAAAATTGATGTTAGAACGGCAATTAAAAAAGCAGGTGACTCCATTAATTTAATCAGCGAGGATGGGATCCATTTAACAGCAGAAGGCTATAATGCTTTTAGTATCGCAGTCTTTAATTTTTTGAGTAAATGGCAAGATCATCAGATTCAGACGTCAAATAGATAGGGTATGTATGGTAAGTAAAACTATGTTAAAATTAATATCCTTGGCAGGGGCATTAGAAAAAAGAGCCGGCATTTTATTGTCTCGGCTCTCTTTCTTCGTTTTTCATAATATGTTGTAAGATGTTCGTACAAACTGTTCGCCGAAAAGTGATTTATATCACAATAAAAAGATTTTCGTTTGTATATACTTATAGCAATGATAATCGAAAGGAGATTTTTCCCATGCAAGGTTGTCCAAGCAACTCATTTGGAAATAGTCCAGCAGTACTTTCAGAAGGTTTACATAAATTGGTGAGTGAACATATCCCATTACGAAACGGTCTTCAATCTTTACATTCTTTATGTGAAAAAGTAGTAGAGGAACAAGGCGGTTCCTTCACAGAGTTAATTCAGGCTGTACATCAATTTTTCACAGACCTTGAGCATCATTCCGTACGTGAGGAAGATATTTTATTCCGAATGATGGAAGAGTATCTCGGTAAAAACGGCGGCCCTATTTCGGTCATGGAATACGAACACGAACAAGCAAATGGATATATCCATAAATTCTTTTCCAATACGGAGAAGCAAACAGAATTTTCATCCGAGGACATGATCGAAAATGCAGCCTTGATCAAAAATGCTTACCATACTTTAATCAACCATTTTGCCAAAGAAGAACAGGTCCTATATCCGATGGCTGAACGGATGTTTACCCCAGAAGAGAAAGAATTGGTAAACCAAAGAGTTTCCGAACAAAAGTAATTTACGATACAACATCAAAATAACAGAGTCCAATTCCGAAAAGGAATGGGCTCTTTTTTCTCGATTTTAACTGGTCAATGTACTCCATCAACAAGCTGCTTCATCGCATTTAACTTCGAAGAAAGCGCCAAAAACCATTCCTTATCCCCAGTTGATAAGGCTAGGTCTAGAAGAAATTCAATTTGTGCCTTATTAGTTACAGTTGAAACAGGCAGCAACTTAACCTGTTTGCTTAAAAAAGGTATAGTTTTGCCAATCGTTTGGTTATTGTCACTAGTAACAACGGTTACCTTTACTACCCCATCAACACTAGATAATGATTCAATATATCCAATGATTAACGCACCATCCTGTGATTCTGCCTTAACCCAATCCCCTGTTTTTAGAATCGCATTATTATTGGAATACATACTTCTTCACCTTCTTCATTTTAGTATTTCATTTTAGAATATGGCGGATTTCAATAATCTGTAACTTTTTTATACATTTATTGAAGGTGATCTCCATTCATCCATTTGTTAATTCTCCTGATTAACAAGATCAACCACTTCTTTGATTGTATAATCCTTTAAATATTCTCCCATATGCTCTTCCGCCCCAAAGAAAATGCCACAAAGGACTCGTTGCATATTTGCCCCTACAATACACTTTTCATTTGCTTCTGGACACTTAGGCTTTAATGCGCCATCAGAGGTTATCTTATATATATCCCAAAGATTCACTTCACTTAAATCTAGGGCAAAAATAAATCCGCCGCCCGTTCCCTCTTTTGATTTAATAAATCCATGTTTTTTTAACAAACTTAGCACTTTTCGGATTCGTACCGGATGGACACCAGCACTTTCTGAAATTGCATCACTCGTTGACATGCGGTCCGGCTGTAGTGCAAGTAAAGTTAAACTATGAATGGCAAGGGTAAAATCACTATTCATGTGTTTGCCTCCTAAGTAAGAAAACATCTCACCGTTTTTCCTAGTACCACTGTTTTTTGCATCTGTTATAAAAGTAATCACGTACTGTAATATTAAGTATTACAGATTGACTAGTCAAGCACTAAGTACTCTATTTCTTTCGCAAAGCCGATTTATTTACCTATCCCATTGTTTTTTGACTTGCCTCTCTGCTATCCGTTTAATTTTCTGCCATGTCATATCTTTTTTCACTATAACATTGGTATGGTAATTTTTATCTTTATAATGGACTGTCACGAATACTTCAATCATCCGTTTTTCCTCCCTTAATTAGGCTTTCGATTCAATGAAAAGACTAAGCATTAATACCCGTCGTTTTCATTTTAATTTGCCGCTTTTTGCAACTCGGTGTATAAATAGTTTCGTATCCTTCGAGGCAGAAAACTACGAATTTCGTCCTCGTTATATCCAACCTGTAATCTTTTTTCGTCCAGGATAATTGGCCGACGCATCATTTTGGGATGTTCCATTATTATTGTATACAATTCATTAAGCGAAAGAGATTCAAAATCTACGTGCAATGCTTGAAATGACTTCGAATTAGTGGAAATAATCTCGCTAGTCCCCTCTTCTGTCAAACGAAGAATCGATTTAATCTCATCAACTGTAAGGGGATGAGATAATATATTTCTTTCTACATAGTCAATTTGATGCTCTTCAAGCCAAGCTTTTGCTTTTCGGCATGAGGCACAACTTGGGGTTGTATACACAGTTACCATGCTTTTACACACTCCTTAGTGTAGTTGGCAAATACATAAATGTAATAAAAAATATTACAGTTACCATACTGTAACAATAATCGTTACAGTTCATTTTGTCAATTGAAAAGTTTTAGTCTAATAAACAATTAAAGGTAGCTGCCCCCAAGTCCTAATACTTTAGCGTGCTGGGAGTCAGGTACTATTGTGATTTTCAGAGGTCAATTAAAATTCCCAGTAAAATATTCCTCTATTTCGCAATATTGGGTTGAATATGTCATTTATTCAGGAATAATGTCATAATTCTATTTTCCCTGTAATGTTGTTCATCAAACTAACAAAAAAAGTAACAGTCCTGTTCTGTAACACGAAACCCGCAGATGGTAAGGTAGTATCATACAAATTTAGAGGAGGTAGCCACATGAAAAACAGCTATACGAGAAAATTAGTTGTAGCTTGTGTTGCTACACTTGCATTTATCAGTTTACAAAATAATACAGTCGAGGCTGTTACCGAAAATCAAGTTATAAAAGAAAAGAACCTTTTGGAACTTGGCCAACAATATGGTTTAACTATTGATGATAATAAAGATCTTAACCGTCATGACGACGGCATTTATATAGAAGAAATGTTGCAAAACCCTGATAAAATGCAAGCAGTAGTAATTCAACCATCAAATCCCAAAATAGAAGTGACGGTAAAAGAACCAGAGGATCCTGCCGTTTCCATATCAAGTCAAGAGAAAGATTTATTTGCCCGATTGGTAGAAGCAGAAGCAAAAGGTGAGCCAGAGGAAGGAAAAGTGGCGGTTGCAACTGTCGTATTAAATCGAGTCGATTCTCCACACTTCCCGAATACAGTTACAGGTGTGATTAAAGAAGTTGTTGGCGATACCTATGCGTTTTCACCTGTTCAAAATGGTGAAATTAATAAACCTGCATCAGAGGAAGCGAAACTAGCAGTTGAGGAAGCATTAACAAGAAAAGATCGTTTAAATGATTCTATTTATTTCTATAACCCAGAAATTGCTACGGATAATTGGATTCATACCCGTGAAGTAGTGAAAACAATTGGGGATCATGTATTTGCTAAATAATGAGAGGTAAATATGGAAAAATAAGTAAAATGGTGCCTGACACCCCGCTGTACTAGCGATAGTACTGCGGGGTGTCAGGCACTTAATTTTCTTAACTAACTTTTGACTCTGGTGAAAGACTACGGACTTCACCATGATTTCTCTTTTCCTTCATTTTTATTTTTCCATTGCCCGGTGACTTGATTAACATCGCTATTAATACTGAAACAATACTTAAAACGGCAATTAATTTAAAGGTAGGAATGAAGCCGCCTAATGAAGAAGCAATAAAGGATCCTGATATGGCACCGATTCCAAATCCTTGATAAATAATACCGTAGTTTTTGCTCTGATTTTTCAAGCCAAAGAAATCGGCCACAATGGCAGGGAAAATCGTGATGTTACCGCCAAAGCAAAATGCAATAGCTGCAACTGAAGCAAAGAATACCCCATAGGTTACATGAACAAAACTTAATACCGTTACAGCTGCTGCAGTGACAAGAAGTGCGCCTGAAACGACACGCAAACGCCCTACTTTATCCGATAATGCTCCAAGAATAATACGTCCGCTTGTATTAAAAATGGCCACTAATGCCACAGCATTACTTGCCGTTGCAATATCAAGTCCTGCAAGCCTAACCCCAATATCCTTAACAATTCCGATTAAGTATAAGCCGCTCATACATGCAGTAAAGAAAATAACAAATAAAAGATAAGCTTCCTTCGTTTTAAGCATTTCTTTAACTGAGAAATCTTTTTGAATACTGCCGCCAACAGTTTGATTCCCTTTAGCGATCTTTGCTTCCCGAACAAGGAATGAACCACCAACAACCATAATCATGACAATTAATCCCCAGAAAAAGAATGTTTGGGTAACACCGACGGATTGGATGAGTGACCCGTTAATGAATTTGAATAGCAAACTTCCTGTACCATATGCTCCAACAGAGATACCTGAAATAAGGCCTTTTCTTTCCGGAAACCACTTAATTAAATTTGATAACGATGTAATATAGGCCGTACCATCTGCTGCACCAACCACAACCCCTGCCAAAATATACAGCATCCATAACGAAGACGCCTGAGAACTGATGATTAATCCTATGCCAAGCACAAATCCGGCGCAAGCAATTAACCGGCGAATTCCCCATTTTTCCTGCAGTTTTCCAGCAAACAACGTTGCTAAAGCCAAAGCTAAGCTAGTAATCGAAAAAGTAAAGGCAACTGAATTTAATTTCCAACCAAAGTGGTCCACTAAGGGCTGATTGAAAAGGCTCCAAGTATAGATGGTACCTAATCCCATCTGAACAATAATAGTTCCTACTACAATCAACCAGCGACGATCTGCACTTGATTTCAATTTGATCTCCTCTTTTCTTCTAAAAAAATGATAATGTATGACCATCAGAATTTTTAATTGATTTTGTTTACATCATCATCATAGCATCGAAAAAAAGTAGAAACCGTTTTCAGAATGAAATGCCTATAATTCGGAATGAATGGCGGTTAAAGATGCATAATTTGTCGAAATTCCTTTACTTTGCTTCTGCTAACGGGAATTTCCTCGTTAAGATCTTTCAGTCGTAATATGTAGGTTTGATTAAACCAAGGAACAATTTCACGAATTTTGGTCAAATTAACCGTATAAGAACGGTGACAGCGAAAAAAAAGGTCAACTGGTAAAAGGGAATCAAATTCCGTGATGCTCATTGGCATCGTGTACTCCTCCTGTTGGGTATACACCAAGGTAGCTTTTTCTCTTGCTAGAGCATAATAAATATCATTCGCGTCTGTTACAATAATTTTGTCATTCTTTTTCAAATTAATCCGACTAGCAGAATTCGAAGTGAATTCTCTTTGCTGCCTCCCAGAATTCAGTTGAGGTTCGAGCTTTCTATCCGATAAGGGTGTCTCTGCGCGATCTCGTTTAAAAGCAGATTCCAGCCTGCCTAGCATTGCGGCAATCCGCTTCTCCTCATAGGGTTTTAAGATGTAATCGAAGGCTTCGAGTTCAAATGCTTGGGCTGCATGCTCTTTGTAGGCAGTAGTAAAGACAATATAAGGTCTTTTTGTGAATTTACTGATGGTACTCGCTAACAACATTCCATTAAGGGACGGGATATTAATATCCAAAAAGATGACATCTGTTTCATGCTCCTGCAAAAATTTTAAAACATCTAAGCCATCGTCAAAGAAATTGGTCACTTCGATTCCACTATGGGCTCCAACTAAATACTCCAGTTCTTCGCGAGCTGGTACTTCATCTTCCACAATAATCGCTTTCATATATTCTCCTTTACGATATCAAAAAAAACTTCTGTTCCGGGTGACAAACGGTGGATGACCAATCCATGGCCATAAATGAGTTTCACTCGCTGGTGAACATTATACAAACCGATTTTGTTTGATGGTACATCATCTAGCAACAATTGTTGAATGACATCCTCACTTATTCCAGCCCCCGTATCCTTAACACTTATTCTTATTTTATTTCCTAAATCCTTCACCGCGATAGTCACCAAACCTGGACCTTTTATCTTTAAGATCCCATGAATAATGGCATTTTCGACTAACGGCTGGATGAGCAGACTTGGAATGTTGACTTGTACATCATCAATCTCGTAAACAACCGTTAATCGATGGCCAAAACGAGCTTTCTCTATTTCCACGTAATCACGGACTTGTTTCAATTCTTTATGGATATCAATTAATTCATCACTAACTTCTAAATTGTAACGCATATAGCCAGAAAGATTGATAATCAACTCACGTGCTTTGTCTGGATTTCTGCGTGTAGTGGAGGCAATCGCATTTAGTGCATTAAATAAAAAGTGAGGATTAATCTTTGTTTGGAGTGCCTTCAACTCCGCCTTGTTCGCAGCTTCCTTAATCTGTTCAATCCGGGATACCTCCATCAGTGTGGAGATAATTTGCGATAATCCGATGGCCATGGTCTGTAGTGAATAGGTCATTTTATAGGCTTTGCGGTAATAGATTTTAAGTGTTCCCGTCACTTCTCCACTCTCCTCAAAGGGGACAATGAGCAAGGAGTGAATTTGGGGTGTATGATGATCCGCCACCTGATTTCGAATAATGAAATTCCCGCTGTGAATCGCCTCTTTGGTCAAATCACTAATGATTTCCTGCCCGATTACATATCGTTCTTCCCCAAAACCCACATAAGCAAGCACGTTTTTCGTATCTGTAATCGCAACGGCATCGGCCTTGATATCATTTTTGATTATATGGCAGATCTCTTTCAGGGAATCCGAATGAATCGATCGAAAGTATGGTAATGTCTTGTTTGCGATATCCAATGCTAACTTTGCCTGTTTCGCTGCAATTACTTCCTTTTCACCTTCGACACTCATTACAAGCAAAACAATTAAGCCAATGTTAACCTCACCTGCAATCATCGGAAAAGCGATTTTAGAGACAATGTCCAACCCTAACTCGAATGGATTTGCCATCGCAAGAATCAGTACCATTGTCAAAATTTCAGACAACATCCCGGCCACTATTCCATAAATCCAGCGCAAAGACCTCTTCACACTTTGGTTTATATATCCCGATAAAATCCCCGCTAAAATGCTCGTAATCAAACAGGGGATGGAAGTGGGTCCACCAATATCAATTACATATCGATGGACTCCTGATACAATCCCGGTAATAATTCCTACCCAGGGTCCAAACAAGATTCCCCCCGAAACGACAGCGATGATCCTAACATTAACGAGCGACCCTTCCACATTAATTCCTGAATACGTACCAAAAATGGCAAATAAGCAAAACACAAACGTAATGATCACTCGCTCTATGGGGGAATGGTGGTCCTTTTGTAGAGATTCCTTAAATCTCGGGATACGGATCATAAAGAACAGGCAAATTAAGAGCAAAGCAGCTCGTTCAAATAAATGGATCAGCATTTCTAAAGTTGTATTCATCTAAATTTCCTTTCTATAGTTCAAGTACCTCCAATTCATGGGGCATACTTGCAGAAATACTTTCATTCCGATGGCACATCATTATTTGGTATTATTCCCAAATAATAAATAATAAGGTCCGAATACTCCTTAACCTCTTGTTTTCCCTTCTCACTAATAACATAAGTGCCACGCTTAATTCTTTCGAACCAACCATAATAATTCTTGGTTAGAATGGAGGAAGTTTTATGACCGGTTCCCATTTGAATTAACGCTTTCGGCGATAATGGTCCCAATTTTTCAAGATAACAGGCAATTTGGATAGAATTTTCTTTATAGGCTGTCATGATTTTTGTCCGATTACTTCCACCAATATTGAAGTCCGCACTCCGACCATTGATTTCTTTCATTACGGCTGCTCTCTTTGGCTTACTTTGACCGATCCTTTTACGACGATCAAACGAAGTTGGAGGAAATATTATTTCTGCTTTTGTTCGATTGCCTGAAAATGAAACAACAATCAAACCCAACTCAAGCCTTCTAACTAAATGGCATTTATCTGCCCATTGCCTCGAATTCAATCGATATCTTGGTCTTGGTATCGCAATATAAACTTGATCCGTTAACCTTTGTCGTTTTGTGGCCTGGATTAGTAGATCCACACTTAAGTTGAGCTTTAATTCAATAACAACTAACTCATCACCTTTTATTGCGGCAATATCACAATCCTTCACCTCGCCATAAACCTCATACTCTTCACGTAAGAAATATGCCTGAATGGGTTTATATAAATCTACCTCTAGCAGCTTTTTTATTTCAGTCATTTGTATTCACCATCCAATTTACATCAAACTAGTCATATTGCCTATTCACTTTATCAAGATTGATTATAATTCTACTAGAAATGGAGGAAAAGAAAAAATATTCGTTCCAGAGAAGTTTCTAATAGTAGACATTTTAACTCTAAATGTAGTACTTTTACTTTGAATCACGAAATTTTTTTAGGGGGAATCATTTTGGAATATCGCCGCTTAGGAAAAACAGGGTTAAAAGTAAGTGAAATAAGCTTGGGTAGCTGGCTTACGTATGGTGGATATGTGGAGGAACAAAATGCGACCGCATCAATTGATAAGGCATACGATTTAGGAATAAATTTTTTTGATACAGCCAATGTTTACATGCGGGGGGAAGCTGAGATTGTCGTAGGCAAGGCCCTTCAGAAATATACCCGTGATTCATTTGTACTGGCCACGAAGGTATTTTGGCCAATGGGTGATGGACCTAACGACAAAGGTTTATCTCGCAAACATGTTATCGAACAATGCCACGCAAGCTTAAAACGACTTAACACGGACTATGTCGACATTTATTATTGCCATCGATTTGATGCTGAAACACCACTCGACGAAACATTGCGCGCACTTGATGATCTTGTCCGCCAAGGAAAGGTTTTATATGTGGGTGTGAGCGAGTGGACAGCCGAACAAATTAGCGAAGCTGTCCATCTCGCTGATAAAAAACTACTCGACCGGATCGTTGTCAATCAGCCGCAATACAGCATGCTGCAGCGCTATATTGAAAAAGAAGTCCTCCCAGTTTCAGAAAAGCATGGAATTGGCCAGGTCGTTTGGTCGCCGCTTGCACAAGGTGTCTTAACAGGTAAGTATAAAAAGGGGGAAAAAGCTCCCGCAGGTACTCGTGCCGCACAGGAAAAATACAGCAGCCTATTTGGATTATTAACCGACGAGAATCTTGATAAAGTCGAATTATTAAAAGGTGTGGCCCAAGAAAATGATCTTTCGCTTGCCAATCTTGCCCTTGCCTGGATTTTAAGACAGAGTAATGTTGCAAGCGCATTAGTGGGTGCAAGCCGACCAGCGCAAATCGAAGAAAACGTTAAAGCTTCAGGCGTGAAATTAAGCGCAGAAACACTTGCAAGAATCGAGGATATATTAAAATAACGAAGAAATGCCTCAGGGTTTGAATCCTGAGGCATTTTCAGGTTTATCGTTAAGACGCTTTTTGGCAGTTTGCTCATAGTTAAACTGCCTTTTCGCCTTTTTCTACTCTGGATCTATTACCGGATGTGAAGAAAATGATACTTCCGATCGTTACGAGTGCCATTACCCAAAACATGATTTGACCATTGAAATGGCTAAGAAGGTAACCACCGATGACTGGGCCAAGGAAGTTGCCAATTTTCCGGAATTGGGCAGCTCCAAAATAAGTTCCACGCAAATGTTCTGGCGCAAGCTTGTCAATCATCATACTGTTAGAAGGGAAGATTAATATTTCTCCTAACGTTAATAAGACGATAGCTATAATACAGGTCACCCACCCGCTGGCAAAACTAAAACCAATCAATCCAGCCGCCATGCAAAAGGCACCAACTACCATTACCTGCATTAACTTAAATCTTTCAGCCAGATGGCTAATTGGCATTTGCAGGACTACAACCATCACAGCATTAATAGTGATCAACAAGGAAAAAATAAAGACACCATTTTCGACTGTGCCTTCTAATATTTGCGGCAGATTTGAATCAATTTGAACATAGCCCATGTTGACCAAAATGATTCCAATGATTAAATATCTTAAGGCCTTATCCGTTTTAATTATCTGAAAAGCAGCACCAAAGGATACAACCTTCTTGTTATGTTTTTCTTGTGATACTGGTACTTCAAGCCTTTTTAAAAAGTAAACTAATACAAGTGCGTAAAGTAAATAGATTGTCCCTGTTATACCGAAGGATAACTTAGCCGAGGTGTTGGCTAAATACGCTCCGATAAGTGGACCAACGGATGCTCCGATATTCATCGCAGTATATCGTAGGGAATACACCCTCATCCGCTTAGTTTTCTCGGTTAAATCAGCCATTAGCGCTTGTGCTGTTGGTTCAAAGAATGAGTTACTAAGGCCATTTAAAGCGTTTAATAGGATAAACCATCCTTGTCCTGTCGCCACGGTGAATCCATAGTAAACAAATGCAACCATAAACAATGAGACCAGCATGATTGGTTTACGACCATACCTGTCCGATAAATGACCGCCAATAAATCCTCCCACCGTCGCCATCAATGGACTCATCCCGACTGTTATGCCGATAATAACTGGTGACAGATCCATATGTCTTGATAAATAGATTGATAGAAACGGCAGAGTCATGAATGCGGAGCCCCTCGACAACGCTGTGCCAATTAATAAAACCCATACAATCGGGTGGAACTGTCCAACATAGTTTTTAATTTTCATCATATGTAATGCCTCGCAATTTATAAGCTTCTTTATCAAGTTAACCAATTTGTGCAAAAGTTGTAAAGAATTTTCTTATCGAAAAAAGAACGATGACAAATGAAGAGAAAGATTTATTTGGCCGGGCACTAATATAAAGGGAAACCAGTGTAATTTAACATTGGTTTCCCTTATCTCATAACTTTAAGCGATTATTAAAATGAACAAGTAGGTCAAGGTCAGCAACCATTCTGCGACACGTATTATAATTCCTTTCACGGCTTTTTTCGACCCTCATTCTTACTGAATGAGATCTGCTATACTCCTCATAACCTACACCGTGAGCGCTATACATCGCTTTTTCCATTTCGCTCGTATAACTTAATTGTAAATGATTGATAAAAAATCATTCCTTTCAGTTTTTTTCGTTTGGCGAATTGTTCTTTTACGTAGGTTTCATCTTATCATTGCATTCAAGGTCACACAAAGTCGAAAATACGGTGAATTATGCTATATAACGGATTGTCATCCAAACTCGGGAAGATAACTCCAATGTTCTTAATTTTTTAGCCATATCCTTCCATATGCTACAGAACCTTTTCTTTACTGCGCTATATCATTTTGAAAATGGAATGTGGATGAAATTTAACAAAGTGGTTGAAAAGCGGTAAAATATTGTAGTGAAAGAATATGGAGAGGAAGATGAATCAATGATGGAAAAATTAATGTTTATTGAAACTGGGATGGGGATTGATGTACATGGCCAAAATATTACAAAAGCAGCAGTTCGCGCTGTAAAAAATGCTATTCACTATAATTCCATGCCCGGCATTCGTTCGGTGCTCCCTGAAAACAGTCTTGATCATATGAAAGTGAATGTGAAACTTGCCATTCCATGTGAGAAAGAAAACCTTGATATCGATGCTGTAAAAGAGGCTCTGCCATATGGTAGTGTTACAGTGGAAGTCATGGATGGAGGAATGATGACAACTAGCGGGATTGCTCTCGAGGATAAGGGAGATAAAAATGATATGATGTACATAGTCGTCGCATCGGTTGAAGTTGGCTATTAGTTTAAAAAATGGTACGAGAGAATCGATGCCTGGCCCCCACTGGGTAACACTAGCACATGGGGGTTCAGGCAGATGATTCCATTTACCGTTGCCGGAATATTTTTTATTTTGCTTGAGAAATTTGGTTAACGATTTGAGTTAATCCCTCTTTTATTGGCGTTATTGGACGACCGAGAAGCTTTTCAAAATCATTGCTTTCAACTTCTAGTGAACCATTTCGGATACTCTCTTGAATTCCTACAACAATCGGAATAACAAAATCCGGTAAACCTAGTCCTTTCATCATTTCGGCATACGTCTCGTCGTTGACTTGTTGTACAGGTATTTCTTTACCCAATATGGCACCAAGAGCAGCTACTAATTCTTCTTGCGTTAAAAGTGGACCGGAAAGTTCATATACTGTATTATCATGCCCACTTCCTAAGAGCACCTCTGCTGCCGCATCTGCGTAATCTTGTTGTAGTGCCCACCCCACTTTACCTGTTCCAGCTGAAGTTACCCACGGAGCACCTGCTAACGCACCCTGAATACCCCCCATTTCGTTTTCCAGATACCAATTGTTACGCAAGAAGGAATATGGAATTCCTGTTTTAATGATCGCTGCTTCTGTCGCAACATGAGGAGGTGCCATTAAATTTGTACTATCTGTTGCATTTGCTAAACTTGTATAAGCAATAAATTTAACTCCCTTCCTTTGCGCCGCTGCGACTGCATTTGTATGCTGACGAATTCTTGTTTCATTGTCACCATCTGCAGAAATAATCAATAAACGATCAATTCCTTCAAAAGCAGTATCCAATGTTTCCGGAAGGTCAAAATCTCCTTGGCGAACATCTACCCCGAGTGATCGTAATCCTTCTGCCCTCTCGGGATTACGTACACTGACAGCTAATTGATTCGCCGGTATAGTTTTTAATATGTTCTCCACTACTTTTGTTCCCAATTTCCCTGTTGCACCTGTTACTAAAAATTTCATGGATGATTCCCCCCATTTTATTGTAAATGAATTAAACTTGTAATCAATTTAATTACCTGTAATCATTCTAATAACAACTTATTCTTTTGTCAACCGAAACACACTTTATATATTTTGTTCGACAGTTTGGTATAATACACTTGTAATCAAATGAATTACATTTTATATAAATTATTGTGATATAAAAATTTTGGGAAGGTGAGCAATGATGTCGATTAGCAGCAGGTTTGCAGTTGGGGTTCATATATTAACACTTCTTGAAGTGAATAATGGTGGGGTAAACTCATCAGAGTTTATTGCGGGAAGTGTAAATACCAATCCAGCTGTGATTAGAAAAATAATGGGGATGCTAAAAAATGCAGGTTTAATTAATGTACGAGCTGGTATTGCAGGTGCTGAACTAGCAAAGGATTTAACCGAAATAACATTGTATGATGTTTATAAGGCGGTAGATGTTGTTCAAGATAAAGAGTTGTTTAGTATTCACGAGAAACCGAATCCAGAATGCCCTGTTGGAAGAAATATTCAAAATACGATTGAGCCACTGTTCTCTACTGCCCAATTGGCATTGGAGAAAGCTCTCGGAAATGTAACCATTGGGGATGTAGTAAGGGATATTACAGAAAGAGAAAAATTGAATAATAAAATGAAAAGTAATTAGCAACATAATACACTGTTGAATATTGATTCATAGTATATTATTGTATTCTTGGAAACCACAATAACCAAAGATGAAGTGGAGGTAATGAAATGAAGAAAGTGATCATTTATTCTCAGGAGACATGTCCTCCTTGCCATGCGGAAAAACTTTGGCTAAAAGAAAATGGGATTAAGTTTGAAGAAAGAGACATACGTAAGGACGATCAATATCTGCAAGAACTTATTCAACTTGGTGCTGCCGCTACACCCGCAACCATTATCAAAAACGATACTAGTGAAGACGTTATTCTAGGATTTGATCAAGCAAAATTGGCCAAGATCTTAGGGGTATAAGGTTATATTAAAATGTGGGATTTGCGGTAAATTATATATATATTCTAAATTACCTTTCTAAAAAGGAGTATATTTCATGGGCTTTATTTTTTACTTTATTCTTATCATGCTTGTACCACTTATAGTCCAAGTATACTTAAGAAATACCTATTCCAAATATTTAAAAGTGGCCACCTCCTCTGGTTTTTCCGGAGCCATGGCAGCTCGGCGAATTTTAGATGCAAATGGGTTATACGATGTTACGGTTGAACAGGTGTCAGGCCATTTATCGGATCACTATGATCCAAGAACTAGAAGTGTTCGGCTGTCCACGGCTAATTATCATGGTACTTCCATTGCTTCGATTTCCGTGGCGGTTCACGAGGTTGGTCATTGTCTTCAGCAAAAGGAGGGCTATGTTCCGTTACGCATCCGACATGCACTAGTACCTGTGGCAAATATAGGGTCAAACATTTCATTTATCTTAATATTAATTGGACTACTCCTATCATCCGCAAACCTTTTATTACTAGGAATAGCTGCCATGGCAGCTGCAGTCTTATTTCAGGTTATTACACTTCCAGTTGAATTCAATGCGAGTTCCAGGGCACTAAATATGATGATTGGTTCAGGTCTAATTAGGAATGATGAAGAGGGTAAGGCGAGGAAAGTTCTTAATGCTGCTGCGTTAACCTATGTGGCTGCAACAGTAGTTGCTATAGCAGAGCTCCTTCGTTTTGTTCTCATGTTTACGGGAATGCGTAATAATGAGGATTAATAAGGAAATATTGTTTATTAAAAGTTTCAGTAAGGTCACTAAAAAAGTGTCTGGTACTCCCATTTTCATCTGGGTGCCGGCACTTTTTTGTTTTTCAAAAAAGCAGGGCTGAACTGATTCTATTGTCTCATTTTCACCTATTTTAAGCCCACTTTACGTAATCTCATAAACGGGTTCCTACGTAAACGCATACATTACTATGGAACAACCAGTGACAGGGGGTGAATTTGATGAGTCATGGGCAATCTTCCTGTGGTGTATTTGGCATTTTTCTTGGATTTATAACAGGTACGTTTTGGCTGCTACTAGCGGTATTGGGTTTTACTACCGACTTCTTTGTCCTACTTGGCCTTGGAACCCTAGGAAATATTTTAACCATTCTTATTGCGTTAATCGGCTTCCTAGCTTTTATAATCTTTGGATTACTTGTATTTAAAAAAGCTTGGCATCAGCGTCGTTAATAAGTGGTAAAATGTTGAAAAATGCTGCACCTATTTTTTAGGCTGCAGCATTTTTTCATACTTGAACTAACGTAAATAGGCATATTACTTATATATTTATATTAATTTGGTTACAATTCTAATAGAAATGGAGGATAGTGGATGGGGCGCTTTTTTTCAATCCTAATAATACTATTTATATTATATGTTTCTGGACCAATTATTAAACAGAAATTCGCTAGTGCTGATTATGTAAAGGAAATGAATCAAGTTGAATCCAAACTAAATGATGTTATAAACAATCCTGGATTACAAGCAACCATCGATTCTCTATCTGATGGGATGAAACAATTAATAGAGCAGCTTGGTCTTTTTTTAGATAAACAACAAAAAGAGGAACCTCAAGATCAAAAAAAAATAACGGTACACCCACCGTCTAATCAAGTTTTTTCCGTCCATAATATAGAACTTGGTGCCACTAAGGAAGGTATTGAACACATTGTAGGCCAATCTAACCGAGAAACACTTAATGAATACGGAGCAAAGTGGTATGCCTATCACACCAATTATCAAAACTTTTTTATGATTATGTACGACGATAAAAATCGGGTAGCAGGACTATACACGAATCAAGATTTAATTTCCTCTAACAATGGAATTAAGTTAGGTAGTTCGAAGGAAACGGTGCGAGCTGCGCTTGGAGAACCATTAACTGGGATTCAAAAGGGGCTGACTGTTTTTCAATTACAAGAAAATGCTGACTATGATGTCTATCTGCTAGATGAAGGTTATGTTACCATTTTCTACGACAAACACGAAAACAATACAGTGACAGCCATGCAATTAATCAACAAAGAAATGGAACAAAAGAAACATGAACTCTACACTAGTGCAAGTCCGGCATTAAAAGAAGGATTTGAATTGCAACTATTCGATTTGACGAATGCATCTCGTGTTGAGCACCAGCTTCCCATTCTGTCATGGGATGACCATGTAAGAGAAACAGCTCGGAAGCATAGTACCGATATGGCGGTCAATCACTACTTTGATCACACAAATCTTAAAGGGCAATCGCCTTTTGATAGAATGAAAGAGGATCATATCATCTTTTATTTAGCCGGGGAAAACCTTGCATATGGGCAGTTTAGCAGTATTTTTGCCCACGAGGGGTTAATGAACTCTCTTGGACATAGAGAAAATATTTTGCGGAAGGGATATAAATATTTAGGTGTTGGCGTTGCCTTTAATGATCAATCACAGCCATATTATACGGAGAACTTTTATGCTAAATAAGAAAAGCGCTGGAGCTAGACAATTCTCAAAGTCGAATTTTATGCTTTCTTATTTTTTTAAAAAAGAATCGGTACCTGGTCCCAGCTAGTCACACGCATTAGCTCACTGGGTTCCGGCACCCGATACCTATTTTCCTTTACTTATTAGAGGTTGACAACTCAAATTGTGATTTCAGATAATAATATACCCCGTCTTCATCGCAAGTGAAATCAGTCACGTCATTCGCAATTTCTTTTATGCGATCAGGTGCATTTTTCATCGCGACTGCATAATTGACAAGTTTCAGCATGGGCAAATCATTATCACTATCGCCAATAGCCAGCGTTTCATGCACTGACAACCCAAAGTGTTTTAACATCTGTTGAACTCCGGTTGCTTTGTTCACGTTTGCGACCATCACCTCAACATTGTGCTCAGAAGAAATTGACATAGTAAAATCGATTTCCTTCTTCAATTGTTCAAGCACTTTTTTCCAGCTATTGATATGTTCTATTGTTCTAGCAAAAAAATAAAATTTGGAGTATTCATTTCCTTCTAAATGATCCTTCCAAGCAATTTCTTCTTTTAGTGCCTGTTTACGTGATAGCCACTCATTCAAACCGACACTGTCCGGTTTAGGGTCTCTTATTTCATCCTCAACATAGACTTGGTCTTGCTTTAGCGTGACTCGAGGGGTTCCATATGGAAAAAGTTCATAGTACACCATATGTTCTCTCGCTTTTTTTATAATAGTTTCAACCAAATTAAGCGGGAGTGTATGTTTAAATATGATTTCGCCATCAACATATCCCGCCATACCATTTGACGTAACGACCCCATCAACTTGAAATCCAGGCGGCACCATTGGTTCTATTTCATCAAATGCTCTTCCTGTTGCTATAAAAACATAATATCCTTGTATCCGTAATGCATCTATTATTTCCTTTGTATGTATACTTACCACATTTTGATGGTTTAGTATCGTCCCATCCATATCTAAAAATATTGCTCTAGGTTTAAATTCCAAGCTTATTCCCTCCTGCCACCACCACTTTACCTTATTAGACCAGTAGGATCAAGCTGATTGCAGTAGAATTATGTTTTTTGATTCGCATGATGTCGGTCCACTTGATAGATAAAGGCAAACACTTCTGCAACAGCATTATACAATTCTTCCGGAATTGTTTCATTTAATTGCAGTTGACTTAATAACTCCACTAAGGATGGATCCTCCTGGATCGGAACCTGATGTTCTTTTGCTTTTTCAATGATTGAATTTGCCACATGTCCCGCGCCTTTGGCCACCACTTTTGGAGCCGCTTGTTGGACCGCATTATAGGTTAAGGCAACAGCTTGCATTCGTTTTGTTTTTTGACTCATACTTTTACATCTACCCTTTTTGAAAAATCCCTTGATAATAAGGTGGGATTCATCTGTATTTTCCCTGTCTTCCCTTTACCATTAGGCGGAACCACCTGTATAAACGAAAGCTTATAGCCGACATGTTCGAGCTTTTCCTTTAAAGTTGGAGTTAAAGTTGGAATAAGTAATGCTAATTCGTCTGAATTGTTAATAACACAAATATGAACCACCCGATTTTGCACCTGCATGTCGATTACCGTTTCTTTTAAACTTTCCAAATCTAAGTAAAATAAGATTCGGCAATGGTCAGAATCAATTTGGCCATTCTTTGTTTTATGGCCCTTCCATTGGATGGTTACATCCGTTTGTCTCTCATTAAGCGTTAATGGGAATTGCATCACCAATTGCTGCATCGGCCCTGTTAAGTCTTGTGAGATTAGTTGCAAACCTGTTAATCGATGTAACAGAGGCTCTAATTCCTTTCCTTCTGTGCCGAGTTCCGCAATGGCACTCATTAAGAGAGGTTTTAATGATCGAAGTGGGTCTATAGATCTCTTTAGGTCTTTTGACCATAACTCTACTTCATTTTCATAGTCTAAACCTAACGTGCGACTCATCGTTTGCAGCATTTGTTTTACTTCATTACCGCTACTTAGTTCATCCATTGTATAACTTATTTGAAAACTTTCCAGCATTTGTTTTAATGATTCCACTTTCTCATAGGTTAAAAATCTCCCAGTTCCTAAAAAAATCCGGGCTTTTTCTAGTTGACTGGTAAACGATTCCGTTTCTTGTATCGCAATTAACGATTGAAAGGTTTGTCTTGTAAAGGGCAATTCTTTTTTGATCATCCATTCAAGGGCGGTTAGTTCTTTCGTATCAGCGACACTGTTTATCCAAACCGAAGCAGTCCTTAACTGTTCATTTGTAAATGGGACTTCTTCTGCTAAAAAATACTGCAATAATTGCTGATTTTGCTTTGTGTTGGGCAGATGAAATTGTTCGCACAATGCTTTCACCGGAATGCCAGGCCCTTTATCTTCTACTACTTTCAGTTGAATACGGCCTTCTTCACTTTGCAAAACCTCAAATATGTACCTATCTTCATTTAATGAAGCCTTAATTTGAGCCACCACTCTTGTACTACCAATCTGAACAATCGCAGTCTCATTTGGAAGAAATTTCTCCACTCTGCCATAAAACATTTGCCCTGGTTTCAAAGATAGCAAAGTTGCTTTTTGTACATTTTCAACATTCATTAGGGATTGGATCAATTGTACTGGATTCATAAAAAAACTCCTTTAAACTATTATAAAACGAATAAATAAATATGTAACCAATAAATAGAACCTGCTTGACACATTTTATTCCATGGCAATTTTCAATCCAATCAAAACATGAAGCTGTCGAGAAATTCTCGACAGCTTCATGTTCAAATAAATGAAATAGGTTTAGCATAATTTCTGTGCAATTCTTGTGTTATCCGGAATGGAACTTAGTTCAACGATTGAGTAAGCGGCATTCGTAATCGCTTGAGCCAGCGTCTCACCAGATGCACAAATGTCATTAAAGCAAATCTTGGAAAAATCCTTTATTGTATAGGTAAATCCTAACTCCTTTAATCGCTCCACAATTAGCATCGCATGGTCAATATTGTCCTCCGGCTGAAAATCAGATTCATGAATAAAGACTCCCTTTTCATAGTCAAACCAACGATCCCATCTATTTAACTTCCAACCTAGTATTCTACGTGCAATTGAGTCGATTTTATTCATTTTCATCAATCCCCTTTTCTACATTAATTTATTATTGCTTCATATGTTATATAACAGCGTTATTAATTAATTGTAATTATATAACAGCACTTAATTAATTTCCAGTATTTATCGAAAAAATTTTCAGAAGGATTATTTTAAGTATGGCATTTCTACGCTTACATTGAACTCCATATACATAAAAGTAAAATACTGACAGGAGTATATATCAATGGACAAACAAAATAGCGGATTTAGATGGGTTGTTTTTGCTTCTGTATTGTTTACATACTTTTTAATGGCAAGCCAAAGAACAGCACCTGGATTAATTACTGACCAGGTTATGAAGGATTTTCATGTAACTGCATCCACCATCGGGTTACTGACAAGTATGCAATTTTTTGCCTACACTTGTCTGCAGATTCCCTTTGGAATCCTAGCAGATCGGTACGGTCCCAATCTTTTTCTTATTTTAGGGGCAATACTGACTGGAATAGGGACAATACTTTATAGTCTTGGTACGAATGAATTTTTCCTTTTTCTCGCCAGATTTCTAACGGGGATTGGGGATGCAACAATCTGGGTTAATCTTGTGTTAATTTTGAGTCAATGGTTTAGAGTAAAGGAGTTTGTCAGATTAATTGGGCTAGCGGGAATGACCGGAAGTCTAGGATTCTTGCTGGCAACCGTTCCTTTTTCAGCATGGATTGATTTATTGGGATGGAGAACAGCGTTTTTTTCAGTGGGAATGATGTTATGTCTTTGCGGAATTCTCCTCTATTTTGTACTGATTCAAAAGTCAAAGCAAATACCCCCAAGCAAAACAATAACTAAAAAAAATGAGATAGAACGGGAAAAAACACTGATTTTACTGCGCCGCATATTTTCCAATCGGCAGGCATGGGCCTTATTCCTTTGTCATTTTGGAGTTGTCGGTGCATATGTAGGATTTATCGGTTCGTGGGCTGTTCCTTATGGAATCCATGTATATGGTATGACTCGGTCGGATGCAAGTCAGCTTATTATGATTGGGCTCATCGGGGCCCTTATAGGAGCTCCGTTAACGAGTTGGATCTCAAGTGTGTTGGCAACGATAAAACGGCCATATGTAATGGTTCATCTCACCATTTTATTGTGTTGGGCCGCCTTTATTTTGTTTAATGGGAAGCCGCCACTTTTGATGCTGCATATACTATTTTTTATCATTGGCTGTGGTTATGGGGCAAGTGCTTTAACCTTTGCCATCGTCCGCCAATCCTTTCCAAATAGAGATTCAGGAGTTGTCTCGGGGTTTGCAAATACTGGGGGTTTTTTAAGTGCCGTCCTGTTGCCGAGTATTTTTGGAATGGTACTAGACCGTTTCCCTGCCACGCCAAACAGTATTGGTGTGGGATATTACTACAGCTTCTTCATACCAGTGGTCTTCTCCCTTATTGGCTTGATGGGTGTAATTTTTATTAGGGAAAACCTGCCCGTGATCAGCCGAGAGAAAGGTCTTTTTAAAAAAAAGTGACTGGGACCTTCCAAATAGGAAAGCACCAGTCACTCTTTGTATATTCATGATACAGCTTTAGTAGAGGAATAAATGGCCTTATGCTCGCGACCAGTCCGGCCTTTTCCTAAACTAATCAATGCCATAAACGATAAACAATAAAGTAAAGCAAGGTAACTCATTGCAACAGTGACCGTAGCATGCTGTAATATGAAACCAACTAAAATTGGAGATAGGCCTCCTACTGCTCGACCAAAGTTGAATATCGTATTAGTAGCCGTACTGCGAACCTCAACTGGAAAGTAATTACTGATTAATGCACCATATCCAGCAAACATTCCATTTGAAAAGAATCCGACGATAGCGCCGCCAACTAAAAGGCCTGTACTGCCGGATGCATAGGAATAGAGGAAAACCGACACTGCTGAGGCAAATAAGAAAATTCCGTATGCCTTCTTCATCCCCAGTCGATCCATGAATTGCCCAAATGTCAGCATTCCTGCAATCATTCCTACTGCAGTACTTATCGTCCAAAGTGCAGAACTTGAAACTGATAAACCTTGTGATTTTTGCAGCATTGATGGCAGCCAAATCATCAGTCCATTATAGCCGGCAATTTGAACACTCGCCATTATAGCTAATGCCACTGTTGTTAAAGCAATCCTTTTTGTTGCAAATAATTGCTTTAAATTTCCTTGCTTTGGCACAAGCTTTTTCACTTTTTTCGAAGTTAGCCATTCCGGGGATTCGGCTAAATTCTTCCGCACAATAAAGGCATAGATAACCGGAAGCACTCCGACAAGGAACAATCCTCTCCAACCCCATGCCGGAAGTAGGATAGCGCTAAGTAGTGCGGCAAGAATCACCCCATATTGAGCCCCGATACTAACATATGATGAAGCACGTCCCTGCTTATTCTTTGGCCATGCCTCTGCGACCAGTGCCATGCCGATTCCATATTCTCCTCCTGCTCCTAGACCAGCAATAAATCGAAATAGGTATATTTGTTCAATATTTGTCGCCAGTCCGGTTAGTGCCGTACCGATAGCAAACAAAATTATCGTATAAGTAAAGATCTTCACTCTTCCAAACTTGTCTGCTAGAATTCCGAAAATTATTCCTCCAACGAGCATCCCTATGTTGGTAATAGAAGAAATAAGCCCACCCGTTGCTAAATCAATATGAAATTCTGCGATAATGAGGGACATAGCAAAAGAAATAAACATGATGTCCATTCCCTCTAGGGTTAAACCTGCGACTGAAGCCACTACTGTTTTTCTCTGATAATTCACTTTTTGACGTCTCCTTCCAAGCCTCTCTGGACTATGATTAAAAGATACTTTGACAAAATAAGACGCCCTTTCATCCAAAGGACAAAAGGGCATCATATAAGAACAGAATATACGAAGTTACTTTCGCCTTTTTGGTCTCTCAGGACCAGATTAAAGGGAATATATTTTTACTAATACTATCATGACAATTAATTTGTGACAATAATTTTTTTACTTCGAATTTTTGATTTTGTAATTTTTATGATTCACAATGGTTATTAATGGTTCGCCTTTATCCTTTGAAAAACCGTATTGAACAATTACAGAATTTTCCCTAATGGCAGAAACCTCACCTTCAAAGGAATTCCCTTCCCGCTGAAAGGAAATAATATCACCAACTTTTGCAGTAGCCATTCCATCACCTCTTCTTTATCTTATCCAGAAAATAGTTTATACTAAATGAACTATCATATTCAATAAAAGGAGATATTTTCTATGACTGAGAATCATCAACCCGAAGAGGGAAAGAAGAAAATCAGCTTGCAAGAGGCAATGAAGCAGCAATTAGCAAACAAAAAGAATCAAGCCTCCTCTAGTAATGGAAATACGAATGCCAACCTTTCAACTAAAAAGTTGAAGAGCCAGCAAACAAAGAAACCAAGCAATACCCGCAGAAAAATGGGTACCTAATGAACGGGCAAAATCGGAAAGACATAGTCCCGGGCCTGACAGTTGATATTGTTTTAAAAAAGGACCAAAGAACAGGAAAGCTTACTAGAGGAATCGTAAAAGATATCCTTACCAATTCAAGCACCCATCCCCATGGCATCAAAGTAAGGCTAGCAGATGGCCAGATTGGGCGCGTTCAGAAAATTCACCCCAATTAAAAGTTTGACGAAAGCATTTAGGGAATTTTCCTGAATGCTTTTTTATTTATATTCTTATTGAAGAAAAGTAACCCGATAGTAAGTTCATTTCTTTCTAATAAGTCTATTTTCACCATTAATACTTTTTCAAAGCGATTACTGCATTATGCCCACCAAACCCAAATGAATTGGAAATCCCTATTTTGAGATTTGTTTGTCGGGCTACGTTCGCTACATAATCTAAATCACATAATGGATCGGGGTGTTCTAAGTTAATAGTAGGCGGAATGATGCCCTCCTGGAGACTTTTTGCTAATGCAATGGCTTCAACCCCACCAGCTGCTCCTAATAAATGTCCTGTCATCGACTTATTTGCCGTAACTGGTATCTTGTATGCTTGTTCGCCAAATAATTTTTTAATAGCATTTGTTTCAGAAATGTCACCTACCTCTGTGCTAGTCGCATGAGCACTAATTACATCGACATCATCAGTAGAAATGGACGCATCTTTTAAAGCCATTTTCATGGCAAGATAGGCTCCCTTACCTTCTGGATGGGGAGAAACCATATGATATGCGTCAGAACTAGCCCCATATCCAATTACCTCGGCATAAATTCGTGCATTTCTTCGTAAAGCATGTGTTAAAGATTCTAGTATTAAAATTCCTGCACCTTCAGACATGACAAATCCATCTCTACCTCCATCAAAAGGACGACTAGCAGCACCTGGCTCATCATTCCTCGAAGACAACGCTTTTGCATTCCCAAAACTGGCTAGAGACAATTCTGTTATAGCTGCCTCAGCCCCTCCAGCAAATGCTACATCAGCGGTACCATACCGAATAATTCTAAAAGCCTCTCCAATAGCTGTATTTCCAATTGCACAGGCGGATACGGGTGCCATAGAAGGTCCCAATGCCCCCCATTTGATACTGATTTGTGCTGAAGCAGCATTAGCCATCATCGAAGGCACCATTGTTGGACTTACCCTTTGTGGTCCTCTTTCTCTAAGTACATCAATATTTTGCATCAAAGTCTCAATTCCACCTATTCCCGAACCAATATATACACTAAGACGCTCTAAATCGATTTCCTTAATGTTCAGATTGGAATCGTTCCATGCTTGTTCAGCTGCAACTAGAGCAAATTGACAAAATCTATCCATACGCCTTGCATCCTTCTGACCAAGCATGTCCTCAGCATTGAAATCCTTAATGAATCCAGCAATTTTTGTTTTATGTTTACTTATGTCAAATGTATTTATGAAAGAAATGCCAGACTTACCTTCGACTAAATTCCTCCAAAATTCTTCAACATTGTTTCCTAAAGGCGAGACAACTCCCATTCCTGTAATCACAACTCGTTCCATATTTATTCCCCCTAGTCAAGATTATCCATATTTTCACACAACACGTATCCTATTACAAGTTGTTGTTTATCCTAGTATAATTAGTAATATGATTATCACTATCTGTCAGGAGTAATGTAAAATGAATAGTAAAACTAGATTAGAAGCACTTTCCGCTTTTTTAAAGTCTAAACGTGCAAATATTCAGCCTCAATCACTAGGATTTCCAACTGGGGCTAGGAGGAGAACACCAGGATTAAGGAGAGAGGAAGTCGCCCAGTTAGCGGGTGTGAGCACTACCTGGTACACATGGCTAGAGCAAGGGAGAGATATTAAGGTCTCTTCTTCTGTACTAGATTCTATAGCAACTGCTCTCCAATTAAATAACGATGAACGAAAGTATCTATACGATTTAGCATTAGAAGTAAACACAAATGTGTATAAACAAGAAGTTTTACAAACAAAAATTTCCCCATCTTTAGAAAAAATATTAACAGAATTAAAATATTGCCCTTCGTTGATCACTGACCGACATTTTCAAATCGTTGGTTGGAATCCTGCAGCGGCCTATGTATTTTTGGATTTTGAACAAATTCCCATTGAACAGAGAAACTTAATCCGCATAGTGTTTACTAGGAAAGAATTGAGGTCTCTAGCCGTCAATTGGGAGCATTTTGTGAAAGGCTTTCTATCCATCTTTCGAGTTTATTATGGACAATATTTGGGGGATGAGTGGTACACTCAATTTCTCGATGAAATGACTAATCTTAATCCAGAGTTTAAGACTTTATGGCAAGAAAACCAGGTAAGTATGGCACCCGAAGTTTTAATTGAATTTAGGCATTCCAAAGCAGGAAAAATGCTATTTAATTTATCTTCCTTACAAGTTCATGGAAATACAGATTTATGGTGCAGCATTTTTACCCCCGTTGAGGGTTCATCTACAGAAGAAAAGTTGAAGAGAAGGATGATTAAAAGGGAAAATGGTTAAGGAATCAATCATAAAAATAACCATCACTCTTGCATTTTTTGTTACCCTATTGCAAAAGGGAAGTGATTCCTACATCACTTCCCTTTCTTTATTTATTCTTTCGTTAATGTTAAGGAATTGTCCCTACTCATTTTTTTTTCTAACTGTGTCAGCTGGGCATCAAAGCTACTGTTGCTGAAGGACTTGCTAACTTTTTGTTCTAACCGGTCGAGGTAGTGCTCAATATCTTTAAACTTCGAGAATGACTTTTGGTGGTAAGAATCAGATTCTAACACCTGGTTCATTCCGATGTTGGCACGTGTAATATTTTCCCTGCCCATTAATTCCATTCTTCGTAAATGCATATCCTTTAGTTTTTGCTTCATTTCTTCATATTTTATTTCTAATTCAATTAACTGCTCTGTTGCCTGTTCAAGTGATGCCTCTAAGCGCTGCATACGTTCTGAATAATGCTGATGCTCGGCCGTAGCAAATTGGCAGAGTTCTTCTTCCCCAGCTTTTAAAGCAAGTTCTGCTTGGTACTTTCTTTTTTCAGCTAATTCCCTTGCTAGGTTATGCTCTCTGGTAAATTCATCTTTTAATTGCGACTGACGTTCTACCAATTTCCCAACCTTTGCTGCTTCCTGCTCACATTGGTGGAGGTATTGATTGAGTTTAGCAATCGGATTTTGTTTTTCCTTTTGATGTAGCGTTTCATTTAAATCTGCGACGATAATATCTTTTATTCTTGTAAATAAGTTTGTCATGTACTATTTCCCCTTTAGCAATTTTTATTTTTTTAATTCATTCCATTGATTTTCAAAACTAACAAATGGATCCATTTCATTTTTTGCTGCCGTTTTTTTGTTATTGTTCCAATTTTTATAGACAAGATAGAGCACATATGCAGCACCCACTCCAATAAGAGCTGGGATGTGATGGATTGTTGTTGAAAGAACCAATAAGCCGATAATGATTAAGCCGATTTTCATCCCTAATGATTCCGTTTTTAAAAACTGCTTAAAGATGAAGTACAGAATCGCTAGACTAACCAGTAATCCCACCATTGGTCCAATTGTTTTTAGCAAAATTATCGCGGCAAGGCCGCCGGCTACCAGTAAACCAAATTTTTTCATTATATTTTCCTCCTTAATTTCCTATCCAATTTGTTTTCCTTATCTTGATTCCATCTTACCTTTTTTCAGGATGTTTCATAATTGCGCTTGAGCTTGATTTTTCCATCGGTCTTAAGACTTAGGTGATGCAGGACCAATTTATTCATGCATAAAAAAAGGACAAACCACGACTGGTTAGTCCTTTTTCATATAAATGCGGGAATCAAGAATCTCTCCTATCTATGTAAAGAAACTGTAATACTAATCTATCTCTTTCATTCATAGAAATAGAAACTAATAAACGATTTACGAGAATTCAACTAGGAGGGAATAGATCGATGAAAAAACTAATTTCCACATTGACAGTAGTGATTGCACTCTTATTTGCTTCCCCGGCTTTTGCTTACACCGTTAAAAGCGGGGATACCATGTCTAAAATTGCAAGAGATAATAGCCTTAAGTTAGCAGATATAGCAAGACTTAACCCGCAAATTCAAAATCTTGATTTCATTAACATTGGGGAGATTGTACATACAAATAAATCAGAAGAAACAACAACGAAACCGGAAATCGTTGTGGGAAATTCAGAATACGAAATCAATCTGCTTGCTAGACTAGTTAGGGCTGAAGCACAAAATGAGCCCTATCAAGGAAAAGTAGCTGTAGCCTGTGTTGTGCTTAACAGAGTTGATAGCGTCTCCTTCCCTAACACAATTAAAGAGGTTATATATCAAAAGGGTCAATTTCAGCCTGTACAGAATGGTCAAATCGATAAACCTGCTGATGCGGATTCTATTAAAGCCGTTCATGAAGCAATGAATGGGAGCCGGAATATAGCAGCCGGGTCGTTATTTTTCTATAATCCTGCCATTGCTACTAGTCGTTGGCTTGATTCAAAACCGACAACATTAGTGATTGGACGGCATGTATTTAAATTCTAAGTATCCTTAGAATTTTACCATTCTACGTTACAGCAAAAAGAAAGCTCATTCGGTCAAGGCATACTTCCTCCCATTTTCCGAATGAACAGAACCTTCCGTTAAAAAACAATCGTTTTATTTTGATGGACAATAATTCGGTCTTCTATATGCCATTTTACTGCCCTTGCCAATACACTTCGTTCAATCGTACGACCCAATTTTTTTAGGGTATCGACATCTGAACGGTGATCGACTCGAGCAATGTCCTGTTCAATAATTGGCCCTTCGTCCAAATCATTCGTCACAAAATGAGCAGTCGCGCCAATAATTTTCACTCCGCGTTCATAGGCTCGTTCATACGGTCTTGCGCCAATAAACGCTGGTAAGAAGGAGTGGTGGATATTGATAATTTTTTTCGCATTAGCTTCCACGAATTTTGGTGTTAATATTTGCATATAGCGCGCTAAAACAATCACATCTATAGCATACTCATTGAGTAGCTGCAGCTGTTGTTCTTCTACTTGTTCTCGAATCTCTTTATTTGCCGGAATATAATAGAATGGGATATTTAAACCTTCCACCACCTCTCTCGCCTCTTCATGATTACTAATAACTAAAGCGATCTCAGACATTAAATCCCCGCTTTGCCATTCCCATAAAAGTTCCAACAGGCAGTGAAGTTCCTTTGATACAAATATCGCCGCTTTCTTCACTTTGTAAACAGGAGTTAAACGCCAGTCCATCGAAAATTTTGCGGCAATTTCAGTAAATTTTAGCACCATTTTGTTTTCTTTTGTTTTTAATAACGGGCATTCAAACTCAATCCGAATAAAAAATAGGCCGCCCTCAGGATTGGTTGAGTACTGACTGGACTCAATGATATTGGCATCAAAAGAAAATAAAAATTGCGAGATGGCTGACACGATCCCAGGCTGATCCGGGCAGCTAACTAACAAACGCCCACGATTTTGGTTATGTTGTTTAAATTGTTCGATTTGATTTTTAATAGTGAAATTCATATGTTTATTTTCCTTTCTGTTAATGACCACCATTATACAGTAGACAAGACTCCTTTGTTAAGAATTTTCATATAATTGATAAATATCCATCTGCTAAATCGGATAGCTTTTTCTGTAAATAATTTCACAACCTCAAAAAAATTGCTTATCAATCCCCCCCTCCATTAACGCATTTTTCATCCTCAAATTTATTTTCATCATGTAACCGCTTTAATTTCCCAAATTTTTAAAATATATGATATATTCAAGTAAATAAAAAATAGGGAGAGAAAATTATGACAGTGAAAACACAACGGGCATACAATTTTAATGCTGGGCCATCTGCATTACCTATTTCAGTCCTCGAAAAAGCCCAAGCAGAACTAATCGATTTTCGTGGTACTGGAATGTCAGTCATGGAGCTTAGCCACCGGAGCAGTACCTATGAGGAAGTTCATAATCAGGCCATTAACCGCTTAAAGGAACTACTGTCTATCCCGGATCAATACGAAGTACTGTTTCTCCAAGGCGGAGCCAGTCTTCAGTTTTCCATGATCCCAATGAACTTTTTAAAACCGGGTAAAAAGGCTGGATATGTGATGACCGGTTCTTGGTCTGAAAAAGCATTCGCAGAGGCGAAATTGTTTGGGGATGTTTATCAGGCAGCTTCTGCTAAAGATGGAAATTACCGAAACATACCAACTGTTTCAGAATTAAAGTTTCATCCAGATGATGCCTATTTACATCTAACTTCCAATAATACAATTTATGGTACACAGTGGGCAGATTTTCCAGACACTGGGGATGTACCGCTTGTTGCAGATATGTCGAGCGATATTCTATCAAGGCCGATTGATGTCAGTAAATTTGCTTTCATCTATGCCGGCGCCCAGAAAAATCTTGGCCCTTCTGGCGTAACTGTTGTCATTATTCGTAAGGATTTCCTTGAGCAAGCGAACACCAATATCCCATCAATGTTAAAGTACAGCACACATGCTAAAAACAACTCCCTATATAATACACCGCCAACCTTTGGCATTTACATGCTGGGAGAGGTTCTTAACTGGGTTCGTGAATTCGGCGGATTATCTGCTATTGCTGAGCAAAATGAAAACAAAGCTAATCTTATCTATCATACAATCGAAACTAGCAATGGTTTTTACATAGGCCATGCTGCGCCAGATAGCCGTTCACTAATGAACATCACCTTTAATTTAAAATCAAAAGAATTAGAGAAGAAATTCTTAGAACAGGCTAAACAAGAAGGCTTTGTAGGAGTTAACGGTCATCGCTCCATCGGTGGATGCCGTGTATCAGCTTATAACGCCGTTCCGTTTGAAACATGCAAGGCATTCAGTGAGTTTATGGGTGTATTCCAAAAGAAAAATAGCTAAATAAATGAAAAACGGAGGCATTCTTGTAAAAAGAATGACCTCCATTTTTAGTCAGATAGTACCGTTCTATTCTTTTTTATGAACTAAATCTTACTTAATGTACATGCCTTTTGTGATGGTAAAATCTATTCACCGTCCACAATCTCTTTTAAAATTTCATACGAACGTTTTTGTTTGTCAAGATCATAAATATAGGATACCGCCATGAGTTCATCAACGTTATATTTTTCTTGGAAATGAATGAGTTGTTGTTTGACTGTCTCTTTACTGCCCATTAGGGTCACGCTAGACATCGATGATGCCATATCCTTCTCCGCTGAATTCCAAATCTCATCCATGTTCTCAACAGGAGGTTGCAACGGATTTCTTGAACCTCTTACTACATTAAGGAAAAATTGCTGCATCGTTGTCGACTGCCAATTTGCTTCCTCATCCGTTTCAGCAGCAATAACGTTTAAACAGACCATCATATAGGGCTTATCTAAGTACTCAGAAGGCTGGAAACGACTGCGATAAATTGATATCGCTTCTTCCATATACCTTGGCGCAAAATGGGATGCAAATACATATGGCAAACCTAATCTTGCAGCTAGGTAGGCAGAATCTGTTGACGAACCGAGAATATAAATTGGAATATTCGTACCGACACCTGGATAGGCTCTCACATAACTTTGCCTTTCTTCAGGACCAAAATAGGTAAGCAAGGCATTAACATCATCAGGAAATGTATAAACAGAATCATTTTTCGAGCGCCTTAAAGCACTTGCGGTCATCATGTCCGTGCCGGGAGCTCGGCCAAGCCCAAGATCCACACGATTTGGGTAAATCGTTGCCATTGTTCCAAATTGTTCGGCTACAACTAATGGTGAATGATTGGGTAGCATCACACCGCCAGATCCCACCCGGATGTGATCAGTATGTTCTAATGTATGTTTGATTAAAATAGACGTGGCAGAACTGACAAGTGTAGGCGTATTATGGTGCTCTGCAATCCAATAGCGCTGATAGCCCATTTTTTCAACTGCTTGTGCTAGTTCCACCATGGCATCGATCGCTTCTTTCGGGCTATGTCCCTCGCGTATGGGGGCTAAATTTAAGACAGACACTGGTAATTGAATGGTTGCCATATTCATTTGTCCTTTCTATTAGGAGTACACTCCCATCATACCAATAGGAATATAAGAATTAAACTTAAATGCCTATGCAGGACTCCTGCCGGTTATCCATAAGAAAAAGAGAAGGTTTACCCCTCCCTTTCGTAAAAGACTCTTAACCCTTTTTACTCTTTCCCTGCTGAATGGGCACATTTTGTGGTCGTTCTGGGTAAAATCCTTTTCCTGCATCGTCAGGGCCAGTTAGGGTATTTCTTTGATCCAATACCCGACCGTTGAATTCAATTGGATTTTGCTTTTTCATGGGTTACCTCCAAATAGTATGTCACTTAACTTAACTTTTCTTGGCTTGCTTTTTCATCCTTACCTCTGCTTCACTCATTTTGATATTGCTTCTAGGTTTACTTTTTTGAAGAGCCTTTTTTAATTCCACAGTAGCATCATCATCAGTGCTATATCGCTGATCCATTCTCTGCTCTCCTTCCATGACTGTTTTTGAACATGCATTCCGATTTAGTATTGATCTCTATAATACTTTTTATGTTGACTAAAAGAGTATCAATTATCGATTTCTGAATTGCCCTGCTGACCCTTCTTTGATTTGAATAAATTTTTTGAGACGGCATTTAGTAAATTAAGAAACCGGTTGAAGCTAAATCCTACAATAAATGCGATGCTTATTGCTCCGTATGGCGTATCCCCATAATTAGTGAATTCAATTTGAAGGAATCCGCTTCGAATTAAGGTGACTGCCATGACCGCCGTTCCTGTTGCGAAAATAGGATAAAAAATATACATAATCCATTTACGATAATCTTGTAATTCGTCCTCCATATAATGAGAACAGAACATATAGAGATGCCTTAGTGACCCTCCAATGGCTCCCGAAAAGAAATAGAAAAGGAAATTCTTAATTTGGGGAATGAATGGCAGTGTTTTTTCGAGAAATCCTGCCATTAGAACAGTTATTGCCAAAAAACTACCGAAAAACAAAAGAGATAAATAAAGTAAAATAATGGCTTTCAACCAACGCTTCAAGAAATCACCCCGTATTTCAGATAATGTATCTTATGAAAGGGGCATCCACGACGTTTACCTTATTTGTCTTTAATATTTAATAAAAATCTGCAAATTTAGTAAAAATAACATCGAAACCTTTGACAAGCTAATAAAAATAATGTAAATTAGCAAATGTACGAACAATAATAAGTTATTAATCTTAAATATTCGTGTTTAGGGGTGCAATTCATGGAAAATGTATTTGATTACGAAGATATTCAATTGGTTCCTGCAAAGTGTATAGTAAATAGCCGATCAGAGTGTGATACATCTGTCACTTTAGGTAGTTATACCTTTAAATTACCTGTGGTTCCCGCAAATATGCAAACTATTATCGATGAAAAGATTTCCATTTACTTAGCAGAAAATGGTTACTTCTATATCATGCACCGTTTCGAACCTGAAAGACGCCTTTCTTTCATTAAAGATATGAAATCTCGTGGATTGATCGCTTCAATTAGTGTAGGCGTCAAAGAGGAAGAATATCAATTTGTCCAACAATTAGCCGCTGCACAGCTTACGCCTGAATTCATAACAATCGATATTGCGCATGGTCATTCCAATGCAGTGATCGAAATGATTAAGCATATTAAAAAATTATTACCTCAAAGCTTTGTGATTGCCGGTAATGTTGGTACTCCAGAAGCAGTAAGAGAATTGGAACATGCTGGTGCAGATGCAACAAAAGTGGGCATTGGACCAGGAAAGGTGTGTATTACGAAGATTAAGACTGGTTTTGGAACTGGTGGCTGGCAATTAGCCGCACTTCGTTGGTGTGCAAAGGCAGCAAGCAAACCTGTCATTGCTGATGGTGGAATTCGAACACATGGTGATATCGCTAAATCTGTTAGATTCGGAGCGAAGATGGTCATGATTGGTTCTTTATTTGCCGGCCATGAAGAATCTCCAGGTGAAACCGTTGAAAAAGATGGCAAGCTCTATAAAGAATACTTTGGTTCCGCATCGGAATTCCAAAAAGGGGAAAAGAAAAATGTAGAAGGCAAAAAAATGTTTGTCGAATATAGAGGCGCATTAATGGATACGTTAATCGAAATGGAGCAAGATCTTCAATCATCCATTTCCTATTCAGGTGGCAACAAATTAGAAGCCATTCGTAACGTAGATTATGTCGTCGTGAAAAATTCTATTTTTAATGGCGATAAGATCTATTAAGATAATATCCCTAAGATTAATGTCCTCATGAATACACTCATGAGGACACTTTTTTTTACTATTTTATGATGAAAAATTGTTAATGAATTCTCTAACTTGGTCTTGTGTTTTAGCATTCGCACTATGTAAATGAGCCAACTTTTCCCCGTTTTTAAAAACCAATAATGAAGGGATCCCCATCACATTTTGTTCCTCAGAAATTTCCGGAAATTCGTCACGGTCCACTTTAATCCATTGCTTATCATGGTTCTCTTCAATTACTTCATCAATGAACATTGCTAACCGTTTACAGTCCGGACACCAAGTAGTGGTAAAAATACCCACAGTTAGTTCATCTTTTGCGATTTGCTCACGGTATTCTTGTTCGGTTTTTACTTCTTTCATGTACATTCGCCCCTATTTCATTGTTTGTATGATGCCATATTAGATTAAAATCATTGGTGCTAGAAATCAAGGAATTAAACTTATTTCTATCCTTCCACTTACACTGCCGAAAGATAAATCCAATTCCGAAAAATTTTTCAACCGTTTATTAAAATTAATTTTGACAATTATGTGAACAACGGGAATAATATATAAAAAGGGGGATGTGGAATATGAAGGTAAATGAAAAAATCCTAAATACAGTTAAGATTTTCGGCGGACTATTATTAGCTATTGGTATTGCGACATTTTTCTACAGTTTTTTTGGAAACGGTTACAGTAATTTAACAGGTATTGCAATCGGAATCATCGTTGGCGCCGTTTTCATCTTTCTAATGGGAATATTTTTTGTCGTGACAGAAGAAATGCTGAAAACAACAGAGAAAAGGATCCAGTTTGAATCTGTAAAAAGAAAATAGGAGCGCCGAGATCATCGACGCTCCATTTTGTTTTCTTATTTATCTCACATATCCCATTTAAAGAGGAATAATGTACCAAATACCGTAAGCAAAGCAATGAAAATCATGAAGTAAACATTCCCGTAAATAGACAACTTATCCTCAGTTTCCCCAGCATGCATAAACACAATTAGCTGCACGCCTGCTTGTATGAAAGCTGTTACAACAAGAATCGTCATTCCTACCGTGAATGACATATCTAAAAAGTAAACAGCAAGAGCAACAGTTGTTAGTAGTAAAGAAAATACAAACCCCATTATTTGTTTAGCTGGGAATAATTCTTTCATTTTACATCATTCCTTTCAAGTAAATGAAGCTGAAGATAAAGATCCAGACGACATCTAAGAAATGCCAGTAAAGTGAAAAGATAAATGATTTATTTGTTGTTTCTGGAGTTAACCCATATTTTTTCACTTGTACCATGATTGCTAATCCCCAGAACAACCCAAATGTTACGTGAGCTCCATGAGTTCCTAATGTGGTCAGTAGGCTTGCAGTAAATGCACTTGTTTGAATACTAGCCCCGTCATGAATATACGTAAGAAACTCTTCAATTTCGAACCCTAGGAACGCAAGACCGAGCAATAATGTAATGGCAAAGAACGTCATCATTGCTTTTTTCTTACCTATCCGCATTGCATGTATACCAAGTCCAATTGTAAAACTACTTGTTAACAGCAGGATTGTTTCAATTAATACTGGCGTTATTTCAAAAATTTCTAATCCGGCAGGGCCGTTACCTGTTCTATTCTCTAATGTAAAATACGTAGTAAAAAGTGTTGCAAATAGCATAATTTCGGCTCCAAGAAAAATCCAGAAACCGAAAATATTCAATTTATTTTGACCAGTGCTATATTCAAGAGGTTGCGAGTGATCTACATTCATCTTTTAGCCCCCCCTAATCTTTCCTCTGTTTCTTTAATTTCTTCTATTGATATATGTCGTCCATGATCTTTTTCAAATGAGCGGTATACCAAACATGCAATGATTCCAATTGTTGAAATAATGACAAGCGGCCAGATCGCAAATATGAACGAAAAGCCCAATATGAAGAAGATAGAACACATAATAAACGGAACTCCGCTGTTGTTAGGCATATGGATTTTTTCCAATTCACCTGAGAATAACGGATGTTTATTTTTCTTAGCATCCCAGAATGGCTGACTTGAATGAATTTCTGGTGTAATGGCAAAGTTATATTCTGGTACAGGAGTATGTGTAGCCCATTCTAATGTACGCGCATCCCAAGGGTCGCTTCCAATATTTCTTGGTGAATACCGAATACTGTAATAAATATTGTATACGATTAAAATGAAGGAAATCGCCATGATCCCTGCGCCAACAAATGAAACCATATTCAAAAGACCATAACCAGTTGACTCAGAATACGTGTACATCCTTCGTGCCTGCCCGTCTAACCCAGTGATATACATCGGGAAGAATGCTAACACAAAGCCAATAGAAAGCAGCCAGAAGGTCCATTTACCAATTTTTTCATTTAACATGAAGCCGAACATTTTTGGCCAGTAATACGTAAAACCTGCCAGCATGGCGAAAACCACTCCAGGGATAATCGTATTATGGAAATGAGCAACTAAGAACATAGTATTATGATATTGATAATCAGCAGCTGACATGGCCAGCATTACGCCCGTCATACCGCCAATAGTGAAAAGCGGAATAAAACCGATTGAATATAGCATTGGGACGGTAAAGCGAATTTTCCCTTTCCACAAGGTAAATAACCAGTTAAAAATCTTCACCCCTGTCGGGACGGAAATCATCATGGTTGTGATGGAAAAGAAGCTGTTCGATGCAGCCCCTTGGCCCATGGTAAAGAAGTGGTGAGCCCAGACAAAGCATGAAAGGACTGAAATAAGAACCATTGACCAAACCATTGATTTGTACCCATAGAGGTTACGTCCTGAGAATGTGGAAATAATCTCACTATAAATACCGAAGGCTGGTAAAATTAAGATATACACTTCGGGATGTCCCCAAACCCAGAACAAGTTTGCCCAGAGCATATCCATACCGCCATTTTCTGTTGTAAAGAAATTCGTTGCAAATAATCGATCCATGGTTCCCATTGCAAGTGCAACGGTTAATACAGGAAAAACAGTCACAATGATAAGATTAGAAACTAAAGCAGACCATGTAAACATTGGCATTTTCATTAATGTCATACCAGGTGCTCTCATTTTCATGATGGTCGTTAACATATTAATACCTGTCATTAATGAACCAAGTCCCGATATTTGAATAGCAATCATATAATAATTCGTCCCTACTGATTCACTGAATTCAGTACCTGCAAGCGGGAAATAGGATGTCCATCCTGCATCAGGCGAACCACCAATAACAAAAGAGATATTAAATAACATTGCCCCCATAAAAAACAACCAGAAACTAATGGCATTTAAACGTGGAAACGCAACATCACGGGCTCCAATTTGTAATGGAACAAGATAGTTCATGAAAGCAAATATGAATGGCATCGCCATAAAGATAATCATAACGACACCGTGTGTGGTAAATATTTCATTATAGTGTTGCGCATCTAGCAATTTATTTTCAGGTGCAGAAAGCTGAGCACGCATCATAATGGCATCCACACCGCCACGGAACAACATTAACAACGCAGAAATTAAATACATCATACCAATCCGTTTATGGTCAACGGTTGTTAACCATTCGCGCCATAGATATCCCCATTTTTTAAAATAGGTTAATCCAGCTATAATTGCGATCACAACCAGACCAATGGCAACCATAGAGGCATAGATTACCGGGCTTGGATTGGGTATAGCGAATCGTTCAAAAAATTCCATCCGATTTATACTCCTTCCGAGATAATATTACTTACTGTTTGATCCAGTCTTCGTTTTAGTTTAATGATTCATCATACTGTGATCAGAATGTTTATCTGAGTTAGGTTTCGCTTCTTCTGTGTCTGATGAGTCATGATTACCATGCTCTCCTGGTGGTGGTAAAAAGCCTAAGTGTGTTCCTGTAAACGTCATCTGTCCTAGGTGCCCAGGTTTCAACAATTCATCAAATTTACCTTCTGTTAGTGGTTTAGCAGTATCTTTCACTTCCCCCACCCAATCGTCAAAATCATCCTGCGACATGGCGGTAACGTTAAACGTATTTTCAGCCGATCCTTTTCCACTAAAGTTTGCATTCCGCCCCATAAATTCACCTGGTTCATCAGCTGCTAAATGGAGAGTGGTAATCATATCAGACATCGCGTATTTTTGCCCTCCAAGCTGCGGAATCCAGAAACTTGTAATCGGCCCATATGAATATAACTTAAATTCAATTGGTCGGTCAGTTGGAATATACAAATAATTAACCGTTTCAATATTCTCTTCAGGATAACTAAAATGCCATTTCCAGTCCGATGATGATGCATAAATAACTAACGGTTTTTGATCCTCATAACCTTTCGGTGTTGCCTCAACAATGTAGTTACTTTGAACAGAAACGAAAGAAAAATAAGCAACAATAATAATAGGAATTCCTACACAAATCGCTTCAACCCATGGATTCCCTTCTATATGAGGTGGTTCATAGTCTACTGCTTGATTAGAGGCACGATATTTGATTAAAACAAATACTAAAATAGCAAAAACGACTATGACAATAAATGACATAATTCCAATAGATAACAAGATGTCACTTGCCTGTCTTTCAGCTTGAGGTCCTTTCGGATCCAGGACCATTAATGGTTCACAACCTGTTAACACAGTGGCTATAGTAAAAAGTAGTGTCAATAAAGCCCATTTCATTTTTTGGTAGATCCCCTTTCCATTATTCTATAAAACCAAAGCATACTCTTTTTAAAAGATATGTGATTTAAATCACATTTCGTAGTTCTATATTAATATCATTCTTGAAGAAATGACACCAAAACACCACATGTGTCACTGA
Organism: Bacillus sp. MM2020_4; assembly: GCF_011250555.1. Taxonomy (GTDB): domain Bacteria; phylum Bacillota; class Bacilli; order Bacillales; family Cytobacillaceae; genus Neobacillus. Next base: position 46,409 of record NZ_JAANMZ010000008.1, on the reverse strand, counting down.
ATGTTCATAATCCCCTTTTCATGATAATTTTTCGATGCGTATCATTAGCTTTTCAGATGAAGATTTACTATCATAAATAAGTTTATCTTTTTTATTAAAAAAACCATTTACTCTTTAAAAATAAAGAGGATATTCTTTTTCGTAATTATTTGTTATAATAAGGTGTCTTTAACATTATTGAGGGGGAACTATATTTCCATGTCAGTCGAAGTAGGCAGTAAAGTACAAGGTAAAGTAACAGGCATCACTAATTTTGGAGCATTCGTAGAATTACCAGGAGGCTCAACAGGTCTCGTGCATATTAGTGAGGTCGCAGACAGCTATGTAAAGGATGTTAATGATCATCTGAAAATTGGCGACCTAGTCGAAGTAAAAGTTATTAGTGAAAAGGACGGAAAAACTGCCTTATCCATCAAAAAAGCAATCGAAAAACCAGAGGGACAAACATCTTCTTATTCTCAACGACCACCGCGTCAAGGAAGAACGGATAACCGTTCCAAAGACTTTCGTTCAAAAGGTCAATTCAAACCGAGGGAAAGTTTTGAAGATAAAGTGTCTAAGTTTTTAAAGTCAAGTGAAGAGAATTTATCTAGCCTCAAACGCAACACTGAATCAAAACGAGGCGGGCGGGGCGGAAGACGCGGATAACCTTCTGCGTTTTTCATAGATCATATAGATAAGGGCAAGCCTGCATAAATAGGCTTGCCCTTTACGTTAAGATAAAATATAAAATGAGAGGAATGATACGATCCTATGAAATGCATTTCAATTGATCTTGATGGCACGTTATTAAACTCAGATCATGAAGTTACCGAAGAGAACGTAAAAGCCTTAAACGAGCTTCAAGAACAAGGCCATTGCCTGATTATGAATACGGGACGGGCATACACCGATGTCATTAAGCTAAAAGCCATCCAAAATATGGAGGTGCCACTTTTTTGTGTAAATGGTTCTGTTTTATATACGAAGACAAGAGAACTGCTGTTTGAAGCAACCCTACCCATTTCAACTTATAAAGAAATATTTTCGATTCTTAAGGGATTAGGTGTGGGGATTCTCGTCTATACCAATCACGGGGGCTTCCCCTCCACCCTTCCCCCATTGCATGGGAAGACAAAACAAGAACTTGATACCCTATTTCAGGAATTTAATTATGATGCCATTCTAGAAAAAGATAATCTAAAAATCTATAAACTGATTGCTTTAGTTCATCAAGACCAGCTTGATACTATTGCTGAAGTGAAAGCCGCCTTAGCCGGAAATTATCCGATTTCAACGGCCTCTTCTTTTCCGAATAATGTAGAAATCACCTCGAGTGAAGCCCATAAAGGCAAAGCATTATTACGGTACCAAGACATGATGGGTCTATCTTTTGATGAAATTATTGCGTTTGGCGATGGCGGCAACGATCTTGCTCAATTTGAAGTTGCTACTACTTCTGTTGCCATGGGAAATGCCCCGTCCCATGTGCAACAAAAAGCAGATATTATCACAAAGACCAATGATGAAGATGGTTTTGCCTATGCTGTTCGTCATCTTTTGCCATTGCTTAAAAGTGAAGTGAAAATAACGGCAAATTAAAGGAAAAAACGTGCCTTTCCAGTTTATTGGAAAGGCTCGTTTTACGTGGTTCAACCCCCCTTTAATACTTTGTTAACAGCTTCATGATTTCTTTTCTTCGATCCTTATTTTTTATTCTTGTTAAATCCAGGGCAACTTCATACCCCTTATGTTTCGACCTTAATACCTCTTTTATCGCATCTTTAATACTTGTCTCATCATCCGTAACGGCAATTACCCTTCGTAACATCTATTTTCCTCCCCAGAGGTTTGGTAATGATTGCACCCCGTTAAAATCTACTCATCTTTTCGCTTGATTAATTGCCTTATTTTGAAAAAATGCCTTCACCGAATCATTGATGAGCGCCACACTAATAGCGGTTAACATAAAAAATCCAATCGGGACTAAAATAATCCATTGATAAGAGAAAATATAACTAATGCTTGAACCAATAACACCAGACCATTCATATGAAATGGAACGTGGGGGATCGATACTCTCGCCATAGGCGATGAAGGAACCACCGAAGAAAAGGTTCAAAAAGCCAAGGTGGGCCAGAAGCTGCAGGGATTGAATAAATTGTTGTCCGAATAGCAAAATCCACTTTTCATACACATGTGGGACAATATGCTTGAAAAAGACACTAGTCTTGCTTGCCCCAAGTATTTTTGCTGCCTCAATAAATGGTTCTTTCTCCACTTGCCTCATTTCACCTGAAAGGTGAATGGTCAAATTTGGAATCGCAATGATAACAAGAATAATAGTTTCAAATAAGGCCCGCTGCCAAAAAGGAGTTGAAAACCCTTCGATTGGCATCCATAACACAGTATGGAGGATAAAATAGGCAATGATTGTCTGTGGGACGACCGAAAATGGTTCGAATATACTCTTTAATACAGAGTATATTCTTGGTCTCAATGAATAAATAAAAGCACTCATAATAATCGACAAAATCATCCTTAAAATGGCCACCAACAGCGTGATTCCGATCGTATATTTGGCTCCTTCAATCATCATTTGCCCGAGATCATAGCCGTATTTATCGGATCCCAGGAGAAAGACTGTCAAGGGAGGATAGGGCGGCGCATCAATCAGGTTTCCTCTTTCATCGGTATGAAACCGCAGTTGTCGAATGTCCCCGTTATTTATGATACTCCAGGTAAACAGTGTAACAAGAAATAAAACACTAACCATAAATCTTTTTCTTTTCAATAAAAATATAGCCATCTACCCTTGATCCTTTCTGTTATCAAAGCTAATCCATTCATAGAGACGATAGAGAATAAAAAATGGGACAAAAATCATAAGGCAGCCAATAATAAATGGGTCCCTCCCGGTTCCCATAACTCTCAGCAGGCCATTCATATTAAATAAATAATCAATCACTAATAGTGTGGAAAGCATCGACCAGAAAATTGTTTTTGAGGCCCCAAACATCCCATCAGCAATATTTCTGAGGATATGGAGATTCAATATATATGGAAACGACAATCCTTTTGCCACAGCTAAGGATATATAGGATTTCTCCAATTCTTTCTCAATATGATGGATAAGGATTTTTGTTATGTAAAAACTAATCGGAATACTGATGCTGATGATGGGCAACAAAACAGCCTTTTCCCTTACAGAAACAACCTGGGCCAGCTTTATTCCGGTTTTTTGATAAATCAAAATGACCGCCATTTGTAATAGGAGAATAAACATTAAGTCCGGGACCGATTCTGCTAACTCTAGTACATATTTAATCACTTTCATTCTTTTGCGAAACAGCATGAATGATAGATAGGTAATCAGGAAAGAAGTGAAGAATGCAGCCACAATGCCCAAACCTAATATTTTCATAGACTCGAAATAGCTCTCTATAATAAACGGAAATAATGAACTTTTACCATCTCCTGTTAGAAAGTCTCCTAAAGTAAAGACTTTACTATTAAGCTCATAGATGGCATGAAAATATTCAGTGAAATGAAAAGATATATTGGCAAATAAAACAGGAAATGCTGCGATTAGGATAAGCACCTCTATACCGATGAAACACTGTAATATCAGGGAACCTATTTTTTTAACTATTTTCATTAGGACTTCCTCTTCATCTATTCGATAATTATTTTAAAACAATAAATAGTCAGTAAACTAAACTAATTATACCGATTCCTCCATCATCTGGCTATAATTTCCTGCAAAAAAAACATCTCCACCATGGGGAGATGTTAAAGAACGCCTTCTGTTTTATTTTTTAGCCGAAGTGCTGAGAAATTCTGAAAACAAACGATACAACCTGAAATCAAGATGGCAATAAAAACAGGAAGCAACCAGCCAAGTCCATCATTGTATAAGGGCAATATCTTTTCATAAAATGAAATAATCGATTGTAACCAGCCAAAATAGCCGATTTCAAGCAAATCACAGAATGTTTTGAAACCATCAATCACACTGATCATAAATGTGACCGTAATAGCGGATGCATATACAATCCTTGAATGGTGAAAAATTTTTGATAGGAATGTCAGTAACATCAATGCGATTGCCAATGGATATAACAACATTAACACTGGAATGGAGAAGTGAATGATGTTTGATAACCCAAAGTTTGCGACAGCAAATGACACTAGTGAAAAGAAAACTACCCATACTTTATAACTGACTTTAGGAAAGATTGTATGGAAGTATTCCCCACAAGCCGTCATCAATCCGATACTTGTTGTTAGACAGGCTAAGATAATAACGATCGATAACATAACCGTTCCTACTGAACCAAAATAATAGGAGGCCGCCTTGCCAAGGACTGGTCCTCCGGTATCAAACAGACCGAAAGCTTCTGTACTTGTTGCGCCAAGATAGGCAATGCCGACATAGATGATACCAAGAAAAACGATGGCTACAATTCCAGATTTAGCTGATGCCGTTAGAATTCCGCGTGTAGACGTTATTCCCATCGAACGGATCGCATTGATGACAATAATCCCAAATACAAGTGATGCGAGGGCATCCATCGTGTTATACCCTTCCATTAACCCCTTCATGAACGCCCCGTTAACATAGGATTCCTGGGGTACGCCAATGGAACCGACTGGTTTTACCACAACCATCACTAATAAAACCAAAAGGAGAATAATGATTCCAGGCGACAGGATTTTTCCCACGTTGTCCACTATCTTAGCAGGATTTAATGAGAACCACAGTGTAACAATAAAGAAAACACAGGTAAAAATAATTAAACCCGCATGTCCAAATCTCTCTCCAACGACCGGTGCAATCCCGATGTCATAGGCTACAGCACCTGTTCTTGGTGCGGCAAAAAATGGCCCAATTGTTAAATAGAGTAGTGAGGTAAAGATGATCCCGTAAACAGGATGAACCCGCCCCGCAAGTTCCTGTAAGTTTTTACTACCAGAAAAGCCCATCGCCAAAATCCCAAGGAACGGCAGGCCGATACCGGTAATTAAAAATCCTCCTATTGCCATCCAAATGTTTGTTCCTGCCACTTGCCCCAGTCCAGCCGGAAATATTAAGTTCCCGGCACCAAAGAATAACGCAAACAACATAACACCTATAATGAAATACCTTGAAAACGGTAATTTATTTTGCATATAAACTGCCCCACCCTATTGTAAAAATACTGATAGTGTAAATATACTATCAATCATTGAACTATTTCCGGAACTAATAATACTATTCCCACGGAAGAAATTCAACCTATTTTGGGGATTATTTAGACAATTTCGAAATGACAAAAACATACTGTTGTATAAATATTATCAATGTTTATCAATGTAGGTATTAAAGGATAGGGCTCGCGACAATGTTATCCAGAAAAACAAAATCAAACGAAAAAACCTCTACCTGAGTAATGTGACTGGCAAAGGTTTTCTAATCCATACAATTTTTCTATTAAATACCATCCCGAAGGTTTTCTAAGATTGGAAACAGCTCTTCCAATTGCTTAATTTCATATGTAGGAATGACTTCATTTCGCTCTTTTTTGTGACGATTGATCCAAACCGTTTTAATGCCAGCACAGTTAGCACCTAGAATATCGGTCATCAGGTTATCTCCAACCATTATAACTTCCTCTTTCTTCACCGAAAGAAGTGACAAAGCATGTTCAAAAATGGATGGATCAGGTTTTCCTTTGCCAAAAGCACCGGAAATCACAATTTCATCGAAATAAGGGACAAGTTCTGGCGTTATCTCTAGTTTCGTATTTTGTAAATCGGGTGAGCCATTTGTCAACAAGAGAAGCTTAAATTTTCCCTTTAAGAGGTCAAGTGTTGTAAAGGTTTCCTCGTATACAATCGGAGACTTTCTCCTTTCCTGCGGGAAAAGCTCTGCTAACCATTCGCCAAAGTCAGGGTCATCCACTCCCATTATCCTTAGCCCTGTTGTCCAGGCATCTTTCCGATAAACAGGAGCCGTTTCTTTCATCTTCATAAAATTAAAATCATTTTCATCCAAAAAATTACCCCATAACCCTTCAAATGGATTAATTCCTATCATTTGCGTAAAAGGGTAAAAATCATAGGAAGAGTAAAGTTTTCTCGCTGCCTCACGAACAGCATCTTCCAATTGATCAGCATCAACGCCGTACCGATTTTCAGCTGCTTTACATGTTGAAGCGAACGCATCTTTAACACTCTTTTGATCCCAAAGTAATGTATCATCTAAATCAAAAAATATCGCTTTTATCATGAACCTCACACCCTTCTTTCAAAACTATTTTTACTAGTTTACCATTTTACTACTTTAAAGCAAATAATTTTGCAAAAAATTCAAAAAAGTGTATGAAAGAGTTTCGTCATACACTTTTTAGTAACATCCTGCTACGACGTCACAGATATCACATGATTAGGAGTTAAATCATCCTGAATGGTTGGATCGACGGTCTCGTTATTTCCAACTACCATTAAATTTTCATCTGGATTTTTAGAGACAATAATTACGCCATTCTTGATTAATGATTGACTTCCGACCACGGCATTTTCAATCCACGCATTCTCCTCAATAGTGGTATGCGGCAAAATTACCGCGTTTTTAATCCTTGCCCCCTTTCCTACCTTCACGCCATTACATAAAACTGAATCTTCAATCGACCCGTAAACCTCGCAGCCTTCACTAATCAAGCTTTGATGGATCTTTGCGCTTTCGGCTAAAAACAATGGCGGCTCATGATGTTCAACCGTATGAATCTGCCATTTAGGATTCTGCAGAAAAATATTATTCTCTCCTTTCAATAAATCCAGATTCGCCTCCCAGTAGCTGTGGACCGTGCCAACATCCCTCCAATATTGATCAAAATAGTATGCATAAAGCTGTAATCCATCAGACAGCATCGAAGGAATAATATCCTTGCCAAAATCGCGATTGGTACATTCCTTCTGTTCCTCCAGTTGTAAATAGTCTTTTAAAATCTTCCATGTAAAAATATAAATTCCCATCGAGGCAAGATTTGACGAGGGTCTATTCGGTTTTTCCTTAAAATCAATAATTTTGTAGGTTTGCCTATCAATATTGATGAGCCCAAAGCGGCTTGCCTCTTCCCATGGAACCTCAACAACCGCGATGGTACAATCCGCTTTTGTTTCAATATGCTGTTCTAGCATCACTGAATAATCCATCTTATAAATTTGATCTGCAGACAAAATGGCAACATAATCTGGGTTATTTTGCTCAATGAATTCAATATTTTGATACACAGCATGTGATGTCCCCTCATACCACTCCACCCCGGAATTACTGCGTTGATAGGGTGGGAGGATGGTTAAACCGCCATTTTGATTATACAAATTCCAATAGCTGTATTGGCCGAGATGGGCATGCAACACATAGGGCTTGTATTGCGTTAAAATTCCGACTGTCTCAATTCCTGAGTTTTGGCAATTACTTAAAGCAAAGTCAATGATTCGGTATTTCCCACCAAAGGGCACGGCCGGCTTCACAAGTGTTTTGGTCAGTAGATTCAATCTTGTCCCCTTACCACCAGCCAACAATAACGCAATCCAGTTTTGCTTTTTCATTTTCCTCCTCCTCGAAAAATTATTTTTGAACCTGTATGCCGCCTGTATAAAATGTTCTTCTTCTACTCTTATTATCACCGATTTTTTCCATTTTTTCGTGTAACCTGTTACAGCTTTGTGAATTTGTCCTGCTTTTTTATCGACATAAATTGTGGCCTTACTCTTGATTTGACTAGACTTGTCGATATTTTTAGGTTTACAGCGAATTAAAAACTGCCCGGAATCCCACGATTTGCCGTCGCGGTTTCCAGGCAGTTTAGTTTACTAAGATAATATTCTCTTTTCGCCATCGATTACTTTTATTGGGGCTATATTTTGGGTAAATTCTAGAGTACCAACGTATTTTCCGTCTTCATCCCGAACAGCAAAGTAACGAATATAAACATATTTATCCTTAAATGGTATCCAGAAGTCTTCACTATCTTTCTTACCTGATTTAAATTCAGCAAGCAATTCTTCCACTACATGGACACTTCTTGGCGGATGGCAATTTTGAACCGTCCGGCCAATTACTGCTTTTGTCCGCGCGAAGATTCTTTCTTTCCCGTGTGAGAAATAGCGGACAACATCATCCTGATCAATGAAAGTAATATCTACTGGTAAATGGTTTAACACCAGTTCAAGTTGTTTTAATGATAGAACCCCGGTCTCCATTTTTATAAATCCTTCAGAGATAGTATTTTCGTCCAACCCTTTCCGATCGGGCTTCCATTCTTCAGCAGGAGCGGTGAGGCAAAAGCCAATTTCATCACTTTCATGGGCAATTTTCACCCATTCGTCTTCCGTGAGATTTTTCAAAGCCATTGGGAAAAGGATGTTTTCTTCGCGGTAAATCATTTCTCCTACTTCTTGAATGACATAATTCATTATTCCGATAACGGCTTGCTTATCACCATTATAAGTAGCCAGTTTTTGTTTTGCTTCTTTAATGCCGTCACGGATAAAGTCGTCTATCCGCCACATGTTGGTAGTTGGGCCATAGATTCCGTATTTTTCTAAATACGGAAAAATCAAATTCTCCTTACGGCTGTAATGCTTATCGATATCAAGCAAGAGATTTACATCTTCCAATAGCTTAAAGACATGTTCAGCAGAATCTTCTTTTTCAAATTGCCAAAGGTGGATTTGAAGCTGCGTTTTCAGTAATTTATCCAGTTCTTGATTTTCCAGTTTAAAGGTATGAACAGGGTGACCCGGCCGATCTTCCGGCTTTTTCACTTGTTCTACCTTCTCCTCTTCAATCGAACCCTTAAATATAGCCGTATGCTGGGCGTATAAGCGCTGCAGTTCCGCAGCCGAAATTCCTTCGACAAAATCATGCTGAAGCTGGGAAATTTCATCCACTGTAATTTTTCCAATATAAGCATCGAAATGCGCCTTTACCTCATCAAGGTTTCGACCATTATGTAGGTCTTGAAATATTTGTTTTAACATTGTCATCCGTTCTGTATTTGTAGTAGATAAGTTTTCACGGTTATTAATGAATTCACTCATTTTAGGATTCTCCTTCACTGTACTACGTAATTGTGAAATATTTCTCATTAATAACTTATCACTTCGTAAATTGTTTGTTTGTGATAAACATCATTGGTACACTCTTAATTGTGAAAACTTTAAGAACGAATAATCAGCGCAATAAAGGGCAGTGATTTACCCCATCACTACCCTTTTACAGTATATTCATTATTTAATTTACTTTCTTTGGGCCTTTCCAATACATTTCCCGTAAACGATATTTTTGTAGTTTTCCCGTTGCAGTTTTTGGCAGTGCTTCCACAAACTCAATATCTTTTGGTGCTTTAAAATGAGCCATGTTTGCACGGCAAAACTGGATAATTTCTTCTTCTGTCACGGTTGCGTCTTGCTGCAGGACAATAATTGCCTTCGGAACCTCGCCCCACTTTTCATCAGGAATAGCAATAACGGCTGTTTCTAGGACTGCAGGATGTTTATACAAAACCCCTTCAACCTCTGTAGAAGAAATATTTTCTCCTCCAGAAATGATCAAATCCTTGGCCCGATCATGAATTTCAATGAATCCGTCAGGATGGGTGACAGCTAAATCGCCGGTATGGAACCAGCCGTCGCGGATAGCGGCCGCAGTTGTTTGTTGATCTTTGTAATAACCAGCCATCACCACATTGCCGCGGGTCACAATTTCACCAAGCTCTCGTCCATTCCATGCAACCTCCTCACCATCTTGATGAACGACCTTTGTTTCTCCATTGAAAGCGAGTTCAATTCCTTGCCTTGCCTTAATCATTGCTTGTTCATCGGCAGATTTAGTATCAAATTCTTTTTTCCACTCGCAATAGAGGATAAAGGGTGAGGTTTCCGTCAAACCATACACATGAACCATATTTAGTCCAAGAATCTCTTGGGCTTTATGAATCAAAGCCGCTGCAGGTGGTGCACCAGCAGTCGCCATCCGTGGACTTGTCTTGATCTTCACCTCTTTTGCCTTTGGATCATTCACAAGCATATTGACAACAGTCGGGGCACCACATAACAAGGAGATATTTTTTTGCTCAAATAATTCAAGAATCAGCGGCGGGTCAACTTTTCGCAAACATACATGCGTACCACCAGCAGCTGTTATCGCCCAGACACCCCCCCAGCCATTTGCATGAAACATCGGTAATGTATGTAAATACACGTCATCAGGCTTTACATTAAGGTGATACAAAAAATTAGCAGCATTCAGGTAATTACCACGATGCGTAAGCATCACACCCTTTGGCTTTGAGGTAGTTCCACTGGTGTAATTTAAGGTAAGAAGCTGATTTTCATCGATTTCTATTTCCGGTAATGTAGCATTTTGCGGGGCATGCTGAAGGAAATCCTCATAAGCTACCCCATTTAAGGATGTTTCATATCCTGCAATATGGACAATAATAACTTGTTCCAAGGAAAGATTTTCGATAATTTTCTCAATTGGACCAGAAAATTCTTCATCGACAATTAACATCCTTGCGTCACTGTGACGAATAATGTATTCCAAATCTTCTGCTGTAAGCCGGTAATTCAACGGAACCATAACAGCACCTAGCTGACAAATACCATAGAAGCATTCCAGCATATAATGGGTGTTGGGCAGCATCACCGCAACATGATCACTTGCTCCGATTCCAGCTTGCTGTAAGGCAGCCGAAAGCTGGTCAACCCGATGTCCAAATTCCTGATAGGTAAATTCCTTGTCACCGTCTATTACAGCCGTTTTTTGCGGATAATATTTAACCGCTCTACGTTTCCAATCCAATGGGGTTAATGGGGCAAACATGTCATCAGCTCCTCTAAGTATTTGAATATTCACTTAATAATTTCACCAAGGATTTAACAAAATCCTTTAAATTTTGCATATTCTTTTTCTTGTATATATAAGCACAACAAAAAGGCAGTTTTGAAATAAATTACTGCCTTAATCGTTTATTTATTTTTTTATCGTCTGTTTATTGAAAGATTTTTTTAATGCGGTGCCAGACTGTTCGAGGGCTGCTTTTCCTAAGCCGATAACCCCGGCCATGCTGATAAATCCATGAATCGTACCATCATACCGTGTCAATTCTACTTCAACACCGGCATCTGCCAGTTTTTTTGCGTATTCCTCGCCTTCGTCTCTTAGCGGGTCGTATTCTGCTGTAATCACAAGTGCAGGTGGCAGGCCGCGAACATCTTCATAAAGAATGGGCGATAAAAGCGGTGTATCTTCCTCCCCAGCATTTATATAGCAATCACGGAACCATTCCATTGTTCCTTGTGTTAAAAAATAGTCTTCTGCATTATTTACCTTCGATGCTGATGGAGTGCCCAAGATATTCGTAGCTGGATATAGGAGTAATTGAAAACAAATAGCAGGTTTGTTTTTGTCCTTGGCCATATTTGTTATGACCGCGGCTAGATTTCCCCCGGCACTGTCACCGCCGACCGCAATCCTGTTTTGATCTACTTGAAATTCCTCAGCATGATCATAAACATATTCAACAGCTGCATAGCAGTCATAAACGGCTGCCGGAAATTTATGTTCAGGTGCCAGGCGGTAATCAACTGAAATCGTCACGCAATTCGCGATATTAGTTAGAGCCCTACAGATATTTTCATGTGAATCTAGATTACCCACAACCCAGCCGCCGCCATGGTAATAAACAATAGCAGGTGAATATGGCTGCACTTCCTTAGGATAATAAACACGAACAGGGATTTCTGACTCAGGTCCAGGGATTGTCCGATTTTCTACTCTGCCGACGGGTTCTAGATCTCCCTGTGGCAATGTGAATGCCTGCCTTGCCATTTCCGGTGCTAACGCTTCCAGTGGTGGTGCACCAGCTGTCGCAAAGAATTCTAATATCATTTTCGTTTGTGGATCAAGAGACATATTATCGACCTCTTCCGCGTGGAATATTCTTACATTACTTTAATTCGTGCAAGATGCTTTATATCCTTCAATAAATTTACTTTTTAATGGTGCCTGACACCCTTTTTACGTCTGCCACCTCTTTAATGTTATTTTTATAGATTCTTTTTTGGTAATTGAGCAATTCCCCCATACAAATGGGACTACCTTTACGTAGATTAGTAAAAGAACAGGAGACGAGCTTCAGTGCTCTCTGTCTTCCCGATTCAAGATTAATACGAGGTGAAATAATGAGACACTTTTCTACAGAGGATATTCAAAGGGCTGCAGAGGAAGTAAAAAGATCCGGGCATGGAAAACACATGTTTAATGATCCCGGATCAAAAAAGAGAACTCATCATAAAAAACATCCTGGGCCAAAACCACCCAAACACCGCAACACTTCTCGAAGAATTTCTGCAAAGCCCGTTCAGCAAACCATTGCTCGAAGAACCACTACCAGAAATCGGCCTACTTCTGTGACAGTTACTTCTAGACACATTACTTCCAGAAATCGGCCCACTTCCGTGACAGTTACTTCTAGACACTTTACTTCCAGAAATCGGCCTACTTCTGTGACAGTTACTTCTAGACACATTACTTCCAGAAATCAGCCTACTTCTGTGACAGTTACTTCTAGACACAATACTTCCGGAAATCGACCTACTTCTGTCAAGGTGACTTCTAGACGCAACACCTCCAGAACTCTACCTACTTCTGGCAGGGTGACTTCTAGACACAACACCTCCAGAACTCTACCTACTTCTGGCAGGGTGACTTCTAGACGCAATACTTCCAGAACTCTACCTACTTCTGACAGGGTGACTTCTAGACGCAATACTTCCAGAACTCTACCTACTTCTGGCAGGGTGACTTCTAGACGCAATACTTCCAGAACTCTACCTACTTCTGGCAGGGTGACTTCTAGACGCAATACAACTAGAAATCGCCAAACTTCTATGATGGTTACCACTAGAAGGAATACATCTAGACGAAATACTTCTAGAAGGAATACTTCCAGACAAAATACTTCTAGAAGGAATACTTCCAGACAAAATACTTCTAGAAGAAATACTTCCAGAAGGAATACTTCCAGACGAAGTGGATTCAGATGCTGTAATCGTTCGCGTTGGAGCAATGCCAGACAAGACAATTTTGGCTGGAGCGCAACACCAAATGATAATTTTGAAGTGGAAGGCTATATTTTGGAAGACAATATTTGGAGACCAGTTAGACGGTAAACTTTATATATATCGGAAATCAAAAAGATGCCAAAGGCATCTTTTTGATTTCCCTATTCCAATATCGTTATCTTCCTTTGTAAGTATATTCTTCTTTCCTCGATATAGTTAGCAATCACTTCTCGCTCCTGATCAAAGTCATCAATCATTTGTTTCTTATAAGGGTCCAGTAGCACAAAGGGACGAATCAGCTGAAGTAATTTTTCAACCCTAGGCATCATAAATTCATTAGTAAATTGATGGTTCATGATTTCTTCAAGCAGTTTCCTGTAATTTTTTCGATAAACATCTGTGTCTAGTAGCCTGGCCGTTAATGTATTAAAACCATCAATTGGGACATAATTCGCTTCCATTTCCTTTCCATTTACATCACGACCCCATGTTGCATCGTAATCCCAAGGTATCACTTCAAATAACCCCGTATCTCCATTCCGATAAAGTGCATAGTTATGAACAAATCCATCATAGTTTGATGTGAAAATAATCCCAGCGATCCAGCGGAGATATTTATCAATATCAACATATTTTCGTATTTCTTTTTCAAAATCAGTCTGTGAAAGGGTATTAATGTTAAAGATAAATTCTTGTAAGAAATAATCATTTTCAGCAATTCCATATTTTCTTTCATAGCCTAATTCCAAGGAAGTCTTCGTGATTTTATCTAAATCACTCATTAATGAAAAGTTTGCATCACCATCCACCGCGTAAAAGATACTTCCGTCTGCCAGGTTCCTTCTTTTTAAAAAGTTTTCGTCCACCGATTCGAGTTCCAAATAAACCCCTTCAGCCCTTCCATTTGAGGTCAAAAAAATATGCCTCGATTGAGGGGATAGCACGCCAATCTCTGAGAAAAAATCGAAGGACAACTTGTTTCGGATAAGTGATGGATCCTTGTATTCAGCGTTCAGATGGAATTGGTTAGAACCTTTAAACCTTTTCGGATTATAAAAAGCAATTTGGTAAGACTTCTTGGAAAAATCACGAATATGTGACCCACGGTAGCTTAAATCAACCTCAAGCCTTTTACCCTCTATCGTTAATTGAGCGGGAACCGGCTCATCAATCCAAATGTCTCTTCTTAGTTCCTTAAGATCTATTGGTTTAATAAAAAGCTTATATTGCGGAATGCCTGTAACCTCGTCCATGTTCTATTTCCTCCTTCCCTTATTTCTATGAAGGAAAACGAAGGGAGGTCACGACTAGCTTGCATTTTTTCAAATCATAGGCGTTTGTCCCAAACATGTACAACTATACAGACGTAAATTGGTAAAAGAAGAGTGAGTTTTAGGCGAAAAATATGTCAATAGCTTTCGTGCTCTCTTTTCTAGAATTAAAGGAGGTGCTAAAATGAGTGAATTTTCACCCGAGGAGATTCAAAATGCCGCAGATGAGGTAAGACGCGGTGGATTCGGAGACTTTATGTTCAGAGACCCAGGACAAAATCGCGGGACATCACGTCGAAGAACTACACGGCGACAAATAACATCACGAAGAAGAACGACGAGTAGAGATACTTCTAGAAATAGAAACACGACTCGAAGAAATACGTCAAGAAGACGTACGTCGAGAAAAACGACTAGGAGATGCTGCTCGGGTTGGCGGAACACATCTCGTGGCAATGAACAAACAAGAAGTTGTTGGCGAGATGGGAATATGTGGGAATATTGTGTTCGAAATCGAAAATAAATGTCCAGCAAAGAAAAATGGGAAAGGAAGCAATTGCTCCTTTCCCATTTTTCTTTGCTTGATTATTTCTTCTCAGGAATGACACAGCTGCCATCAGCACAGCTGACATCATCTTCTGTAGAAAGATCCTGCAGAACAGGGGCAGGAGCTTCTTCCTCCCAAACCTTTTCCAAGGCACCTTTGAATGTTTCAATCGGCTGTGCACCGGAGATGGCGTATTTAGAATTAATAATAAAATACGGTACACCGGTAATCTGATACTGCTGGGCTACCCCTTCATCTGCACGTACTTCATTGGCAAAGGCGGTTTTATCTTGAAGAACTGCTAAGACTTCTTGGCGATCTAACCCTGAAGCTTCAGCCATGTCAGCCAACGTTTCGATATCTCCAATATCCTTCCCTGCAGTAAAATAGCCTTGAAGCAATTTTTCAGAGAGAACTGGTTCTTTCCCATGTTTTTTTGCAAACTTTGCTATACGATGGGCATCAAACGTATTTGTCGGCTTCATCTCGTCAAAATTAAACGTTAATCCCACGGTAGCAGCCTGCTGGCCGACACCATTGTTGGCTTGTTTAGCCTGTTCTAGGCTCATGCCATATTTTTTTGCCAATACCTCATGGATATTTTGACCACTGTATGTCGATGAATTCGGATCAAGCTCGAAGCTCTTAAATTCCACCTCTACCTGATCTTTATGAGGAAATTGATTTAACGCCTCTTCTAACCTGCGTTTCCCAATATAACAAAACGGACAAACATAATCAGACCACACTTCAATTTTCATCACATTACACCTCATTTTCCTTAGGTTACGAATATAGTACCATACCTCATTTAAAAACCAATACAATGTGCTCAAGTGAAAAATCAAATAGACATTTGATTATGAAAAGGATTTCCACTATTGTAGTAGAATTTACAACAAGACCTGTATCAGGATTCGTCCGGATAAAATTGATCTTTGGAAAATGGGTTTGCTAGATAATTTCTCATCCCCTTTAGCTATTTCCAACTATCCACAAAAAGAGATGAATCCGAAAACATATATTTTTTATAGTTGGAAATAATAACCTCGATAAACTGGAAGGGATGGGATGTTTGATGTCGTTAGAATGGTTTGACAGAGTATGTGCAGAATTGCAGGAGCACCTGGAATCAATTTGTGAAGAATATGATCAGGTTGGCCAAATGACAATTGAAAGAGCCGCCAAACATCCAAGAATTGAGTTTTTCGTGGATACTGCGGATGTCGACACCGAAGAACTTGACCGTGATTATTTCTGCTCGCTATTCTTCGACCCGCAAAACGAAGAATTTTACATTGATAGCTTCGATGTCGACAGCGGACACACGGCGAAAATCATCCTTTCAGACATTGAGGAGATTATTGAGGAAGTGCACGCAAGTCTTCATGACTATATGAACGGTGATGGCCATTACACTGATGACGGAGTCTATTTGCAGTCGGAGGAAGAATTTGATGTGGCAAATTGTGAAACCGTTGTGGAGGAGGAGGAGGAATACTTTGAAGCGGAACAGATCAACAGCGATGATATTTTTGAGGAAATAGATGTCGATTGGTCTACCCCTGAAGTAACTGCCTTCAAGCATGAAGATGAAGTGGAGGTCACCTATCAGTTCGGGGTCGTCCAAGCAACAGGTGACGGCGTCCTCAAACGGGTTAACCGTATCTGGACAACTGAAGACGAATTGATAAAAGATGAATCTCATTTTATCTTTAGCAAGGAAGAAGCGACCACCATAATCGCAATGATTGCCAGCCACATGGATCAATTAAGCGAGTTTGATTTTGATGACATGCCGTAACATACAAAGGAGCAGCCATTTGGTCGCTCCTTTTTTTAATCCACTGTATAGTCAATTTCAATCAAATCCCAAGCTGTGATTATTCCCAGGGGTGTCTCATCTATTTCCCCATTTTCCGTGATGATAACACCCTCGATTTTCCGTTTCTTTTTATGGGCCTTTTCAAAAATCGTTTCAACCTCAAAGATATTAATGCTCTTATCGACAATCTCAATGGGACGTTCTTTTTCGTATTCCATGATATCTGAAACATGTATATCTAATAGATTTACCTGACCACTTTCCATATGTTCCGCTATCCATTTCACGATGGAGCCTGCGGTCAAAAGTCCGATGCACTTTTTATTTTTATAGATAGGGAACTTGGAATATCTGTACTTTTTAATCGCTTCTGTTACTTTTAAGATGCTATCCTGAACATCAAAATAGACCACATTTTTGGATGCGATGGAAAGAGCGTAATTGGGGCGGCTTAAAACATTGGCAATTTTTTCAATATGATTGACAACCTTGGCATTCGGCTCGGCAATATAAAAGCCTACCTCCATTTTTTCATGGACGATAGCATTTCGAAGCCGCGCGTATTGCTCCAAATCCTTCTTAAAGGTTTCAATGATTTGATATTTTTTTGCTCCAACTTTCACCAACACGACGAATCTTTCATCATTGATTTGAACGATATCTCGTAAAGCATCATGAACTTGATTGAAGGCGACTTCAAAGCGCTCCGACAATAACTGCACTTGTTTTTTATTCATATCATGCTCTCCCATTTACCATGCTCATAATCTACTATCTTTATAGTAAAATCAATAGTTGGATTTTTCAAGAGAGTTCTTTTATCAAATTATACTAAAAAAGAGCATAAGGGCCATTTTACATTATCCTGGAAAATAGAATAACCAATGCCGAGATATAAAAAATGCTCAGAGACTTTTATGCCCTGAGCATTCGTTACGTCCCTATCCGGTCGGTAACTTTATTTTATCTAATATTGTTGATAAATAACTTCTTACGATGCCAATTGATTTATCCCGTTGATCAGAAGATTCATTTTCACCATCTACCTCAGTAGCACTGGATTCCACATCCATTAGTTCAGGAGAATATATCCGCTTTCCGTCCATAATGCAGCGAATCGCGGAGGCTAACTCCTCGCTCGGGCTGTCTTTTAATAAATAAGCCCTAACATCGGCTTCTAAAGCACGCCTGAAATATCCCGGTCTCGCGAAGGTTGTTAAAATAATGATTTTGGAAAAAGAAGAAATTAACGCTTCCGCGGCCTCAAGCCCAGTCATTTTGGGCATCTCAATATCCATCAGACATACATCAGGCTGAAATTGATGGATAAGTGTAAGTGCTTCTTCTCCATTGGCCGCTAGTCCTACTACTTCCATATCATCTTCCAAATTGAGGAGGGAACCCATTGCCTGTAACAGCAGTTCCTGATCTTCCGCAATGACAATTCGTATCATCTATGTTCTCTCCTTATCTGGTGTCCGCTAGTAAATAGAGACTCCCCTTTAGAGAGGGGAGGTAGTTATTGCTTTATACTTCCGGTTTCGCATGAATAGAAACCCTTTTTTTAACAGTTGATTTGATATCTTTAAAGGTAACAAAATTCTTACTTTTCTCATCCCATAAACGAAAACGGAGTGATCGTAAGCTTGTTGCAAGCGTGATAGTTGGTACATTTTGTAACGGAGGCGTATTTTTGTGTGCCTCCTCGAGTTTATAGTTAGGTACCCGTGGACTTAAATGGTGAACATGATGGAATCCAATATTCCCCGTTAGAAATTGCATGATTTTTGGAAGCTTGTAAAAAGAACTTCCCTCTACTGCTGCTTTCACATATTCCCACTCTTTATCTTCTTCAAAATAGGAATCCTCAAAGGTATGCTGTACATAAAACAACCAAATACCCGCTGCACCTGAGATCATAAAAATCGTGCCCTGTACGATAAGAAACGACTGCCATCCAATTGCTAAGCACATTAATGTAATCCATGCAACAATGAGTATATTCGTTAAATAGGTGTTGTTACGTTCTTTCGTCCTTGCACCTTTACGGTTAAATCGATTCTTAAGAAGGAATACATAAATCGGTCCTAATCCAAACATAACCAATGGATTACGGTAAAAACGGTAAGCTAAACGAAGCTTAAGTGGTGCTGCTACATATTCATCGACTGTAAGCGTCCAAATATCTCCAGTACCCCTTTTATCCAAGTTACCACTTGTTGCATGATGTACTGAATGCTCATGTCCCCATTGATCAAATGGGAATAACGTTAAAACACCCATAAAAGTCCCAACTGCTCGATTGGCTCGACGGTTTTTAAAGAAAGAATGATGGGTGCAATCATGAAAGATAATGAAAATCCGTGTTAAATACCCTGCAGCAAGGACTGATGGAACCAATGCTAACCAATAGGAGACGTAAAGACTTTGATAGGTAAGAAACCAAAGTAGCATAAATGGTACGACCGTGTTGATGATTTGCCATACACTTTCCTTCGTGGTCGATTTTTCAAAAGGAGTCATTTGTTTTTTTAAATTTTTCGTATTTTGTAAGGTCATTTAGGTGAATTCCCTTCTTGGATTATGACGTTAATCCAAGTATAAACCAAGGGATTTGAACTTGTTAGTAGCAGGTGTCATGTGCAGGGCATGATAAATGTCATGTCCACGGTAATTTTATAGATATTTTTCTGAAATAATTTATTTAATAGGTGTTGGCTATCAACTGAATCAGCCTATCTTCTATCTTTTTCGCCTTCTCTTCATTTACTAAATTATTTAGCAGGATTGAAAAAATGAATGAATGTCCATTTTTCGTCGTTACATAACCGGAAATCGAGCTGACTGTCGAGATCGTGCCTGTCTTTGCCTTCACCTTTCCCTGAACGATTGGATCTTTCAAACGGTATCTTAGTGTGCCGCCTATTGTCTTTTCAGGGGCACCTGCAACTGGTAATGAATGAACATAAGCAGGAAACCATCTTTCTTTTTGAACAGAAAATAACAGCTGCGTAATTTGATTGGCCGGAATTAAATCTACATGTGAAACCCCGGACCCGTCACGTATCACCATTGTTTTCGTATTTACTCCAAATTTTGAAATCTCCGTTTCCAGCACTTCTAGCCCCGTCTCCCAGCTGCCCTTTCCCTTTACCACCTTCCCCATTTCCTTCACTAAAACCTCAGCATGCCCGTTATTACTCAACTTCATAAATGGAATTAACAATTCCGATAATGGCATCGATTGATGGCTCGTCAAAACCTTGGCGGTGTTTGAAGCCGTTCCTGTTCGTATTTTCCCAGATACTTTTATTCCGTTTTTTGCTAGTGATTGTTTAAAAAGAGTGGTGGCATACTTTGTTGGATCCCAGACACCAATCCATTCAGTCACTGCCTTTGTTGTTACTGGAATAGTTCCTTCAATGGTGATTGTGTTCTTTGCATGTTCTCTTTCCACTTTAATTTTCTTTTTGCCATCTGCCTCGACCGTTTCAGCTTTATTGATGATTTTCACATAATTAGTTTCTGGAGTTACTACTACTTCCACCTTGTCACCACTTTTTAAGCCGGGTTTGATCTTTACCATAACAGAACCTGAATCATAGTCATTCGTTGGTGCGGCAGTCAGGGCGGAAATCTGGGCACCATAGTAAGTGGTTTCGTCACTCCACGGCAGGTCGAGCGAATAACGTTCGTTATCGTAATGCGAATCATCTCCGACTACATTTCCTTTTATCCGCTTAATGCCAAGCTCCTTTAATTCTACTGCCATTTTGTCAAAATCCGATTTTAGTAGTGTCGGGTCTCCATATCCTTTTAGAAAAAGATTCCCTTCTAGTGTCTGCTTTTTCAGTGGAGCATCAGATAGTACCTCAGTCTTAAAACGATATTTCTCACCAAGGACCTGTAGGGCAGCTGCTGCGGTCAATAACTTCATATTTGACGCAGGGCGTAAACGGATATCCCCCTGATGATCATAAATGATTTCACCACTGGCTGCCGAACGAATGCTTATTCCAGCAATGGTGCCTTGTAAGTCAGGTTCGCTTACGATAAGCTGATTAAGCCGCTTACCCATATTGTCATGACTGTTCATTCCGTTTACGTGAAAATATGGGATTGCTAAAGAAATGACTACAAAAAATACAATGATGTAAATTTTAGTTCTTTTCATTAATTTCAATCAGGCCTTCCTTTTTCATAAGAGTTTGTCCAAAAAATCAGTGTTGTAGTAAAAATGAATTCCAAAAATGGGACAAGAACTAATATCCCAGATTGGTGGTTTTTAGATTCGTCGATATAATTGAAAATTCGCTGATAAATATACAAAATACGCTGATATATCAGTTTCACTCACTAATTAAGCGTAATTTTACATCACATACTTCATGTTTTAGATTTTGAATAGGGTTAATGACTCCGTCCTATACGAAAACAATCCCATATTTAGATAATATTCTTCACAACAGCAATATTTTTTCTTAAGTACGCCCAATTCTGCGGTGCCGGCAGGCTAATTTGCCAAAAGGTTGTGCCGACTAATTGATAAACATCCATTAAGCGATACTTTTCTATATAACTGCGAATGTCTTCAAACCAAACAACATGCTCCTCTACTCCATGCCAATAGCGAAACCATGGGGATTTGGCGCTGTTGTCAAATTCAATCGAGGAACCGGTGGAAATCGCTAGATTTTGTGCTGCGAGCACTGACCTGGCATGTGTTGCATTCGTATGGACAACCTTGTCATACCCATAAAGCGGCAAGGCGATTTGTAGTTTTCGAGGGCTAATTTGGGTAATAGAGTATTGAATCACCTGTTCAAGCCAGGTAATCGGGGCAATCGGATCTGGCCGGCCACCTGGGTAACCGTAATCAATCGTCATAACCGCAACCAAGTCGGCGACCTGGCCAATTTTTGCATAATCGTACGCACCAATGATGCGATTGGTAGGAATATCTGCTGTTTTGGCGTGAACATTCACGTGTAGGATCAACTCGCCTAAAGCCAACTTTAAATCTGTTAAAAAAGTAATAAAATCATTGCGCCTTCGCGGGGGAATAAATTCAAGGTCAATGCTGACACCACCAAAACCCCTTTGGATGGTAAGATTCACGATACTTGCGACCAAATTTGTTCGAAATGTAGGATTTTCAAGCACACTTCCGGCCAATTCTGCACTGAAATCACTGCCCGTATAATTACGAATCATCAGTAACGGGGTAATGTTTAATTCTTTACACTTCGCCACAATCGCCGTGTCCTCTGACACATTAAAAGCGTATCCTTCTTTTGTAAAAGAATAGGCGACAACCGCCAGGTACGTTAATTGCCCCGCAAGATCATTGAGTGTTTCCAGGTTAGCGTTAACAGAAGAAGGCACTAAGAAGCCAAGTGTGGCTATTTCTAATTTTAATGATGAGGGAATATTGATCATCTGTCCGACAATGAGCCGTTTTGGATCTACACCGGGATTAGCCGCTAAAATCCTTGAAATGTCTGTATTAAAAACTTGGGCTAACTGCCAAATTTGATCGCCTGCCTTTATTGGATAAGGACGGAGTGGCGGCAGACTGTCCGGGAGATAGAGGGCAATACCCGGGACAAGTGTACTTGTCGAAGGTAACCCATTTAGCTCAACAATCGTTTGAATTGAAACTCCATACATCGCAGAAATCATCCACAAATTTTCGCCCGTCTTCACAACATGAACTGCCATAAACCGCTCACACTCCTTTCTATTCATCTTATGGACTAAAATGACTAAAATTCTTATTAAAAAATGGTTCCTCTAATTTTTATGGGCATAAGAAAAACCCGGGTTCCGTCAGAACACCGGGATTCTCTTACTATTCAAAATCATCATTTCGATATCTTCTATATTTTGCTGCATGGCAGGCATCGCAAGTAGGAAACGAATGATCCCAAGCCAATTTTTTCCCGCAGTTCTTACATTTCTTCACGAATTTCTTAATGTCTGTCTTTAACCGATCCTGTACTTGATCACTAACTTCTGCTCGCAGTCGTTCCCAATAAATAGTTTCTGTTCGCTCTCCCAACCGATATAAAAACAACAAATGAAGCCCGATGGCCTTATAGCTTAATTCTAATTCCTCCAGGCTGCGGTCTTTTACAATTGGTTCAGGTAGGTCTCTGCCTTGAATAATAGCATACATGTTATCTTCCCATTGCCTCGTCAACACCGATTCATTTTTTGAAAAAGGCAAGTGTAAAAAGCCATACAAATCCATTAAGGAAAGTCGTGCTTCAATTTCTGTCCCGGCAATTAGGTGATAGAGGGACTTCTCCTCAGAAAGCGAAGCTTTCTTTGTACCCTTTGGGCTTTCAAATTTACCCCACAGCTCAAAGAACGTCCCCAAATCATGATAATACCGTTGAAAGCGTTCGAACACCGAATTGGTTGGAGCAATCGAAAATGTATGGACAGGCTCATCCTCCTGTAGCAAGAGGTTTTGCATTTTTTTGATGTCACTTGTAAACGCGACTTTGCCAACATCATAAATTCCTTTTCGACCGGCCCGGCCAGCAATTTGCTTTACTTCCTGCGAGGTGAGCAGCCGCCTTCTGGTTCCATCGAATTTATCATTTTCCAAGAAAACTATCCGGCGAATGGGCAAATTTAACCCCATGCCAATTGCATCTGTTGACACAATTACCTTTGTCTTTCCTTTATTAAACTGCTCGATCTGCTTTTTCCTCGTTTCCGGCGGCATACTGCCATAAATCATACTGACCGAATGCCCGTCATTTTGCAGCCGCGAGGCCGTTTCCAGAACACGTCTTCTTGAAAAACAAATGAGGGCATCACCTTTTTTAACGTGCTTAATATGAAATTCCTTCTTTTCCACCTCAAGTGGCGTATCCCGGCTGTACTCATGAATTTCAATATCCGCATTTCCCAGCAACTCGAGCAGCATTGTTCTTGCATTTCTGCTGCCGATGATATGTACTTCTTTTGCATTCGCTTTTGTGATCGCCTTATACCACGAAAATCCGCGGTCTTTATCGGTAATCATCTGGGCTTCATCGATCACGACCACTTCGTAAACCTCTTTTTCATGGAACATCTCCACAGTACAAGAGATATGCTGTGCGCCCGGAACCATTTTTTCTTCCTCACCGGTTTTTAATGAGCAAGATACCCCTTCCGCATTCAATTTATCAAAAACCTCAAGAGCTAACAGTCGAAGTGGTGCCAAATATAAGCCACTTTCGGCTGCCTTCATTTGTTCAAGTGCATGATGGGTTTTCCCCGTATTCGTCTCGCCAATATGTAAGACATAACGAACATGTCGCTGTAACGAAGGGTCATATTCTGCAGCAAAGATGTCTTTCATCATCCGTTCTTCGGCTTCTCTTTTTCGCTGAAGTTCTGCTTGTTCTTCTTTCTGTTTCTTTTCCCGTTCACCAAGGTCTTTTTTCAGAAAAGCCCGATGCACCTTTGGATCGAAAGGAACTTCGGCTATCCTTAATAGATCTGACACATATTCATCTTGAATATCTTCAATAAAATAGCTCTCAAGGTCATATATGAGCTGCGCAATGCTGCCTTTTACAAAGGACGGCGATAATTTCTCATGGAAGACATCGTAAAAATCAGCCATATGCTCATCCGAAAGTTGTTCTAGAATTTTCTCTGGAATGAGCTCTGATATATAATCTGAAATTAAACTTTCATAAACAAAGAAATAAGTTTGATATTCATAGGTACTTCTGCCCCAGTTAAGTGTCTTGTGAATATCGCCGGTAAGTTCCCCGAAAAATGTCGCTACTGTTGTATATTCAGATGAATCAAAGGAGCCTTGATTGACTAATTTTTCTTCAAGCGCCACTGGATCAACCGCCTGAAACTTCATATTATTCTTTAAATCAGCTGCTAACTGCTTTGCAACAAAGTAACGGATATAAAGATAAAAAAGTTCATATTGATCTTCTAAAATACCAACGGCGAACTCCTCGATTTCACCGCGAAGCATTTGCTTTTTCTCTTCGAGGTCTTTCTGTTCTTCCCGCTTTAAAAAGTTTACCTTTGCCTCCTGATAACGCTCTGCCCACAGTTCTTCCTGTCCAGCAAAAGTTTCCTCCACCCACTCCATCACATTGAAAGGCTGATAGGATCGCATTTCATCTCTGAAGAGTTTGTTCAGCAGCTTACGGTCAATTCCGTGAACCTCAAACCCTTTTTCACTTAAAAATTGCTTCTTTTCATTTTTTGGAACATCATTTGTTGATTTATTTAGCCAGACATTCACCCAAATTTGTTCTAGATAATGACCGCGATCCTTCCTGTATTGCTCAAAGGATGGCTGTAATTCATTCGTTTCTAAATAGTGGTTAATGTCCTCGATCACCTTCATTTTTGTATGTTCAATCGCTTGAGGGTATATGGTTGTTAATTTACTCATACATTTCCCTCCTTTTCTAAAAATTGGTTTCATATTTTTCATTTTAACACAAAACAAAAAACCGAACGAATATTCGGCCCTAAATATTATGTTGATTACAATATTCGTCTATTAATTCTTCGATTTGATCTACCTCTGGAAACTTCCCGGAAAACTGAAATTGAATTTCTTCGATAAATTGGTCTTGATTGTAGACATGGACCGCTCCGTTTTGCATGATCACACTGTATTCTGGCACAAATCGGTATCCACTTCGTTCAATTGCCCCCATTTTGAGTCCCCTTTTCGTTGTTTTTTATAGTATTAGCAGTTTGCAGTGTACTAATCCAATGATACTAGCAGCTCAAACAGTTTTTATTTGCGGAAATATCCCGTTTATTTGCGAAACAAACTGATTTGTTTGCGAAACCAGGGGATTTGTTTGCGAAACAGCTTCGTTTATTTGCGAATCCAAAAATCCACAAAAAAAAAGACGGCACCAACCGCGTTGGCACCGCCCATCCAAACTATATTAAGCTGTTGTGTATACTTCTTCCTTATTTTGCTCATGGCGAATCGTTGCTTGTGCAGCAGCCAAACGTGCAAGCGGCACGCGGTATGGTGAGCAGCTGACATAATCAAGCCCCGTTCTGTAGCAGAAATCAATCGAGCTCTTTTCACCGCCGTGTTCACCGCAAATACCTGTTTTTAATGTTGGCTTCGTCTTGCGGCCGTGCGTAACGCCCATTTCAATAAGCTTCCCTACACCATTCTGATCAAGTACAGCAAATGGATTTTCCGGCAGCACTTTATTTTCAATATAGGCCTGCAGGAATTTCCCTTCTGCATCATCACGGCTGTAACCAAATGTAGTCTGCGTTAAATCATTGGTTCCAAATGAGAAGAAATCGGCTTCTTCGGCAATTTGGTCAGCTGTTATGGCAGCACGTGGAATTTCAATCATGGTTCCAATCGTGTACTCAAAATGCTTACCTGTTTCCTCCTGCACAAGAGTAGCAGCATCAATAACCAACTGGCGCATTTGCTTTAACTCATTCACATGGCCGACCAATGGAATCATGATTTCAGGCTGAACTGTCATGCCCTTATCAGCCAGTGTAGCCGCTGCATAAAAAATGGCTTTTGCTTGCATTTCGTAAATTTCCGGATAAATAATTCCAAGCCGGCAGCCACGGTGGCCGAGCATTGGGTTATACTCATCTAATTGGCGAACCTTTTTGAGCAATTGCTCTTTTTTCTTTAATTCCGCAGACCCCGGATCTGTAATTTGAAGCTTTGTTACTTCTACTAATAGATCCTCTTTGTCTGGTAAAAACTCATGCAATGGGGGATCCAGTAAACGAATCGTGACAGGGAACCCTTGCATCGCTTCGAATATCCCTTCAAAATCACCCTGCTGCATTGGTAATAAGTCGTCCAATGCTGCCATTCTTTCTCCGTAATTTTCAGCAAGAATCATTTTTTGCACTGTTGGAATGCGCTTTATATCCATAAACATATGTTCAGTCCGACATAAACCAATACCACCTGCCCCGAACTCAAAAGCTTTCCGTGCATCTTCCGGGTTGTCAGCATTAGCGCGGACCCCTATTTTCCGTTCATGGTCTGCCCATGCAAGCAACAACTGAAATTCATCAGAAAGTTCTGGATCAATCATTGGAATTTCACCAAGCATAATTTCACCCGTAGAACCATCAATCGTAATAATCTCCCCGTAGTTTACTAGAGTTTCACCAATAGTAAATTGTTTTGCGCGCAAATCAATTTTCAATGCTTCACATCCGCAAATACACGCTTTCCCCATACCGCGTGCAACAACTGCTGCATGGCTTGTCATCCCGCCGCGGCTTGTTAAAATCGCTTGAGCAGCAACAATTCCATGAATATCGTCAGGTGTGGTCTCAGGTCTGACTAAAATGACCTTTTTCCCGTCATTTCCTAATGCCTCGGCCTCATCCGCATCAAACACGACCTGTCCTGTGGCAGCACCAGGGGAAGCTGGTAATCCTTTTGCTAAAACTCTCTTTTCAAATTTGTCATCAATGCGGCGGTGCAGCAATTGATTTAATTGGTCAGGGTCAACACGAAGTAAGGCGGTTTTTTTATCAATGATTCCTTCTTCGACCATATCTACTGCGATGCGAATCGCAGCAGCAGCCGTCCGTTTCCCATTCCGCGTTTGCAAGATGAATAGCTGACCGCGTTCAACGGTAAACTCAATGTCCTGCATTTCTTTATAATGCTGTTCAAGGCGTTTGCATGTATCGGAAAATTGTTGATATACCCTAGGCATTTCATCCTTTAACGTCGCAATAGGCTGTGGTGTCCGAATACCTGCTACTACGTCTTCCCCTTGAGCATTAATTAAATATTCACCGTATAGAACATGCTCACCAGTCGATGGATTTCTTGTAAAGGCAACACCTGTGCCGGAATCATTTCCCATGTTACCAAATACCATACTTTGAATATTAACCGCAGTTCCTAAGTGATCTGGAATTTTATTTAAGCGGCGGTACACAATCGCACGCTGATTGTTCCATGAATTAAATACAGCATTAATCGCAAGGAAAAGCTGTTCCTTTGGATCCTGTGGGAAGTCTTTTCTAGTATGCTTTTTCACAATTCCTTTATAGCCGGCAATAACCCCCTGCCAATCTTCAGCAGTCATTTCAGGGTCGGAGGAATAACCTTTCTGCTCGCGGACCTCTTCTAAAAATTGTTCAAAGTAGTAGGTATCGATTTCAAGTACCACATTACTAAACATTTGAATGAAACGGCGGTAGGAATCATAAGAAAAACGAGCATTGTCCGTTAATTTTGCCAATCCCACAACGGTTTCATCATTCATCCCTAGATTTAAAATTGTATCCATCATCCCCGGCATGGAAAACACAGAACCAGAACGAACCGAAACGAGTAATGGATCTTGAGGGTCTCCCAGTTTTTTACCCATCTTTTCCTCTAATCGTGCTAGAGCTTCTAAAGTTTGTTTTTCTACTATTGTTGGAATCGTTTTACTAGCTTCATAGTAAGCATTACATGCCTGTGTAGTGATCGTAAAACCATATGGTACTGGTAAGCCAATTTGCGTCATTTCTGCAAGATTAGCTCCTTTTCCCCCTAGCAAGTCTCTCATATTGCCATTTCCTTCATTAAATAAGTAAACAAATTGATCCATGATTAAAAGCTCCTCTCTTTTTTCAGCACTTCAATTATTAAGCCTGCTGTTTCTTCAACAGCCTTATTTGATACGTTAATGACAGGGCAGCCTACGCGCTTCATGATTTTTTCAGCATGATCTAATTCTTCTAAAATCCTCTCAAAACTTGCATAATTGGCCTGGGAAGCTAACCCTAATGCCCTCAGACGCTCTTTCCGAATTTCGTTTAACTTATCTGGTGAAATAATTAACCCAATGCAATTTTTCCGTGGGATTTGAAATAATTCATCCGGCGGCTGCACTTCCGGGACTAACGGTACATTGGCCACTTTAAAACGCTGGTGTGCCAAATACATCGACAGCGGTGTCTTCGAAGTCCGTGATACACCGATTAACACGATATCTGCTCTTAAAATACCTCTAGGATCACGGCCATCATCATATTTAACCGCAAATTCAATAGCCTCAATTTTCCGGAAGTATTCCTCATCGAGCTTTCTCATCAATCCTGGCTGATGGTGCGGCTCTTTATTAAATTTAGTGACAAATGCATTCATCAATGGACTAAGCAAATCTACGGCCATGATGCCTTCCTCCCTTGCACGCCGGTCCAAATACTCTTTCAATGTCGGGACAACAATTGTATAAGCGATAATCGAATGATCTTTTTTGGCTAAAATCATCACATCTTCAATATCTTCAAAATCATCCACATAAGAATTGCGGCGAATCTCAACATGGCCACCATTAAATTGTGTTGCAACTGCTTTTACCACAAACTCAGCCGTTTCCCCTACTGAGTCTGAAACCACATAGACCACTTCTTTTTGTACCAAAATTTCAGCCACTCCCTTAGTCTGATTTTTCTTCCATAATTTCTAAATAGGCCCGTGTGATGGTTGTTTTCGTAATTCGTCCGACTAGCAAATATGTATTCTTTTGCTCGTCCATTTCCTTTACTACCGGAAGGGAATCGATGCGATTGTGAATCATCTTTTTCGCCGCTTCGAGCAAGGTCTCTTCCGGTTGAATGGTAATGATATTAGGCATTCTCGTCATGATCACACTTACCGGCAATTCATTCAAATTTTGATTTCCTAGTGAGGCTCTGAGCAAATCCTTCCTAGATATAACACCTGCTAATTGTCCATCCGAATCGACAGCGTATAGCGTTCCGACATCCTCTAAAAATAACTGGACGATCGCATCATAAACGGATGTTGATTTTCCGACGACAATCGGGAGTGCTTTATAATTATTTACTGTTTGATGAAGAAATTTTTCCGATTGTCTTTTAACTGGCAGTTTTTCATTAAAGAAATAACCTACCCGAGGTCTGGCATCTAAGCTACCTGACATCGTTAAGATGGCAAGATCTGGTCTTAACGCAGCCCGCGATAACGAAAGCCTCTCCGCGATATCCTTTCCCGTAATCGGTCCGTTTTGTTTAACAATTTGCAGGATTTCATCCTGTCGTTTTGTAAGTTTAATCATTAACACCTCCTTCTGTTCAATAAATATGGTTTATTCTATGTATTGCTAACAAATGTGCTATACTTATTTGTATATAGTATATAACATTTAACTTCAATGTGAAACATTAATTTAGAAAAAAGATGCACACAACATAAAAAAAGCCGCCAATTCCGGCGGTATTTTAGATATTTTTGGAGGAGGGAAAATAAAAAGGCCTCTTAAGGCCCTTTAATCATTATTTAAAGTTGTTTTTGATGAACTCATTTTCTTCGTCATTGTTAAGTGTTCCATACGCTTTACCTATTGTTCCGCCTTGGTAGCTCCAGAAATAGTTGTGGTCATCATCAGCATTAGAAAAATCTCCATTTTTCCACCTATCAAGAATCTTCAATAAATCTCCTTTCCGTTCAAAAGTACTTGTGGACACTATCTCAGAAACCTGTGATATTGTATCTTGAGACATAGGAATGGCACCCCATTTATCTTCTGCTTTCACCTTTTGATGAGTCATTTTATGCATCACGTCAATAACAGCATCTTGGCTGGATTCGGCAGTAAGTCCAGTGTCGTACTGAATACCACCAATGAATTGGGTTTGTTCTTTACTTTCAGTTTCAGCTTTTTTTTCTGGAGACATTGTTTCCACTATTGAAGGTCCAGTAACATCATGAGCTGAATTCGTATTTGCCAATTTCCCCATGATTGTAAATGTAAGATACGTTCCACCAATTAAGATAGCAATTACTGCTGTAACAATTATTAAGACTTTTTTCATTTTTTATATTCCCCTTGAAAGTTCTGTTCATTTAACCTTAACAAAAAATCCAGAATAATTCCATCTTGTTTTTCCTATAAATAGAAATATTTGGACAAATTGCACAATAAAAAAGCCGCCATCGGGGCGGTCTTCTACATTATTTTTGGCAATTAGGACAATAAAATGTTTTTCTGGAAGAAATCATTTTCATCACGATATTGGTACCGCATCGATAACAGTTTTCACCCTCACGATTATATACTTTACATAATTTATTGTATCCCCCAGTAAGAGAATCTTCCTTATAAAGTGGTTGATCCATATAGCCGCCATTCTTGATGGCATCTTGAAGGACAACTCTAATGGAATGAAATAGTTGGCTTCTCTCACTTTCACTTATATCATCTATATCATTCGTGGGTAAAATGCCAGCATGATAACATATTTCAGCAGAATAACAATTTCCTATCCCAGCGATAAACTCTTGATTGAGCATTGTGGTTTTTAATTTACCATGTTTAGCCGCCATTCGTTTTAAAAATTCGCTTAAGGTAAATGTTATCTCTAGCGGCTCCGGACCTAAGTCAGAAAGTTTCTTCTCCGTTTCGTTTTGACTATTTAGATGTAAATATCCTAGACGCAATCCAATAAAATATAGATGCTGCTGCCCAAACGAAAGCCGCACTTGAATGGTTCTTTTTGGTTTTTCAACTTCTGTACCGTAAAACATCCACCCGCCCAACATTAAATGTAATAAAAGGACATGGCTGTTTTGGAGCTGAAACAGCAAAT
Organism: Bacillus sp. MM2020_4; assembly: GCF_011250555.1. Taxonomy (GTDB): domain Bacteria; phylum Bacillota; class Bacilli; order Bacillales; family Cytobacillaceae; genus Neobacillus. The sequence goes on along the minus strand of NZ_JAANMZ010000008.1, from coordinate 15,052 downwards.
GCTTTCCCCTTCTATTTACGGTGATCACTTTCTGGTGCAGGATGGTTTTCCTGAAAAGCTCTGGTTTTAAATTAATTGATTTTTCACGATTTATTTGAACATCTGTAATTACTTGACCAGCCACTTTTTGATTTAATAAGTTTCTGTAGGTTTCCATTTCCGGAAGCTCAGGCATCGAATAACTCCTTCCAAAAGAGGTTCTTTGGTCAATAGGATGCCCAATTATTTAGAAAAAGAGCAAATGTTATACCTTATCTACATTCCCATCTATTCTCTTCAGCAGTTCATATGGACGGACTTTAAATGCTTCATACGGTAAACACTTACCATTCATCGCATCCAATACTCTTGGAATGAACTTTCCCCGCTTTATATATTGTTTTACGTTTGCAGGATTGATGGGAATAAAACGGACATCTTTTGTTTCCTTCGACGTTTTTGGCTCTCCGCCAATCCTTTTTCCTAAAAAGACAATGGCAACAGTGCTTTCATTAGAATATACTCCGGTCACACCTTGTAATTGAACAGTGATTCCCGTTTCCTCCATTATCTCGCGGCACAGTGCCACATCAAGTGTTTCCCCCTCTTCTACCCCGCCTCCGGGAAGCTCCCACGTATCTGCTCGCCAAAATGTTTTAACCAGCAATGCCTCATTATGTTCATTTGTGATATAGCCACTAACTGTTACAGTTTGTTTCGGGGAACTGTATGCACCTGTTGGGTTTAAAAAATCTTTGCTGTGATCAATCAATAACTTTCCACGTTTCTGAAGTTGGGTTTGTGCGTGATTATACATTTCATCCCTTAATACTCGTTCCTCAATTTTCTCGTATTCTTCATAGCTTGGAAATTCCCAAATAGCAACAATTTCATCCTTTGGCTCTGTTATCCAACGGCCCACTAATTTTGCACCATTTTTCAATTGGTTGGGCAACACATAATTATGAAAAAACTCATTAAACTCACTGACCTTTTCAGGAAGAATTTGAAACGTTTCTCGAATATAAAACATTTAAGTCCTCACTCAGTTTTTCTCCATTTTATGTAAACAATAATAATACGTTCTTTTTGTTAAATTTGCACTAAAAAAAAATAGAATCAGTCCCCCTTTAATCAGTTGGGGACTAATCCTAATCAACAAAATCTTAAATTGATTTCAGCGCCATTTCTCTTTGATCCTGTGTCCATCCTTGAAGACCGCCAGTATGGATGAAGAGGATGTTTTTTGCATCATTAAATTGACCTTTTTGTATTTCTGAAACCATTCCGTAAAATGCTTTACCCGTATAAACAGGATCTAACAGAAAACCGTGTTCTTTGCTAGTTTTCATGATGAAAGCCAGCTCTTCTGGTGTGCTTTTTGCATAACCGGTGCCGATATATTGGTCATTAATTAAAATATCTTTATACTCTTCAGGTGCATCCAAGCCATCCTTTAGGTACATTTCCATCAGTATTTCAGTAATGGTTTCCACAAAGATTTCTGTATTGTTATCAACCGCGAATCCATGAATTTTTCGTCTTGCTCCCTGCTTCTGGTTAGCATACCAAAGCCCGGCATAGGTTCCCCCTGAGCCAACAGCAATGACAACCGTATCAAATTGGATCCCTAGATTATTCTCCTGTTGGGTAATCTCTTCAATAGCCGCAGCATAACCTAAAGACCCTACGGCATTTGATGCGCCAACTGGAATTAAATAAGGTTTATGTCCTTGCGATTTCAAGTTTTCAACAACTTCATCCATTTTCTCTTCTCTGGATTCTTCCGGTGAAATTAAGTGAACACGGGCACCAAGCGCTTGATTCATAAAAAGATTTCCCTCAAAATGCTTCGGAATCTCTCCTCTGATAATAAGATCACAGCCTAATCCATATTTTGCCGCAACAGCAGCCGTCGCCCGACAATGGTTAGATTGAATCCCGCCAGCAGTAACGAGAGTATCACACCCTTGTTGCAGTGCATCCGCAACAGAAAATTCAAGTTTTCTTACTTTATTTCCGCTTACTTCCGTCCCTGTAAAATCATCGCGTTTCAAATATAGATTTACTCCTAGTTCTTCTTCGAGACGATCTAACTTTTGAATCGGAGTAGGCAAATTAGCGATATGAAGTCTGTCCATGGTGAATCTCCTTTAATCCTCATTTTTATTAGGATTTCAATAGCATAGTTACTTGTTCCCAACCTATCCGATCTTCCTTATTTGGGTCATTTTCTACTGCACTCTCAGTATTAAATATCATGGTTGATCGATTATTAATGTCATACCTTGGCCATTCAGGAAGGTTCTCTGTGTTTGGATCGCCAGTCCGTGCAAAGTTAATCCATACCTGATGCATTTGATTGGCGACAAGTTGCCTTTCCGGGGAATCCCCCGTGAAGTTTTCAGTATTTGGCTTATTCAATGTGTTCCATACAAATGGAATTTCTAACGCGTGTGTAGCTTTCAGTGTACCATTAAATACGGGTGTTTCCCAATCAAATCGGTACATCCAAACGGGAGCACCCTTGCTTATCTGGATCTCTGAAAGTTTTTGTGCAGGATTTGTAAAGATACTAGCAGTTAGTAGTTTATTAAAAAGTTCTTGGTTTAGTGGACCACTATTTGAGAATTGTTTTGAAATCACAGGCAGTAAGTATCCAAATGTTTTTTCAAAAAGAGAATGAACCTTTGCTTCATCTGCGTTCTTCCACTCTGGATCAAATACACTGAAAATATTGTATTCATCTTTGTTCGTACCAATTAGAATAGGTACATCCATTGCTGAACCTTCTGAAATCGCCACTTCTGGATTTTTGGGAAGTGCGATCCCATCAATAACTGGTCCTAAACTCATTGGAGGTACTATGCCAGAAGCTTGAATTAACTGATCAACCGGCATTTCTTCTAATTTAGACAGATTCGTAGAATCAACTTGTAATGCCGCTAATAGATGACCCGCCACTTTTGTGGCTCTTGCCGAAGAATGGACATTTGCAGCAGCACCGCTTTGGAGAATTGCTTTATGGAAAAGACCCTGTGCTGAAGGAAAACCTAGTAATACCCCGATGCTCATGGCACCTGCGGATTCCCCAAATACCGTTACATTGTTCGGGTCTCCTCCAAAAGCCGAAATATTCTCTTGTACCCATTGTAAAGCCGCAACCTGATCAAGAATGCCGCAATTTCCGGTAGTCGCATAGTCTTCATTTCCAATTTCCGCAAGGTGAAGGAAGCCCAATATCCCTAGTCGGTAATTGATCGTAACGACAACGACATCACCTTGAGCAGCAAACGAAGCACCGTCATACCAACTACTGGATCCAGATCCTGAAACAAACGCGCCACCGTGAATCCAAACCATTACTGGCCGTTTCTTTTCATCAGCGCCTGGAGACCATACATTTAAGTATAAACAATCCTCATTCATATTTGAGTTATCACTTCCAAAAAACTCCATTATTTCACTTTGTGGTTGTGGGGCAACAGCTGAAAATGAGGTTGCATCTCGAACACCTTCCCAAGAATCCGGCACTTCTGGAGCACGAAAGCGAAGAGTTCCAATTGGTGGCTTTGCAAATGGTATCCCTTTCCACGCAAATACACCATCATTCTGTTTCCCTTGCAGCTTACCGTAAATGCTTTCAACAATCGTTTTGGACATTGATTAAACCCCTCTCAAAATAAAATAGCCCTTGGCAAACCTGTCTATTGATGCTGCCTACTTGTATTCGAGAAGAAGATGACAATTTCCTGTTGCTTATCAAATAAATATCAAAAATGGAAATACATAGAGGTCTTTCAGCGTGAAAATTCATCAAACACGTATTTAGATTAATTTTACTTATGTAAACACCAGCCGAATATCGAAAAACAGTGGGAAACAATCGTATCCCACTGTTTTTATATTACTGATTATTTACCTAACCAGCTATGATATTACTAGAAGCAGTCGTTCAAGTTCCTTCTTCTCGTCATTCGACAGTATATTCTCAGCCAATGGAAATAGCGCTTTTTCTTCCTTGGCAAAGTGTTGTATTAAGGTAGCATGAGCCTGAACGGCGTATACAGTAATCATTTGCGCGTCGTTTTCATTGATGTTTAATCCCGCCTTTTCTGCTTCGGTGAGAAAATCACGTAGATGCTGCTCCGCCTTTTCATGTTCATATTCCATAGCCTCGATGGTTCTGTCATTTTCGCCGAGGCGGCGGGCCATCATAGGAAACAATCCTTCTTCCTCTCGTTTGGAATGTGCCTTAAGCTTCTCATTGAAAGCCGAAATCTGCTCGTACAATTTCGCAAACTGCTGAACCACAGCTGGACCCGACTCGAATTCTATCTCTTCCGTGATCTCATAGAAAATATCCATATCTGCCCGGAGCAACACATGTTCGCGCTTTAGTTGCTGCAATGCGGGACTAAATGTAACCTTCGAATCCTCCACCCACAAATCCCTCCTCATTCTTCCTTCCCCATTGATCCTAATTCTTTATATCCAAAAGGGCTCGGATAGAATTGAATTACTTTTATTAAAAGCATACGCCAAACGTATCGATAATTTCGTGATGGGAATCACACAAGAATAATAGATAGGAGTATCACTAAAAGTATCACACCTGACACACAGGTATCAAGCCGTTTTGGGGTTAAAGAAATGATTTCAGAAGCACCTTGTGCTGTTATTCTCTTGCTTGTTGTTAAAAAAACTAATTCCCGGTCTGTTGGATGCAGCGCCAACTGCTTATATCGCATTGGCCATATTCATTATCACCAACAGCCACCAACGTTCCATTCGTGTTAAGGCCGAGAGTATGAGCGCAACCCGCAGATACCGCTACAATACCGTACCAGTTACTTACATTACATTGGCCATGCTTATTCAAACCCACAGCCGCTACCGTACCATCTGATTTAAGGCCGATGGTGTGATTACTACCCGCTGCTATCGCCACAATCCCGCGCCAGCCACTTACATCGCATTGGTCATGCTTATTTAAACCAACAGCTACAACAGTGCCGTCCGCCCTAAGTCCGACAGTATGAAGGTAACCTGCCGATACTGCTACAATGTTATTCCAGTCGCTTACATTGCATTGACCATACCGATTATTGCCAACAGCCATCACCGTTCCATTCGATTTAAGCCCGACAGTATGCCAGTCACCTGCTGCGACCGCCACCATATCTCTCCAGCCGCTTACATCACATTGGCCTTCATTTTTTCGACCAACCGCCACCACCGTTCCATCCGATTTAAGCCCGACAGTACGACGCCAACCTGCGGCCACTGCTACAATATCACGCCAGCCGTTTACATCGCATTGTTTATGCATATTCCAGCCTACAGCCGCCACCGTTCCGTCCGATTTAAGCCCGATTGTATGCGCATTGCCCGTGTTCGTCGCCATATGAACATTACCCACTGCGACCGCCACCATATCACTCCAGCCGCTTACATCACATTGGCCATAATTATTATCCCCCGCAGCAGTCACCGTTCCATCCAATTTAAGCCCAACGGTATGACGACGTCCAGCCGCTATGGTATCTTTGGGCCACTCTTTCACCATTAAACCTAATTCTTTCGGTGAAATGTAATCCATGTTTTACCTCCTTGAATATAAATTCTTCACGTTATCCCTTGTAGGCATTCTGTAATTCCACAAGATCAAATTTCTTCATTTTAAGAAATGCTTTCGTTACCCGGGCAAGTTGTTCGGGTGTCCCCTTACTCATCATCTGATCCATTTCACTTGGCACAATCTGCCAGGATACACCATACATATCTTTCAGCCAGCCGCATTGCTCGGCTTCAGGAACTGCCGAGAGCTGATCCCAGTAGTAATCAATCTCTTCTTGTGTGTCGCAGTATACCATAAATGAAATTGCCTCGTTAAAACTGAATTTATGATCGTGTGCGCTGTCCATTGCGGTAAACCACTGATTTTCTAAAATGAAATCAGAAAACATGATTGTCCCTTCTTTGTCAGGTTCCGTGCCATTAGGATAGCGGGCAATATGCCCCTGCTTGGCATTTTTAAATACTGATAAATAAAAATGAATGGCTTCTTCCGTATGGCCACATTTTTCGCCTACAAACATAAATGAAGGCATTATTGCTGGCCGCTCCTCACCCTCTGGATTCGTTAAAATTAACTGCCACGACAAACCATACTTGTCTTGAACCCAGCCATAGCACTCACTGAAGGGATACTTTTCAAGTGGCATTAACACGGTTCCATTTTCGGACAATTTGTTCCAAACCTCAAGTATTTTTTCACTTGCGTCTTCTTCTCGTGAAGGGTCAAAATTAACTGTAAAAGAAACCGACGGATTGATTTTGAAATATGGTCCTGCACTAATTGCCATGAACTTTTGCCCCCATAGCTCAAAAGAGACTAAATCTGAGTTACCCGACGGTGTATCGTGGATTGAAGTTACATCCATTATTTTTGAGTTCGGAAAGATGGAAACGTAAAAATCAGCTGCTTCTTTGGCTTCCTTGTCATACCACAAATGGGGCACGATCTTTTGATTTGCATTTGGCATCATTTTGCCTCCTACTATTTTCTAATCACTTTTCCTACACCAGATTGTGATCAAAATTCCAGTGTAAAGAATTTATTTATCATTTTAGTTTATTTTACCATTTTTAATCAGATTTTTAATTTCTAATCGTTTTCCGAATTTGTCTTTCAATTTACGCAATCTCTCTACCTGATATGGAGTTAGTTATGAAAGAAATTCTTCGTGAAATTGGAATGATCGCAAGGGCTTTAGATTCTATAAGTATTATAGAATTTAAAGAATTTGATCTTACAAAAGGGCAGTATTTGTACCTTGTGCGAATATGCGAAAACCCAGGAATCATTCAAGAAAAGCTTGCTGAGATGATAAAGGTTGATCGAACAACAGCAGCTCGGGCAATAAAAAAGCTTGAAATTAATGGATTTATTAAAAAGAATAATGATGAACATAACCAAAAAATTAAAAAGCTTTTTCCTACAGAGAAAGGAGAAATGTAGAAATCGACTGGGAATTTGTAAAAAAGGGAAACAAAAGAACCACTTTTGAGAAACAGAATTCAACCGAGAATATGAAAGCCTATTTGGAAAGGGCATTTAACTTAAAACAACTAGAAAAAGAATTATCTACTGTTTCTTCGCAATTCTTTTTTGTTTATATTAATAATGAAGTCGCCGGATATTTAAAGGTGAATATCAATGATGCCCAGTCGGAAGAAGATCCCACTCTTTTTATATGGGTGATGAAGAACAAATTGACTTAATTATGACCAAAACACTCATATAATCTTTTTAAGGTGGGCTATTAGATAGAAAAGGAATTAAACAATCAAAAGATAGATTTTTTTCAGAAACTAACTCTAAAACAAATGTAGCCATTATTTTAATATGGCTACATTTGCGTTTTATATTTTTTACTTCATTTATTTGTTTTTGTGTCGACTCGATCAACATCTAGCTTCAACATGGTAAAGCTCACAATGCCTGAGAGGAGTGCCCCTCCTATTGCGATCAATATGCGCATTGGAAGTTGTACAGCTGCATGATACTTGCCTAGCATCCATAACGCAATAACCGCTACAATAACCATAACGGGTATGACAATTTTTAAATATTTCATGGTGTCCCCTTTCCTTTATTCTCTTGATAAATAGCATTTATTTTCAGCTACAAAACAATTAATTTTTTGAACTATTTACCTCCACAGCCCATATATCAGCCAATTTTAGGGTCCTATCACCGAATTCTAGAAAGCAACAAACTAGTAGAAAAGAGCCTTCTTTTTTAGCATAGCACAAGACCCCACCGTTCGCTATCCTCCCCCAGCCCGAACTTGGTACTAACAGAACACGTCTACTCATATTCTTATAAAAGAAAACATGAGAAGGAGGGGAAAGTTGGGTGAAAAAGATTAAGGTTCGTTTACGTCCCATTATGACTAAGTTAAATCTACCCACTGTTTTAAAAACAACCATACTTCCGGGAGACTCAATTGAAAGATTATTTATCGCAACCCAGGTCGGAGAAATCTTTTACATAGGCAACGGAGGTATAAGGACTTTTTTGGATATTCGCGGGCGAATTCTAAAATTAGGCGGTCCTAGAGGTGGTTATGATGAACGGGGATTGCTGGGATTGGCGTTTCATCCCCAATTTACTTATAACGGCCTGTTTTATCTCCATTACTCAGTAGCCGGAACACAAGGACCAGGTGCTCTTTCTGAACAGTTTAAGCCTGATCCATGTGATCCAAAAACCATAAACTTAAGGTGGACAAATAGAGAAACACAATATAATCATATTGATACATTGGAAGAATGGATTTTACAATCGAATGGCCAACCTCAAAAGCGAAGAACATTGCTTAACTTAAGAAGACCATTTCTTAATCATAATGGAGTCAATAGTTTAAACTTTTCACCTGAAACAGGAAAACTTGTGTTAACCACCGGAGATGGTGGATCAGGCTATGATCCATTTAATTTAAGCCAGAATCAAATGGAAATAGCCGGTAAAATCATTGAAATTGACGTAGGTAAACATACATCAATCTCTCCTCCACCAGTAGTCACACGTTTTAATGAACTTCCCTCACCTATTCAGGAAACACTTTCGGTAATGGCCATAGGAGTCCGCAATATCCCAGGTATTTCATTTCAAAGGAATAATAATCAGTACATCAAATATACGGGGAACGTCGGACAGGATTTGGTAGAGTCGATTTTTTCATTCATTCATTATAACCCAATACCGGTTCATCAGCTTGTCCAAACTTCGTTAATGAAACCTAAATCCACCCACAAAGGATTGATTAACTTTGGCTGGCGAGGGTGGGAAGGCGCTTTTCCAACTTCAATTATACGGGACTGCTCCGCAAATCCCGATTTGGATGAGAAAACAATTGCTTATTTCGACGAAGCAGTCCAAACTTCAGTTAAGCGTATTCAGCCTCTTACTAGTTATTTTCATAAAGATCGAAGGCCCGATAAGTTTGGGGGAACCTCACTTACGGGAGTGCAATCCTATATGGGGAATGGAATCCCCAATTTAACTGGCAGCGTTGTATTTTCTGATCTTGCTCGAAGAGAATCTCAACCGCAGGTTAGGGGTGCTTTGGCATATACCAGATTCAGAGCAGATGGTAAACTAAATGATTTTAGTGTGATTGAAACCGATTATAATTTTGGGTCTCAATCAGCATATTTTGTTAGTTTGGGAACGAATCTGGATCAATCCAAACTCTATTTAGGTGTTCATGGCTCTATGAAAGTGACTGATTTTAACCAAGGGACTGTTTTTGAAATTGTTCCATGATTACTTTAGCAACAAATTTTTTTAGAAAAAAAATAGAGTGCGATAATGGCTATTTTTGTACTCTAAACATTTTATATAGTCTGGTAGGAAAAAATAGTTTTATGTGGGTACAAAAAAGCTCCCACTAACAGTGAGAACCCTGAAGTTTTTTGTTATTAAATTTCATTTACCGCAGCATTTCTTGTATTTTTTCCCGCTTCCGCATGAACATGGATCATTACGGCCGATTTTAGTTTCGTTTCGAACCGGAACACTTGAAAGAGAATTCACCTGTTCTGGTTCACCTCTAAAGTCCATCACGTTTTCCAGTGCTACCTTTCTCCAAATTCGCAGTTCAGGGTGATCTAGGCCCAAAATTGAAAAGTAGCTATAAACGGTCTGTTCGATGTCCACCAGGCCTGATGAATATTCCAGTTTCATATGTTCGGTTATTTCAGGCAGTGCTTCTTTAGAAAAATGATGGCAAAGTGATTCAGTCAGCATATCTTGTTCATCAAGTTCTTTCGTAGAGCGATAGGCATCTCGTAATACCTGAACAGCATAATCTGACTTAATATTTTCAATAACCGAGGCAGCATAAATGATGGAATCATGATTCCGAAGATATGGAGCTACTTCCTTCACTACCTCATCGGATTGGAATCCAATGAGTGCAACAGAAACTTCCTCTAACAAAACATCCTCATCACGGTTCAATAAACTAGCCAGTAAAGGAATATATTGTTCCATTTTTAATAACCCAATCATATAAACGGTTAAGATTCCATTAGATGAAAACCATGCTTCTTTTAGATTCTTTTGAAAGACAGTGTGGATTTCTGCTTCCGTCACCCATCCTTTTTTCACCAAACAAGCCGCCAGATTTTTTGCTTTTATGTAGTTGTCATGCTGGAATGAAGTGTCACGATCAAGGTCATATAGAAGTTTTCCATATTCGGTGTAAACTTCTTCCTCCGTTCCTGTTAACATTAGCTCATATAATGACCATCTATCCGCCGGAACAAAGGTTTGAAGCTGCTCCTTATATTTTAAGGCTAGTTCGGGTTCGATTTGATTAAATAGTCTGAAAGCTAAATGACGTTCGGATGGATCCATTAATGGGATATTTTCCAATAGAATCCTAACGCCCTCTTCATTGATGGTTTGATTTTCTACATAAAGTAAGATCGTTGATTGTTTGTCTTTGCTTTTAAAGGCTTCTTTCAACAGTTCATTGGTCCATTCTTCGGGGACCAATGGATAATCATGCAACGCGTACAGAACTACTTCTTGGATTAAGATATCATCGCTAAGCAAATGTGGCTTAATCTTTTCTAAAAATGTCATGATGTATTCCTCTCATTCTCTATCTACCTTCAGCCTCATTGTACTTTATCCTCTATGTAAAGTAAAAAATTCTAAAAGAGTCATGCGATTTGGCACACGAAATACTCATCATTAAAAAAGCCCGGTCCCTCCCGAATCTTATCGAGGAGAACTCAACAATTTGCGGGGAGAGACCAGGCACATTATTTTTTTGGAAGTTTCAGTTTTTGTAAGTCTAAATACTTACTATTTGAGCTTTGTTCAACTTAAGATCAAAGCGATCTGCATTCATTACCTTGACCCACGCAGCAATAAAGTCATGGACAAACTTCTCTTTGTTATCCTCTTGAGCATAAACTTCTGCTATGGCACGCAGTACGGAGTTTGATCCGAACACGAGGTCGACTCTTGTTGCAGTACGTACTACTTTACCTGTTTTGCGATTACGGCCTACATATATGTTTCCTTCTACAGGCTTCCACTCGACACTCATGTCGAGTAAATTGACAAAGAAATCGTTAGTAAGTATGCCCACACGATCCGTGAATACACCATGTTCTGTACCAGCATGATTTGCACCTAGAACACGCATACCGCCAACAAGTACAGTCATTTCTGGTGCAGTAAGATTTAAGAGTTGTGCCTTGTCTACTAACAGTTCCTCAGGACTTACATGATGCTGTTTCTTCTGATAGTTACGGAAACCATCTGCAATAGGCTCTAGTACTTCAAAGCTTTCAGCATCAGTCTGTTCTTCCGTTGCATCGCCGCGACCGGCAACAAAGGGAACTGTAACATCAAAGCCAGCATCTCGTGCTGCCTTTTCTACTGCAGCACTACCACCAAGAACAATCAAATCAGCAAGGCTAACCTGCTTATTTAATTTACTTTGAATGTCTTCCAGTACACGAAGAACTTTTGCAAGCTGTAGCGGCTGATTCACTTCCCAATCTTTCTGTGGAGCAAGACGAATGCGGCCACCATTAGCGCCTCCACGCATATCTGAGCCACGGTAAGTACTAGCAGAAGCCCAAGCAGTTGAAACTAACTCACTGACTGTAAGTCCAGAATCCAGGATTTTTCCCTTAAGTTCTACTACCTCCGCATCTGTTAATTCATAATCTACAGTTGGAACAGGATCTTGCCAAATAAGGTCTTCTTCAGGAACCTCTGGGCCTAGGTATCTTGCTTTTGGCCCCATATCACGGTGAAGAAGTTTGAACCAACCTCTGGCAAATACATCTGCAAATTCTTCTGGATTCTGATGGAAACGACGAGATATCTTTTCGTATTCGGGATCATAACGTAATGCCATATCCGCGGTAGTCATCATCGTTGGAACTTTTACGGATGAATCTTCTGCATCCGGTGCAAGATCCTTCTCATCAGGATTTACAGCAAGCCACTGAAATGCACCTGCAGGACTCTTTGTAAGCCACCATTGATACCCAAACAATAGATCAAAGTAACCATTATCCCACTGTGTTGGATTAGCCGTCCAAGCACCTTCAATCCCACTGGTGATGGTGTCATGCCCCTTACCACTGCCGTGTGTGCTCAACCAACCTAACCCTTGTGCTTCGATAGGGGCAGCTTCTGGTTCAGGACCTACATGTGCAGCATCACCTGCACCGTGTGCTTTACCAAAAGTATGACCGCCTGCAATTAATGCCACTGTTTCCTCATCGTTCATCCCCATACGTGCAAAGGTTTCACGTATGTCGCGAGCACTAGCAATTGGATCCGGTTTACCGTTTGGACCTTCAGGATTAACATAAATAAGCCCCATCTGAACGGCAGCAAGTGGGTTTTCTAGCTCACGGTCCCCCGAGTAACGATTATCACCTAACCATTCTGTTTCAGTGCCCCAGTAAATATCTTCTTCTGGATGCCAAATATCTTCGCGTCCTCCTCCAAACCCAAATGTTTTACCACCCATGGATTCAATGGCAACATTACCCGCTAGAAGGAGCAAGTCAGCCCAAGAGATCTTGTTTCCATACTTTTGCTTAATCGGCCATAACAGCCTGCGAGCTTTATCAAGGTTACCGTTGTCTGGCCAGCTGTTAAGTGGTGAAAACCTCTGTGCCCCTGCTCCACCACCACCCCTGCCGTCGGTTATACGATACGTACCAGAGGCGTGCCAAGACATACGGATAAATAATGGACCATAATGACCATAATCAGCAGGCCACCACTCTTGACTGGTTGTCATTAGCTCCTGAAGATCCTTCTTAAGAGCATAGTAGTCTAGTTTTTTAAATTCCTCTGCATAAACAAAGTCTTCTCCCATTGGGTTAGATTTTCTGTCATGCTGATGAAGAATGTTCAAGTTCAACTGGTTTGGCCACCAGTCTCGATTTGAGGTACCGCTTGATTTGTAACTAGTAGCGCCTCCGTGATGAAACGGGCACCCCTCTGAATTAGCATTGTTTTTCACGTCCATATTTTTTCCCCTCGCTTTGTCAATTAAGTAAGAAATAATTATTCTTCTAGTAGTAGGAAAACAAACTGATGACAATAACTATTCTATTTATATTCTACTAAGCTATTACTAAAAATTGAAAAAATAACGATCATAATCACAAATTCGTAACATTTAGGAAAGCATTTTATGTCTTCATTCTCCATAAAAAAGACTGCAGGTGAAGAAACACCATACAGTCTATTGACACGTAACCATATTTATTTATACCAACCGAATAGACCCAAACTCTCCATGTGGATGGTTTTGTAATTTAAATTTTCTATACTCATATTCTAATTTCGATAGTGGAAACTTATACAGCTGTTGATCTTCTTTGGGATAGACGTTTAAAAAAATTAATTTATTGATAAGTTTTTGTCTCTTTTTTTCATCATTAATTTTCATCGGAAACACTCCTTTTGTTTTACAAAAACCATCCTTTGAATACAACAACTATTAAATTCGTAATTTGATTAACTTTATTATAACATATAATTCCTACCTGTAAAGTATGAATTGAATTTTTTTTAAGGCTCTATCATCCTATCTGTGCCTTCGCGATTTCCAATAAAAAGGGTATCCTGTTTCAGACTGCCCGATTCCCGAATATCAGAAGTATCGTCAACTTCTTCACACTCGTTTTAATTGGTTTCATTTCTTCTATTTTTATGTATTATGTGCTTATATAAATTTCTTCTTTGAGATAAATAAAAAACGTTCCTTACAATGTGTAAGAAACGTTAAATCCACCGCCTTGGCAAGCGACGATAGTATACCGATGGTCGGGGTCGAACCGACACTCCTCACGGAACACGATTTTGAGTCGTGCGCGTCTGCCAATTCCGCCACATCGGCATAAGATGAAATTCTGCAGCTTAAAGCAGCATGATAATTATTTTGGCAGGGGCAGTAGGAATCGAACCCACACTGAAGGTTTTGGAGACCTTAGTTCTACCTTTAAACTATGCCCCTATAATGGTGGAGGGGGACGGATTCGAACCGCCGAACCCGGAGGGAGCGGATTTACAGTCCGCCGCGTTTAGCCACTTCGCTACCCCTCCACATATGAACATAAATAAAAACTGGAGGAGGAAGAGGGATTCGAACCCCCGCGCGGTGTTACCCGCCTGTCGGTTTTCAAGACCGATCCCTTCAGCCAAACTTGGGTATTCCTCCATTTTTTCAAAAAAGATTACTTTGGTAGCGGCGAAGGGAGTCGAACCCCCGACCTTTCGGGTATGAACCGAACGCTCTAGCCAGCTGAGCTACACCGCCAAAATACATATAATCTTGAATAACCTACGACTGGTCGGGAAGACAGGATTCGAACCTGCGACCCCTTGGTCCCAAACCAAGTGCTCTACCAAGCTGAGCTACTTCCCGAAACCGAATGGTGCCGAGGACCGGAATCGAACCGGTACGGTAGTCACCTACCGCAGGATTTTAAGTCCTGTGCGTCTGCCAGTTCCGCCACCCCGGCTAAAACAAAAGCGGAAGACGGGATTCGAACCCGCGACCCCCACCTTGGCAAGGTGGTGTTCTACCACTGAACTACTTCCGCAAATATGGTAAGTTATTTTGCTAGCGCAAAAAACTTTGGTGCGGGTGAAGGGAGTCGAACCCCCACGCCTTGCGGCGCCAGATCCTAAGTCTGGTGCGTCTGCCAATTCCGCCACACCCGCATTTTTATATTCTAGGAAACTAATAAAAAAAGAGTAAAAAAGGTGCCGGCGAGAGGACTTGAACCCCCAACCTACTGATTACAAGTCAGTTGCTCTACCAATTGAGCTACCCCGGCACAGTTAACATGATATGTTTATGGTGGAGAATGACGGGTTCGAACCGCCGACCCTCTGCTTGTAAGGCAGATGCTCTCCCAGCTGAGCTAATCCTCCATTGATAACAGCCTGGCAACGTCCTACTCTCACAGGGGCGCATGCCCCAACTACCATCGGCGCTGAGAA
>NZ_JAANMZ010000089.1 GCF_011250555.1 Bacillus sp. MM2020_4 | reverse complement strand
TTCCAAAACAATATAATTTAATTTATAATATGAATATCATTTTTTAAGGAGATTTTTATGGAACTAATTACAGGCAAGGTCTTATTAATTTCTCTATTCATATTGATAATTACAATGATTGAAACATTAGCCTATTCAACTAGAATTTCGGGAGCGCGAGTTAAATTGATTGCAACAGCATTATCCTTGTTTAGTACACTGGTGATTGTTTCAAGGTTTTCTACGATGTTTCAACAACCCTTGACAGCTAAACTTATTGCAGAAGCACCAAATATAAACAAACTACACTACATTGAGGAACAATATAGAATATTAATAGGTGTAACTACAATTGGCGTATTGCTCGGCATTCTGTTGTTTCCGACTTTCATTAATATTTTTTCAAGAGCTATTGTGCAGCTTTCAAATCAACGAGGTTCAATAATTGGATTGTTTGCTACTCAATTTAATCGAAATGGCATGAGAAAAATTTTTATGTGTTTTAGGCTACCTAGATTTACATATCTAAAGGGAATTACTTGGAAAACTATTCCGAAACGACTCTTCGTGATTAATGTTATCATTTCAGCTGTTTTTACAATTGGGGTACTATCCTCTATATATGCGTCTATGTTAGTACCTAAAGATT
Source organism: Bacillus sp. MM2020_4 (assembly GCF_011250555.1). Lineage (GTDB taxonomy): Bacteria > Bacillota > Bacilli > Bacillales > Cytobacillaceae > Neobacillus. The sequence continues at coordinate 2,891 of NZ_JAANMZ010000089.1, read as the reverse complement.
ATGCTCAGGCAGCCTCAATGTCTTCTGGGATTATAAATGGTATAGCAACCATTTTATTATCACTGTTTATTGACCCTAAAGCTTCCGTATTAGCTGATAAAGTAATGAAAAAACAAACTAATTATGTATATTTAAAAAGTTATTCTTTGACAATGGTTAGTTCTAAATTTTTGGGTACTGTTGTGGCCCAATTACTGTTTATTCCTGCCGCATATTATGTAGCTTGGTTTGCTAAGTTGATTTAATGGGTTATTGCTAAATTAACGTGTACTATAGTGAAACTAGGAATTGATTCGGCAACTTTTTTTGTTGTGTCAACTAAAGGGGAGAATTGACATCCATTATTTTCGAGGTTGTGGGAATATTAATATTGACTTCAGGAAAATTATTGAATAAAATATTGGTAATTATCAAACAAAGGCAATGAAGAGAAAAAGTAAAATGATTTTGTTTTTCGCCAGAGAGCTTCGGTAGCTGAAAAGAAGCAAAAACATTCATTTGAACAATGGTCTCTGAGCTTCGTACCGAACGTACTTTAGTATTAGTAGGATACGACGGGATTTGGCACTCGTTATTAATGTCACAGTATAAGAGTAGCATTTAATACTCCGTACTTGTTGAGGCCAATGGTGTGAGCTATTGGCAAAATAAGGTGGTACCGTGTGGAAATTCAAACCTCGCCCTTAACTATTTATTACAGTTAAGGGCGAGGTTTTTTTTGTTTTCAAAATTTAAATCATAGTTGGAGGTTTATATTTATGAGCATTTTTATTGGTGGGGCTTGGGCTTATGCAAACGGCTCATTACATTTGGGTCATATTTCGAGCTTGTTACCTGGAGATATTCTTGCGAGATATTATCGTTTAAAGGGAGAAAAAGTTTTGTATGTATCTGGCAGCGATTGTAATGGAACACCGATTACGGTCAGAGCAAAACAAGAAGGGGTTTCTCCGAAAGTGATTGCAGACCGTTATCATAAAGAATTCGAAGATTGTTTTTCAAGATTAGGATTCTCATACGATACTTACACAAGGACTGACACTGAACATCACCATAAAATCGTTCAAGAGATATTTTTAGAGCTACTTGAAAAAGGATTGATTTACAAAAAGGAAATCGAACAAACATATTGTGAACATTGTCAGCAGTTTTTGCCTGACCGTTATGTGGAAGGAATTTGTCCTGTTTGCAAGGAGCCTTCTCGCGGGGATCAATGTGATCATTGTTCAACCATATTAGAACCGATTGAACTACTTGAAAGAGAATGTAAAATTTGTGGGAATGAGCCTACTACAAGATTTACAGAGCATTTTTACTTTTCCTTAAGTTCTATCCAAAATGTTTTAGAAAACTTTACTCAAAAAGCAGAAGAAAAGAACCTATGGAGGGAAAATGCCATTTCTCTTACAAAACGCTATTTAAAGGAAGGTTTGCAAGATAGAGCCGTTTCAAGAGATTTGCCTATTGGGGTAAGTGTTCCAGTTGCTGGATATGAAGAGAAGAAAATCTATGTATGGATTGAGGCTGTATCAGGGTACTACACAGCTAGTAAGCTATGGGCTAAAGAAACCGATAGCGATGATTTACCATTTTGGAATTCCTCTGCTCAATCTTATTATGTTCATGGGAAAGATAATATCCCTTTCCATTCGATTATATGGGCTGGAATTCTTGCTGGCCTTGGCAAAGAACCATTACCAACGCATATCGTTTCAAACGAGTACTTGACATTGGAAAAGAAAAAATTATCTACAAGTAAAAATTGGGCTGTTTGGGTTCCAGATATTTTAGAAAGGTACGAACCAGATTCCATACGGTATTTCTTAACAATTAACGCACCAGAAAACCGAGATGCAGATTATTCTTGGAAAGAGTTCATTTATAGCCATAATAGTGAGTTATTAGGGGCATACGGAAATTTCGTTAATCGAACTTTGAAATTTATTGAAAAGTCTTTTGATGGAGTTATTCCAGAAAAAGAAATAACTTCGAAGCTTCAGGATAAAGTTTATCACTTATACAAGGAAGTAGGTCATTGCATTGAAAGTGCTGCATTCAAACAAGGATTGGAAAAAGTATTCGAACTTGTTAGATTTTCGAACAAATACTTTGATGAACAACAACCTTGGAAACAAATAGAGGATGATACCGAGTCTTGCAAACAAACTCTGGCGGATTGCGTTTATCTGTTTGCAAATGTAGCTCATATCCTTACTCCATTCCTTCCTTTTTCAAGCGAAAAGGTAAAGGAAATGATAAGCATAACTAAAACCGATTGGGGTCCGTTTTTTGTTAAATCGCAGCAACTGACAAAAGTTGAACCATTGTTTGAACGAATAGACCCAGTAAGAATGGAAGAAGAGCTTGAAAGATTAAACAACCAAACTGTTAAGAATTAAATGGATTATCTTTATTTTTATATTAAAATAACAACCTTCATGGAGAATGTGAAAGATTACACTACTTTACCAAGCTGTTCTGCAGACCGATCACCGCAAAGTGGGTTTATTCATTTTGCCATTAAAGAAATAGATGAAAAATATAGAAAGGCTGTTAGTGATGGGGAATGAAAATAATGGAATTTATAAAGGGAACGCCTTAAAAAAATAACGGGTTCTCTTTAAGGGTGCAAAACAGAAAATCACAACACTAATAGGATGCTAAATTGCAACGACTTTAGCACCCTGCTTTTTTATTGCTGTATCGTTATTTTGGGCTAGGTGGCATATAAAACCGCACGATAAATCACATAGTAAATAACACTTTACGAATAGATATTATCCATCTGATAATTGAATGGCTAAAATAGATGTAAATTATCACCTGATTCCCTTGTGTTTGCAATAAACGGATAAATTCCGTTTAAATAGGGAAATACCCAAATTTCCCTA
>NZ_JAANMZ010000088.1 GCF_011250555.1 Bacillus sp. MM2020_4 | reverse complement strand
TGCCATAGGTTTCGTAAGTCCACTAAATTGTGTTACAATCTTAGCTAGTCAAAACGTGTAAAGGAAGAAATAAATGAGCAGACAACTACCAGTTACTAAAAATGAATATATAGATGTCCTTTTTGAAGATTTAACCCATGATGGGGCAGGAGTTGCGAAGGTGGAAGGATACCCGCTATTTGTTCCAAACGGATTGCCAGGTGAAAAAGCCAAGATTAAGGTAATTAAGACCGGGAAAGGCTACGGAATTGGCCGGTTAATTGAACTTTATGAAAAAAGCCCACATCGAGTCGATATTGCGAGCAGCGAGCACCACAAATACGGCGGCTGCCAGCTGGAACATATCAGCTATGAAGGGCAGTTAAAGTACAAAGAGAATCAGGTTCGACAAGTTCTAACGCGCATCGGCAAATTGGAGGATGTGGTGGTGCACCCGATTCTAGGGATGGAAAACCCTTGGCATTATCGAAACAAGGCCCAAGTGCCGGTAGGTGAAAAAGATGGCAAATTGATTGCTGGATTTTTTAAACCGAGGAGCCATGAGATTGTCGATACAAATGAAAGCTTGATTCAATTGCCTGAAATTAATGAAGCAGTGCAGGTGGTAAAAGAAATTTGCAATGAACTTGGCATTTCTGCCTATCACGAAGAATCCCATAAAGGCGTACTTAGACACATTATGGCACGGTACGGTCAACAGACTGAAGAGCTCATGATTGTCATTATTACCAGAACTGCAGATCTTCCGCAGAAAAGTAAGGTAGTCGAAAAAATAACTGCCCAGCTTCCGAAGGTAAAGTCAATTGTTCATAATGTGAATTCCAAGCGGACAAACGTGATAATGGGAGAAAAAACAAGTGTCCTGTGGGGAAATGAAGTAATTTATGACTATATTGGCGACGTGAAATTTGCCATATCTGCACTATCGTTTTATCAAGTCAATCCTGTGCAAACAAAGGTTTTGTATGATAAAGCACTTGAATATGCTGGGCTTAGCGGCGAAGAGTCAGTCATTGATGCCTATTGCGGTATCGGAACCATTTCTTTATTTTTAGCAAAAAAGGCCCGCAAGGTTTTCGGTGTAGAAGTTGTGCCAGAGGCCATTGAAGATGCGAAAAGAAATGCAGAATTAAATGGTATTACCAATGCGGAATTTGCAGCTGGTGAAGCGGAGATCGTGATTCCGAAGTGGTATAAAGAAGGAAACACTGCCGATGTTTTAGTGGTTGACCCGCCGCGCAAGGGCTGCGACGAAGCCTTACTGCAAACAATTATTGAAATGAAACCAAAGAAGGTTGTGTATGTTTCCTGTAACCCGGCCACGCTGGCACGGGATCTGCGGATTCTAGAGGATGGCGGCTATAAAACCGTGGAAGTGCAGCCGGTGGATATGTTTCCGATGACTACACACGTTGAGTGCTGTGCGTTGCTCGTAAAAAAATAGAAGATATATAAGGGTCCGAGAATCGGTAGTGGATTCTCGGACTCCATCTTCTTTTATTTCAATTCTTTCTTTAGTTTTGAAGCATTTCTTCGGCAAGAACAGGGTTTTGAACAAACCGTTCAATTTGTTAGATTAGTTTTGTAAAATCAATCGTTTGTTTTTTTGAAGCAATCCCTTTTCTAATTTTAACTTTTCCTCATTTAGTTTAGCGAATTGGATACCATTATCCTCAATGAGCAATCTGTATTATTCATCTAGGATTTCACCCCGTATTTTTATGCGAAGTGCAGTTGTTTTGTCTTTCTTTATGTTTTCTATCTGCTTGAGAATGTTAGTGAGTTGTTTTCGATCCCGCTGAATGAAGGTTTCAACCTTTTTCTCAATGTCTTTTTGAATAGATTTTGTAGAGAGTGCTGAAAACAATTGCTTTATATTATTTGAAATTGCTTCAATCACTCCATTTTCTCTTACATGGTGATCTGAACATTTTGTATGACCATACTTATTGTATGCCCCACAAATATATCCCTTACGATTGGCTTTATGTGCATACTCTTACCACAATCAGCACAAAAGGAAATATTTGTAAAGAGGTGTTTTTTAGCATATGGTTGTTTACAAAATTAATCGACAGAATGATCAGGGCTATTCCGGTTAAAGGGATACCCTGTTTTTTTATCTATAAGGGTTTTACTTTACCAAAATTGGGGTGGATTCTCCGATTACAAAAAAATCGAGAGGGAGTTGACCTCCATTTAGCGTGCCCATTTTCTATTATCATACGTAAAAAAACCAAAAAATCAAACTGCATTTGGATTACAAATGTGGCTTTCAGTTTTCAAAACTGGCTTTTTGGATTCAAAAACTGCGTCTCGTTTACAAATATTTAGTCGTCAGTTACAAACATTGCATCTCGATTTACAAAGTGGCGTCTCGTCTTACTATTAAGCCACAATTACACAAAGGCTTATCAAGGAAAATAATTATATATTAATAATAAATAAATTTTTATTGATAAACAATAAAAAATGTAATAGGATATAAATAAAAGGAAAAAAATGGGGTTCTTTATGAAACATGGAAAGATTACTATATTAAAGGTAGCTGTTTATGGTATTGGAGTAGTTATACTCTGTTTATGTATCTTTGCTTTACCGTCACTTGCAAAAGATTCGGCACAAATGAATCCAGAGTTTGCTTTTTTACAGAAGCCAGTTCTAATCGGGCTGTACATTACAGCGATCCCATTTTACTATGCACTGTATCAAGCATTAAAACTTTTAAGCTATATTGAAAGCAATAATGCCTTTTCTGAATTAGCAGTCAATACATTAGGGATTATCAAACACTGTGCAAGTACCATCAGTGTGTTATATGTATTAGGAATGATAATACTCGGAACACAGAATGCTTTGCATCCTGGTATTGCAATAATCGGGTTGGTAATAGTATTAACCTCTATTGTTATTTTGCTCTTTACGGCTGTTCTCCAAGAGCTTTTAAAAAATGTATTGAAAATTAAATCAGAAAATGATTTGACAATCTGAGGTGAAAACGTGGCAATTGTAATCAATATAGATGTGATATTAGCAAAAAGAAAAATGAGTGTTATAGAATTATCGGAGAGGGTTGGTATTACAATGGCTAATATTTCAATTTTGAAAAACGGAAAGGCGAAAGCGATTAGGTTTTCAACTTTAGAGGCAATATGTGAAGCACTGGATTGTCAACCAGGAGATATTCTTGAATACAGAAGCGATTTGTACAATCAAAAGAATAATTGATTCATTCACTGTGTCGGGAGGGAATCAGAGTGCCTAAGCAGAGAAATAAGATTAAAATATTGGGATGGGTGTTTTTTGTATTACTTTTAGTTGGCTGTGACCCATCCGTCTAAGGATAAGATGGAATTCTACGACAGTACAACAAACGTTGATTTATCTAAGGAAGATAGAAATGAGGGTGGCATTATGAAAACTTACATTTATATGGTGAGACATGGAGAATCACCTTATACAGAAGGAACTGAAAGAACAAGAGGATTGACTGAAAAAGGAATATTGGATGCTCAAAGAGTCACCGATACATTACAAGACGAGGGTATTGAAGTTTTTGTTTCAAGCCCATACAACCGAGCAATCTTAACCATCCAGGATTTGGCTAAACGTTCTGGCAAAGAAGTTTTAGTATTTGAAGATCTTAAAGAAAGAATTTTTTCTGACGAAGATTATCGAATATCTGATAAGGAGTTAAACCCTTTGCTAACAAAGTCGTTTTCCGATCCTAACTTTGCTTTAACGGGAGCTGAGTCTAATGCTGATTGTCAAAATAGAGCTATAACAGTATTGGGAGAAATATTAACAACCTATCAAGGATGTAAGGTGGCAATTGGCACTCATGGCGCAGTAATGGCTCTAATGATGGGGTATTACGACAGTCAATATGATTTTAATTTTTTACTAAATACATCTAAGCCTGATATATATAGAATGGAATTTAATGGTCATGAGTTGGTAGGGGTTAAACGATTGTGGAAAACTTAGAAACTATGATTTCTATTATTAGGTAGCAAATTAATCAGCAAATTAAGAGGGTTACTATATGTATA
>NZ_JAANMZ010000087.1 GCF_011250555.1 Bacillus sp. MM2020_4 | reverse complement strand
ATTCTATATACAATCTATCCCAATTTGAGTCGTTAAAGATTAGGGTTCCTTACAATTGTTGATTAAAATGACACTCTCTCAGTCAAATAGCTTTGAACAACATCTTTCATAAATGTATAATATAGTAAGAACAAATGTTTCGGGTGGTGATTTAAATGTGCAATTCGAATCTTTCGACTGAAATTTTGAATATGGTAACTGGAAAGTTATTAGGAGATGGATGCATAACGAAGCAAAAAGGCCGAAAGCCAAGGTTCCAATTTATTCATTCAACTATTGATAAAGAATGGTGTTTTTTTTGCTATGAAAAATTAAGGAAGGATTTACATTTCACGCCACCATACTACAAAAAAGTTGTAGACGAAAGAATAAAAAAGGGATACACTGAATGTTTTCAGGTGCAATCCCGAACAGATCCTCTCATTACTTGGTTAGAATGTAAATGGTATAATAATCGTAAAAAGGTAATTCCTTTCCCCTTTTTAGAAAAATACTTAAATGAACTAGCTCTAGCTTGGTGGTATCAAGACGACGGACACTTAACTAGAAAAGAAAATACCCCCAAAAAGATTATTTTATCAACAGACAACTTTACTTCTGCAGAAAATCGTCGATTAATTGGTGTCTTGGCAAGAAAATTCCACCTCCTTTTTAAGCTAGATTCTCAAAATCGACTTATATTATATGATCAACTACAAATCTATTATTTCCTTCGGTTAGTTGAACCGTATATGCACTCTTCAATGAAAAGGAAAATAATATTTCCAAAACATTCAACTGTAAGCAAAAATAGAACAACCATTTACCTACCAAGTAATATCCACCTAACGAAACCCACAATGGAAATAAATCAGCAACTTTCATTTCTAAACACATTAAAAGATATTGTTATGGATAGGACAAGATATTTAGAATTTTTTAAAAAGGTAATTGTACCCAATACCTTAACCCAAGAAACAAAAGGCTTTCAAATAATCATTCACGGTAAGTATAATGGTAATCTACAATTCATTAAAAATCATACGGGCTTAACAAACAGTCAAATTATCACACTCTGTTTCCGAAATAATTTCTTAGAAATTTGACTTTTCAAAAATAATCCAATTTTCGAAATCTAATATCCGTGCGTTTCCTAAACAAGGTACTAATTGTTTCACATCTTCTATTCTCATCTAAAAAAGGTAAAGAGTAATCCTTAAAATTTAGATTACTCTTTACCTTTTTAGTCATACTTTTAAATCAATACTCCCTCCCAATTGTGGCTGAGCAGCGTGTAGGATGGCAGTAACATCATTTGTACTTAATAACTTCTTAATAGCTTCGCCTTTTTGTTCTGCATTTCCCATTGCCATCTTCATAACCGACATAGATGCTTGTTGCTGAACTTGTCCTTGACTTAATACCATTGACATTAATGCGATATCCATAAAACATCTCCTTACTCCTATTGGATAACAGAGTTCAACTTCTTTTCTAAAAAATGAACTTCAATTTTTAACTCGTTTAATTGAGCATTTAACTGCACTATTTCTAATGAAGTTGGTTCATGTTCAAGAACATATTGAGCTGCTTTTTTCATCTCATGAAGCTTCATTTCTATCTTTTTCAAGATACGATCTTGTTTTTTACACCAATGAAGCTGTTGTTCGAGAAACTTTTTATGTTCTTGCTCTGGGTTATCCATTAGTCCCTCCTATCAACAGCTATGTACTGTCTAATATGAAAAAAGACTCTAGAAATCTAGAGCCTCTTTCATAATTAAAATTAACGAAGAAGTTGTAGAACTCCTTGCGGCTGCTGGTTTGCTTGAGCTAGCATTGCTTGAGCAGCTTGAGATAGAATAGAGTTCTTAGTTTGGTTCATCATTTCTTTCGCCATCGTGCGAACATTTACTTTCATAAATGACTAGACTATATCTTCACCCTCTAGCAATCTAGTAGGGGCCGGGCACTTCGGATTCACAATGCTGATGACCATTGTTTCACCTATGGATTTCATCATCATAGCTTTCGCCTTAGATGGTCTATCCTAGTCGTTGAACCTTCTCCACTCTTTCGAGATAGGAGCTTGGCTGCTGATTGCCCAATCTTTTCTTTTTTCATAACCTTCACGCCTGTCGTTTCCAACTACGTTGTGGTAAGAAAAGCTCTAAGGGTTTTCCAGCAATTCACCCGATAATGATCTCTAGCCGTTACCAGCTAGGACGACTGTACTTGTTACTGCCGTTAAGCAGCTAAAGCATAATCTACGTCGCGGATACGAGATTCCGCAGAAGTTAGGTTTTCAGAAGATGTGTTTAAATTGTTGATTGTGTGTTCTAATCGGTTTTGAACAGCACCTAATTTACCCCGTTCAGTTGATACAGAGGAAATAGCTTTATCAATAACAGCAATTGATTTTGAAGCGTCCTCTTTATTAGAGATATTTAAGCCAGCTTCTGCCTTGATATCATTTGTACCATTTGTTACTGAATTAGAAGCAGTAAAACCGGATTGACCTGCATTACCGGTAATTCCCAAGGCAGCAGAACGCATATCATTAATAGATAAAGTCATACTTTGACCAGTATTTGCACCAATTTGGAATTTGGTGTTATAACCAGAGCCTTGAGCCCCAGGCCCTACAACTTTATCTACATTCTTTACAGTTTCGGTACCTGCAAATCCTACCGCTGCCAATGGGCCACCTGTACCATCAGTTAAAGTAATATCTTTTCCTGATTCTGAAACAAACTGAACCTCATTATCTTTAGAAAGAGAAGCTGTTACTTTCGAATCCAAACCAGCTTCTTGTAGTGCTGCGTTTAAATCTTTAACTAAATCTTCCATTGCAGATTTGGCAACATTAGAGTCAACATTTCCTGTATCGTAAGTTTTTCCTTCTTTTAATGTAACTGTAACTGCACTCTCACTTCCAACGTTAACTTTAAAAGTAGAATCAGCTGCTACTGAATTGCCTCCTGCAAGTGCACCTGCAGCTTGGATACCATGACTCTCAACAGTTGTTGGAGTTCCCTTTACCTCTGTACCGGTTGCTGCCGCATCGGCAAAACCTAACATAACGGCAGCAGCATCATCGTCTGCAGTTATTGTTAAACTACTGTTTGCACCTTGAGACTTAGCTGTAAAAGATAAAGCAGTTCCATTATCTTTAATATCGACTAAGTCAGATAATTTTGTTCCGCCAGAAGTTACATTTCCCAATTGTTCGATAAGTTGGTCTTTAGTTACAGCAGCACCAGTAAAATCCTTACCAAGAACTGAAGTAACATCAAAAGTCTTACCATCAACTTTTATCGTAGCACTGGTTAATGCAGATGCATCAGCGTTTCCAACAAAAGTCGTTGCACCATCTATCTTAGCACTTGCAGCTTCAGTAATTTTACCCCCATTATTAGACCCAACTCCGCCATTCAATAACTTTTGTGTGTTGAACTCAGTTGTATTACCAATACGATTAATTTCAGATGTTAATTGGTTTAATTCGTCTTGCATTGATGAACGGTCAGCGTCAGTTGCAGTTCCGTTTGCAGATTGGTTGGAAAGTTCACGCATACGTTGGAGAATGTCATGAGTTTCATTTAAAGCACCTTCAGCTGTTTGAATCATTGAGATACCATCTTGTGCGTTACGACCTGCTTGGTCTAAACCACGAATTTGTCCACGCATTTTTTCAGAGATCGCTAAACCAGCTGCATCATCAGCAGCGCTATTAATACGTAGTCCTGAAGATAACTTTTGCATTGATTTTGATTGTGCGTTTGATGCAGCATTCAATTTATTATATGTGTTGAGTGCTGCAATATTATGATTGATTTGCATGTGTGAAAAACCTCCTATTTTTTGTTTTACTAATTTTATTGCGAAATTTTCCCTTTCGCAAAGTTTATATAATAATTCCCATATGGGCTTATTATCAAAAAAAATTGTTACAGAACTACTAAATAATCAAAAGTTGACTAGCTAATAAGCTCCTTTGTATGTTTTTTGTATATTTCTTCACGAAATACACTGATTTCTTTTGGAGCATCTATTGCGAATCGTAAGAGACCTGCTTGTGTTTGAATGATGGCAATCTCTACAAGATCACCAATTTGTATTGTGTCTCCAATTTTACGATCCGTCTTTTTGAGCCTGTTTAGTTTGTTCGAACTTTGTTTTAGTGAAGAAATCCGAACATGGTTTGGAGCATCGATAGCAAGCTTAAGCTTTGAACCGTATTGAAGTATAGTAACTTTGACTTCATCATCAATGATCACGGATTGTCCAACTTCTCTACCTACAATCAGCACCTTGCGCGCCACCCCTATCCTTTTTTCATCAAGAAGTCTGTCCCATGCTTTCACTCATTTAATGAAAAACTACTTTTACAAATCTCATAATCATATTATCGGATAATCGAAAAATAAATTTAGTAGTTTTTATCAATATTTTTATGTATTTATTTGAAAGACAATAAC
>NZ_JAANMZ010000086.1 GCF_011250555.1 Bacillus sp. MM2020_4 | reverse complement strand
GATATAAAGTTGTTAACATAGTAAATATAGAAATAATAATCATCATTCCTACATGTAGTGTACCATGTAAACAATTTTTTTCCTAAAGCATTGCATTCACTAACGGAAATTTGAAATAAGAAGGAGTTAATATGGCAGAAAAACATTTAATCGCATTAGACTTAGATGGAACTTTATTAAAAGATGATAAAACTATTTCTCAAAAAAATAAGGAAATTATTCAAAAAGCAAAAGCTGAAGGTCATATTGTCATGATTGCAACCGGCAGACCTTATCGTTCAAGTGAAATGTATTATCGCGAATTGGAGCTAAACACACCAATTGTTAATTTTAATGGAGCTTTTATGCATCATCCGCTTGATTCAAGCTGGGGATTCTATCATGAACCACTTGATGTAAAAGTAGCAAAGGACATTGTCGAAGCTTGCAGAAGTTTTCAGTTTCACAATATAATTGCCGAAGTAATGGACGATATTTATTTCCATTACCATGATGAGAAGCTTTTAGATATTTTTAGCTTTGGCAATCCCAAAATTACCACAGGTGATTTACAAAACTTTTTAAACGATGCACCTACAAGTATGTTGATCCATACAGAGGAAGATCAGCTTAAATTAATTCGTAATCATTTATCTGAGATTCACGCCGAAGTGATTGAACAACGAAGCTGGGCTGCACCGTGGCATGTCATTGAAATCATTAAAGTTGGGTTAAATAAAGCTGTAGGCTTGAAAAAGGCAGCAGATTACTTTGGGATCCCAGCTGAAAGAATTATTGCTTTTGGCGACGAAGACAATGATTTGGAAATGCTTGAATATGCCGGTCATGGAATTGCGATGGGAAATGGGATTGACCAGGTAAAGAATATCGCTAATGATGTAACCTTGAGTAATGAAGAAGATGGTGTTGGGGCATATTTAGCGGATTTGTTAAAATTATAACGCGGAAGCACCTTGACCAAGCTTTTCCTAAATGAACGGTCTGCTTTTGGAGCATACTAATTTTTGAGGCAGCGTTGCTGTTTCAATATAAGCTTCTTAGCATATTGGAGGGATTCGAATGGGTAAATCAAACAAATCAAAACGCTTTGTCCAGCAAGGAAAGGATACAGTTAGCAAGCATGCAGAACGTATTCCTTATCACATGACCTACGCTGAAGCAGAAGCTCAGAAGATGGCCAATGTGCACGAATCCTCGCTTGGAGGAATATAACATGGGAAACCAATTATTCCAGGAAGCACGGAGATTTGTGGAAATGGCGAAATCCGCTAACCCTAATGACCTTGATTCTGCAGTCGCAAAGGCTAAGAATTCCCTAAGTTCTGCTTTTGCCAACTCGACTGTCGCAGAGCAAGCCCAGCTCCAACAAATGCAACAAGAGCTTGATCATATTCAGTAAGGAAAAAAAGAAAGCGGGAACGCCATAACAAGGCGCTTCCGCTTTTCTAATCTCTGCGAAAGAATCCATAAACCCCGGTCGTCTGTACGATGTTTGTAAACGCTAGGGGATCCACTTCCTTAATGATTCTTTCTAAATCATAAAGTTCATAGCGGGTAATGACGATCATCAGCATATCCTTTGATTCATTGGAAAACGCCCCTTTAGCGGGAATCATTGTTATACCCCTAACAAGCGAAGCATGAATCGCTTTTTTCAGCTCTTCTGCCTTTTTGGTAATAATCATCGCTGTCAACTTGGCATGCCTTGTATGGATAGCATCAACAACCCTCGTCGAGGCATATAAGACCACCAGTGTGTAAAGGGCTTTTTCCCAGCCAAATAAGAAGCCAGCGGTCATAACGATAATCCCGTTTAATACGAACATATATGGCCCAACAGGTTTGTCTTTAAGTCTTGATAAAACCATCGCAATAATATCAACACCGCCTGTGGATGCTCCCCATTTTAAAGTGATCCCAACCCCGATTGCTTGAATGACTCCGCCAAATACGGCATTCAGTAAGATATCATGTGAAAATTTCTGGATTGGAACCAATGTTAGAAACAGAGACGATAGTAACACACTCATAAAACTATAAATCGTAAACGATTTACCTACCTTCTTCCAACCGAGAATTGCAACGGGAATATTGAGGACAAGCAATAAAAAACCCATTGAGACATGAATGGGTGTATAATCACTAAGGACTTTCGAAAGTAATTGTGCAATTCCGGTAAAACCGCTGGAGTATACATTCGCTGGAATGAGAAATAAATTCATGGCGAGTGCATTTAACAATGCACCAACCGCAACAATAAAAGCTTTTTTCGTCTGTAGCCAAATCAATGGTGTGCCCCCTTAATTTAAATTGTATTTTTAAGCCGAAACCGATAAACTGAATGTAAAATAATAAGTTATGAATGAGGTGAGCTTCATGCCGGTAAAAATACTCGCTGATAGCGCATGTGATTTACCAAAAAGTTTTTATGAAGAAAATCATGTTACGTTATTTCCCTTAAAGGTTGAAATTAATGAACAAGAATATGAGGATGTAAAAACCATTGATCCAAAAATGGTTTATGATGCCATCCGCGGTGGTGTCATACCAAAAACATCTCAAGTGTCCCCACTTTTGTTTGAAAAAGTTTTTACAGAAATGGCAGAAAAAAATGAAGAAGGAATTTATATTGCCTTTTCTTCCGCATTGTCCGGTACATATTCAACCGCTGTTATGATTCTTGACCAAGTCAAGGAAAAATATCCAAACCTACAAATAACGATAGTTGATACGAAATGTGCATCACTTGGAATTGGACTGATTGTTCAAGAAGCAGCGAGGCTCGCGGCAAATAACGTTACGAAAGAAAAAATTTTAGAAGATGTCCTATTTAGAAGCGAGCACATGGAGCATATTTTTACAGTAGAAGATTTAGATTATTTGGCAAAAGGCGGCAGGGTTTCGAAAGCTTCTGCGTTTTTAGGTGGATTATTAAATATTAAGCCGATTTTAAATATGGAAGAAGGGAAACTTGTTCCTATTGAAAAAATCAGAGGGAAAAAGAAAGTATTTCGCCGAATCATTGAAATCATGAACGAGCGAGGGTCTAATTTGCAGGAGCAGGTCATTAGCATCAGCCATGCAGATAATCTTGAAACGGCTTTGGAAGTAAAAGCGATGTTCGAAGAGGAATTTAATCCGAAAGAGGTGTATATTTCCTCGATTGGCTCAGCTATTGGGGCGCACACAGGACCTGGGACCATTTCAATATTCTTTTTAAACAAGCTGCCTTCCTAAATTTTTTTTAAAGATAAAGCATGATAAAATTTCGACTTTGAAAATTGTCCAGCTCCTGCGCTTTTCTTATAGCTTTCACATTTCGGACATATATGCCCCCTAGTCTGTGAGGTAGTTCACTTTTTTCAAACATAGACACGTTTATAATACAGAGTATTAAGGCTGTTTGCGTTTGAAAAAGCTGTTTTTTTAGGGGGCGTTTCACTTGTCTTTTAACCGAGATTTTAACAAAGATCCATTTATCGTTATATGGGAGCTGACACGTGCTTGCCAATTAAAATGCCTGCATTGTCGTGCAGATGCGCAATATGCAAGGGATCCACGCGAATTAACATTTGAAGAAGGCAAAAATCTAATCGATCAAATATACGATATGAATAATCCCATCCTTGTCTTTACAGGTGGCGATCCTTTGATGAGGGAAGATGTTTTTGATATTGCCAAGTATGCAGTTCAAAAGGGTGTCCGGGTTTCGATGACGCCAAGTGCTACACCGAATGTAACGATGGAGGCAATGCAGAAAGCAAAGGAAGTCGGCCTATCGCGATGGGCTTTTAGTCTTGACGGACCCACCGCCGAGATTCATGACCATTTCCGCGGGACAGCAGGTTCGTTTGATCTGACCATGGAAAAAATTAAGTATTTGCACGAATTGGAAATGCCAATCCAAATTAACACGGTTGTTTCTAGATACAATTTTGAACATCTTGAAGAGATGGCAAAACTGGTTGAGGAATTAAAATGCGTGCTTTGGAGTGTCTTTTTTCTTGTCCCAACTGGAAGAGGGCAGGTAACTGACATGGTTTCACCTGTGGAAACTGAAAAGGTTCTCAGATGGTTGTACGACCTAAGCAAGCGTGTGCCATTCGACATTAAGACAACAGAGGCGATGCATTACCGCCGTGTTGTCATTCAGCAAAAGATGCGCGAAGCAAAGGCGCAGACAGATGAAATCGATTATTTAAGTGCTTTGACAGAAAAAGGGTTAACAGGTTCCATTGATGGACTTGGACGTGCCCCTAAAGGTGTCAACGACGGTAATGGCTTTGTGTTTATTTCCCATATCGGTGATGTTTATCCTAGCGGATTGCTGCCTGTAAAGGCAGGGAATGTTCGGGAGACACCATTAGCAGAGATCTACCGTGAATCGCCAATCTTTAAGGCCTTACGAAAACCAGACGAATTTAAAGGAAAATGCGGTGTCTGTGAATTTCGCTATGTTTGTGGGGGTTCAAGATCAAGGGCGTTTGCGATGACAGGCGATTATCTTGAAAGTGAACCATTCTGCGTGTATGTTCCGAAAGTACTAAGGGAAAAACAAGCACAAAACTAGAAAAACAAGGCTGTCTCAATTATTTGAGACAGCCTTGTCAATACTAGCATTATTCTATATTACAATAGATGGCTGAGCAATTTTCACAGCCAATTTCATCTTTTAAATATTGCAGGTCTAAAATAGAAATCTTTCCTTTTTTTATCGAAATAATCTTATCACGCTTTAACTCACTAAGGATCCGATTGGTACTTTCACGGGAGGTACCACAGAAATTTGCCAGTTCTTGATTGGTTAAGGGCAGGTCAATTAAGATTTCGTTTCCTTTTGGGGTCCCATAGCTGTTGGACATCCGTATAAGCGTAGAAAATAAGGCACCCCGTTTTCCATTTAAAACAAGGTCGCGAAATTTAGTCTGCGTTTTGCGGAAATGATCACTCATCCATTTCATAAACTCAAAGGCAAGTTTACTATTTTGGAAAATTTCACTTTCTATCACATCTTTTTTGATGGCAACAATTTCCCCTTCTTCAAGCACCTTTGCGCTTAATAGATAGCGCGGATTGTCGGTGAAAAGTGTTAATTCACCGCAAATATCATTGGCGCTGCAAATTCGGAGTGAAAGTTCACGGCCATCAGAAGTAATTTTACTGATTTGAATCTTGCCAGAAATAATAATGAATAGCTCTTCTGCTAACATTCCTTCCTGAAATAGATAGCTTCCTCTTTCACTTTTAAATTTCCGGTCAGCAAATGTAAGTAGTTCTTTTATCTCAATGGAATGAGTTGGCTTCATTGTCGCTGTCATCTTAAATCACCTCAAACTGATTTTTCTATACCAGTCATTTTCAATTTATTAAGTTCATTAGTAACATTTTATCTCAAGATTAGTCGGTAAAATCCAGTAAACAATGACAATATAGTGAAAACTTCAACGGAAATTAAAAAATAAGTTAGACCATATGGTATAAATGGAATGGAGGGATAGAAATAGCGGAAAATGATTTCCAAAATCAATCGTTTAATCATATACAAACATCTGTTAAGATAAGAATAATAATGAAAGGTATATAAGTAGTGAAT
>NZ_JAANMZ010000085.1 GCF_011250555.1 Bacillus sp. MM2020_4 | reverse complement strand
GCTCCTTAGCAATGAAGGCTTAAATCAAATCAAAAAAATAAGAATATCTCTAAAGAAACCATTTTAGTAAGAGGAAAATTTACAATATCCTTCATGATTTTTATAAAAGTTAAACTCAATAAAAAGCCACGGTTCAGACACCGTGGCTATTATCTTAAATAAATTATATCTTCAATCGTGTATTGTTTTGTTGTTAATCCCAATCTTTGCGCCGGTGTTAATTCCAGTCCATTTCTTTTGAGGCAAGTGGATGTGTCAGCGGGTTATTTGACCATTTGTAATTGATGTCACCAGGCAACACCTGGTGAAAATGATGTATTTTCAACTTTTCCGACATATACATCACTGCAAGTTTCCTAAGGTTATTCCTTATTAGAATGTTTGTGCAACTTTTGCGGCTTTCTCAAGACCTGATTCAATAATCTCTTGTGCTTTTTCTGGGTTTTGGTTGTGCCCTTCAATGACGATGGTTGTTACATCTTGTACACCCCAGAAGGTTAATAATACTTTTACATAATTTACAGCCATTTCTAAAGATTTTGCAGGTCCCTCTGAATAGATTCCACCACTGGCATTTAACAGAACGACTTTTTTGTCAGGAAGTAGTCCTATAGGTCCTTCTGCCGAATAGCTGAAGGTTTTTCCTACCTGTCCTATATAATCTAAATAGGTATGCATAGGAGCAGGAATCGTAAAATTCCAAAGAGGAAATGCGAATACAATTTTATCGGCAGAAAGGAACTGTTCTAAATATTTATTGACTAGATCAGTCGCTGCTCGTTCCTCAGGTGTTAATTCTAGGTTCTTATTTAGTTTAAACATTCCATTAATTTTATCTGTATCGTAATAAGGCAAATTTTCTTTGAAAATATCTAGTTCTATTATCTCGTCCCCCGGATGAGATTCTTTATAACCTTCTAAAAATGCATGATATAGTTGGACACTAACCGATTGCTCTATTGGACGAGAATTGGCTTTAATAAATAAAACTGTTGCCATTTTCATTTCACTCCTTGGATGATTATATTTTAAACACTTAATGTTTAAGCAACACCAGTTGCATAATTTATGATAAAATAGGCAGCAAGATGCTACAATCATCAAAACTTCAGAAATATTGCTTATACAACAAATTTAAAAAAGTGTTTAGTAAATGAGGTGAACATAAATGGCATCACAAAAAACAGACCCAAGGGTTATTCGTACAAGACAACTTCTTCAAGATTCCTTCACAAGTTTAATCCGTGAAAAAGATTTTAATTCTATTACGATAGGAGATATTGCCAATAGAGCAACCGTTAATCGAGCAACGTTTTATGCCCATTTTACCGATAAATATGAACTTTTGGATTCCACAATAACTAGTGAATTCAGAGATAATCTTAAGCAAAGGATTAATTGTCAGAGTATATTTACGCAGGAGATCGTTTCGAATATCCTTTTTGTTATGTGTGATTATCACAAGAATCTTAGTACTGTTTGTTCTAGTCGGTATGAATCCTTGGGCTCAGTTATTCAAAATAATGTTATCGAAGAACTAGGGAATCTAATCTATCATCTATTGGTTAATATGCATAAACAAAATTCAGGAATGGAAAATCAGGAATCAATTAAAACTATTTCTACTATGATTAGTTGGAGTATTTATGGGGCCTCATACTCTTGGAATAGAGGTGGAAGAAAAATCACTTCTGAGGAATTTGTAAATAATATGATGCCAATAATTATGAATGGGGTTTCTTCTATTTTATGAATCAGATAAAAGGATCAAAGGATTCTCTCCCCAAACAAAAGGGAAATCTACTTTAAAATACGGTGTGAAATCTGGCTCAAGTGATACCTAGATCCTCTCCAAGTGGCAGCCTAAGAAGAGAATTATTTAGAAAGTATTTTTAAAATGGATTGGCAAAAGGCAACGGACAATCCGCTGCCTTTTCACTATTGCCCATCGTTAGGTTCCAAGTTCTTTTCCATAACTACTGTTTTAACAGGGAATCCATTAGGATTGATGACAACTTCTTCTTTAGAAACACTATATCCCATCGCCTTGTATAAACTTATATTTTTAGGTAACGAAGCCCGAACTCGGCATTTCATTTTCAGTTTTCCATTTTCATTAGCATATTTCTCAAGCCACAATAATATAGCTTTAGCAATCCCCTTTCCTCTTGCGTGGGGTGTTACAGATAATCTTGAAAAGTATAATGAATCACCTTTAATTGTAAATCTTGAGGAACCTAAGGGCTCACCATTTACGATGCACAATAAGGCATTTTGTGAACCGTTTTCAAGTACATTTAGTAAAGAATCTAATGATTCATTTAATGCACTTGAAGGAACTTCAAGTAATCGATATTCTTCAAACGCATCTAACATAAGCTTATGAACAATTGGAGCTTCTTTCTCATTTACTAACCTTATTTCTACATTCATATTTCTCCCTCCTACTAGAACCCAAGAAAACCATATACTTATTTATATAATTATTAATACCACATTAAGACTCGATAGATGATACTTTTGTAAGGAAATCTAACGAAGTTTTTTTAGGTTAAACTATCTTTTCACTTTAATTTGTTTTGTTTCTTTTTCTTTTTTAACTATCCTGCTTCGCTAGCTCAATACCTAACGTTTTCATTTCTACTATTTTAGAAACAAATGCGAAGGAATTAGAGGAAACACCATGGGGCCCAACGAATACTTATAATAACGTAGCACTAAAAGTACCATTAGGAGCGATTGGTATGAAACTGGCGATTTTATCGGATATTCATGAAGGATTAAATCGAAAAAATACGAAAGCCGATGTCATGGGGATTTTAAAAAAATGGTTAACAGCCCATTTACCTGATGTGTTTATTACGAATGGCGACATAGCTGTAGGACCTGAAAAAAGCCTTGCCCTTTTGAATCAGCTACAAAATGAATTTCCGCAAACCAAGGTTTTATTTGTTCATGGAAACCACGATATTTATCACGAGAATTCAAAATTCGCCTATGAAACGTTACTTACATTTCCGGGCAACCTTGGAAACGGTCCGGTGGAATTAGGTGAAAATTGGGTGCTTATTGGTGATGGCGGCTGGTATGATTACACCTTCGGGCTCAAAGAATACACGAAAGAACAATTCTCGCTTGGTCAATACAATGACTTCACATGGCCTGACAAGAATTATGCGCACTGGCCAGGGCATGATCAGAAGGAAACCGAGCGATATCTCACACAACTGGAACATTGGTTAAGGAACTTTCATGATAAAAACATCATCATGGTAACCCATGTTGTTCCCTTCTCCCATTTTGTATTGTGTAAGGGGGATCCAAGTTGGGATTTTTTTAATGCGATGATGGGGAGTTCGCATTTCGGAGCACTAGCCATAAAATATGGTGTAAAAAAATATATTTTTGGACATGTTCATTCACGATTCCATGAGCAATATAAAGGGATTGAAATGATATGCAATCCCTTAGGCTACTATCCACATGAATGGGATTACAAATCTGCGGAGGAAGAAATCTTCTCAAGGATCAAAGTAATTGAGATTGAATAAAAGTAATTCCTTCCATTCTTCTATCTAACTGCTTATGAACCGCAAAACGACAAAAAACTAACCTATCTGAAAGTGAATAGGTTAGTTTTTTCCTATGTGTCCGTATTTACTTTGTTACATCCTTAGATTCTTTTTTTGATCTCTTCCCTAATCGATTCCACCAATTCTTCTGGTACATCCGCTGGAAATGAGGTACCCTCCTCATAAACCCATGCATTAATGATTTCAAGATCGGCTTTTTTAAATGTTATGCTATACGATTTATGATTGTGGGTAAATTCCGTAGTCACATATTCTTCTACAGCAAAATCATCATCGATCAGCATGTTGGTTATTTTATATGATCCCATTGAAGTCATCTCCATTTTCTTTTCAACTTCCGATATCATTTGCCTAAATTATATGTTTATTCATGTTTATACTCCGGCTTGATTTTATCTTTTTGGTCAAATGGCACCCGGAAATATACGCCAGCATTCTATAAATTTAATTCTAACCATTCGTCCGATTCTTTAAAACCATATTTCTTATATACTGGTCTACCTAATTTGGAGGCTCCAAGCCATATTTTTCTTATGTCTAAGTTTTTAGCTTCCTCCACCAGCTTAGTCAACAGCTTAGTTGCGATTCCTTGTCCACGGTATTTCTCATTCGTATACATATTGGTGACATAAGCCTTTTTTCCACTCTTATTGGTATACGATGGAGGGAATTCATAAACAATTATTGCACCACAAGCAATAATTTCTTCATTCTCCTCCACTAACCACTGAATTAAAGAAGAATCACTAAGTTTATTTTTAAAGAAAACAGTAAGTTCCAGATCAATGTCTGTAGTAGGGTTACTACCCTCATCCATTAATTGCCTTTTTCTCAAATCTATTAAGGCCTTTATGTCATCGATAGTTGCTTTACGGTAGTTCAAGTTCTCACCACTCCTTACCAATTTGCTATCCTGTTTTAAGATAAATTATCATCAATGTTGCTTTTTGACCAAAATGCTACACGAATACTAACAAAATGGTCTTCATTATGCAACTGAAACCACCTGTGGTTTTTTCTAGTCCATCATTACCTTTGCTATTTTTTCACGAGCCCCGGCGCGCCAGCCTTTTACGGCAGAAACAGACACTTTCTCCAATGCGGCCATCTCACTTGTAGATAGGCAATACAGGGCCGAATAGATGACCCATTTTGTTTGGTTGGGTGTAAGGCCAGAGCAATATGAGCGAAGCGTTTCTTCTTCTAATGGGCAAAGGGAAGAGTGATCTACAATGATGCTCCAAAACTCTTCGCTTGGATAAAGATTTCTTTCCTCGTCCTTGCGGCGTTTCTTCAGTTCCATAAGCAGATACCCTTTAATATACATGTAAGCGTAGCTGGCAAGCCTCCCCTTCCCCTCATCAAAGCGGCGGGAGGCTTCCCAGAGGGCAATAAGCCCCAGCTGGTAAAATTCTTCTTGGTCTTTATAGATGTGTAATGTGTGAATGATTTTGTTGATCATTGGCTTATATTGTTCGGCTAACTGCTCAAAGCTTTCCATTGGTAGAACCCTTTCAGAAAGCGCGCTTTACCTTGTATTCCCGGGTACCTTTACCATAACGGGTTACGAACAGTTGAGCGAACATGACAATTTCACTTTTAGCCGAGAAATATGCCTTAAACGATCAAAAACCACGTTCAAAAATGACATTTGAACATGGTTTTTGCCTTTTTTCGATGAATTTCCTATGAATTGGTAGAACGCAATGAAGAAGGATGAGGGGACAGGATACTTTTCCGGTTTCATCTTTGCCATTTGAAAAAGAAGCCGAAACATAAGGACTGATCAAATTTTCACTCATCAGCATCAGATTCTTCGTGGATAAACAACGTGGGAAGTAGATCTGAGCAGCCAGCTTTGTTAAATAAAGGAGAAAGAACTATTTCACTATCTGTCATTAGATAGGGATAGGCCTTCATTAATTGTAGGAGTGAACCCGCTTTTAGTAAATTTGCATCATATACACAAGTAAATAAAATGTTTCTGTTCCTTAATAAACTAATGGACTCCTTTAATTTAGTCTGATCCAAAACAATCGTACTCTGAACCATACGACACCCTATAAATAAGGAGGCATCCTTATTAAGACCAGACACAATGGAAGAAATTCGTGTGTCTATTTCATCTAGGTCGCATTCATGGTTTATAAAATAAATATGATCTAGTAAATCATCTTCAGGTAAGATCAATTCCAGCTTTTCTTTTATGCGGCGTATATTATCCACAGTATCAAAAATCATATAATGATTACCTTTCTCATATGCGACTAAAATGAACGTTATCACATGTTTAAGATAATCATCAAAATTTGTAGATACATAGAGAATTTGACAATTTTTTTCACTTTTAAAAACCTCTGCTATTTTTAATGTATCTGGTATAGTCATTAGCTGGTGCGAGTTATTGAAGTCCACTTCTGCAGTTTCATGAAAAAATAACAAAGGATCAAAATCTAAAGCCGCTGCAATTGCTTTTGCAATGGCAATACTTGGCGTTCTCTTACCATTTTCAATAAGTGTATAGTAGGACCTATCGATAAAGGCAATTGTTGAAATCTCCTTTTGGGTCATTTTTTTCATTTTTCTAAGTTTTATCAACCATTCTCTCTTCATAAACACCTCCAACGGATACCCAATACTTCTATTCTTTCAAATTTTACGTTTTAAATAATTGTGACAAATAGTAACATTAGGAAG
>NZ_JAANMZ010000084.1 GCF_011250555.1 Bacillus sp. MM2020_4 | reverse complement strand
AAATTAGTCTGGTAATTATGGCGAGAAGGTCACACCCGTTCCCATACCGAACACGGAAGTTAAGCTTCTCAGCGCCGATGGTAGTTGGGGCATGCGCCCCTGTGAGAGTAGGACGTTGCCAGGCACATGAAAAGGACAATCACTGTGATTGTCCTTTTTTGTATGTAAAAAAATACGGTTGATAAATAAAAAACTATGGCATCGATTGGCTACCATGAACAAGATATTTTAGAAGCAATGACCCCCAATCAATGGGTTTGAAACTGTCTATCGACGCGCCCGTAACAGCTGCATCCTTTGGTTAAACAATGATGGATAGGATAAGGTCCCGATCATGATGCTTGTGACGGATGCAGTGGTTAAAAGCAAGAATAAAATAAGCAATTGGAATTGCACGGCTTGAATCGGATCGGCCCCGCCGATGATTTGGCCACTCATCATGCCAGGGAGCTGGACGAGCCCAATGGTTTTTTGGCTTTCAATGGTCGGAATCATGCTCGCTTTAATGGAGGTGATTAGTTGGTTACGGATGGCCTGTTTGGGTGTTCCCCCAAGGGACAGAATGAGTTCGGTTTCGTCCTGCCGTGATTCAATCTCTGCAGAAAAACGATTAAGGAACAAAATGGCGAGAATCATCGAGTTGCCAATGACCATACCGCTGATTGGGATAATATATTGCGCCGCCCACGGCGTAATGTGAAAGCCTAGTATAATCCCTTGCGTCAGTACCTCTATAAAAATTAAGGTAATTGCTACTTTCCAGGTGATGCCTTGGATCACACTTCCTTTTTTTCTCGCATTTTGCGTGGCGGCGCCAATCATGACTCCCACCATCAGCAGAATATAGAGAGGGCTATCCGCTTCGAAAACAAATTTGAGAATATAGCCGACCGCAAATAGCTGGATAATGGAGCGGATGGTAGCGATCAACGTGTCCTTTTCAAGCCCCAGATGTAGTGTTTTCGATAGAAAAAGCGGGATCAGGACGAAAATAAGCGCGATAGCTAGTGCCAGATAACTCATTGTCCTTCTCCTTTCACAAACCGTTTTACTTTTTCATTTACCGGCGCATCAAGCAACCTGCTTTCCCCCGTTTCAATCACTTTCCCATCCATCATCACCCAGGTGTACTCGCCAATTGTCAACGCCTGTTCCAAATTGTGCGTAATCCAGATGATGGTCGTGTTGAATTTTCGATTAATTTTTACAATCAATGCTTCGATTTCCTTCTGGGATGCCGGGTCGAGTGAAGAGGTGATTTCATCGAGCAAAATAATCCGGGGACGGTTCACAAGTGTGCGGGCAATCGAAACCTTTTGCCGTTGACCACCGGATAGCTCTTTACTATTCCGGTGCAAAAACGTGGCATCAAGACCTACTTGGACCAACAGCTCCCGGGCCTCATCCTCCGCTAGTTGTTTCCCTTGCAGTTCCATGGGGAGTGCCAGGTTTTTGAACACACTTCCACTGACCATTGGGGCACTTTGTAGCGCCATTCCCACGTATCGCCGTAATTTGACAGGGTTATAGCTGTCGATGTTTTGGTCTTTTATAAAAATTTCACCTGAATCAGGCGACAGCAGCCCATTGCATAGTTTAAGTAGTGTTGTTTTTCCGGCTCCTGATGGCCCGACCAAAGTGGTAATTTTACCCTCAGGAAACGATCCGGTAATTTCTTCTAAAATGGGCCGATTGTAGGCGGAATAATGTACATTCCGAAAATGAACAGCCGGTGTATAATCCGCAGACATCAATTTCACTTCTTTCCATTTTCCTCTTGGGAATGAATTATATCATAGTACACAATGGAATCGCATGAAATATAAGGGACTTTCCCAAATTTAGCTACTTAATCGGACTATCATGCAGTTTTAATTAATCGATTAATTAGTATAGCATATAAGGAATTCAGTCGAATGGATGTCACAATTTAGCTGAATTTTCCTATGAAACTTCTTAAGCTACACAATTTCTCAATTCTTTCATGGATGGTCCAGGTATGTTGTATGCCCATCGTCCATGTTGCTCGTGTCACGATTTTACGATAGCCTTCATAGGATACGTGAGTGAGAACTTCGAGAAAAAAGGGGGAGGCATATGGGTATATATGGCTTCAGAAACGAAATGGTTCATCCTCATAATGGGTGGTCCCATTCTTCCTGCAGGCAGGAATCGTGGGGGATGCTTCGCACATCAACACACCAAAATGTGGCGACCATTGTAGCGGCCAAGAATGGAGATATTGATGGGGATGGAGTCATCGACCATGTCTTTTTGACGGCCAATCAAACGCCCGACAGTCCTTTTTGGCAACAAATCACGCTGGTTGTTCAGAATGGAAGAACGAAACAACAACAACATATCCCTTTAAAAAATAATGCCGGATACCATCCCACACTCTTTCTTGGTGATTTGACCGGTAATAATGCTGATGATATTTTAATCGTGATTGATACCGGTGGAAGTGGCGGCGCTATTTATGCAGATGGATTTTCGTTTATGAACGGTCAATTCCGACGGATCCTTGATTCCGATCACTTTAATGAAACCTATCAATACGATGTAAACTATGAAAATCAGTACAAGGCAGCAGTGATTAGTCATCGCCTAAAAGAAAAATATCTTCTGGATTTAACATATAAGGGAAGGACCTACCTAGATGAAATCTATGACTCTACTGGCAGGCTGAAGGCACCGATCCAAGGATGGGTAAATCCTTTGTCGGGAGTATATCCGGTTGATTTCAATCGGGATGGCGTGTATGAACTTATGACCTACCAGCGAATTGCCGGGAGGTATAATGCCGATGGGCTCGGTATTGTCCAAACGGTATTAAAATGGAATGGGCATATTTTTGATCATGATCGGCAAAATGTGGCGATATTTGGGGGAAATATATAAAGATAAACAAGAGGGATTCGTGATGAATTCCTCTCTTTAATTTTTCTAGTAGGTTTGCCAGCCGCTCCTTTCTATGTTTTGGCAGTATATTTAGTGGCTTTTATTAATCACTTCATACTATTGACAAGCAACTAGGCATATATTAATCTAAAAAAGGAAAATAGTTCAATTGATTAACTATTAGCGAGGTGAACAATCTATGGAAAATACGGCTATCAAGGAATTAGTTGATCAGTATATTAATCTGACATTCTCGATTGAGAAAAATACTGCGCAATTAGTCAAATGTCAAATCGGAAGCGATTTAACAAATGATCAGCATTACATACTTAGGTATATCAACCAGAAGGAAGAATGTACATCTTCAGAGCTGGCCGAGGTATTTCATGTTAAAAAGAGTGCGATTACGGCCATGATTGAACGATTGTGGAAAAAAGGGTTCATTCAGCGGACGCGTGATGAAAATGATCGGCGCGTGGTCTACCTAACGTTAACAGCGGTAGGGCAGGAATTATTTCATGAAACAGAATTAGGTATTAATCAGCTTGTCGGATCGTTAATCAAGCAATTTGATCAGGAAGAGATCAAAACGTTTATGAAAACATATGAAAAGTTGAATCGAATCATTTTGGCAACCAAAGAAGAGAGGTTGGGGGAATAACGGTGAGAGCAATTATTAAGGGGAAATGGTTTGTTTTACTTGCTTGGATTGTCGTGGCGGTTAGTTTGTTTTTAGTCGCTCCAAACATGGCGGACCTTGTGAAGGAAAAAGGGGATATTAAAGTTCCTGAGGGCTATTCATCGGCATTAGCCGGACAAATTATGGATGAAGTCCAGGGACAGAAGAATGTGGGGGATACGGCAACCGTTGCTCTTGTTTTTCACAGCGATAAAAAGCTGACGAAACAGGAATTTTCCGAAGCGGAACGCGCTATTCGCGAGCTTGAAGCGGCTAAAAAGCAGCTCGGCATTACCGAGATCTTAACACATTTTAACGAACCAAATTTAAAGGATCAACTTGTATCTGACGACGGAAAAACGATAATGGTATCCATCAAGCACACCTGGAATAAGAAGTATACCGATAAAGAGCTCCGTGAGCTTTTTTATAAAACGACTGATGATGTGAAAGTTGAGCATTATTACACAGGCAGCTGGCTGATTAGTGAAGCCTTAATGACCAGCTCACAGGAAGGCTTGAAAAAAACAGAGGGAATTACGGTCGTTTTCATTTTGGGCGTATTACTGCTTGTCTTCCGTTCGGTCATTGCCCCGTTCATTCCATTAATTACGGTCGGGTTCACTTATTTGACGTCCCAATCGATTGTCGCCTTTTTGGTTGACAAACTCGACTTTCCAATTTCCAGCTACACGCAGATTTTCCTGGTGGCTGTCTTGTTCGGAATCGGAACGGATTACTGTATTTTACTATTAAGCCGGTTTAAAGAGGAGTTAGCTGACCAGGAATCGATTACGGATGCGATCGTGGCGACGTATAAAAATGCCGGCCGTACGGTGTTCTTTAGTGGGGTCGCGGTCATGATTGGCTTTGCTGCTATTGGGTTCTCACAATTTCAATTGTATCAATCAGCGGCAGCCGTCGCTGTCGGTGTTGCGATTCTGCTAATTGCCCTGTTCACGATTGTTCCGTTTTTCATGGCGGTACTTGGTTTGAAAATTTACTGGCCATCGAAAAAGACAGCGGAGCATGGGGAAAGCAAGCTGTGGGGGGGAGCGGGGAAATTCTCACTTGCTAGACCCTTCCTTGCCTTGTTAATTGTTGCTGCCGTTTGCGTGCCTTTTCTCGTCACGTACAATGGGACATTATCCTTTAACTCACTTGAAGAGGTAAGTGAAGATATTCCGGCGATAAAAGGATTCAATGCCATTGCCGAAAGTTTCAGTCCCGGTGAGGCAATGTCTACACAGGTTGTGATTAAGAATGATGAAAAAATGGACTCTCTGGAATACTTGAATATAGTTGAAGCTCTTTCACAGGATCTGGAAAAGGTCAATTTAGTCGATAAGGTTCGTTCGGCAACAAGACCTGTTGGTGAGCCGATTGAAGATTTGTATGTGTCAAAACAAGCGGCAACATTGGCGGAAGGACTTGGGGAAGGGAAGGATGGCGTGGTTAAAATCAGCGATGGTTTGCATCAGGCTGAAAGTGAACTAGCCAAATCCTCCCCGCAATTAAAAACGGCGACCGATGGGATTGGCTCATTGGTGTCAGGCACCAATGAGTTGAAATCAGGTCTCGTTGAAATTCAAACCAATTTGGCGAAGATTGAGAATGGAATTCGTCAAGGATCAGCGGGTTCTACCCAAATAAAGGCTGGCTTGGCCAAGGCTAAAGCTGGTGCAGAAGAGTTACTGGGTCATCATCAAGCACTTTTAAAAGGCTACCAAGATGTTGGTGCCAATCTCACTACTTTAAACAATGGCTATCAGCAAATTGGTGGCGGCTTAGCCGGAATTTCTGCCAATCTTGCGCAAATCACGAATGATGATTTTTCAAAAATAGAATCAGACTATCAAGGGATTACGAATTCCCCTGAATATGGAAAAATAAAAGGCACCGTTTTAGGGGTTAAGGGTCCGCTGGCTGAACTGTCTACAAATCTATCAAAATTAAATGCCGGCCTTGCGCCGCTAACAGAGGGGGTGAATACCGCAACGTCCAATTATAAAAAAGTGGTGGAGGGCCAAGCGGGAATCGGAGCAGGCCTGCAAGCGTTAATCGATGGGATTGCCCAGCAGCAGGCAGGGTTTGATCAATTAGCAAATGGGCAAGGACAGATTGTAGATAACTTCCCGAAGGTAACCAATGGTTTAACTGACATTAATAAAGGGCAGCAGCAATTACTAGACGGCTTCGGCGGTTTAGGTGACCAAATGGCCACATTAACGGATGGTCTTGGTCAAAGTGCTGATGGTCTCGACCAAATTTCTGATGGCTTAGCGTCTGCCCAAGACTACGTGTCCGGTTTGTCGGTCAGCTCGGCGTTTTATTTACCGGAGGAGATGCTGGAAAGTAAGGACTTCGCCCAAGTTCTTGATACTTATTTTTCACCAGACCGTAAAGTCATAACGATGGATGTTGTTTTTAAAAAAAGTCCTTATTCGAATGAGGCGATCGATCAAGTCGAGGCCATTAAGTCGACGATTAAACAGGCAACCAAAGGAACAAAGTTAGAAAATGCCGTTGTCGCGGTTGGCGGAATCACCAGTACAAATGCTGACCTGCAAACGATGTCCAATCAGGACTATACCCGGACGGTTATTTACATGCTCATCGGCATCTCGATTATCTTAATTTTCTTATTCCGTTCGATTATTATGCCGGTGTATTTGATTGGTTCGTTAGTTCTTACGTACTATACCGCCATGTCGATTAATGAGGTCATCTTTATGAAGATTCTTCACTATACAGGCATCAGCTGGGCGGTTCCGTTCTTTGCCTTTATCATCTTGATGGCCCTTGGCATTGACTATAGTATTTTCCTCATGGATCGTTTTAACGAGTATAAAGAATTAACGGTACGTGATGCGATGCTGATGGCCATGAAAAAAATGGGCACCGTCATCATCTCTGCGGCGATTATTCTCGGTGGGACCTTTGCGGCAATGATGCCATCAGGGATGCTATCCCTGTTGCAGATTGCTTCGATCATCTTAACCGGGCTCTTGCTCTACGCCTTCGTCGTCTTACCACTGTTTGTTCCAGTCATGGTCAAAACCTTTGGCGAAGCAAACTGGTGGCCGTTTAAAAGGCCGACAAATTAATATCGTGCTCGTCACAGGAAGATGGACCAGTCTCAGCCCTTATCGTGGGTGGAGGCTGGTTTTTTTGTTTGCACAAGGAACCACAAATCAAATTTTGATATTTTTCAAGGTAGATCTTTAATGTGATTTGTATGGGAGTTAACGGTAGTTCACAATTACTTCAAGACTTTGTTGCTAATTTGTGAAAAGTATCACAAACATCTTTCTTACCTTTGGAAAGGTGATAATATATAAGTGTAGTCAGAAACAAACAAGATCTTGTAAAAACTTATATTAATCCTAAGGGAGATGGAG
>NZ_JAANMZ010000083.1 GCF_011250555.1 Bacillus sp. MM2020_4 | reverse complement strand
CATTAAAGCTTTTTGTTAAAAAATAAGAATAGAAATGTTCATATGCTGCTTTATATGGACTTTCATTTGACAACTTTTCATGTTGTGACTGCTTCATACCATGGAGTAATTCTAAAATGAATGATTTATATTCACTGTTAAACAAAATTGGTATTAGTTCATTCTGAGGTGTAACCGAGTTAATAAATGTATTTTCTATATATTTTGCCCTTTGAAATGATTCGTCATTATCCTTTAACTTGTATAACCTACTACAAATTGCAGTGAATAATAAAAATAAAGTTGTAATTCTTTGTTGACCGTCGATAATTTCATAATCCTTAATACCTCTAATTGAATCAGAAGATTTTAATTTTACATTACTACTTAAAACTATTGTCCCTAAAAAGTGTGTCCATTCATTTTTGTCATTTTTAAAGCCTAGTGTAAAAGTAATATCATTTAATAATTCATCCCAGTTTCTTTGTTTCCAAACATATTCACGTTGATATCTAGGTATAACATATCTTGATTGCCTTTGAAAGATATCTAGTATTGTTCTATTTTCAGTATTAAAACCCATCTATAACCCACCTTTTAAACATACTATTCTGACAAGTTTTTTAAAGAATATAGGGACATGTACAATTCGTCCCTATATTTTAATATACGCTATCTATTTACTTCCACATAAACCTCGTTCATCATATCTTCCATAATATACGTCTTAAACTCGTCGTTTTCTAAAATCTTAATAAAGAACTCTTGATTGCTGCTCATTCGGTCAATAACGAAATCCATAAAAGATTTTTCAAAAGCGAATTTGAAGTTTTCTTTTGTGTTGTTTTTTGCTTTTTGGCGGATATCCTCGCTGTTTAACATATCCTCTTTCACTTGCTCACGAGAAAGGAAATCTGTTTCTGTGAATTGCGTGCCAAAACGCTCATTTAACTTATCTAAAATACTCGATAATCGTACCTTTTCGTCTTCAGGTGCACCCCCAGCTCCGTGTTTCTGTGGATCAAGTTCTACACCGCCCGTTTTCTCAAGCTTAATGCTACCTTCAAATACTTTTTGATTGCGGTAGTATTCAAGTGCTACATCATCCGCCAAGTAAACGTCCTTATCACCTCGACCACGTGGCAATTTACGTAACAAGTACGTCAGGTAAATATATTGCTTGTGTAGATCTAAATCGATAAATGTTACAACTTGTAGTACAAAGCCATACGTACGTGAAAATTTCGTTGCCACTTGTTTAAATGCGAATTGTTCTTCTACCGAAAGCTTTTTAAAACGCTCCACACCTTTATCGAGAACCGCATTTAACTCGGCTTGAGCCTTCGTAGACTTCCTCACACCGCCTATTACCTCAAGCTCATTTACCCTCTGCACTTCTTCTTCCGTACACACTTGATATGGCTCTAACTCGGCCTGCATATCATAAAGGATATTCGGATCAGTAATTTCTGATAGACTTGTCGATTCATAATAAGGCTGGAAAGACGCTTTCATGTCTTCTGGGTCATTTACAAAATCCAATACGAATGTATCGTCTTTACCAGGGCATGTACGATTTAATCGAGATAGTGTTTGAACCGCCTTAATACCGCTTAATGGCTTGTCAACATACATTGTGTGCAAAAGTGGTTCATCAAATCCAGTTTGATATTTCTCCGCTACAAGTAATACTTTGTATTCGTCAGAGTTAAATTTTTCAGGTAACTCTTTTTCAGAGAACTGATTCATTTCTGACTCGGTATAATTAATCTCATCATCTTTAACTGTACCTGAGAAAGCAACCACTGTTTTTAAATCATGGTAGCCCATATCTTTAATATACTTATCGAAAGCCATTTTGTAACGTACTGCATGTAAACGGCTCGCTGTTACAACCATTGCCTTTGCACGACCGCCAATTTTACGCTGCACGAAATTACGGTAATGCTCGATAATAATTTCTGTTTTTTGTGCAATACTATGTGGATGCAATGACACGTATTGTGCTAGCTTTTTCGTTGCTTGTTTTTGTGACACCTCTGGATCATCGTCTACAGTCTTTGCAATTTTCCAGAACGTTTTATAGGTCGTATAGTTTTCAAGTACATCTATAATAAAACCTTCTTCAATCGCTTGTCGCATTGTGTACTGATGGAATGCTATTGGCTTACCATCTAAACCAACAGTACCAAATTTTTCTAATGTCTTCGGTTTTGGTGTCGCCGTAAATGCAAAGAAAGATACATTATCTTGCTTACCACTTTTCATGATTGCTTCAACAATTTTTTCGTCCACATCATCTAAGTTTTCTTCCGCAATACGGTCTTCCTCATAAGCTGCTTCCAACGTTTTATCCGATAAAACATTCGTTAATGCTGTTGAAGCTTTACCACCTTGTGATGAATGGGCCTCATCAATAATGACCGCATACTTTTTACGCTCTAAGCCCGCTACTTTTTCTAAAATGAACGGGAACTTTTGAAGCGTCGTGATAATAATACGTGTCCCATTATTAATGGCACGTGCTAATTGCTCTGAATCTTTATCAATCGGCTCTACCATCCCTGCTTTATGCTCTAGCTGATACACCGCATCTTGCAATTGCTTATCTAGCACTCGGCGATCGGTAATAACGATCACACTACTAAAAATTGATTCATTGTCCTCGTTATGTAGTTTCGCTAAACGGTGTGCAAGCCACGAAATCGAATTCGTCTTGCCTGATCCCGCAGAGTGCTGAATTAAATAATTATGACCGACATGCTTTTGTGCAACATCTGCTTCTAACTTACGTACAACATCAAGCTGATGGAAACGGGGGAAAATGAGCATTTGACGCTCACCAATCGTTTCACCGTTTGAATCTTTAATGTCGTCCTTCTTAATAAAGATGAAGCGGTATAAAATGTCGAGCAAGCTATCTGGGGCTAAAATTTCTTCCCATAAATAATACGTACGATAATTGTCATCGTAAGTTAACGGATTACCTTTCCCACCATTATTGCCTTTGTTAAATGGTAGGAAGTATGTTTTGCCGTTATCAAGCTTTGTCGTCATAAATACTTCATCTGGGTCAACGGCAAAGTAAACGGCAACACGCTCATTAAATTTAAACAGCTGCTCACGTGGATTACGGTCCGTCTTTAACTGCTTCATCGCATGTTCAACTGTTTGATTTGTTAATGGATTTTTCAACTCCATCACAACAAGCGGCAAACCGTTTAAAAATAGCACCATATCTAAGCTATTATTATGCTTATCACTGTAATACACTTGGCGAGCAACGTTAAAACGGTTTTTCCCATACTGCTCATTTAATGTTTTATTCATATCCGTAGGTGGCTTATTATACGCAAGCTGTAACGTCACACCACGGTCTTTAATACCTTTACGTAAACATTCGACTAACCCTTGACGATGCAACTGATCTTTAATACGTTTTAACACTTCTTCTTTATAAGAAGGGCCATACGATTTCTCTAACGTACGCATTCGCTTTTCCTGCGTATCCTCTAAAAAAGCAAATAGCTCTTCTACGTCGATGGCATGCTGCTTGAAAGAAACACTCGCCTCACCTTCAAGTACACGCTTTTTATAACCATTCGCAATTAATGCTACCTCAATATTCGTTTCAAAACCTTTTTCCGAAGTATCCATTGACATCACAACTCACCTCACTCAATCAAATTCCATATCACGCACACTAATTTTGCCTGTTACCGCTTCATAGATTAGGGCTTGGCGGTATTCTTTTAGTTTTTCAATTTGATAGTTCGTCAATTCAACTAATTTGTCAACTTTATTTACATCTTTCTCAAGTTTACTTATAATACCCTCTTGTTCTTTTGCTGATGGCCAGGGTATTTTTATCTCACCAATTGTGTCGGTATTTAAATTTAGTTGAGTCCCCATTTTCCCTAAACCTCTATATGACTGACCACATGCAAATATATAATATAAAAATTTCTTATTATACTTATAATTTGGGAAATAGACAAAACCATCGTGAATACAACATTTTATATTGGATATACATGGTTTTCCTACAGTACCTGCAATACTAACAAATAAATCACCTGGATATTGTTTAATGCTTAATGAAGCACCTAATTCCGACATTACTTGTAATGTTTCATTTAAATACATTCCTGCTTTTGAAACATCAGCTATTCGTACCCATGCAAATTCTCCATCGTCATCAAAATACTTTTGATCATCAATAGGTCTAGGCGAAGCCCCTCTTTTTACTTGTGTAATATGCTTAATCTTTTTTATCTCCCAATGCTCAGGAATTTTACCAATCCACTCAACACCTGAATCTTTCATTTTCACATTCGGATTTAAACCTTTTGTAACAGCTTCTGTAATAATTGATTGGCGTTGTTCTTCTATCAATTCAATGTAATTCTGTTTCGAAAAGATTAAATCATTTACCTGTTTTATTTTTCTATCTAAGAATCTAACTATTTTTTTTTGGAGCTCAAAGTTTGGAAATACTACTGGAAATTCAGAAAGCATTGGTCTTCGAATAGAATCTACAGTTGATTTAGCTCCACCCATCAACACTTCAAACTTCAAGTTAGACATTAAGTAATAATACAAATATTTACCAAGTGTATTTTTAAATTTAGTAAACACATATACCCTTTGATGTGCAGCAAACTTCCCCTCATAATAATGGAATACCTTTCCTACCCCTACTCCATCACCAGCAGTCATAATTGCTTCTTCATCGTGTGTAAACTCGTCTAAACTTTCAACATGTGGTGAACGAACAAAAAACGGATATTTTCCACCAGGTAGTTTATCCTGAGTATCTTTACTTCCAGTATTAATATCACATAAAAATTTTAATTTTAGTGTTCTCCAATTTTTAGGTACCTCACCTAACCATTGCACATGGGATTCTTTAGTATTACTCATTCCATCACCTTCTTCAACTGCAACGCAATCTTGGCTTCCAATGCTCGAATCTCGTTCATAATTTCTGCAGAGTTGCGCAATGCTGTATACTTGTAGAACTGACGAGTGAATGGAATTTCATAGCCAATTTTTGTTTTTGTTTCATCGATCCATGCATCTGGTACATGTGGTAATACTTCACGTGCAAAATATTCATGGATGCTTTCTTTTAACGGCACGTTTTCAGTATCACGTAAGTCTGAATCCGGCTCGATGTCTGTTTTATTTTTCATACATACGTCAGCTGTTTCATCTTTTTCAGATAGACCGGCTAAAATTGCCTTTAATACTGGTGCACCGATTGTAATATCAGCTTGCTTGAAAGCATCTTTTACCTCTTTCATGAACTCATCACGATTTTTATATACTTTATCACTTGCTAACGTTCGTAAAACATATAAAATTTGTGTTTGCAGCTTTTTACCTTCTTCGATTTCAAAGTGGCCTGCATCGCCTTTTTTCTTCGAAGTTGCTAAGTTCCCAAAACCTTTTTCCTCTACGACACGTGCAAGACGCTCTTCGTTGACTTGGAAGTTTAAACGAAGTGGTCGTTCTACTGTAATTTTGGCATAGCCAAAGTCTTCATTATCAAAAACTTTCACATATTCATTTGGCTGTGCATCGCCGTATAAGCGTACGATTTCGTTAATTTGCTCTTCTGTAATTTCGTTACGCTTGCTACCCATCGACTTTTTCATTTTTTTCGAGAAGTCTACGGCATTGACTAAACGTACTTTCCCTTTATGAAGAGGTGCTTTATTGTTCGTTAAAATCCAAATGTACGTTGCAATACCTGTGTTGTAGAAAAGGTCGTTCGGCAGTGCCACGATGCCTTCTACTAAGTCGTTTTCAAGCACATACTTACGAATTTCGCTTTCACCAGAGCCTGCATCACCTGTAAATAACGGCGAACCATTCATAATGATTGCAAAACGAGAGCCTTGTGGATTTTCTACTGTGACTGGCTTCATTTTTGACAGTAAGTGCATTAAGAATAGCAGCTGTCCATCACTCGTTCTTGGTGTTCCTGGACCAAAGCGACCGTCAAAACCTTGTTTCTCATGTTCTTCTTTAATTGGCTTCTCATACGATTTCCAGTCCACTCCGTATGGCGGATTTGAAATTAAGTAATCGAATTTATCACGTGGGAATTGGTCGTTTGATAACGTGTTCCCTAAACGAATGTTACGTGCGTCTTCCCCCTTAATAAGTAAGTCTGCTTTACAAATCGCATATGATTCAGGGTTAATTTCTTGACCGAAGAACTCTAAGTGTGCTGTTGGGTTTTGACTTAGTAAATACTCTTGTGCTACAGAACCCATACCACCCGTACCTGCTGCACAGTCATACAATGTTTGAGTTAAGCCTGGCTTCGTTAAAATGCTCGCATCGTCATGTAAGAATAATAAATGCGTCATAAGGCGAATTACTTCACGTGGCGTATAGTGATCCCCTGCTTCTGCATTTTCATTGAAACGACGGATTAATTCCTCAAATACATAGCCCATCTCAATATTTGACACTGTTTCTGGATGTAAATCGATTTCACTAAAGCGTTTAATAGTTAAGTACAACAAGTTATTTTGATCGAGCTTATCAATTTGGCGGTCAAAGTCAAAGTGATCCATAATATCACGAGCCACTTTTGAGAAACCATTTATATAGTCACGTAAATTATCAGCGATGTTATCTGTATCTGTTAATAGCTTGTTGAAATCATATTTACTTGTGTTATGGAAGTTTTGCTTTGAAACACGATTTAAAATCGGCTCACGAGCATCTTCATTCATTGCAGCAAACTGCTCTGCCTTTGCTAATACTTCCTCTTTTGTGCTCTCTAATACACAGTCAAAACGACGTAATACTGCTAATGGCAAAACGATTTTACCATAGTCTTCTGGTTTATATGGTCCACGTAAAATCTCTGCGATTGACCAAATGAAGCTTACTTTATCTTGGAAGTTAATCATCTTATATACCTCATTTAATAAATTTTTTTCGAATCTACTTTCATTTATGTAGATTGAGCCCATTTAAACAATTTTTTTAGTTGCAAATCTCTTGGTAATAGCTAATCTTATTTTATCGATTATATCATTTTTTGACACCATACTTACTGATTCGTCAAAATAGATAACATTATCTACAATTATAAGTGTTCAAACAACAAAAAGTAATGTGAAATCGTCTCAATTCAGTCAAACTATAAAATCGGAACCCTCCAAATCCCAATCTGTAACTAAAATGTTTGTGACTTCATTTGCAAAACTCATATATTTATTCAATCGTAACTAAACGTATAATGTTACTGACACTCTGTTTTGACAAGAAATTGACGTACTTATTTGTCCATATTCTGACGGAATTGCTGACCGATAGAAAGGGGAAGCCTGCACTAGCTTCCCCATTTACTAAATATTAACCTGATAG
>NZ_JAANMZ010000082.1 GCF_011250555.1 Bacillus sp. MM2020_4 | reverse complement strand
ATAGAGGTATTATGTAATAAATATCGAAAACATTCAAAGTTAATTTGAATGTAGTATGACAAAGTAATCCGTATTTCTGGTTTAGATTTCAAGCACTCTGTAGCAAAATAGGGGAATAGTTTCCCTTCAAAATACAAGGAGGATTTTCATGGATAACGATCTGAATCAATCGTTCGAAATTGCAATTACACGTGTTTTTGATGCCCCTCGCGAACTCGTATTTAAAGTATGGACAGAGCTCGGGCATTTTGCGAAATGGTGGGGACCAAAGGGTGTCTTCCTCGAAATCGTTAAAATGGACGCTCGATCAGGTGGAGAGTTTTTAGGTATTCAGACGTCTCCTGACGGAAATCAGGTTATGTGGGGGAAATTTGCATACCAAGAGGTTGTCGAACCTGAGAAAGTGGCTTATATCCGTTCCTTTTCCGATGAGCAAGGAAATACGGTCCGAGCGCCTTTTAGCGTGAGCTGGCCTCTTGAAATTATGAATATCATAACGCTAGAAGATGACGAAGGTAAAACTGCTTTAAAACTGATAGGTTTCCCTGTGAACGCTTCTGCAGAGGAACAAGAAACCTACAAAGGTATGGCTTCAAAGCTTCAACAAGATCTTGAGGGTACTTTCGATAAACTTGCAGACTATCTTGTCTCCCTGAATTGAAAAATTATAAATATTTCTACTAAAACTATCGGGGGCATTCCTTCTATAAGGGGTGTTCTTTTCTTATTGAAGAAAAGGGGCAGGGTAGCGAAAGAGGCTTGTTTTTTCTTGATAATGAATATTAATGACAGTAAATAGAACAAAATACGGTTTTACCTTAGGTTTAAAAACACTGTATCTGCAGTTATACAAATAGGATTTGAAGCATTATAGAAAAAACAGTGATGGTAAAAATTACAATTATTGATTTTTTAAGAACGGACTGGCAGGAATAAAGCTAAAAACCCTTTTCATGTATTTGCAGCATACTTCTTTTTGTTGGAAATTTGCTTTTTAAATATCGCAGTAGTTTACTTTTTTCTTGCTGTCTGTCTTTTTTAGTTGCATAACCTTGGGGTTCCAATTCTGCAAGGGACCTTATTCATTGAACTTCTTACAGGGAAAACTGCACTTACAATCGGAATCATCATTGGGTCATTGATGGTTGTAGTTCTAGTCCTACTTTTTACAATCAATATACTAAGCTTTAAAGCAAGTCAAAACATCTTAATAACAAAGATATGACCAATAATCTACAAAGAGATGAGGATTTCCTAACTTGGGACATCCTCTCTTTTTTGGGGAACAGGGACGGTTCTACAGGTATATACCGAAACCATGGGAGCGGTCTCCGTTAAAAATAGTGCCTGTCACTACTTAAATTATGTCACTACTAGTAGCCCGAATTGTAAGAATAGTGGACATTATCAGACACAGATCGAATAAGATTCGATAAATGACAGCTTCCGTATAGTAAGCTATAATGTGCATTGTTATTACACCTTTCAGATAGTAGAAAGAGGTTATTTTATGATTACGTTACATCAAGTGACGAAAAGATTTTCCCAATTTGATGCGATAAAGTCGGTTTCTTTAACCATCCAAAAAGGAGAAATTCATGGAATCATTGGAGCAAGTGGAGCTGGGAAGTCTACTTTGTTGCGATTAATGAATTTATTGGAGATACCTGATGAGGGTAAAGTGGAAGTGAATGGACAATTCTTAACAGAGTTGGCTAGTAAAGACCTTCGACTAGCACGTCAATCGATAGGGATGATCTTTCAACATTTTAATTTAGTGTCCAATAAAACGATCTTTGACAATGTTGCTGTTCCGTTAGAGCTAGCAAAAATCCCACGGCAAGCTCGCCATAGCCGTGTTATGGAATGCCTAAGATTTGTTGGATTGGAGAGTTTACAGAATAAATATCCTGCCCAATTAAGTGGAGGACAAAAACAGCGTGTTGCCATTGCAAGGGCTTTAGCAAATCGCCCCAAAGTGTTGTTATGTGATGAACCAACCTCCTCCCTTGATCCGAATACAACGGCAGAGATTCTTTTTGTATTACAAGATATAAATAAAAGTCTAGGTGTAACCATTGTCATCGTCAGTCACGAGATGGAAGTGATCAAGAGTATCTGTCATCGGGTAACGGTTATGGCAGATGGACAAGTCTATGATACATTGGTTAATGAACCAGAAGGGTTACAAAGCTTGAATAGTAATCCAGCGTGGTTTGTAGAACAACTAAAAAAGGAAAGTGATAGCAACAATGCCTGAGATTTTAATTCAATATGAAGCAGAAATATGGAATGCAATCGGAGAAACCTTTATAATGGTTGGGGTTTCAATACTAGCTGCTGTATTGATTGGACTTCCGGTAGGAACTTTACTGTATCTTTGTAGGAAGGGACAGTTGCTTGAAAACCAGTTCATCTTCTCGATCGTAAATTTACTGGTCAATATCATTCGTTCCTTTCCATTTTTGCTTTTAGTAGTATTTCTAATACCATTCACTAGATTGCTCATTGGGACCGCTATTGGAACAGCTGCAGCAACTATTCCCTTATCCATCATTGCCGTTGCCCATTATTCACGGCTAGTCGAACAATCGTTATTGGATGTACCTAAGGGTGTCATGGAAGCAGCGATTTCCATGGGTGCATCTATGAAAGAGGTAATCTTTAAGTTTCTACTCGTCGAGGCACGCTCTGGACTAGTACTGGGGTTAACCACGTCCATTATTAGTTTTATCTCGTATTCGACGATCATGGGGGTGGTTGGAGGAGGTGGAATAGGAGACTTTGCGATTCGATATGGTTATCAGCAATTTCAAACAGAATTAATGATGTATATGATTATAATCATGATTATATTCGTGCAGTTCATTCAATATACAGGTACAACAGTTTCAAGAATCATAGATAAAAGATAACAACAGGGGGAGACAAAATGAAAAAATTATTACTTTTACTAACCTTATTACTTCTCACTTTAGCTGGTTGTGGTCAAAAGAATGAAACCAGCGAAAAAGAAACAACACAAAATAAGGAGAAAGAAGAAGTGACCATCAAAGTCGCTTCATTAATACCACCAATGACGAACATTGTTGAAATTGCAAAAACAAAACTTGCAGAAGAAGGCATTCATCTTGAGTTAGTTGTACTTGGTGATAATGTACAGCCAAATAGTGCCCTTGCAGCAGGGGAAGTGGATGCAAACTTCTTTCAACATGTTCCCTATATGGAGGAATTTAACCGAAACAATAACGCAGAATTAGTGCCGGTTAAACCTATATATTTTGCCAACTATGGTGTATATTCAAAAGAATTCAATTCAATGGATAAATTACCTGAAGGGGCTGTCATTGCCATTGCCAATGATGTTTCCAACATTGATCGTTCATTATCATTGTTAGCTCAACATGGTATCATAACGTTAGAGGAAAAAACAGGGCCATATTATACAAAAGCAAATATTAAAGATAACCCAAAAGGATATAAATTTGAAGAAGTAGATTTGTTAATGTTAGCGAGAATGTATGACGATGCCGATGCAGTCGTGATGACGCCTGCTTATGCCGCACCGCTTGGATTGACACCAAAAAGTGATGCTCTTCTAACGGAAGGCATAGAAAATGATTTTGCGATTACTCTCGTTGCACGTAAGGATAATGCGGACTCAGAGGCCATTCAAAAGCTAGCAAAAGCGATGACAAGCAAGGAAGTACGAGAATTTTTAGAAAAAAATTATGATGAAACAGCTATTCCAGCGTTTGAATAATTTTAATATCGCTTGAAGGAGCCGCGCCATGTGATGGTGCGGTTTTTTCTTATATTGACTGCTCAAATCATTGTAACTATACCTGGATAGCTTACTATGAGTTTAGATTAAACTAAAATAAACCTCCCTTTTAATTGGGAGGCATCTAAAGTTACTTTTGTAGGAATAGTAAACTTTGTTAGAACTAACGATCTGAATATGTTAGCCCTTTTATTATCTGTTAGCTTTTTTCTTTGCGCCTCTGCTAAGTGACCAACGATGTTTACTATAAAACATCACACTCTTCGAAGTTTGAGTTATTATTTTAGTGTAGGTATTTTGCGTTTTTTTCCTCCATCTACAACTTCTATTTTTACATCTACATGTCTAATTGAATCTTTGGTTAAAGGTATTTCTCCTCCTTTTTGGATTTTTTTCCAAAATACATAATTATTCTTATAGAGTACATTTGACAATTGATATAGATCTGAGTTAATTTCGAGACTTTTTCGATACGTTTCTAGTACCTCTTTTTTAATTATTTTTTCAGCTTCCGAACTTAACTGTGAAGTTGAAATGTTTTTTTCAAGCCTATTTATAACTGCTTTTGTCCTTATTTTAATATCGAATTGAACATTCCCATTAATAATAATAGGTTTTATATTCACTTTTCGCTTGGTAATGGTTAAACCATAATTTTCATTTCCTTTCTTCTGAACACTTAATCCTGTTCGTTTAAACTTTTTTTCAATCCATCTATATCCTTTAATATCATTATTAATGATGTGTCCCTTCAAAGTATTGTCCCCCACAATAGAAATGCCATTTATCACTGCAATATTGCGAGGCTTTCCATCTCCGTGCCAATCATTTTTGTCGTAAGTAACAAAGGGAAGTACTATCTCATTTGGCGGAACATAATTGGATATAATCGTTTCTCTCATATCCATGGGTTGAATAAATGAATACTGTTCAAATGCTGCATTCGGATCACTTAATCGAGATAGATAAGTGGACATATTAATGGGTGGAATGGTATTCATCACTTTGGATATGGGAATTTTTGTACCGTAAATCCAAATATGATAATGGGTTTCATTATAACGAGTAATGATGTCAATAATACTTTGCAAACCATTTTGCTCCAATGCATGATTTGTTAAAAAAATATAAGAAAGATGTCCCCAATGAATCCGACGTTGGGAGGTTTTATATAAATTGAAAATGGCATCTTCAACTGAACTACCTGAGGACTTACCTATTTCTGAATTTAAAGGTTTGTCGGCACCCCCTCCAGAACCAGGCTTTG
This sequence comes from Bacillus sp. MM2020_4, assembly GCF_011250555.1. GTDB lineage: Bacteria > Bacillota > Bacilli > Bacillales > Cytobacillaceae > Neobacillus. The sequence continues at coordinate 2,893 of NZ_JAANMZ010000082.1, read as the reverse complement.
CTAATAAACTTAAATTGATAAGCTGTGTATGGATAATATATTTACCGTTTTTATAGTCAATTCCAATGCCTTGCGTATACACCATTTTTTCTGGGTCATTTGAATCCCAGCAGCCTGATAGTGGAAAAATAAGAAATAAAATAAAACTAAAGCAAGTCCATATTTTATACTCTCTCTTTCGTTTTATCATCTATTCACCTTTTCTTGTATCATCTGTTAGGTTAAGATCCTCTGGCCGTCTCCTCATAGCCCCCGCAGGCAGCTTAAAAAATGTTTTAAGGAAAGTCCATTTGTTAAATTGGTTCATACCATCTAAATAATAAACCCCAAAAGTTTGAATACTTCCTAAATAACTTAAAAGTAAAAAAAAGGAGAGTAGTACCCCAAAAAAGCCCAATAATGAAGCCATAATTATAGATAAGAAACGAATAATCGAAAGGGTGCCAATTAATGATTGATCAACCAGGGTGAAGGTGGCTACAGTCGATAAAGCAATTACAACTAACATAGAAGGACTTGTTAATCCGGAACTTATGGCTGCATCTCCTATAATTAATCCTCCAACCACACTCAAAATTTGACCAATTGCCATGGGAAGACGTACGCCGGCTTCCCTAAATAGTTCAAATAATAATAACATGGCAAAGGCCTCTACGGCTGCGGGAAAGGGTACACCTCTTCTAGTTTCGACAACCGTAGCCAGCAAAGATAATGGTACTTGATCCTGATGGAAGGTAGTTAATGCAATCCAAATGCCAGGAAATAAGGTAGAAATTAGTAAACCTGATACTCTTAACAACCTCTCAAGAGAAACATAGATATAACTAATTTCCTTGTCTTCATTGGTCTTAAATAAAAGGTGAAAGTTTATTGGTGTAATAAATGCTGTTGCAACCCCATCAATTAGTATGACAAATCTGCCGCTTAATAGGGTCTGCACCGCAAACTCTGGTTTACCTGTATATTTATGCCTGGGGAAAAGTGCATATTTATTGTTATTTATAAGTTCTTCTAATTGATTGGTGCTTGATAGGCCGTCAACATTAATAGAAGAAAGCTTATTCCTAATTTGCCCAAGCGTATCCAGATTGGCGATATCATCTATATATAGAAGTAGCAGCTTTGTCTTCGTCCTTTTACCAACACAGAATTCCTCAAAAACCAAAGAGGTGGTACGTAATCGTTTGCGAATTAAGGAAACATTTATGTTGATATCTTCGATAAAATCATCTCTTGGTCCAAGGATTGTGGATTCCGTATTTGTTTCAGATGGTTCTCTTTGTGGGCGTTTAGCAATATCTAAAGTGAACAATATGCCAGAAATTCCGAAATCAATCAATAATTTTCCTGCAAATATGTCAGATACAACATTTTCTTCACTAGAAATAGTTGCTATGGAAGGAAGATTGAGCTCTTCTAGAATGACATCGGTTGTTAGAGTTCCATTAAACCTCTCGAAAAATTTTTCAATTAAACTTGGAATTGTCTCGTAAAGCAGGTCAGTATTGATTAATCCAGAGCAATAAATAAATGTTACCGGGTGGAGCTTAAACTTAAAGGTTGAAAATTCAATATCTGGACATTTACTAAATATTTCTCTTAGAGCTTGTGTATTTAAAGGGGGTAGTGAGATAAATGTCTCATTTGTTCTTTTAAGGGGTGGCTGAGATTCCATGAATGCCTTTTTTCTATGCCTCATTATTAACTCTCCTATCTTTTTTTGATGCTATGTAGATAATTAAGTAAAACAGAATGGAAAATCCAAGGAAAAACCAAGCTGAAAAGGGTAATAAAACATAAAATAATATTTCAGTATACTTAAAGTCACTTAATGGAAAGAGCGTGAGAATTTCAATAATAATAAAAACAGCGTAAATAATAACCTTTCCGTTTTTATTTAAAGCGAGTAGTTCCCTTATCAAATAAAATAAAAAAGTTATTCTAATAAAGGCTCCTGAAAGCCATTGATAAATGACGAAAAAAAAGACATGTTCAATAAATTGTCCAATTGATACAAGCTGCCATTCTTCATAAGCTGGAAATCTCAGCTTTTCCGCCTCCCCTTGACTAAACTCAATGATAGCTCCTATTAGAGGACCTATCGTTAATCCAGTTAATAGTAGAGCGGTAATAACAAAATGACGAAAACGAAAAGTTTCTTTTACTTTGTCTTGAATAATCAGTACTAGAAAAAATTCAGTAAAACCAGAAAGTGGAAAGATGATACCCCTTATAATTGGTGCATAGCCATGTTCAAAAATTGGTCTTAATAAGGAGTAATCCTTATATTGAATATTGACTGTAGCAACAAAAAAACCAAGTATGACAATAAAAAAAAGAAGAGATTGATTAATGATGCAGATTGACTTCAGATTTGTTTTAGCCATTAAGAAACAAACTATTCCAAAAGAAATAGCTGTAACGGATCTTGGTGTCTGTGGGAGCAATGAAACATGCACCCATGTGATAGTTTCTCTTAAAGTTTCCGAACAAATGATTGTCAAGACAATAAGTAGTACCCCAATCATAATGTAAACAACCCACTTATTGACACGTCTAAGTAACCATTGAAAAACATTCTCCTTTTTCGTTTTTTGGTAAATGCCTATTATAATAAACAACCAAAGTAAGGTTATAAACAGTGCCAATATAACACTCAGCCACGAGTCTTTTTGGGCAGTTTGTATTAGTGGAGGAATGGCAAATACATGGTTCTTTAAACCTACTGCAGTTATGATTAGAAGAACTATTTGAAAAATTGAAATTGGATTTGAACTGTTAATATGATCACTCCTTAATTACCTTCTATTTCAAATGATTGTAATGGGTTGGCCAGTCCCCTAACCCAATAATAGAAATTTATAATAAATACAAAAATATACCAGATATAAAT
>NZ_JAANMZ010000081.1 GCF_011250555.1 Bacillus sp. MM2020_4 | reverse complement strand
GGTGTATATAACACGGCCAATTTTAAGAATAATCCCGTTGTAATAAAAAGAAATATAAAAAATGAGAAATTTTTCATAAGTTTAATGTAAGACATAAATACCCACCCTGTTTTATTCCATATTATAACATTTTAACAACTGACATTAAAGTGCTTGGCGAATTAATGAAATCGATTTGCATGAAGTGAGCGTTGTTACATTCCCAGCTTATGAAAATACAACGGTTCAAGCAAGAGCAAAACAGCTTGAGCATATGCAGCAAAGAAAAATTGAGGAAAAGCGAAAAGCTTTACATTTATTGACTGTAATCCTATACAACCAGGTTTTGTAGGATGAATCACCTCTGAACCCATTGATTTTTTCATAACGCTTTAGGAATACATCCTGGGCTCCTCTTCTACTGGTTTTGACGAACATATGTATAAGCAAGCCTAATAATACTATTTCTGTATTCATCCATTAACAAGTTTAGTTTTTGTTTCTTATTTAAATCGAAATAATGCGAACCATATGTATTATTCTCTAGCATTTTTTCCAGAAACCTATTTTTATTAAAAAGTTTTTAGGAACATTATAAAGACTCTTATTGAGCTAACCTTCCCATTAGCCATCCATGAATCGCTAAAAACCAGCTCTTCACCACAAAGAATGAAATGTATTGAATCCGTCCATACTTGTTCTAAGACTGGGAGAGGAAGGTCGATGAACTATGGTGCCGTAGAGCCCATCCGTTAGTCTGACTCCAACGACCACGGTGCACCACAAACTGTCGCTCCCTTACGGGAAGCACTCATGGTAGATTAATCCTAATTCTGATTGTTGCACCAGCCTCCAATTTATAAGCCTCGAAAGGAAGATTCAATGGATGTAATCATTGAAAGAGCGTGTGTATTGGATGTCCATAAGGACAACATCACTGCTTGTATTATGACTTCGCAAGGAAAGGGGGTTCAAACATTTTCTACTAAAACAGTTTTTTTCTATTAAAGTTATTGGACTGGATTAAGGAGAATGGTTGTACTCACGTAGCTATGGAAAGCACAAGTGTTTATTGGAAACCTATTGTTAACTTATTAGAGTCCGAAGGAATCGAGTTTTTAGTTGTCAATGCTCAACACACGAAGGCACTTCCGGGACGCAAAACTGATTTTAAAGATGCAGAATGGATAGCCCAACTTCTTCCTCATGGGCTTCTAAAAGCAAGCTTCATTCCTGATCGGAATCAACAAGAACTGCGGGAACTTGTTCGCTATCGCCGAAGTATTATAGAAGAAAGAGCCATACAACATAATAGAATTCAAAAGGTTATAGAAGGTGCCCATATCAAACTTGGTTCTGTTGTGTCTGATATCATGGGTGTTTCATCAAAGGATATGCTTTGAGCGATCGCCAATGGTGAAGACGATCCTGAAAAACTTGCAAACTTCGCTCGTGTACAATGAAGCGGAAAAAAGAAGAACTAGAATTAGCCCTTCAGGGATATGTAAACCCTCACCAACGTTTGATGTTGAAAACCATTTTAACTCACATTGATTTTCTAAGTGAGCAAATTGAAATGTTGGATCAAGAGATAGTTCAAAGAGTAAGTTCTTATCAGGAAGATATTGAACGACTCGATTCCATTCCTGGTATCGCAACAAGAATGGCTGAACAAATCTTAGCTGAAATAGGTATTATACTGTGACAATTACCGAAGCATCCTAATCAATTATTCCAGTTCATAAACACCTCGATCAGACGCTTCTTTTTTTTAAAAAATAAATGAGATGCTTCTATTTAAGTATTGCCATTTTCCGAATCTCACAGAAGTTAATTTTCATGGTAGTGCAATGAATCCAGAAGCATTATTTCCTAATTTTTCTCTAATATAACAAGTGAATAAACTGTTGCAACTGAACCACCTGACATAGCACTCTGAGAGACAACCTTCCAACCCTCTTGCAATAGTTGATTTAAATCACTTAAGTTATTCTTCTTATCGGTAACATAATAAACTACGATTGCCTTTTGCATGATACACCTCCTGATCAAAATATATCCTACTATCTAATAAACTTCCCCGCTACTTGAAGAAGAAGGTAATTTCGTTTTCCAGTAGAGCCCTCGATAGTTTAAGAAGGAAAAATATTACAGTATCGATATTAACCATTTAACAGCTTCATTAAAATCCTCCGCCACAAAATCTGGCTTAACTTCGCCCCAACGACCAAAAAATTCTTTGTTTGAGTATTTCTTAAAGGTTTCTTCCCCACTACCTGTTTTCACTAAAATTTTCTTACATCCAACTTCATCTGCTGCTATTAAATCAGTCCATCTATCCCCGATTACTACACAATTGCTTAAATTCAAATTATTATCTTTAGCAGCCGTTTTTAACATTCCTGAAGAAGGCTTTCTACATTTACATCCTTCATTATGTTGATGGGGACAGAGATAGATTTTATCAAAACCAAACTCTCTGAGTTCCTTATCAAAACTATCGTTTGTTGCCTCTCCCTTAGAAATTCCAGGTTGGTTAGTAAAAGAACATATTAAAGCACCAGAACTTTTTAATTGTTGTAATGACTCTGAAACATTAGGAAAAAGTTCAAACTCTCCAGGATAAATAACCTTATCGCTACCCCCGATAGTACCATCCCTATCTATGAAAACAGCTTGTATGAACATAACTTTCACCACCAAACTTACAGTTTATCCTAATCAATATTCTGTAATTCCTCTAAGGCATTGTTAGAATACAACACAGAAAAGTTATTTTATTCTTTTCTACATTTTGTCACTTTCTCAACTCACTATATTGAATATAGATTCGGTTTTCCGGCTTGCGGTCCACAGTATATAGTATCAAAAGGAAAAACCATTCCATAGGCTTCATTAATAGGTAGACAAGGTCTGCGGACCATTTTGACTGAATATGTCGGCTAAGAGGGTATCCATACTTATCGTAAAAAGCTCTGATTACCTTATGGCAGTTTGGCGTATATTCCTCCAAAATATTTTCAAAAGCATTCGCAATTAGCAGTTGCCGGTTTACGATAATTCTTGAGCCCCTTCTTATTCCTGCCCTAACTGGCTTCACTAGTTTACTATGCCCCGTTGCCGAAACCGTACACAGATAATGGCCGTCCCCCTCAGTGACCTTCGGTGCCGGTGCGGGAATCCTAGAGTAATGAAAAGAACTTGTATCAAGGAACACTCGGATAAAGCTATCAGGCCGCTGACCAAACAGAACCAATATCAATTGAATAAGGATTAGGACGGGAAAAAGACAGATTGCCCATACTCGTGACATCTTTTGATAGTTTGAAGAGATCCTGTAAAGAAAAAGCAAGAAAGAATGCTTGTAATCCGGCTCCGATTCCCCTATCTTTTCAAGTAAACCATTTAGTGATTCCTGTAATCGAGCAATATAGAGGAAAATTAAGGATAAGAAGCTAACCTGCAACAGCGGGACAGAAAATTCCTCTCCATCATGGGTGAAAGCTGTATGCGTTAAATAGATAACTGCAAATAGGATATTTAATATCATTACCGTGCTGCCTACACAAAATAGGATTGGGGAAAGCGCCACTTGAGAAGCTATCAACCAAAAGCTAAACATACCAAGGATTAATAAAACAATCACTGACAAGACATGCTCATTTGCGAGTGAGGCATATCCATTTGCTTTGACCCCGTTCATGGAGAAAATCCACATCTGCTCGCCTCCCTCCAAGCCAATATGGTTGATAAAAAATCCAAGCATCAATAAACAAATAATGGCCATAGAGTAAAAAGCATCAATGAACTTGGTTCTAACTGAGCCACTTCTGTTCACTTGACGCCTCTTTTTTGATAGAAAACTTTGTACCATTCGAATAAAGGCATATGTAGGAACAGACACAAACAGTAGTATCACTAACACTAACGAGAACAACAACGTAATCCCTCCAATTAAGTAACCATTCAATTGACATGACACAAGCCTGGTTCGAATAACTCGAATTTTTGCGAGAAACAGAGTCATCGACTTATATACATAGAATTTCTTTGTGCATATTAATAATAATACATAGTTAATCTAGGTACAAGTTTTTTGTGAATTTCACAAACTTTTCAACCCAAAGGGACGGTGCATATTCTTCATTGTCTTATTAATGTAAACTATTTTATGACTAGCTGCTGGGTGATCTTTTGGACCAGGTCCTCCGACCTTTCTGGTAAATCTTCTAAATAAACAGTCTCATTTGAGACCGAAATCCAATTAAGTTGTAAAAAGTAATTAACTATAAAAAAAATTAAAATTGCTAAGGCGATTACTAAAATTTTTCTACGTTTTTTAACCATTATTTCCCCCTGTAAAAACCTGTATCTTACTTGAACTATTCTCCCCCGACATCCTAAGAACATTGTTTCACAAAATCATTTTAGTGCGACTTTAAACATTACCGATTAGCTGGACATATTTCAATCTGTCATTTACGATATCCACATAAGACTTTTCTATCTCAATCCCTATATGTTTTATAGCCTTATAGTGTGATAGCTGAGACTGACCCACAATATCAAAAATATCTTTCACAACTACAATTTGAAACCTTTTTTCTTTTTAATTCTAATAATTTAAACCAGAAGGTGGCAAATTTTAATGAAAAAAAAGGGGCAATTTGATTTACAACAAAGACAAATTCAAAAAATCTATAAAGAAAAACTAAAGATAAAAAAATCGGATAACTCGTTTTTTCTACTCCTGATTGGATGCTTCATTTTTGGAGTATTCTTATTAGCCTTGCTTCATTTCGTTTTCAAAATTATCCCATATTTTTAAATAGTTTGGGCATTTCCTTATAACGTTTTTTGTGTCAAATAAGACATTATATCTAACCCCTTGTTCAACTAAACTGCTCGTTACTTCAATAAGAAAAAAGCTTTCTCCACTTATTGTAGAAACGCACCCGTTACTTTAAGGACATTTCTTCACAATCTAAGTCGTCATTTATATATCTAATGTTAATCCATTTCTTTTACCCTAATAATGGGCTAAAGGGAAACCAATAATCATACAAATAAGTCCACCTATTCCAGTCGAAATAAAAGACAGTTCTTCTGTAAAAAAGGACCAACTGATAATCCAAAAAATAATAATTAACCAGCCTAAGACATTTGGTATTTTTAGTTTTATCCTTGACCTCCGTTAGACTTAGGCAAGCGAAGGCTAATTGCCATTAAAATAAGTCCAAGTAGTCCAATTAACCTACCGACTATAATCTATTGAGTTGATAAAGAAGTTTGAAAATATATTCCTACCATCGCTAAGATGATGCCACCCCGGGTAAAAATTCTTCCTATTTTCATTTTCTCTCCCCCAACCTCAATTCCCCTTTATATAACATTTTGCATAATAACCCATAATCTTATTGAAGTGTTCTGCTCGTTTATACAATAACTTCAACAAAAATTAAGCGATAACCCTCCTTGGACTATCGCCTCCAATAGTTTAAGTGTAATCCTTCACAATTTCTTCTACATCCTAATTTAACTCCAATTCCTATTAATTGTTGTTCCAGAATCCAATTCAAAACAAAAAGACGCCTTCTTATTCAAGAAAAGCGTCAGTTTATGGAATAACAGAGAAGCTTCTAATAAAGGCCACGCCAACAAATCCGAAAAACGTACGCTAAGCGAAAATAGTCAAACAAGCCGGATATTCCCTAAGGAAATCCGGCTTGTTTTGTGCAATCGCTCTGGAAGATCAACTTTTAAACCGGAGCGGAGGCATATATTTTCTAACTCTTCTTTTTAGATGATTTTATTTTCTTTCTTAAATATTTACTTTCCTTGAAGACGTTCAAACACTCTGGACAGTTCCATTGGTAAATCGCCGGGCTTACGTGCTGTAATAAATTGACCGTCCTCTACCATAGGTTCATCTACATTGACACCGCCAGCCTCAGTTATTTCATTAGCAACTTCGTGCCAAGATGTCATATTGCGTCCTTTGACAAGCCCAGTCGATACAAGTAATTGTGGAGCGTGACAGACAGCACCAATGAGATTTCCGCTCTTAGCAAATTCCTGTACTAAATGAATAGCTTCTGGAATTTGTCTGAGTGCACCAGGTGCCAATCCTCCAGGAATATAAAGAAGTGTGTAATCCTCTGGATTGCATTCATTAAGTTTTTTTGTAACCTGTAGTTCCATCCCACGGAAGCTTTCAATACTCCACCTGTTGGGGTTATTACATCCACTTCATACCCTTCTTCCATGAAACGGTAATAAGGATAAAAAAACTCAATGTCTTCCACTTGATCAGCTGTAAGAATAGCTACTTTTCCAATATTCGGTTTATTCAGTGGAATACCTGCTCTGTTGTCTACTTTTGCTTCATTGCTCATTTTAGGTTCTCCTAAATTTTGAATTAATCTAAAAAATTAATTCCAGTTAGATTTTCACTTAGTCTCCAAAGCAGTTCTGCATATTCTGTATTAACAGCCCACGGTCTAACTCCCGATGGGTCCGAACTTTCGGCAGAAACTGCTTCTGCAATGTCAACATTTTCGCAATATACGCCACCTTTGCCATCAAGTTGACTATTTACCGCACACCATACAATTGTAGCTGCCCCTTCTGTTATGCTTTTAAATTCTTCATCATATTTTACCACAGCTCGATTTCCATGCTCGTCCAATGCTCCCATTGAACGCATTTCTTCAGCAGTTAAATTTCGAGCTAAATTTGTTACAATCGTTCCAGGGTGGGCAGAGAATGCACGTACATTAAATTTCTTACCTCGTTTATCTAATTCAACTGCAAATAAAGCATTTGCCGTCTTGGATTGCCCATAGGCTTGCCATTTGTCATAATTACGATTTTTAAAATTGGGGTCGTTAAAATCAACACCACAAATACGATGACCGCGCGAAGAAACTGATACAACTCTTGCCCCTTTAGCTTGGACTAAAGCTGGCCAAAGTCTTGCTGTTAATTGAAAATGTCCTAAATGATTAGTTGCAAACTGAGATTCATACCCTCGTTCATCACGTTTCAATGGATTAGCCATAATACCTGCGCTGTTCACTAGAATATCCAATGGACGATTTGTTTTAAGAAATTCTTTTGCAAAAGCATCTATAGCATTCGGATCAATGAGATCTAATTTTTCCAATTCCACTCGTGGAATACTTGAAATGGCTTCTTGGGCTTGTTCAACTCTTCTTGCAGGTACTATTACTGTTGCTCCAGCTTCCGCAAACATCCGGGTTATTTCAAGCCCCAATCCTGAATATCCTCCCGTTACAATGGCTACCTTTCCACTTAAATCCTTTCCTCCTAAAGCCTCTCTAGCTGTAGTTCTTGAGCTAAAACCAGAATGAATTGGTTTTTGAATGGTACTTTCATTATTCTCATTAAGCACTTAATTCCACCTCGCATATTAATTGGTAACTTTCCCTGTCTTTATACGCTGAAAATGAGTAATTTTATAATTTATAATATCCAAAGTATCTTGCAAATTAGTTACCTGACTGGTGATTTGGTTTTTATGTTCTTCAAGTATCGCTTTACAAGCATCATCGTTTTTGGCTAGTGAGAATTTCACATATTCTTGTATTTTTTTTAAGGGCATTTGTGTTCTCTTGAGATGATTAATGAAAAGTATTCGATCTATATCTAATTGAACATACTGCCTATTGTTATTATTCTTATTTCTCTTAGGTGGGGGAAGAAGATTAATTTTTTCGTAATACCTGATTGTGTCTTGACTTAATCCTGTTTTTTTAGCAGCATCCGATATTGTGAATATATCGTTCATCTGTGAATCTCTCCTTTCACTACAAGCATATTACTTGGAGTTAACTCCATGTCAATAACTTTTTTGAGAATAAAACGGAAAGTTATTATGATGAATCTTATCACAAATGGGACCGATACTTATTGAAACAAACTGCACATACAATTATTCACAACCTATAAAAAAGGAACGTCATTGCACTAAACTGCTTTTTTTAGCCACTCAAAACAAAAGATGGAAACAACAGACAACAAGATTTTATTTCGGCACCTGAGCGCATTAGTGACGAAGCATCCAAAAATTCCGTACGGAAGAAGCCCGGGGCTACTACGGTCGCATGTATTCCAAGCGGAGCCAATTCCATTGCAAGTGCCTCCGTTAGTCCTTCAACAGCGAACTTGGTTGAACCGTATATGCCCCAGCCTATATAACCGCTCAATCCCCCAACGGACGAGATATTAATGATATGTCCGGAACGTTTTTTACGCATATGTGGCAGTACTGCCCGGGTCACATTCAACAAGCCAAAGACGTTCGTTTCAAAGTTTTTCCTAACTTCATCAGCGGTAGCTTCTTCAACGGCACTCAGTAGCCCGTATCCTGCATTATTAACAAGAACATCAATTTTGCCAAATTTCTGTACGGTTTGATTCGCAGCTGAAATTGCCTGCTATATGAAAATATATACACATTCCTTTTAGGTGATAAGTTTCTCTACGGATATCTTCTTTAATTAAGCCTTAATTGTTATTGCTATTCCCAAATGACCGAAAGTTGACGGTATTGCCTGTCCAGAATTAGACGGTTATAATGTCCATGTATATATATTTCGGAACATTTCGACATTATTAATTCTGGAGAAAGGAAAAGAC
>NZ_JAANMZ010000080.1 GCF_011250555.1 Bacillus sp. MM2020_4 | reverse complement strand
TTTAATTAATAATATATCTTTGATTTCAGATAACAGGTGACCTCCGGTTTTTAATTTACCAAGTAATTTAAGCTTTCGAACATCACTTTTTACCGATATTTCCGGTTGATATGTTTTTAATTTAGTTTTATTATATCAATAGAATAATTGATTTGTAGCAAAAGTTTAACAAAGTCCTTGAATCACGCGAGATTGCAATCGCTTTCGATATCGGGTGTCCTTTTGTAAGCAAATCTTTTCATATTTAGGAGGCAGTAGCATGAAAAATCCATGCATCACAGAACTTGAAGCGATTTCAGGTCATGAATATGTCATTACCAATCCCTCAAAAACCCTGCGTTATCGCAAAGGCTATCGCTCGGGACGTGGGGATGCACTAGCTGTGGTCAAGCCAGGAAATTTGACAGAGCTCTGGCAGATCCTGAAAACAGCCGTCAAATTTGATAAAATTATCATTATGCAAGCGGCAAATACAAGTTTGACAGAAGGATCAATTCCCGCAGACGGTTATGATCGTGAGGTCATCATTGTATCGACCACACGGATTAAACACGTTCAGTTACTCAACCAAGGCACTCAGGTTTTGGCTTTTCCGGGTACAACACTCTATACACTTGAGAATGCATTGAAACCGCTAGGGCGAGAGCCGCATTCTGTGATTGGCTCTTCTTGTCTAGGTGCGTCTGCCATCGGCGGGATATGCAATAATTCGGGCGGCTCGCTCGTCAAACGCGGCCCTGCCTATACGGAGATGTCGCTATTTGCCAGAGTTAACGAAAATGGCGAGCTGCAGCTGGTGAATCACCTTGGTATCGATTTAGGCGATACACCTGAGGAAATTGTTGCCAATCTTGATGCCGGAAATTTTGATCCGAATGCTGTCCCAGATTCTCCAAAACACGGGCATAATTACACTTATCAAAAGCGGGTGCGCGAAATTGATGCAGATAGCCCGGCTAGATACAATGCCGATCCTAATCAGCTTTATGAAGCTTCAGGGTCTGCCGGCAAAATTGCCGTATTCACCGTAAGGCTCGATACTTTCCCGAAAGAACAAAATGAAAAGGTCTTCTACATCGGGACCAATAAACCAAGTGTATTAGAAATGATTCGGAGAAAAGCACTGTCGGAGTTCAAAAATCTCCCTGTCGCCGGCGAATACATGCATCGTGAAATCTATGACATCGCCAAAAAATACGGCAAAGATTCATTCATTGTCATCAAAAAACTTGGAACTGACCGGTTGCCTTTTCTTTTTGGGTTGAAAGCGGACGCGGAGCGGATTTTGGACAAAATGAAAATCTTCAAGCCATATCTTCCTGACCGTATCTTGCAAAAACTCAGCTATCTTTTCCCGAACCATTTGCCAAAAAGGATGGAAGAATTCCGTGAAAAGTATGAGCACCATCTGTTGCTCAAAATGTCTGGAGACGGCAATGCCGAGGCGGAGGCCTATCTGAAGGAGCTGTTTAAAGAAGCTGAGGGTGATTACTTTGTTTGCACGCCGGAAGAAGGAGCGGATGCTTTCTTGCATCGGTTTGTAGCTGCAGGCGCAGCGATTCGCTTCCAGGAGGTGCTTCAAGACGAAGTTGAAGATATTTTGGCGCTTGATATTGCCTTGCGTCGCAATGATATGGACTGGTTTGAAGTGCTGCCCGAGGAAATCTCGAGCCAGATTGAGCACAAGCTTTACTATGGACATTTCCTTTGCCACGTGCTGCATCAGGACTATATCGTGAAAAAAGGCGTCGATGCACATGCCTTGAAGGAAAAAATGCTGAAGCTTCTGGATGAGCGCGGTGCGATTTATCCAGCGGAGCATAATGTCGGCCATCTCTATGAAGCCGCACCAGCACTGGTTGATCACTACAAAAATAGCGACCCAACCAACAGCTTTAACCCTGGAATCGGTAAAACCTCTAAATTGAAACACTGGTGTTAATCTTCATTGCCCGTTAGGTCAAGATGAAATAAAAAGAGGATGTCTCAGATTTACTTAATGGGTTCGGTTGATGAGTATAAAACGGTTTATAGAAATATATAAAGAAGTCTAATTCGCTAAATGAATTAGACTTCTTTTATTTGTTGAAATATAGGCGTTCTTACCATTTTAACAGGATAATTAGCGATGGAATTCGCATATCAATTGAGAATATTTTTCTATTAAAAAATGCAATCAGTTATAGCAACATACTTCGTCCTGCCTCTTGAAAATACCCTCTATAATTATAGTAGCCTAATGGCAATAAATGAAGTATTTTGTAAAATTTAATCCCTTCTTTCCTTTTACTTTTTATGGGATTTACGTTATTAAATATCCTTCAAATTGGGAAACCCTTATGAATTTAGCTGGGCTAGTATTACTTTTAGCTCCTCAACGGTCGTCTCAAACTCATCTATTCTGACCGTATTCATTTCAATGGTCTTATTCGAATCTACAACTTCCCAAACTGGATGTTCGACTTCCCCTTCCTGTTTTGGGTAAAGCAATATACATCGATCAACCGTATCATACGCTGTTACATAAGCATACATTTGGTAGATATCAGCTTGTTGGTAATGGCTTCTTCCCTGAACAGTGGCACTCTTCCATTTTGTATCAATAATCAGGTTTTGATTAACGACAAAATCCGGCTTCAATAATATATTGCCATACCCACTTTTTTTATTTCGCAGCAGTCTTTTTTCTGCATGCTGACTTATTACTTCCCTATCTCCGGCCGCCGCCTGGAGTGCAACTCCAATATATTTTTCAAACAATGTGTTTATTGGAAATAAAAAAGAAAAGGAAGATGCTCGCTGGCCTTGGCTATAAATGGATGCCTTTTCAATAATTAACTTGGCAAATAATGCTGCCTCGCGAAATCGTTCATTTTGTCGATTTAAAGAAAATTGGTTTATTTTCGTTGAAATCTTTAGTAGATCTACATTTTCCAAATAATTTAAACAGCGCTCCAAAGATAATGTTAAGGAATGGTTCCCCGTATGTTGTTTGACAATCACCAATGCCGTTTTAAACAACTGATTCAAGGAATTATTCTCCGTATGTTCATCAAAGCTACAATACGCTCTAGTTTTTAGAAAAGGATTCGTACGAATATGATGACCAACCTCGAGTTTCCCTTTCAACACAAATAAATTTTCCTCTTGCCGTTCATACGTTTTGTAGGGACCTTTTTTTAATTCACCTAAGAGCCTTGCAAGAAAGGCTCTTAGGAAGGTCGTAAGTAATTCACTATTTTCCTCCCCGTTATGGACAGTCTCATAGAAAGAAATGGGAAGAAATCCTGTAATCGATAACATGGATAACAAAGCTTTCCGATCATCATTTAGGGATAAACTTATCTTTGGGAGGATTTCATATCGAACATCGGAACACTGAATGATTCCTACATAATTTATAAATCTTACACGTTTATACCTCATATCCAACACGAATTCATTTGGGTATTTTTCTTCCATATATCGAACTAGTTCATTTAATTGCGCAGGCGTAACTTCGTTTTCTGTAATCCAATCATAGGACTCGCGTACAATGATGGTTTTACTCATAGATTGCGATTAACTCCTGTGTCGTTAATTTCCGTTTCACCCGGTACAGTGCAGGAATAGGAAGAGACGGTCTCTGTTTGAATAGATCATTCACGTTGATTTCTTCCTTATAAACGATATAAGAATCCTCCTCAGACGTACCGATTCCCCCTAAAACGAGGCCAATTTTTTCCCAATCATCGTAAAAATACTCTTGTAAAAGCGGGATAATTTTTGACTCTACGATAGAAACAATTTCTTGATCCGTCTTTGCATTAATAAAATAAGCATGTCCTATCATATGATCACGATCATATAGAACTTCAATCCTCTTATTCATTTTGGTTACCATTTCTACGAGATCAATCTCATCCCCAATGGACTCCAGATGTTCAGGTGTAGGCATCATCTCTTCAAAAACAAATCGACGTCGCAGGGCTGTATCCAGTAGAGCAATCGACCTGTCTGCGGTATTCATCGTTCCGATTACATATAAGTTTGGGGGAAGTGTAAATTTCTCTTTAGAGTAAGGGAGTTCTACGATTAATTCATTGTTTTTGGTTAATCGTTTATCATCTTCTAAAAGCGTTAGGAGCTCCCCAAAGATCTTAGAGATATTACCACGATTCATTTCATCGATAATAACTACATGCCTTTGAGCGTTAGTAAAGTCAAAAGATTTCGTTCCATTTAATGCCTTTAAAACAATGGCCTTCTTTTCGTCCCCTTCTATTTCAATCCTATCCTCTTCGACATCCTCTTCCATTTTCGTCAGAATCCAATTTAAGACAGACCAATATCTAGTTTGATTGGAACCCCCAATTGCATCATGAATAAAGCTGACATTGTTTTTCCAATCGATATGATGGTTTCGAATATATCGAAATACGCGTAAGAGCCGCTCTTTTGAGACGATGGAACTTGTTTTCGCATCTTCGCTCGTAATCACTAAATGATCATTGGCAGAAATGTGGGATATGATAAGTTTACCACCTGTTTTAGATTCAAACTCAACCAATTGATTTATCCCATTGGCTACCAAGTGATCGTACAATTGTTCAAATCTCACTTCTTCTGAAAACTCTTGGGTATTATTTTGAATACCTTCGTATGTGGCTTCGTAAGCCGCTCTTTTAAAAACACCATCGGTGGGAACAAAATTTCCTTTGCCATCCGATTTCAATCCTTCGATAAAATCCTCATAGGCATATGATTGATGGAAAGTAATAAAATGAATCTTCCCATCTCTTATTAATCGTGAAAACTCCTGTTGTAGTGCTTCACGACCACTGACTTCCAGTTCATTGAATGTAGAATGATTAATGATTTTGAGTGCGTGATCCACCACATGATAGGTTTTCCCTGTACCAGGAGGTCCATAAAGGACTGTGTTCATCGGAAAATTATCCTCATATGATTCCGCTATCATTGGCTCATCATGACCTCCTTCTCCTTGCATGAATACCATATGAATGGCACTTTTATTTTTTACTTCATTAATGGTACTCCGATATCCTCCGTAACCAATGTGCTCATGTTCTTCTGTATTCAACCATTTTACAGGCAATAAGTGACCGTACTCATCAGAAAAGTGATAGCCATCAACTGGATCTGCCGCAATTTTTCCAACTGCATGAATCCGAAGGACCGATTTTGTTTTGCCGTTTATTTTGCGAGTAAAGGTTGATTTTAACGCAACAAAATCCCCTTCTTTTAAGGAAAAGAATTGCTTTAGGGCTTTCTGTCCCGCCGTGCTTTTTTCCTTTTCTTCTATCATTTCGTCAATAGTACCTTCATTTAAATAAGAAGATAAGTCCTCCCTAAGAAAACCAATGGCAATCGTGTTTTGTTGTAATAAGAATTCCAGAATGGATC
This sequence comes from Bacillus sp. MM2020_4, assembly GCF_011250555.1. Lineage (GTDB taxonomy): Bacteria > Bacillota > Bacilli > Bacillales > Cytobacillaceae > Neobacillus. The sequence continues at coordinate 3,915 of NZ_JAANMZ010000080.1, read as the reverse complement.
CCTCATCACCATATGTATGTCCAACAAGCCAGAAACGAACATCATCAACGAGTTTCTTATCCCGCTCTGCAAATGTATCCCAAATAAAAAAGGCGATTTCTTGATTTTTCCAATCCGAAAAACCTTCCTGCCCTTTCAAGCCATTCAAAACCTTGTGATTTACCTCAATCGAATTTTGCGGTAGAAGCAGCTCGTTATTTATTTCTAATTCTTTCCCGAGCTCGAGTAAAATCGGTGGGGAATAAACATTGAAAAACTTTTCAGGAACATAGATGTTCAAAATCTTTAATAAAACCATATTAAATAGAGGTAATTCAAGCTTACCAATCTCAGCAATCCGATCCTCCTGCGCCAATAGGATCGCTTGAACAATACCTTCTTTTAAAGACTTGAACTCATCTTGCAGCTTTTCCCCTTCTAAAACTGTTTTATGGGTACCATACCCTTTACAATACTCACCGTTTTGGGCGCGATAAACCCCAAACTTAGCAGAATTACCTCCACCTATGCCGGCTAATATGTGCTTTCGCTCAAGCCAATAAATGAAACAATCTTTTGTTTTGGTATCGGCGTATTCTTCCACTGACAACGTAGGTAGCGATTCTAACGGAAACCTCTTTATAAATGATAGCCGCCCATTTTCCTTCTCCTCCACCATTTGTCTGTCAGTACTATATTGGAATCCTTTTTCTAGTAGTGTCTCGAGTTTCATTTCATTTTCCCCCGAATTATTCTTTTGTTACTATTATAGGGTGTTTTGGTAGGGGATGGAAGATGAATGCAGAATGAGGATAAAAGTTAAAAATAAATGAATTGTTCTTTCCCATCAGTATTTTATTGAAGGAAAGTGGAATAAGTTAAAATAGGTGATTAGAAGGTGGTGGATTTTAGTAATAATAATCTGTATTTGGCAAGTAAAAAATGGTTCTTACGCCAAACTGGTGAAGGACCTTTTTCCCTCCTTTTGTAGTATAATAAAAATCAAAAGGAGTGCTTAACATGAACCCTATTTGTTGGTCATCTCCTGATTCTTTCCTTGAAGTTCTTCACATTTGTGAAGGAGACTCCTCATTTCAAATCACTATTCAAAGCACACATCAGTCTAGTTCATGTCCCTATTGCGGTGTAAGATCTTTTCGTCCTCATAGCCGTTATACTCGTCTCATTCAAGATCTACCTATCGGTGAGAAATCAGTTTCTCTCCTACTAATCTCAAAAAAATGGTTTTGTGACAATAATTCTTGTGATAAGAACATTTTTACAGAGCGTTACGATTGGTTGCCTGCGAAAGGTCGGAGAACATTTAGAGCTGAGGAAGTTTTACGTAAAATTGCCTTTGCTTCTAGTTGTTCAAATGGAGAAAAAGTAGCGAATGCAATCCATCTTCCTGTAAGTCATGATGTATTACTCTCCATTATTCGAAAAACGGAGATCAAACCAAATATTTCTCCCTTTTGTCGGAATTGATGACTTTGCCTTTCTCAAAGGACATACTTATGGCACCATTATATGCGACTTGACAACCCATCAACCTGTTGCATTACTTCCTGATCGAAAGCCTGAAACTGTTACCAGCCGGTTGAATGAACAAAGTATTATAGAGGTTGTCAGTCGAGATGGGTTTCGAGCTTTTCGTCAAGCAATATCCCAAGCATCTTCTACCATTTCTCAAGTATATGATCGTTGGCATTTTATTCGTGCAGCGAAAAGACAAGTTGACTCTTGTCTAGTTTCCATTCTTCCAGCGTCGATTACTTTTAACAATAGGGAAGACCAACCCAACCTTGTACAGGCTGAAACGAAACAAGAACGTATTCAACTGGAACGTAACGCAAAGAAATTAGATTTGATTAAAACCGTCCAACAAGAATACCAGAAGGGGAAGAAAAAATCAGTGTTAGCAAAAGAGTTTGATTTGGATCCCAGGACGATTACAAAATATCTAAAGACTACAAACTCTCCACTTATTAAACCAAGAGGGAAAAGAAAACGCCAAACAGCGGAGTTTCATGAACAAATTGGGGAGCTTGAAATAAAAGGACATACGATTAAGCAAATTGATTCAATTATTCGTGATTATGGGTATACTGGCACACTTTCTGGAGTACGTGTAGCAGTGGAAAGTATTCGCAAAGAACGAAAATACCAGCATTCTCAATCACAAAAACAAAGAATTTCCCGCCAGCAAGTAAGTGCCTGCATATGGAAACTTCACTCAACCCTTTCAGAACAGGAGTGTCACTTACTTGAACAATGCTTTACAGGTTATCCCTCGCTTAAACCTTTTTATGACACCGTTCAAACCTTTAAAAGGGCATGGGAAGATTATGATTATAATGCCTTTTTTAGAATAGTTAAAACAACAATTGTCTACTCGGACCAACCATTTGTATCGATTCGCAATACAAATACGGAGTGATCTTCAAGCTATCAAACAAGCCTTTCTTTCTCCGTTTAGTAATAGATTAATCGAAGGGCATGTTCATCGATTAAAACTCATAAAACGGATGATGTATGGACGTGCCGAGCTAGATTTACTTGAAAAGCGAGTTCTCTACCACTTATAAAAGATTATTTTCAAAAAACTTTTCTGCACAAGAAGACTTCGGTATATCACCTTTCACCAAAAACTCGTATGAACCATTTTTATGATGCCATAAACAAATAATCTAATATTAATATCAAGATAAGCTGAAAAAAGACATAGCAGAGTATCTGAATAGGTTTTTAGATTAATTCCGATACACTGCTATTTTATATACGATACCGGTGGTGGGGTCAAAATAACGGTCAAAGTATTGATTAATAAGGTTTTGTTCATATGTTGTGTAAAATTTGTGTAAAAATAATTAAAAGCATCGCCACAATGATTTATGCAAGTCATCTCATATACTTATTAATCCCTTCCTATCTAGCTGTTCAATTAGTTTAGATGATTTAATGAAGAATGATGATTGTGAATGTAAATGTCTATTCACTTTATGACACTAGCTTCTATACGGAAGAATTGAAGTCAAAGGTCTTTTAAATCTTGCAATATTTCTCTAAGTTGTAACAAGGAACCCGCATTGGAGTTCCTTGTTGTGATTAAATATAAGACAATTCCTATCATTCTTGCTTTTTTTTACGAGAATAAATGTTTTTTCTTCATGCAGATAAAGTTACAGCCCTAACGTTTTACTTACGTTTATGGAGTTTAATCTCTTCAGCTTCCGGTCCGCTGGCTAACTGTTTATGCTTAACAAGTAAATGGCTTGTTCTCACTCGGCAGGGCTTTTGGGAACACAACGGTCCTTCATTATAATAAAAGCATTTTTCTGGATTTTCTAATGGTTTTAAAAAGCTAACTACGGATTTAGCTACGTCTATATCTCAATTAAAAACAATGTATCTTCAAATACTATTGAATAAATCTCTTTAAGATGTTCGTATGTTGGATCGTTTTTTATCACTACATCAAAATGCTTTCCTTTATCCCTTAAAGCTTTTTCTAACTTAATCTTATCTAATTTCATTTTCTCACTAGTTACATTTAATTCTTTAATTTTTGTTAATTTTAATAAATACTGACTTAGATCATTTTTGCTCCATCCGAAAAAATCTGGTTGGAATTTAAAAACTTCATAAAATAGTTGTGATGCCATATTCTCTTTTCTTTCTTCGGATATAAACTTCCCATCTTCAGATAAATAATTCGGTAATCTGTGGTTTACATGCAGATTTGAATAATCATTTAATATTAAAATTTTCTCATTTACAGGTTTATTTCTTAACTTATCACTGTTAACCGTACCATTAGCCAATGCTAAATTATGAATATGGGCATTTTCTGTATCCCCGTTATCACCTAGTAAATGTTCGATCGTAATATCATTTTCGTTTAAGTATGCATCTGTTTGATAGTAACTATAATAC
>NZ_JAANMZ010000007.1 GCF_011250555.1 Bacillus sp. MM2020_4 | reverse complement strand
TATTCTAAAAATTAGGGTTATATAGTTATATCAAGACTATTTTAAAGGAAGTGCTTTTGGACACTTTATAGGTGCAAGGAGTGTATGCAGATGAAGTATAGAGCCCTATTTCTCGATATTGACGGAACGATTATTAGACCGGATGATACGATTGAATGGTCAACCAAAAAGGCCATCCAGGACGTAATGAGTCAGGGGATTGAGGTTATTTTAACGACAGGTAGACCGATTCATGAACTAAAAGAGCTGGCTGAGAAATTAAACGTTCATTCTTCTATCGGGTATAACGGTGCCGCAGCCATCATCCATGGACACAGCTGCTTTAGAAAGCCCATCGAACCACAAAAGGTTGAACAAGTACTGGCCATTGCGGCACGGCACCGGCACGAAATCGCCTTACATACAGGGACAGCCAACTATCTTAGCGATTTGGATTCGCCTGCTGCTAAACAGTTTGTGACTAAATTTGACTATCGAAAAAATGAACTCCTCAGCAGCATTCAAGAGGAGATCGAGGATGTACTGGCCATGACCTTTATTAACATGAGGCCCGCGGATGTCCAATTATATGGGGAGATTGACCGCCTAGTTTTATCTCAGGCCAATGTGGAGGGAATGCAGCATTGCTATGATGTGTTTCGTGACCACGTGAATAAAGGCACTGGGGTAAGCCTGGTCTTAGAACATTTGAACATTCCAAAAGAAATGGCTATTGCCTTTGGCGATGGGTTAAATGATAAGGAAATGCTGCTCAGTGTTGGCGAAAGCTTCGCGATGGGGAATGCCCATCCCGACCTTTTTGCCTATGCCAAAAACAGAACAACTGACGTAATGGATGCCGGCCTATACAATGGCTTGAAAATGATTGGATTGGTAAATTAATGATAAAAACAGCCTGCCATTGCCTGCAGGCTGTTTCCATTTGTTACGCTAGAATTTGTGTTTTGATTTTTTCAAACATCGCGTCTTTACCAATGCCTGTTAACAACGGTACACCATCAATGACCTTACTTTTGATATTTTCTGGTACCAATGTTGTGGAAACAATAATATCGTAATCATTAATGCGGCTTAACTCTTCACTAATTTTTGATTGATATAATTTCACCTTATTTTCTAATCCATTTTCCGCTAACCACGTTTTCACTTTTCCTGTCACGATTGTTGAAGTTGCAATTCCAGTTCCGCACATAATCAATAATTTTTTCACTTTTCATCATCCTTTTATCGTAGTTTGGTTTGTTTGTCCATAGGACGTTTTATAAAAATGGTTGCAAGAGGCAATGACCTCTTTGCTTAGCGGCATGAGATCAGGCTCATGCAAGGTTGCATAATGAGCATATTCTGCTGTTTCCTCTAAAATAACAGCCGCCTTCAATGCATGCTCGATATCTTTTCCTACCGTGAACACCCCGTGACTTCGAAGCAATACGGCAGGTGAATCGCCAATATGGTCAATGATTTGTTTCCCTACTTCTTCCTCACCAATAGCCGCAAAGTCTGAACACGGAACACGATCCTTAAAGATGTTCGCCGCGGTCGTCGTGTAGGAAGGAAGATCTAACCCCCGAATCGCAAAGCTGGTTGCGAACGGGGAGTGGGTATGGACAATACTATGAATATCATCCCGATGTTTGTATACATATAAATGGCTGGCCGTGTCCACGGATGGCTTTAACTTGCCTTCGATTACCCTGCCATCCAAATCAACGATGACCATATCCTCGGATTTTAAGGCATCAAAGTGAACACCGCTTGGTTTAATGATGACTAGATTACTCTCCCGGTCTCTGAAACTTACATTTCCACTCGTCCATTTAACTAAGTTTAACTCTTTCAGTGCTTTATTTACTTCACAGACTAATTGCTTGAAGTTCTCTAACATTGATTTCACCACCTCCTCTTACTATTAAATGCTAGATTTTAAAGACTAGCGCTCTGATCTTTTCCGAGCTTTGCGTCACGTTTCGGTTTAATTTTGTTTAAGTAGAATAACCCTCCAAAGGCAATCAGACCAATGATGGTGATCCCTGCCCAGCTGAGTACCTTTGCCAATCCGACAAAGATGAATGTCGTCCATACAGCACCATCCACGAGAGCAGAAATGCTTGAATTTCCAGCCATATCAAACTTGGCAGCTAAGGCTGAATCCGTGATTAATGGTGCTGCCCATGAAGCAATTAACAAACCAACGGCCATATAAATGGTTCCGGCGACAACGGTACGGATAATATTCCCTCTGAATACAGGTGTCATTAAGCAGACTAAGAACGGAATGGTGGCTAAGTCTCCAAATGGTAATACCTTATTTCCTGGTAAAATAACGGCTAAGAATAACGTGATTGGCACAATGATTAAGGATGCAGAAAGAACGGCTGGGTGACCAACAGACAAGGCACTATCCATCCCAATATATAAATCACGGCCTGGCATACGCTTTCTGACAAAATCACTTGCTGCCTCGGAAATTGGCGAAAGTCCTTCCATTAAGAGCGATACCATCCGCGGCATTAACATCATAACGGCTCCAGTTTGAACGGCAAGCTGCATGATCTCCGTCACATTATATCCTGCAAGGATTCCGATGACGATACCAATTAACACACCCATAACAGTAGAATCACCGAATATTCCGATTCTTTTTTGGATGGATTCTGGATCAGCTTCTAATTTGTTAAAGCCTGGTATTCTATCAAACACCCAGTTTAATGGTTTCGCCACTAAATAGGATGGCGCGGATGCACCGTGTGGGAAAGTGATATTTGAAAATCCGTAAAATTTGCTGATATCTTTGGCAATCAAGTCCCCAAGGAAGAAAATCACGACCAAGTGAATCGCAATGGTATATAGGCCAAGAGCAAAGTTTCCAGTTAATGCATAGACAAGGGAACCAGTGAAGGCACAGTGCCAATAATCCCAAATGTCCACATCAAGTGTCTTTGTCAGCCCGGTTAACAGTAAGACCACGTTGATTCCAATACCTAATGGAATCGCTAAACTTCCTAACGCTGTACCGTAGGAAATGGCTGCTGCAGCTGGCCAGCCGACATCAATCGTACCTAGGTGGAAGCCGAAATTATCTACCATCGCCTTTGCCGCAGGTCCTAAGCTATTCGTTAACAAACCAATGACGAGGTTCAAACCGACGAAACCAATCCCAACCGTTAACCCTGCTTTAAAGGCCTTCCCTGGTTTGGTCCCTAAAATAAGACCGAAGATAAACAATAGAATGGGCAGCATAACGCTCGCACCAAGATCAACGAACCATTGTAACACTGACATTGTAAAGTCCCCCTTTTATCATTTTTTTCAAGCACAATCCTCTATTCAAGCCCAACCCTGCTTAACAGTCCTTCCAACTGGCACTGATTTTTACAGGCTGCAAATTCTGTTAGTAATGCTTGATCTTGGAAAATTCCCATTAGCCGTTGCAGCATCGTCAGTTGGTCTTCCGCCTTTTTTAAGGCCAGCATGAAGATTAAGGAAACATCTACCTCTTCTTGCCCATTGCCCATCATTTGGAACTTGACGGGATTTTTCAAAGATGCGAAAGCAATTTGCGGTGTAAAGACCTTATCGGCATCTGTATGTGGAATGGCTACCCCATATGGTTCTACCGCTAGTCCTGTTGGAAATGTTTCTTCTCGTTTTATAATTCCTTCTTCAAATGAGGCAGATACAAGCTCTGCTGCCTGTAAAGATTCAGCCATTTGGCGTAATGCATCCTCTCGATCGGTTGCTTCTAGGTCAAAAAAGGTTATTTTTTTATCAAAAAACATGGTGGTTCCCCCTAACAATTCAACAGCCATTCACGATAAACCAGGCATCTGAACTATCGTTTACATCGAGCAGCTTGGAGATCTTTTCTTCATCCTCAGCAAGTTCAACTAGTTGTGCTAGTGCCTTTAAATGACGGTTTTGATTATATATAGCGAGCGGTGTAACGATGGATACCTTATGGCCGTTTGCAAATTCAACAGGTTGTTTTAGAATAAGCATCGCAAACGCATCCGCCATGACTCCTTTTTCAGGTGCACCATGCGGAATCGCCATCTTACTACCTAAGAAACTATAAATCTGCTTGTGATCATTTTCTTCAATTAACATTGTCACATAGGACGGTTTGACGATATTGCTTTTGACAAGCGGTTCGCAGGCGATGGTAATGGCTTCCTGCCATGTTTCCACCTGGTCTCTTAGTTGAATAAATTCACTTGGTAAAAACTGCTGCAATCCGTAGGTGACATTTTTAACCTCTTTCGGCTCATTCTTCTGTCCCTCTTGAAACAGCTTCGACAAAGAGGTGAGTAAGGCCATTTCATCTGTGACAATGGCATTCTCCTTAATGGTCGCTATCAATCTACTAATGTTAATGGTTGCATAACTTTCCTTGTCGATGGTATTGATCACTTGTTTCCGTAAGGACTCTTTTTCGCTTAAGGTCATTAATGGATTGATCAAATACATTGGCTTCTCCGACTGAACCGGGATTGTGCTAAAGACAATCTCGTAATCAAGCGGATATTCTTGGAACTGCCGCAACGAAAGGCTTTCGGCAAAATAAAATTCAGGGAATATTTCCTTTAGCGTTTGCTGCATGATTTTTGAAATGGTCAGCCCATTTGTACAGACAACTAATGCTCGTTTCTTTTTATTCAGTTCTTCCCCTTGTTTAATCAGCTGCCCGGCAAGAAACATCGTGATAAAGGCAATTTCACCGGGTGGGAATGTCTCGCCCATTAGGTTTTCAAGTGGTTCAATCGAGGCGGTAACCATTTCATGCAAGTCCATGTACTCTTCAATCATCTTGGCAGAAAATTGATTTTTAAGGGTTAAATGATATTTGATTCGGTAATAGGCGGGACGCATATGGAGCAATAATTTGTCCAAAATGTCCTCTTTGTCGACAATGAAGAGGCAGGTTTTCTTTTCAAAAAGCTCAATCATACGGCCAATTGCTGTTTTTAAATCCTGAATGCGTTCATTTGTCAGAATATCAGCCGAGCGAACATTGGAGGTAAGCAGCTGCAGGGTCAGCCAGATTCTTTCCGGGATCGGTATTTCCATATCCTCTTTAAGGAGCAGCTTTGATGCTGCATATTCTTCCGTATCTGCCAGCTCGTCTAGACCAACAAAAAAGTCTGCATGGAGAAGATGGCCTTGTTCGATTCTACTAAAGATAAGTTCAATCATATAGGGCAAACTTTCATAGCTTTCATCTGTTAAGTGAATGTTTAATGATTCCTCTATTGATCTTACTTTTTCCTGGGTTGAGGAAATATCTAGGTGTAAAAATTTCTCGAAATAGTGGTGGCCATTAAAAAAGTTTAAAACGGATTTCACGACGACGATTAACAGTTTCCGGATTTGGAACTCGTCACCAATGATGTCATATCCCCCCGACCGGGTATAAACAATGGAAAGGGAGTATTTTTTAATCAATTCTGCTGCTTCCTTTATATCACTAATACCGGTATTTTTACTTACGTTTAAGAGATCAATAATATGGAAGAGAGAAATGCCTTCTCTTTTACCTAATAAGTATAAAATGATTAAAAGTGCTCTTTCTTTTTCAGTTGGAATATATTCTTTCAGATTGCCAGAATGGGAAGTCCCATCTGAAAAGTGGGCAAATATTTTTTTATCGATAATAAAATTCCCGTTTCTACTTTTTGTAATCGGAACTAAATTTTTCGTTTGCAGCCACTGATTAATCTTTTCCAGTGAATAGGCGACTTGTCTTCTGCTTAGGTTAAATTTATCTTCTAGTTCCTTATTTTTTATTTGCGGAGTTCTGATCAATTCATGTAATATATTGACACTTCGATCATCAAGGAACATGACTACAACCTCCTTCTATTTCTATTGTATTTGAAATGTTGCAAAATTTGAAACCGTTTTCAGTCCAACTTTTTACCATTCCCCACTCATTTTGTGTGCAAGTTTGTACTGAGTATTACTTGACAGTCCGATTTCATTTGTTCTATATTATAACATTTGTAAATATCATGATACGTTATGGGGGTTATTTCAATACTTTTTACTTATTTTTTAAAAACAACAGAAACTAGTCAAAAAAATACCCTAAAAAAAAAAACAATGCTCACCCTCATTGAAGGGTGAGCAGAACATTTTTTATACATTTAATATTCCTGATTCCGATGCCACTTCCAGGCATCAGCAATGATTTTTTCTAAATTCCGCTCCGCTTTCCAGCCTAATTCAGAGAAAATTTTATCCGCAGAAGCCACAAGTCTTGCGGGATCACCCGCGCGGCGGTCGGCGATTTCTACATTTGCCTTCACGCCAGTGACTTTTTCACATGTTTCAATAACCTCTTTAACAGAATAACCAAGGCCATTGCCAAGATTATAGACTTCCGTTGATTTCTTGCCTGCCACCAACGCCTGAAGGGCAAGAATATGAGCATGTGCCAAATCCGTGACATGAATGTAATCACGAATACATGTGCCATCCGGTGTATCGTAATCTGCGCCAAAGACAGAAATCTTTTCCCGCTTACCTAGCAGCTGTTGAAGAACAATCGGGATAAGATGGGTTTCCGGATCATGACTTTCGCCAATCCTTGCAGATGCATGGGCCCCGGCCGCATTAAAGTACCGCAAAACCACATACTTCAGCCCATCAGATGCCGCAAGATCCGCAAGAATCTGCTCCACCATTAATTTGGACCGCCCATAAGGATTAATCGGCGTCGTAGCACTTGTCTCATCAATCAACTTAACATCAGGGATTCCATAAGTCGCCGCAGTTGAGGAAAAAATAAACTTTTTCACCTTGAATTTCATCATAACTTTTAATAGTGTAATAGTAGACGCGACATTATTTTGATAATATTTCAAGGGATCCACAACCGACTCCCCGACCAAACTGTAGGCAGCAAAGTGCATCACCGCTTTGATGGGATAGCTTCTAAAAACCATGAGAACATCATCCACATTGCCGAGATCCCCTTTGACAAAGATCGCCCGACTATCAACGGCTGCGCGACGCCCTGTCGAAAGGTTATCGAGTACGACGACCTCTTCTGTTTCAACTAATTCCTTTACCACATGGCTACCAATGTAACCAGCTCCGCCAACGACGAGAATCATAGTCATTTCCCCTTAGCTAGAATTTCATTCACGTCCACCATTATAGCATTTTTCAGAAAAAACAGCTTGTTCCAAGCGTTGACCAATATTACCCAAATAATTAACTATTACGTCCATTCTGACAAGCATCCCAAACTATGCTAAAATTTGGTTGAGACAGGGAAAAAGGATGATATACATGAGATCCATAGGAGATAATTCCATTACCACCCAGGAATTTAATCAATCAAACTACGAGCAATTATATGAAAGAATGAAGCTCATTTCATATATGTTGATCTTCACCTACCCTTGTTTCTTCATTGTCGACTTTGTTTTGTTTAAGAATCTCGATGCTCCCATTTTTAAAATCGGGCTAGCCTCCGTGCACATAACAGGGCTGATTATTTCTATTATTTTTTTAATGCTTTACCGCTTAGATAACCAGAAAGTTTCCAAGAGTATAGTGGTGAACGGCTTTATCCTCCTTTATTTACTAATGGGGGCCGTCTCCGCCATTAACAGTCAGTTATTTACAGGAAACATTTACGCTTATATCATCATTCTATTGGCGGTTGCCGCTATTTTACCCATCCGGCCAAGGAATTTACTTATCCAGTTCGTCACTGTCCACAGTGGCTTCCTGATTGGTTTATTCTTCATACATCCCAATCACTTTTCCTACTTATCAATGCTTATAAACTCGACCGGCACCGTAGTCATTTCGTTCACCATTGCCCTAGCATTCTATTCATTTCGAAAAAATGACTTTTTGAATCAGGCAAGACTGAACCAAAGTGAGGAAAGTTTTCGCAGATTATTTACTGTCAATCCCAATCCTCTCATACTTGCAAAATCAGCCAGTGGTGAGATTGTGCTTTTGAATCAACAGGCCATCGAATACTATCATTTGGATCCGCATCGCACGGAATCCTTTGAGATACGATATTTGTTCCGAACCCTTGATGAACAACACGAGATTTTGAAAAGGCTGGAAGCGGAAAAGAGTATCAGAAACTACCTGACAGAGCAACAAATTACCACGGAACTTAAGAAATGGTCGCTGCTTAATTTTGAATTGGTTGAATACATGGGCGACACGTGTATGTTAATCGATACAACCGATATTACCGATTTGAAAAAGAAGGAAGCAGAACTTCTCGAGCATGCCTCGATAGATATGCTGACCGGTGTCAGAAATCGCCGATGCGGCATCGAGCTGCTTCGCGAACTGCAATCAGCAGGGCCTCGTCAAACGGAATTTATTCTTTGTTATATCGATATAAACAATTTAAAAATTGTCAATGACCGTTATGGACATTCGACTGGGGACGATTTGATTAAAACATGCTGTGAAACGATTAACCTGCACTTAGAGCCACAGGATGTCCTATTCCGCCTAGGTGGTGACGAATTTATTATTATTTTTCTAAAAAAGCAGCTCGCTGACGCAGAGAAGGCATGGGACCACATCAAACTGTCATTTCAGGCTATCAACGACAGCAAACAGAAGCCCTATCAGATTTCGGCTAGTCATGGGTATTACCACTATAAGCCAGATGTTCCGATTACGTTAGAGGAAATGCTGGAATTGGCTGATCAAGATATGTATAAGAACAAGGTCAACTATAAAAGTCAAAAAGCAGAACTAATGCGAAGGTAGACCAGATTCTCGATGAATCCGGTCTTTTTTGTCACCATGTGTCTGGCGGGCGAGACTGCGCGCAAAATAGAATTTTCCCCATAGAATATAGTGTACAACCATTAAAAATGAATGGGAGGAATGATTTATGAAGCTTTATTTAGATCCGGGGCATGGTGGCAAAGACCCCGGCGCCCAAGGTAATGGACTAAACGAGAAAGATATAACGTTAGATATAGCGCTGAAATTACGCTCCATTTTAACCAACAGTTATGAAGATATTGAAATAAAGATGAGTCGCACGACTGATGTCAGTAAAAGCCTGCAGGAGCGGACAAACGAGGCCAACAGTTGGGGCGCAGATTATTTTTTGGCGATTCACATTAACGCTGCCGGCGGTTCTGCCCAAGGATATGAGGACTACATTTATAGCGGTCTCTCTAACACAAGTACAACAACGAAATACCAGGAAATCATCCATCGTGAGGTCATGAAGGTGAATCAGCTAAAGGACCGCGGCCGAAAAAAGGCTAATTTCCACGTTTTACGTGAGTCAGCGATGCCTGCTTTTTTATCAGAAAATGGCTTTATCGACAGCACCCACGATGCCGCCTTACTGAAACAAAACTCCTGGCGTCAAGCTGTAGCCCAGGGGCATGCAAACGGGGTGGGGGCCGCTTTTAATCTAAAAAGAAAAGCAAATAATCCACCAGAACCAACGAATCCGGTGGCTGGAACACTTTACAAGGTGATTGCAGGATCGTTCCAATCAAGGGAAAACGCCAATGAGCGGGTTGCATTCTTGGGTGCGAAAGGAATCAATGCGTTTGTCAATCCTACAATAATCTCTGGAAAGACCTGGTACCGTGTTCAGGCTGGTGCCTATTCAAACCGTGAAAATGCTGAAAAACAAGTAACTGTTCTGAAACAAGTTGGGATTGCGGATGCTTTTCTTATTGCAGAAACTAGCGTCGCTGCTGCAGCAGATTCTATTTTAGGGCCTACCCGTTTATCTGCGGAACAAATGAACTCGTTTGTGAAAACGGTGAATCCTGATGCATTGGAACTTGGAAGTTATTATCAAGACTTCGGAAAGTTTTATGGAATTAGGGGGGACATCGCTTTTGCCCAGGCATTGCATGAAACCAATTATTTCCGTTTTACCGGTGTCGTTCGTTCTGAGCAAAACAACTTTGCAGGGATCGGGGCGATTAATGCTGATCATCCTGGCGCCAGTTTTGCTGACTCCAAAGATGGAGTCCTTGCTCACCTTCAACATTTATTCGCCTATGCTTCGACTGAGCCATTGCCGCCGAAATATCCATTGGTTGATCCGCGGTTTCAATTAGTAAAAAGGGGATCCGCCCCGAAGTGGACTGATTTAAACGGCAAGTGGGCGGTGCCAGGGACAACCTATGGCCAATCGATACTAGATTTATATAAGAGAATGGTGGATGTGACTTTTTAATGAAGGCGTTTTGATTACCCTTTTTCAAGGTTATGAAGGACTCATCCCTTCATCCTTCCCTTTAGTCCTTCATCCCGCTTATGAAGGACTAATCTCTTCATCCATCCTTCACATCTGTCTTTCATCCCCACCGACGAACGATATTCCTTTCGGAACGTTCAACAATAATCGCTATTTTTCAAAGGGGTAGTAGGTCAATAATTGGGCAAAATAAAAATTAGCTATTGAAAAGTCACTTAGAAACGAATAATATAGTAAAGTCATAATAAATCGTTCGTGTTTTGGAGGAACCATCATGTTTAGACTGAAAGAAAATCAAACTAATACAAAAACGGAACTGCTCGCAGGAATCACCACCTTTTTCACCATGGTCTATATCGTGGTCGTAAACCCGGTCATTCTTGCTGATGCCGGCGTTCCATTCGAACAAGTGTTTTCAGCAACAATCATTGCCGCCTTGGTCGGTACACTCTGGATGGGTCTTTTCGCCAATTACCCAATCGCCATCGCACCTGGCATGGGGCTGAACGCCTACTTTGCCTATTCCGTCGTTGGCGGTCATCAAGGGATTAGCTACCAAACAGCCTTTGCTGCCGTCTTCGTTGCAGGTCTTATTTTTGTCATTTTATCGTTAACACCCTTTAGAGAAAAATTAATCGAGGCTATCCCGGATAACCTCAAACACGGAATCACAGCAGGAATCGGGTTATTTATTGCCTTTATCGGCCTGCGCCAAACCAAAATCATCACCGCACACCCATCCAATCTTGTTGGTCTTGGAGACCTGCATTCCCCAGAAGCGATTTTAGCTATCGTTGGGCTTGCGGTCACATTAGTTTTGATGGTGCTAAGAGTGAACGGTGCCTTATTTTTCGGAATGATTGTTACCGGGCTCATCGCCTTCTTTACTGGCGAGCTTTCATTTGATAAAGGAATCATGGCGCTTCCTTCCCTTCCAGAAGGACTAATTGTTGCGAATCCAATCACGGCACTGTCCGATGTCGTTCAGCACAGTCTTTATGCGGTAGTGTTTTCCTTTGTTTTAGTCACCATTTTTGACACAACTGGCACGATGATTGGGGTCGCGAACCAGGCAGGATTAATGAAGGGAGACAAATTACCGCGTGCACGCCAGGCACTGCTATCAGATTCCCTTGGGACAGCGGTCGGCGCCATGTTTGGGACAAGCCCAACAACAGCCTTTATTGAATCTACTTCCGGCGTTGCTGCCGGCGGAAGGACTGGTTTAACTTCTGTTACGGTTGCCGTGCTATTTATCGTATCGGCTTTCTTCGGTCCGCTCGTTAGCGCCGTGTCCGGAATTGCCGCGATTACGGCACCTGCCTTAATCATTGTCGGCAGTCTGATGATGGGGAGCATTGCCAAAATTCGTTGGGACGAGCTCGATGAAGCCTTCCCGGCATTTTTGACCGTCCTCAGTATGCCGCTAACCTCCAGCATTGCAACGGGAATTGCCCTTGGTTTTATCAGTTTTCCACTGTTAAAAATCACAAAAGGGAAATGGCGAGAGGTGCATCCATTACTTTACGTGTTCGCCGTGTTATTCTTTATTCAACTTGCATTTTTGCAGCACTAAAAATGGATAGCGGAAGGCACCCGAAGCTTGACCATCCTCAACGTTTATGAAAAAAGCTCCATCTCATTTAATCGAGATGGAGCTTTTCTTTATGCTGGTGATTCACTCGGCTGCTTTGCCTTTTGAAGCTCCTCCTTAATCAGGATTCCGCCCATTAACCCCATGAGTGAGAACACAACGGGAATAATGAAACCGTAGTGGTATCCGATGCTTGAAGATGGTGGAAACTGGTCTAACACCTTGCCAAAAATAATCGGCAGGAGGACAGCACTCAAGAAGCCGCCCATATTAGCAAAGCCCGAAACGACACCCACTTCTTTCATATCAAAGGACTTCCGCACAACGGCAAACGTTAACGCACTTCCGCCATTTCCGAAACCCATAATTAAAAATATAAGCACAAGCATAAGGTAAGGCGGTTTCCCACTGAAAAGGAGAATCCCTAACCAGCTAAAAAACGCAAATACATGAACAAGCAAATAGGGACGTTTAATCGTATCCAAACGGCTTGAAATCCAGCTCATGAGCGGTGCACCAATAATAGCGCCAAAAAGACCAATCATGATGAGCTGACTCGCATCTGACCGTGACATTCCATACACATGCATCCCGTAAGGAACGGCCCATGAACCGATAAAGCCCACATAGGTACCGACCAAGCCAAAGTGACAGAAGAATGCTGCCCATGCTTGTCGGCTCGTAAAAATACGCTGTAAGATGACCATCGTTTTTTCCTGTGTCTTCTTTGGCTTCCCCTTTAAAGCAGAATCCGAAAATAGCTGCTTAGGTTTTCTCACAAGCACATAGTATAAAAGAATGCCGATTAAAACTAACACGATTCCTGTGGTTAAAAAGGGAGCCCTCCAGCCAAAATGCGCGATCCAAGCCGAAAAAGGAACAGTCGCCAGCAGGAAACCAAAACTCCCGGCCACGCCTGCAAACCCTAGGAGGCCCACAAATTCCCTTACTTTAAACCACTGACTCAAAATAATAACCAAGTTAACCCAAATTGCGGCATCCCCTGTTCCCACCAAAAATCGGGCAACGAGGAGTACAAATTCATTTGGGGCCAGGCTATAAATAAGCGTCCCCAGCCCATTTAGCAGCGCTCCAGCAATTAAAAAGAAATTGGGGCCAAAACGGTCGGATAAAATCCCTATCGGAACCTGCAAACCCGCATAGGCCAAAAATTGTATACTTGTCAGTAAACCGATGGTGGAGGCCGTCAAGCTGAACTCCCCCATCAATTGATCTGAAATTAACCCTGGCGCTGTTCTTTGGCTCACAATTAAGAAATACGCAAACAAAACCGTGCCAAAAACAACCCATCTGTACTTGCTATTTTGTTTTTCCACTATTCTCTACTCCCGTTAGCTGTCATCATTTTTCTATTATAACCTAATTTTTTTCAGATAGATTTTGATTTGCCTCGGAAGCTATGGGATTGCTTTATTCTAAAAAAATTCAGACGGTATATATGATATATTTCACATACATTTCATTTCTGATAATTTAAAATATTAGGAAATAAGAAATCAGGTGAAATAATGGAATTGGTGAAAGATGTAACATTGTTTGATTCATTAAAATTACATGGGGTGGATTTGGTCTTTGGCTGTGTCGACCTTAACCAAGAGATAGGGGTACAAGGTGAACCTTCCTCAGAGCAGGCAAAAGTCCAATATGTTCAATTATTGCATGAGCAAGCTGCGGTCCATGCCGCAGACGGGTATGCCCGGGCCACAGGAAAACCGGGAGTGGTTTTGCTCACCACTGCATCAGGGGTAACGAATGGAATCACCGGAATCGCCACGGCCTTTAGTGACTCCGTGCCGCTGGTCGTTATTGCCGGGGCGTTTTTGATGGACCCTCTTCATGCCGAAGCATTTCAAGAATTATCTATTCAAGGGATCACCATGCCGATTACAAAACACTCTTTTTCAACCAACAGCATGTATGGCCTCTCTGAAGTTCTCCCGGAAGCCTTACGGATTGCGGCAGACGGCAGACCCGGTCCAGTAGTCATTGAATTCAGTGCGAATTCCAGCTTCTCGACAAGTGAAGGCGGAGAACGAGGGAATCGGACTGCAAATCACCGAATAGCCGTGAATAATAAGCGTCTTGAAAAGTCGCTTATGCTTGCTAAAGAGTATATCGAAACAGCTGAGATGCCAGTTGTCTTCATTGGCGGCGGCGTTATTTCCTCTGGTGCGGCAGTTGTGTTAAATGAACTGGTCGAACAGTCGCGCATCCCTGTTGTCAGTTCCTTGATGGGGATTGGTGCAATGGATGCGAAGAATCCACTGTTCCTCGGGATGCTGGGGATGCATGGGACATTTGCTGCTAATAAAGCTGTCCATCATTGCGACTTGTTAATTTGTATTGGGGCCCGTTTTAGTGATCGAGTAACAGGAAAAATCAGCGGATTCTCACCAAAGTCGAAAAAGATTCATGTGGATGTTGACTCGGCTGAAATCAATAAGATCATTCCCGTCGACTTGCCAATTGTCAGCGATGCGAAGGAATTTCTCAGCGGACTGAAGGATCAGTTGGATTTCCCGCGAATTAGGGAGAATTCTGGGCCTTGGACAGCTGAGGTCATTGAATGGAAACGGACGGTCCCGCGCTTTGACAAATCGCGAAGTATTTTAAGTCCACAAACTGTCATCCAATTGCTCAATAGCTATTCGGATAAGGACACCATCGTGGTAACAGATGTTGGCCAGCATCAAATCTGGACCGCCCATCATTATGCGTTTACGAAACCAAGAACCCTTCTCACTTCCGGTGGCTTGGGGACAATGGGCTACGGGCTGCCTGCTGCTATCGGTGCCGCCGCATCTTGCCCGGGTAAATCCGTTATTTGCGTTTCAGGAGACGGCAGCTTTCAAATGAACCTGCAGGAATTGATGACGGCTGTGAAGTATCAATTTCCTATTAAAATTGTCATCTTAAATAACGGTTATCTGGGGATGGTCCGCCAATGGCAGGAGCTATTTTATAACGGCCGCTATTCTTCCGTTAAAATGTCCTCGCCGAATTTCGCTCGGTTAGCCGAGGCATACGGGGTCGCAGGATATAGGGCTGGGTCCGAGAAGGAGGCTAGGAAGGTTATTGCGGCAGCATTTCGTTACAACGGGCCCGCACTGATCGAATTCGACGTCGTCGAAGAAGAAAACGTCTACCCCATCGTCCCGCCCAACCATAGCAACCATCAAATCATTTTGTCACGGTAATAAAGGTGCCTGACATCCCAATGGTGTCAGGCACCCTAAAAACGGCCCCTATCGTTAAGATAAGGGCCGCTTCCATGTTTTAGACCTGTATTAATTTTATCTTCTGACCTGGCTGGAGCAGCGAAAGTAATGGTAGATCAGCTTCCACGACTTTTCCGACTACATTAACACGTTCATCTGCCGCCAAGTCATGAAGTGTGATTTGCACCTCGCCACGGTAGCGCCCATAACGGTCATTATCCCTCGTAACCGTCCCAACAGGCCGAGCGCAAGTATTCGCCGGCACAATTGCCTCAACACTTCTCGTATCCATCAACCGGAGAACATCCCGTGAAAAATCAGGTCGAAGACGAAACTCCCCTTCTTCAAACCCCTCCACTCGAATCGAAACCCGGCGACATGAGTCGAATTCGATTAATCTTTCAAGCAAGTCAACGCTTACTTCCGGATCTCCGATATACACATCCTCAACACCCGCTGCGAATAGCTTCAGCGCCGCCAAATAAGGATCCGCATAACGATGGCCCTCCAAGGTTGGCAGTCCTTCAAACAGTGGACCGCGTTTCTCCCCATCACCAGGAATATAAGCGCTAACCGGTATGCCATACCGCCCAAACAGTTCATTTTGCGCATAAAAAAACGATTCCGCTAAACCCGTTTCCTGACGAGGATAGAAATTATGCCAGGCGAGCAGCTGACTCGCCGCCAAACCGCCATCAAGCAAGGCACGCACATCATCCTCAAACAAAATACTGGCATTCAAGGCAAGCTTAAACTCTTTAGCCAAAGCCAAAATCGTTTCATTCTCAAAAAAGTCATCCAAGCGCAATCCGCTGACCCCTAAGGCACGTAGCTCAACTAGACTAGTTAATCCCAAATGGGCAGGTGTCCGCAGCGATACATCCGCATACACTTCTATTCCAGCCTCTTTAGCCGCCAGCAGCAGTTGTTTCGCGCGGCCCGCTAAATCACCGGACTCCTCCGGAATGTGAAGCGAGGTAAACGCCCGCTTCACACCCATTTTCCCTGCCAGAGCAATTCGCTCTAAAGCTTTAGGATCATTTAAATAGAAGGAAATGCCAATCACTCAAACTCACCGGCCATCTCATCTTTGAAACCGAATAAATAAGTAAACAAGAATCCTGCAACATAAGCAATCAATACCCCTGCTAAATAAAGAAGAACTTGACCACCTACAACAAGGAAAGCAAGTGGTAAACCAGAGACCCCAACAGCGATTGTCGCTACATGGAAGACAGCTTGGAAGGCTCCGCCGACCCCTGCTCCTAAACAAGCCGTTAAGAATGGACGGCCTAGTGGCAATGTAACACCAAAGATTAGCGGTTCACCGATTCCAAGAATTCCGGCAGGAAGACCACCGCCAATGGCTCTCTTTAAACTCTTTTTCTTCGTTTTAAAGTAGATCGCAAACGCTGCTCCGACCTGTGCGGCACCACCCATTGCCAGGATTGGTAATAATGGGTCATCCCCAAGTGTATTGATTAATTCTAGATGGATTGGGGTTAGACCTTGGTGTAAGCCGGTCACCACGAGCGGCAGGAAGGTTGCCCCGAGGACGAAACCTGCTACCACACCACCAACATCAAGTAATGATGTTAATCCTTTTGTAATCACATCTGAAACGAACCCACCAAGCGGCATAAAGACAAGATAAGTAACAATACCAGTAAGCAATAATGAAACCGTTGGTGTAATAAAAAGATCAAGAGATTGTGGTACAAACTTACGAACTCGTTTTTCAACAATCGCAATAAAAATGGCTGCAAATAGAACACCAATTAAGCCGCCTCGTCCAGGAAGCAATTCCGACCCGAACAATTTGATCCCTGCTACAGCGGGGTTAATGATTAAGATACCGGCAATCGCCCCAAGTGCCGGAGAACCGCCGAATTCTCTCGCTGCATTCGTACCAACTAAAATGCCGAGGTAGCCAAATAATCCACCGCCGATGACAGATAAAATGGTAGCCAGTTGGGAATCCCCTGCGAGCCATCCAGCTTGAATGATTGCTTTTGTAATCCCCGTAATTAATCCAGATGCCACGAGGGCCGGGATTAATGGAATGAAAATACTCGAGATTTTTCGTAAAAACAACTTAAATGGTGTGGCATTTTTTTTGTTAATTTCAGCCTTCGTGCTTGCGGCCTTCGCTTTTAAATCAATCCCGCCGGCTGCATCTAGTAATTTGCCAAACTCCTCTGTCACTCTATTTACTTTTCCAGGACCAAGAATGATTTGTAATGTCTCTTCCTCTACAAACCCAAGTACCCCATCAATTTTTTTAATAGCCGCTTTATTCACTTTCGACTCATCGTTTGGTGTCACGCGAAGTCTTGTCATACAATGGGTATAATTGCCGACATTCCCCGCTCCACCTAATTGTTCAAGAATCTTTTCGGCTAATTGTTTATTCTCTCCAGCCATCTAATTTCCCCTTCTCTCTGTTGTATTTATTATTTGAAAAAGTAAGAACGGAATGGTGTCCGCATCACCCCCTGAAATGTTCATCCCGACAAAAACGGGAAGTAAGACCCCACGGATTAAAGTTCCTCTTATTTTCCCTCTTTGATAAACCGAATCGCTTCTCTCGTTTTGTCGATCGAGTGAATCGTTTTTTCATACTGGACGGTTGCCATCGACAAAAATAAAATATCGATTAAATATAACTGCGCGAGCCGCGATGAGGTGGCGGCACTACGGAACGGCGCCTCCCCGGAATAGGCGGTAAACAGCTTAATATCAGCAAGCGACGAGACGGTTGATTGGCCGTATTTCGTTAAACTAATCGTCCTTACGCCCCGTTCTTTTGCCAGTTGCATCACCTTCACAACCTCAACCGTTTCCCCGGAATGCGAGATGGCAAACACGACATCATCCTGATTAGCATTGGCAATTAATGTCGCCACAAGATGTGTATCTGTAAAAGCGGTTGCATTTTTGTGAATGCGCAGGAATTTTTGCTGCGCATCCTTCGCGATAATATTTGAGGCGCCAATGCCAAAAAAATGAACATTTTGCGCAGGCAGCAAGGTGTGAACAGCTCGTTCCAACTCATCATAATTAATCATTTCCTCTGAATCACGGATGCTTTGAATACTATTGCTGGTTGTCTTCTGAACAATGGAGAAAAAGGATTCTTCTGGTTCAATATCCCGATACCCATGCTCGACAGGCTTCACTAAATCCCCGGCAATTCTCACCTTTAAGTCTTGAAACCCAGTCAAGCCAAGGGACTTACAGAGCCTAATAACAGCTGCACCACTCGTGTTTGCTTGGTTCCCAATGTCATTGACTGTACTGTTTAAAATACTTTGCGGATGTTCAAGAATAAACTCCGCAATTTTTCGTTCAGAAGCCGGAAGCTGTTCCAGCATGTTCTGAATCATCTTTAACCCACCAGCTGCCACACAAAACCCACCTTTTCAGCTACTTCATTTTTCAACCTTGGATTGCGATTTTTACATATCCATTTGCATCTGCCAAAAGCTTTTCAGCTTCTTGTTTCGTTGTTTCCGTCTTGATCATGACAATAGCTGTTTTGACTTGGAGGTCTGCTTTTTCTAGTGTCTCCAATGCCATTTCATACGAAACCCCGGTAATTTTACGGATGATGCCAATCGCCCGTTCCTTCAATTTTTGATTACTCACATGAACATCCACCATCAAATTTTCATAGGCTTTTCCTAAAAGAATCATTGCTGAGGTGGAAATCATATTCAAAATCATTTTATGAGCTGACCCTGATTTCAAGCGCGTTGAACCGGTTAGAACCTCGGGGCCGACGATCACCTCGATGGCTTGATCCGCTTCCTTACTAATCGCTGCATTCTTATTACAAGAAAGAGCGACTGTTTTCGCGCCGATGCTTCGGGCATAGCGGAGGGCACCTATCACATATGGTGTCCGGCCGCTGGCAGCGATACCAATCACAGTATCATATTTTGTCAGCTCCAAGGCTTTCAAATCACTGACGCCAAGCTCCGGATCATCCTCTGCTCCTTCAACTGCCTTGATGAAGGCCCCTTCACCCCCGGCCATGATTCCTTGCACCATTCCAGGGTCCGTGCTGAAGGTTGGCGGACATTCGACTGCATCAAGTATTCCTAAGCGTCCGCTCGTACCTGCCCCTAAATAGAGGAGGCGACCGCCGTTTTGAAAGGATCTGAATACAAATTGAACGGCTGTCTCTATTTCCGGTAAAACTTCCTTAACAGCTAATGCGACTAATTGATCTTGCTCGTTCATAATGCGTAAAATATCCGTTGCATTTGCTGTATCTATTTGCATGGAATCTGCATTTCTTGATTCCGTTGTTAGTAATTCGAGATTTTCTTCCATTGGTTTGATGTCCTCCAGTTTGTCTTTTCTATGCTGTAAGCGATTACTGTGCTTTTATTATATTCCGTTTGAAATAATAATTCAATATTTTTATTAAAAATCTGAAATACTATTTTAAAAAAATTAGTTTACAAAAGGTAAATTCCAAACGAAAAGGCATTAATCAAGTAAATATCGACGGATCGCCTGCGCCACTCCTGCTTCGTTATTATTCCCTGTCACCTGATTCGCCACTTGTTTCACTTTTTCCGGTGCGTTTCCCATCGCTATTCCCAGTCCTGCCATGGAAAGCATCAGCGCATCATTATAATTATCGCCAATGGCTGCCGTTTGCGAGATTGGGATCCCTAGGTTTTCAGTGAGCTTCGCTAGTGTGGCTGCTTTTGTCACTCCACTTGGGGAAATTTCTAAATTGAGGAAATTGAAACTGCTGCTGATTTCCATGTCCTCCACCTGTTCGGCGATTCTTTTTGAAAAATCAGCCAGTCGTTCCCCATCATCAAATACAGCTATTTTCGTAATCTTGGGTTGATTTTCTTTCATATATTGATAAAAATGATCAATGACCTTGATTTGGCATTTATTCCGGAAGCCTTCACAATCTTCAAACCGACCGCCCGTTTTTTCAAGGGTAGGAATATTGTTCTCAATCCAATTCTCGTTCCACTTATTTACCATTGGAACAAGCAATGTATCTCCTTCATAAAAATGGGCGTAAATCCCTTCTTCCTCACATAATTCCCAGAAATGGTGAAGCGGATCGGGCTGAAACACAGCCTGCTCTTGTATTTCACCGTTCTCATCAAGCAGGATCGCTCCATTGTAGGCAATGATCGGATCTCCTTTTAGGCCGATGGTATTAGCAATCCATTTCGTTGAAAGCGGAGATCGGCCGCTGCAAATCACCACTTTCCCACCTCGTCTGCGGTACTCATGAATTGCAGCGATGGTTTCCGCATCAATCTCTTTATGCTCGTTTAACAAAGTGCCATCTAAATCAGTAGCTAATAGGGAATATTTCAATTGTATTGCTCCTTTTGAATTATTTTTTTATGATTATTATATATTTATTGAAATAATATTTCAAAGTGATTCACAGAGCAGGATTAATCCGTAAGACAGAAATGGGGGAAACAGAAGCTGGGCCTGTCTGCTAAAATGCGTGCTATTCATATTGTGGATTTATTGATGGAGGCTGTTAAAATCGACTAATTTATGAAGGGGCAACCTTATTAGAGGCAGTCCTTTTTTCCTTGCTGCCTTTTCTTTCTATTAATCTAGCCTGCAGTTTTCAAAAAAATACAATAATTTTTTCACAGAGGGTGACAGACTCCCAAAATAGGATTAAAATCATCAATAAAGAAACGAAAACTCGTAATTGGAGGCCGCAAAAATGCAGCTTAGCAGAGAAGAAATTGAAATCTTGAAAATTATCGAAGAGAATCACAAACTACCAATAGAGTCGATCGCCTTAATGGCGATGTGCAGTGAGGATGCAGTCAGCGCAGCCATTCAGAAATTAGAGCAAGCGAAGATTATTATGAGTTACCCAACCCTAATCGATTGGAGCAAGGTCGAGGGGCAAGAAGGCGTTATCGCGATGATTGATGTCAAGGTTACCCCGAAGCGCGGCGTTGGTTTCAACGAAGTGGCCGAGAGAATCTCTCGTTTTCCCGAAGTGTCATCACTTTATCTCATGTCAGGTGCCTATGATTTATCGATCACCATCGAAGGAAAAACAATGAATCAAATCGCGCAGTTTGTTTCGGAAAAATTATCAACGATTGAAAATGTGGTTTCTACCACCACCCATTTTATGCTCAAAAAATACAAGCATGATGGTGTTAATTTTAACAGTGGCAATGAGGATAAAGACCGTAGGATGGTGGTTTCACCATGAAACATGGCTATGAGCACTATCTTTCGCAAACAGCCAAAGAACTGCAGCCCTCTGGGATTCGGAAATTTTTTGATTTAGCTGCCAGCATGGACGACGTGATTTCCCTAGGTGTCGGTGAACCGGACTTCGTCACACCCTGGAGCATTCGTGAGGCAACCATTTTATCGTTGGAGCAGGGCTTTACCTCCTATACGGCCAACGCCGGATTGCTGGAATTACGGGAAGAAATCACTTACTATTTAAATAATAGATTTGGGGTTCAGTATGACCCGAGTAATCAAATTATTGTGACAATCGGCGCAAGCCAGGCGATTGATCTTGCCTTTCGCGCCATTCTAAATCAAGGCGATGAGGTCTTAATTGTTGAACCCGCCTTCGTTTCCTATGCCCCGTTAGTAGCGATTGCCGGCGGGACTCCCGTTGCTGTGTCAACGTCACCCGCGAACGGTTTTAACGTAACACCGGAACAAATCGAAGCGGCGATTACCGAAAAGACAAAAGCGATTTTACTCTGTTCGCCAAACAATCCAACCGGCAGTATGCTAACGAAGAATGAGTTGATTGAAATTGCCGCGGTTATCAAAAAACATGATTTACTTGTCGTGTCCGATGAGATATATGCAGAGCTGTCCTATGACGAGGATTTTTGCAGCGTTGCCGCCATTGATGGCATGTATGAACGGACGATTTTAATTAATGGTTTTTCCAAAGGATTCGCGATGACAGGCTGGCGGCTGGGTTTCTTGGCTGCACCAACGGAATTTGTAGAGGTCATGCTGAAAATCTATCAATATACGACAATGTGTGCGCCGAATATGCTGCAACGCGGTGCGATCGAGGCGCTGCGCAATACGTATCCTGAAGTCGAATCGATGCGAAACAGCTATCGCCGCAGAAGGAACTATGTGGTCCAGACCCTCAATCAAATGGGATTAGACTGTCATGTTCCAGGAGGTGCCTTTTATGTTTTTCCATCCATTCGTGCTACAGGCCTAAGCTCAGAGCAATTTGCCGAGGAACTATTGATGAAGGAAAAAGTCGCCGTCGTCCCCGGCCATGTGTTTGGCGAAAGCGGTGAAGGATATATCCGCTGTTCCTACGCTACCTCGATGGCCCAACTGCAAGAGGCGCTAAAACGAATGCAGCGTTTCATTGAATCGAAGGGTGTTCTTGCTAATCACCAGTCTGAAAAAGTGAAAATACGCTAAAAGAACTAGGTGAATGTCGCCAAAGGGTACCATTTTGAATTATTATATAAATTATAAAACTCGCCATAATTGGCGAGTTTCTTAAATAGGAATAAAAAACCTTATTTATTTGTGATACGGTTCACCGTAATGCATCAAAATCAGGTCTCTTGCATTTTCGAGATAAAACTCACCCTTTTTTAAATAAGATGTCTTGTCCTTAATCGAGTAACCAGCTAAAGTAAAATAAACGGAGGTTTTCCGGTTAAATGCAAAATGAAGCTCATTTTAGGGTAAATAAGGGGAGCTTTTCCGACTATGTAAGGTGAAATCCCTCACTTTTGGATTTTTCAAACGAATAGGCGGAATCTCTCCGTCTATTTAGGCCTTTTTTAATAACATTTAATAATTAAGCGGAATTTTTCCGTCTATTTTTCTGCTCAGGTGCTTAATCTATTGTCCATCATAATAATGACGTCAATTGTTAAGTCAAAGTTAATGGAATTTCGTAGAAACTTGAAAAATAAAGAAAAAGACGTATGCCAATTTCATACGTCAATTCTTGTGTCTTTTAATAAGGAAGCACCTATATAAAGCCTTTAAAATGTTGCTCTACTCACCCTCATACCCATTCGGATTATTCTTTTGCCAATTCCAAGAATCGCGGCACATCTCTTCAATTCCCCGTGACGCGGCCCAGCCAAGTTCATTTTTCGCCTTAACTGGATCCGCATAGCAGACCGCCACATCCCCTGGTCTTCGATCGACAATCTTATAAGGAACCTTCACTTCTGCCGCCTTTTCAAAAGCTGCAACGATCTCTAATACACTATACCCCGTACCTGTGCCTAGGTTGTACGCCTCAACACCGTTAGCGGACATGACCTTCTCAAGCGCTTTTAAATGCCCCAGCGCCAGGTCCACGACATGAATATAATCCCGTACGCCTGAACCATCAATCGTTGGGTAGTCACTGCCAAACACTTGTAGTTCCTGTAATTTCCCAACAGCTACCTGCGTAACAAACGGCATTAAATTATTCGGAATTCCGTTTGGATCCTCACCAATCCGACCACTCTCATGCGCGCCGATAGGATTAAAATAACGAAGCAATGCAATGCTCCAGCCATGATCAGCAACATACAAATCGCGTAAAATTTCTTCGATCATCAGCTTTGTTCGACCATAAGGATTGGTTGCACTGAGTGGGAAATCCTCGGAGATTGGCATGCGGTCAGGCATCCCGTACACGGTTGCAGACGAACTAAAGACAAGGTTTTTCACATCATATTTTTTCATTACATCACAAAGAATCAATGTACCGGTGATATTATTGTGATAATAATGAAGCGGAATCGATACTGATTCTCCTACTGCTTTCAATCCGGCGAAATGAATCACAGCCTCGATTTGATTTTCGGCAAAAACATGCTCAAGCTCATCTTGGTCAAGCAAGTCTACTTCATAAAATGGAAATTCCTTACCTGTAATCTCTTTTACCCGCTGTAACGATTCGGGTTTACTGTTTGAATAATTATCTAGAACGATGATTTCATGACCTGCATTTAATAGTTCAATACATGCGTGACTCCCGATATATCCGGCCCCGCCTGTCACTAATATAGACATACTATCGACCTCTCCTCCGCTTACATTTATGTACAGTGCATATTTTGAAAAAGTTAATTCCATTGATTATTATACACCACTAACAACAACTGGTAAATTAGTGCTATTTTATGACTTTTCATTAAAATTTACCTGTTATTTACGCTTTATTGTATGGAAAAGTTAAAACAATAAAGGTGCCATTCACGAGGAATTCGGCGTTCTTTAGCTCTTTTTTATATGAACTGGTGTAATTGCTTGACCGCCATTTAGTACGCTTACTAGATTATCCGCCGCCAACTGCGCCATTCTCATTCTCGTTTGGATACTTGCGCTGCCGATATGCGGCAAGGTAACTACATTCGGTAAGGTGAGCAATGGATGATCCACCGCAACCGGCTCCTGTTCAAACACATCAAGTCCGGCAGCCCAAATCTGCCCCTCTTTCAAGGCATGATACAAGGCATTCTCGTCGACAATTCCGCCTCTTGCCGTATTAATCAAGATGCCCGTTTGTTTCATCAAGGCCAACTCTTCTTTTCCAATCAGGTGATGGACCTCGGGACTGTATGGAAGAAGCAAACAGACGAAATCAGCTTGCTGCAGCAAATCCTTTACCTCTCGATAGTGAATTCCCAGTTCCTGTTCTTCCTTTTCCAACTTTCTTGTCCGATTATGATAAAGCACGTTCATACTGAAGCCCTTAGCCCGCTTGACAAGGGCCTCGCCAATTCTGCCAAGGCCAATAATTCCAAGTGTGGCCCCATACACATCTTGTCCCGTTTGTTGCATCAAAGACCAGGCACCCCACTCACCTTTCCGCAACATGTCAGACGATTCCACGACTCTCCGGGCGGCTGCCATTAACAAGGCAAAAGTTAAATCCGCTGTCGTTTCGGTTAAGACTCCGGGAGTGTTGGTTACAATAATATTTTTTCCGGCAGCGGCTTCAACATCGATATTGTTATAACCAACCGCTAGATTACAGATAACCTTTAGCTGCTGTGCCATCGTGATGATTTCTTTGTCAATCAAATCTGTCAACAGACAGAGAAGTCCATCGACTCCTTCCATTTCTTTAAGCAAAACTTCCCTAGGAACAGGAATCGTCTCCTCTTCCCACATTTTCACATCAAAATGGTTAGAAAGTCTTTCAATAACCTCCATAGGAAGCTTTCTAGTGATGTAAACGGTGCTTTTCAATAGATTCCCCCCCACCTTCTAGGCTTTACCTGCGTTTTTTGACCCGGCCATTCTCCTCTCATCCTACCATAATTCTTACTGAAAATGAAAAATATGGGCATAGGTTGAGGGAGAATAGAAATGCAAGTATAATAAATGAATAGTGAAGAGTATAGAGACCTGTTACCAGGCATCATGATTGGGGGAAAACATGAAACAGGAAGGTTCAAAATCTATTGGGCTACCGCTTACCATCTCGATTATTGCCATCTCTTTTTCGGCTATTTTTGTCAAATGGTCAGATGCACCGGCCTCCATTTTGAGTATGTACCGCATGTGGTTTGCAAGCATTCTAATGGTTCCAATCGTATGGAAAAATCGCCATGAATTCAGGAATATAGTCAAAAAGGATTGGTTCTTTTTGTTTTTTTCCGGCTTCTTTCTAGCACTGCATTTTGTCTTATGGTTCGGCTCGTTGAAGCTGACGACGGTAGCAAGTTCCACGATCATCCTTGCCTTGCAGCCGATTGTCTCACTAGTCGGGGGCTTTTTCCTTTTTAAAGAACGAACAACACTCTCAGCATTAATGACGATGGGCATTGCCATTGTCGGGGCGATGATGATCGGCTGGGGGGATTTCGGTTTAAGCGGTGACGCCATCATGGGTGATTTACTGTCGTTCTTCAGCGTCATCTCAGTGGTTGGCTACTTATTTATCGGGCAAACCATCGTAAAAAAAGTATCTCACTGGCTTTACAGTTTTTGCGTCTTTTTCTCTGCGGCTATCATTCTTACCATCTATAACCTATCAACTGGGGTTGAACTTTTTGCCTATCCCGGCAAGGAATGGGGCATCTTCCTTTTACTTGCCAGCGTTCCAACCGTCAGCCATGTCATCAATAACTGGTTGTTAAACTATGTCAATGCGACAACCATCTCTATGAGTATTTTAGGTGAACCCGTCGGCTCGACGATCTTAGCCATGCTTTTATTACATGAACATCTCGTCACCTGGCAAATCGTTGGCGGCCTGCTTGTCCTGCTCGGTGTCTTTTTCTTTTTGAGCCAGCAGCGAAAGCCGATTCCGAAAGTGATCAAGGAAGAGACGTATATATAGAAATAAAAGGCACCTTTAGATTATGAATCTAAGGGTGCACATAACTTAATGGCAAACGGCAAAATCCTACTTACCATCAAACCGATACGTTGTTACTGAGGAATACTGCTGGCCTTTATCTAAAATGATGGATGGAAACTCGGGGTGATGAATGGCATCAGGTAAGGCCTGTGTCTCCAAACAAAGCCCCAAGTATTTTCTAGATGGAACACCCCGAAATTCACCTTCTGCTTTTAATGAGTTTCCTGAATAAACGACAACGGCCGCCTCATCCGTTTCAATCGCTACGGTCCGCCCGCTTTCAGGATCGCTTAAAACAATCTCCCTATCATGGTTTGTGTGTAAGAGAAATGAATGATCATACCCTTCCCCAACAAGTTTATTTTGCGGATGTAACGATGCTGCCCCGGTGTTGATAACCCTCTCACGTGTAAAATCAAAAGGCGTATTTTCAACATTCACAAAGGTACCTGTTGGCATTAATTCGTGATCCAGCTCTAGAAATTGATTACTTTTTATGGTTAACGTATGCTCTAAAATATCTCTTTTTCCATTACCGCTTAGGTTAAAATACGAGTGGTTCGTGACGGTTAACAAGGTTTTCTTATCTGAATGTGCTTCATAATGAATCGTTAATTCGTTATCATTGTTTAGCCTATAACTAACTTGTATATATAAATTCCCTGGGTATCCTTCTTCACCATCAGGGCTTAGATAGCTAAACTGGACCCCATCTTCCACGATTTCAGCATCCCAAACGACCTTGTCAAATCCTCTCACCCCCCCATGCAGATGGTTTTTATTCTCGTTCCGAGCAAGTGTGAACGGTGTCCCATCAAGTTCAAACGAACCGCCTTTGATTCTCCCAGCCACACGGCCGACAACGGCACCAAGAAAATAAGGGTCGTTAACATATTCATCAAGTGTGTCATGTCCAAGAACGATATTTTCATAATTACCCTGTTGATCCGGAACCATCATTTTCGTGATAATACAGCCATAATTGATAGCCGTCACTTCTACACCATGATCATTTACCATTGTAAACGAATAGACAGGTTGGTGACCAAGCTGGCCAAAGCTTTCTTGAATGACGCTCATTTTTCTCTTCCTTCCATCTAATAAAAAGGCAATCTACTTTCTGAATTCTCTTAACTGATCATTAAGAACTCTAGTTTGTGTATAAACCTGTTGATAAAAACAAAAAAGTTTCCGGTAGGTTTCTACATTATCCTTAATAGGTTCATAGGTTTTCGAAGGGTGAATAAAGGTTTCTGCACACTCTTTAAGCGAGGCATACCAGCCGCAGCCATATGCCGCTAGCATCGCTGCCCCCATTCCGGGACCTTGTTCACTTGTAAGCTTTTCAATTTTGGCATTAAAAATATCCGCCTGCATTTGCAGCCATGTTTCATTCTTTGCGCCGCCGCCAATGGAGACAATCAAATCAATCGTCTTGCCGCTATTTCGAAAGATTTCAATTGATTCATTTAAAGAGAAAGTAATCCCTTCAAGAACTGCCCGGACAAAATGTTTCTGTTCATGTGCAGCATCCATCCCAATAAAGCTGCCGCGAATATTGGAATCCGCATGCGGTGTTCTTTCACCGACAATATACGGGGTAAAGAGCAATCCGTTTGATCCGGCAGGCACTTCTTCCACATCGTTTAAAAACTGTTCAAAGTCCTCCTTCCCGGCAAATGTATCTTTAAACCAACTCAAGCTATACCCCGCAGCAAGGGTAACGCCCATGGTATAGTAGGCATTTTCTTCACCATGGTTAAAGTAATGAACCTTCCCTTCAAAATCAAGGTCATTTCTTTCTTCATAAGAAAGAACGACACCAGAGGTACCGATGCTGCATAATGTTTTCCCTTCAGATAAAATGCCTGAGCCGATCGCACCACAGGCATTATCCGCACCGCCGGCAAACACTTTAGTGGCTTCCGCCAAGCCTGTTGCATGGGCGAATTCAGGTGTGACTGTCCCTACACATGCGTGCGATTCCACTAATGGTGGACAGAATTCGGGTGAAAGACCGAATGCTTCTAACATCTCAGTGCTCCATTCACGATTTGCTACATTTAATAGAAGGGTTCCGGCCGCATCAGAGTAATCCATATGGATTTCACCGGTCATCCGATAGCGCAAATAATCCTTTGGCAGCATAAATACGCTGGCACAATCGAAAATTTCCGGTTCATTTTCTTTTACCCAAAGAATCTTAGGCAGGGTGAAGCCTTCCAACGCAGGGTTCTTTGTCACCGCTAACAAGCGATCTTTGCCCACAACCTGATAAATATCCTGGCATTGTTTCGTTGTCCTCGTATCATTCCAAAGAATTGCATTCCTCAACACTTGATGGTTGTCATCTAACAAGACTAGACCATGCATCTGTCCGGAAAAACTAATTCCCTCAATAGCGCTGACATCTCCGCCCCATTTGAGAATGAGTTCAGCTAAGCCCTCGGACGTCTTGGCCACCCATTCCTCCGGGTTTTGCTCGCTGTACCCGGATTTTTCAATAATTAAAGGATACGATTTCGAAACCTCATGGCATACTTCACCCGTTTGATTCACTAGTAGGATTTTGACAGCGCTTGTACCAAGGTCAACACCAATTACGTACTTCATCTAGATCATCCCTTTTTAAAAAAGTGCCGGAGTATGAACTACCAGCACTTTTTATTTCTATTTTTATATGTCTATCAAACGGTTACGCTTGAAAGTGTTTCTAAAATATATTGATTCACCAATGCTTTTAACCGTTCTGTTCTACCTGAAGTATTTTTAATTTCAGTTAATTGCAGGGCATATTCTTCTAATTGACGGAAGTTTGTTTTGCCTTCGACAATATCGAGTCCAATTCCTTTTGTGTAGCTGCTGTAGCGATCGTCAATAAAGCTATCAAGAACTTTATCTTCGATCAATTTATTCGCTACTTTTAGACCTACGGCAAATGCGTCCATCCCAGCGATGTGTGCATGGAAAAGATCTTCTGCCTCAAAGGATCCCCTTCTTACCTTCGCGTCAAAGTTGAGTCCACCTTTACCTAGACCGCCATTTTTCAAAATTTCGTACATGGCTAATGTATTAGAATATAAGTCTGTTGGGAATTCATCTGTATCCCAGCCAAGCAGCGTATCTCCTTGGTTCGCGTCTACGGATCCAAGCATTCCATTAATACGGGCTGTTCTAAGCTCATGTTCAAATGTATGACCGGCAAGTGTGGCATGGTTTGCTTCAATATTGAACTTGAAGTAATCGGTTAGATCATATTTTTGTAAGAATGCTAGACCAGTAGCTACATCAAAATCATATTGGTGTTTTGTTGGCTCTTTTGGTTTTGGCTCAATTAAGAATGGAACATTTAGACCGATTTCTTTCGCATACTCTACAGCCATTTGGAAGAAGCGTGCTAAATTATCTTGTTCAAGCAACATATTTGTATTTAATAGAGTTTCATAGCCTTCACGGCCGCCCCAGAATACATAGTTTTCAGCCCCAAGCTCTTTTGCTACTTCTAAACCTTTTTTCACTTTAGCTGCCGAATAAGCAAATACATCCGCATTCGGAGAAGTAGCTGCCCCGTGAACATATCTTGGATTTGTAAACATGTTAGCCGTATTCCATAATAATTTCGTTTTGCTCGTTTTCATGTATTCTTTAATCATGGCTATAATGATATCTTGATTTTCATTGGTTTCTTTTAAGGTGCGTCCTTCTGGTGCAACGTCCACATCGTGGAAAGCAAAGAAAGGAACATTTAATTTTTCAAAAAGTTCAAATGCTGCTTCAACACGTGCTTTTGCTAAATCTAAACCTTGCAGGTGATTCCAAGGACGGATGGCCGTACCGACTCCAAATGGATCTGTACCATCAGCCGTAAAGGTGTGCCAGTAGGCAACTGAAAAGCGAAGAAGCTCTTCCATTGTTTTTCCGTTAACGAGTTCCTTCGGATTATAGTATTTAAAGGCGAACGGATTTTTTGATGAAGCACCTTCGAATTCAATTTTACTAACAGTTTCAAAATAAGCCATGTTACATTCCTCCTAGAAATTTTTAGTTTTTTTTCGTGTTAATTTTTTTTATTTGAGATATCTAACCATACGGCAAATATTAAAATGAGACCTTTCACAATGTATTGCCAGAAGGCTTCGATATTCATCATGCTCATACCATTATCAATACTGGCCATAATTAAAGCCCCAATTAGAGCTCCGACTATTTTACCCTTACCACCGATTAAGCTGGTTCCGCCGATAACACATGCGGCAATCGCATCCAATTCATTATTCGTGCCGGCACTTACAGTGGCAGCGTTTAGTCTGCTGGTCAAGAGAATTCCAGCCACACCTGCTAATGCTCCCATCAGGATAAAAATATACAAAGTATTTCGTTTAATGTTGATACCTGATAGTGCCGCGGCCTCAACATTCCCACCGATTGCATAGACATAGCGACCAAATGACGTCTTTTGTGAAATGAAAACAAATATTCCTGCTAATACAATGACAATCGTCATCGGTACAGGTACGCCCAAATATCTGCTAAGCACATAAACAATAGCTAAAATACAAAATGAAATGACCGAAACCTTTCCGTAATCAATTATATTTGTTGGAACGAAGAGCCCTAGTGATTTCCGCTTTGATCTTGAACGGACGGTAAAAAAGTAATAGAGAATAATACTGGCAATGGCTAAAATATACCCTATGCTGTATGGCACATAACTATTTCCAATTTGCTTAAAACTTTCATTCAATGGGGCAATCGTTTCACCCTTACTGAGACCGATTAGAATTCCCCTAAAAATGAGCATTCCACCTAAGGTAACAATAAATGCCGGAACGGCCCGGTATGCTACCCAATACCCCTGCCATAATCCTAAAAGTGCCCCAATGACGATTGCAGCAAGGATCGCTGCAGGTGTGCTCCAGTCATACCAAACTTGGAGAATCGCTGCCACGCCACCTGTTAAACCTACGATAGATCCCACGGATAAATCGATATGTCCAGCGACAATAACAAGTGTCATTCCAATTGCTAAGACAGATATAATGGACATTTGCGAAAATAAATTTGATATATTACGAGAGGATAAAAACTCTCCACTTGTAAAAAAACCAAAAATAATGGCGATCAATACGAGGGCGATAATTAAAGTAAAGGATTGAATATCAATTTTAATACCCTTTTCCTTTATCCCAGGTTTCACTTGATCCGTATTAGTTGATATTTGGCTGTTCAAGGCGCACCCCTCCTGTTGCACAGGTCATAATTTTTTCTTGTGTCGCTTCATTTCGTAAAAATTCACCCGTTATTTTACCCTCTGCCATAACAAGGATTCGGTCAGATAATCCTAAGACTTCTGGAAGTTCTGATGAAATAATCACAATGGCTACACCTTGCTCGACAAGTTCATTAATAATTTTATAGATTTCATATTTAGCACCAACATCAATTCCTCTAGTAGGTTCGTCTAAAATCAGGATTTTAGGATTGTTAAGAATCCATTTACTCAGAACTACTTTTTGTTGGTTCCCTCCACTTAGCTGGCTAACCTTTGCTTCCAGATTAGGTGCCTTTAATTTCATTTTTTTTGTTATTTCATCGGATCTTTTTACTTCAAGGGCCGTGTCGATAATATTTAATTTCATTACCTTATTCAAAGCAACTAACGTAGAATTTTTGGTAATATCCATTCCTAGGACAAGTCCGTATCTCTTACGATCCTCTGATACATAGGCCAGACCCGCATGAATGGCGTCCGCCGGCATTTTTATATTTGTCTCTTTTCCATCAATCATGACTACACCTTGTTTTTTACCTTTCAATCCTCCAAAAATGCCCGTAAACAATTCCGTTCTGCCGGCACCCATTAATCCCGAAAATCCGAGAATTTCACCCTTTTTAAGTGAAAATGAAACATTATCAATAACTGTTTTTCCAGTTTTATTGTCGAATATGGAATAATTTTTTACCTCGAGGATGTTATCCCCAATTTTGTGTTCCTCGTATGGGAATAATTCAGTAAGTTCCCTGCCTACCATTTTCTCGATAATCTTTTCCTCAGACATGTCAGCAATCGGATCTGTACTAATCGTTTTTCCATCTCGTAAAATAGTGACAGTATCTGCTAAGGACATGACTTCCCCCAGCTTATGAGATATGTAAATACACGTAACGCCTTTTGAACGTAAATCTCTTAGAATTCCTTTAAGAACTTCAACATCACTTTCTGTTAATGCGGCAGTAGGTTCATCTAAAATAAGTATTTCCGTATTATTCGTAAGAGCCTTAACTATTTCAATTAGTTGCTGCTTGCCAACTGATAATTCTCCAAGTTTTGTTTGCGGATCAATATTTAAGCCAATATAGCTTAGCCACTTTTGCGCTTCGGCATGGATCTTATGCCAATCAATAATCTTTTTTCGCATTAAGTCATGTCTAAGAAAAATGTTTTCCGCTACGCTCATTTCCCCTACGAGCGCCAGTTCCTGATAAATAATAGAAACTCCTGCTTTTTGAGACTCTTTGATGGATTTAAACGAGACTTCCTGACCATTGATACGAATTTTCCCATTATATGTTCCGGTAGGATATACACCACTTAATATCTTCATAAGAGTGGATTTCCCCGCTCCATTTTCACCGCATAAGGCGTGGATTTCACCCTTGCGGACAGAAAATGTCACATCGTCCAAAGCTTTAACACCAGGAAATTCCTTGGTTATCCCTTCCATTTGTAATGCAAAAGCTTCCATATGAGGCTACCCCCTATTTAAGTTCCGGAAAGGGGCGGAACCCCTTATCCGTTTGTTTGATCTGTTTTAACTCTATGGGCGTGGTGGACGTTCGTTCTCCGGAACATTCTTATATACATCATCATAAGGATGGAAACCATCTTTAATGATTGAGTCCATTACTTCATCTTTTCCAACCATAATTGGATCAAGTTTAATGAACGGGACATCAACTTTTCCGTTGTTTACTTTTTCGCTTCCTTCAACCTTTTCGCCTTTTGCTAGTTGAACGGCAACTTCCGCACTCTTTGTCGCAATCGTTTTAATAGGTTTGTAGACGGTCATCGACTGTTTTCCTTCAACAATACGTTGAACGGCAGCTAAATCAGCATCTTGACCGGAAATGGCCACCTTGCCATCCATGTTTTGTGCAGATAATGCCTGAATAGCACCGCCGGCTGTGGCATCATTGGATGCAACAACTGCATCGATTTTATTTTTATTAGCAGTTAAGGCATTCTCCATAATTTTCATTGCTTCATTGGCATCCCAGTTTTTAGCCCACTGGTCCCCAATGATTTTTATATCACCTTTATCAACTAAAGGTTGGATCACATTCATTTGGCCTTCTCTAAACATTTTGGCATTATTGTCTGTTGGCGAGCCGCCAAGCATGAAGTAATTTCCTTTAGGAACATTCTTTACTACATATTCCGCCTGCATTTCACCCACTCTGACATTATCAAACGAAACATATGCAGAAACATCACTGTTATTAATTAAGCGGTCATAGGCTAAAACGGGGATTCCTTCTTGCTTCGCTTGGTCCACTACGGTAGTTAAGGAATCAGAATTAATGGCGATAATAACGAGGGCATCGATTCCTTGTGAAAGCATGTTTTGGATTTGCGACAATTGCTTCGCTTCATCCCCATTAGCAGATTGAACCAATACATCCGCACCTAAATCCTTTGCCTTTTCTACGAAAATATCACGGTCATGCTGCCATCTTTCTAATGTCAAATCTGAAACAGAAAGACCAATTTTTATTTTTTTATTCTGATCTCCTTTGCTACTACTTGCCTTTTGGCCCGCTACATCTTCCCCACAAGCTGCCAACATGAGTACTAGAAGCGATGCCAGGAACAAGCTTAGTAAACCCTTACATTTCTTCATTTTCTGTCCCCCTTTAATTTGTGATTACAAAAGAATAATATCACTCCAAACTTAGTTTGTCCATCCAATAAACTAAGTTTATAAAAATTTTTTGACTATTATATAACTAGGACTTAAAGTTACCATTTTAATACCCTATTTAACCTTACCCCAATACGACTGCAGCCTTTTGACAAATAGACTGATAACAAGCGTCAATGGCGCGCATATTTAGAATCGTATTTTCAGCGGAATACGATGGTTGAGTATTTTCCATGATAGACTGAGAAAAATGCTCAATTTGAAGTTTATATTGGTCACCCGTTATCTTTTCGGTCCGATCTCCCTGCTCAGACTGAACCATAATGAAACCTTCGCCCCCATTGGTATCAGGACGAAAAGCTTTTGGCACTGAAATGCGGCCCTTTGTACCAACCACCTCATACTCCTGTCTAAAGGCCATATCAAAACTGCAGTCAAACACAGCCATTATTCCATTGGTTAGTTTCATATGAACTAGTGCGGATAGATCCACTCCCGTATGAGGGTCAAGCGTGGCAAAGGTCTCAACTTCAATCGGCTCTGAGTGTAGAATAGAACGAATCGCATGAATACAGTAACACCCAACATCATAAATACTTCCGCCGCCCATTTCCTTTTTCATTCTAATATTGGATTGTTTATCTTCCATATGAAACGAAAAACTGGCACGCATGAATTTGATCTCACCAATCTCTCCATCAGCGATTATTTCCTGAACCCTTTGGTGCTGGGGGTGAAATTGGTACATAAATGCTTCCATGAATTTGATATTCTTTTGTTTGCAAAACGCAGCCATTTCCCCAGTCTCTTCCGTTGTTAATGCAGCCGGCTTTTCACATAGAACATGTTTGCCAAGCCCAGCAGCTTTTTTAACCCATTTACTATGTAAATGATTAGGAAGCGGGATGTAAACGGCGTCAATTTCCGAATCACGAAGAAGCTCCTCATAACTTTCAAAGCTTTTTGGAATGGATAATCTAGCAGCCACCGCCTTTGCTTTTTCATCCCTACTAGCTATACCAACCATTTCAGCATTTTCAGATCGATTAATTGCAGGTATTACTTGTGTCTGTGCGATAGATGCGGTGCTTACGACTCCCCAACGAACCTTTTTCATTGCTATCATTCCTTTCTTATAAAATTCCTAAAATAGATCAAGTCCTTCTACATTTTTTGGTAATGAATGATTAGACAATCATCTGTCATAACCCTATACTTTTAGTAAGCTCATTATATCATTAAACACGAACTTTGTATATCCAATAAACAAAGTTTATGTTAAAATTGACCTACTTAATACGTTAGGGGATTTTTATCATGCAACCAAAAACCTGGAATCAACAAATCGTTAAAGAAAATAATAAAGCACTTGTCTTACAAATGATTTTGGCAAAGGAACCGCTATCACGGGCAGATATTGCCCAAGTTACCGGACTGAATAAAGCGACAGTCTCTTCTATGGTAAACGAATTACTCGACGAGGAACTGATTTATGAATCTGGTCCAGGTGAATCCAGCGGTGGACGGCGGCCCGTTCTCCTTCATTTCAATAAAGTGGCGGGTTATGCCATTGGACTGAATATTGGGGTAAATTATATTTTATGTATACTGACCGATTTAAAAGGGAATATCCTCATTGAAAAAAATCAATTACTCCTAGATACCTCCTATCCTGTTGTTACGAGCTTAGTGATTGAAATGATTCACTCCGTAATGGACGAAATGCCGAAAAGTAAATACGGCACCGTCGGAATTGGGATAGGTGTGCCGGGAATAGTGGATAAATCCGGAACCATCTTACTGGCTCCGAACCTAGGCTGGAAGGATTTATCCTTAAAACAGCTGATTACGGACGAATTCAATCTCCCTGTCATTATTGAAAATGAAGCAAATGCCGGGTCCTATGGGGAAAAACAATTTGGTGTAGGTCAAAACTTTCAAAATATCGTTTATGTAAGTGCTGGAATCGGGATCGGTGTTGGCATCATTTTGAACGGAGAATTATATCAAGGGAAAAACGGTTTTGCCGGAGAAATGGGTCACATGATCATTGAAGCGAACGGTAAACCGTGCAGCTGCGGAAGTAGAGGGTGTTGGGAGGCCTATGCTTCTGAGCACGCATTGATCAACGTGGAAAATCAAAAATATTTATCACTCGAATTGTTAATTGAATTAGCTGAAAAAAATGACCAGAGTGCCCTGAACCTATTTGAACAAATTGGCCGTTATCTCGGATATGGAATAAATAACATTATTAATACCTTTAATCCTGAACAAGTCATCATTGGAAATCGATTAGCAAAAGCGCAGAAATGGCTAGAGGAATCGATTCGCAAAACGATTAATACCCATACTCTTTCCTTTCATCGTCAAGAAGTGGAATTACAGTTTTCAACGCTCTCCATTTATTCAGCAGCATTAGGCGTAATCGCTTTTGTAGTGGAAGACTTTATCACAGGAGGAAAGGTAGAGGAGATTTCTAATTGAAAATGGAAATAGACCACGAAAAAGGCACAACTAGCTAGTTGTGCCTTCTATCTGTTTATGATAGATACTTTTTTATGCCTGCTTGCTTTCAAGCCTGCGCGCAATCAATGATAAGCAGTAGTTGACAATAAAGTACATGAGCGCGACGACCACAAAGATTGGAATCACGTAATTAACATTTTGGGCATAGATGATTTGGGCATTGTGCATGAATTCCGGCAGAGCAATAATCACGCATAGTGAAGTGTCCTTCAATAACGAGATAAATTGACTAACAATCGGCGGCACCATGCGCCGAAGGGCTTGTGGCATGACAATATGCCATAATGTTTGGATATACGTTAACCCTGATGAACGGGCAGCTTCAATTTGTCCTTTATGGATGGAAGTTAGGCCGCTTCTTACAATCTCAGCCAGCATCGCTGATTCAAACAGTGTTAATGCCGAGATTGCCGCAGCCGTGGGGCTTAGCTTCAATCCCACTTCAGGCAGGGCAAAAAAGGTGAAGAAAATAATCAAAAGCAGCGGCATATTCCGAATCGTCTCGACAATCAAAGCCACAACCTTCGATAGGAACTTAATTTTGGCAAAACGTAAGGTTCCTAACACGATCCCGATAATAAAGCTTAATACAATCGAAACAAAGGCAATGTAAAGCGTCACCTTAAAACCATCGGCGAGGAATTTTAAATGATCAACTGAGAGCGCTCCTGCAATATCCATACATTCCCCTCCTTAATGGCTTCTAGCTAAGCGTTTTTCCAAATAACCAACGCCCAGACTTAATGGTATTGTTAACACGAGATAAAAGATGGCCACAAAAATATAGACATCAAAGGTAACGAATGTATGGGAGGATACAAGGTCACCAAAGTACATTAAATCTAAACCGGCAATCATCCCCAAAATAGCGGAGTTTTTGACTAGATTAATAAACTGGTTGCCTATTGGAGGAATGACTATTTTAATCGCTTGCGGTAAAATAATGACCCTCATCGCCTGCAAATAGGTAAGACCTGATGATCTTGCCGCCTCCATTTGTCCTTTTGGTACAGATTGTATTCCAGCACGAATCGCTTCCGCAATGAAGGATGCCGTATAAATGGCAAGGGCAATCGTCCCTGCCACAAATCCAGTTAACGTTACACCAACAGCGGGAAGACCGATATAAAAGAAAAAGGCTATGATGAGTAAAGGAATATTTCTGATAAACTCAACATACGCGCTGCCAATCCAATTTAAAGGTTTAATCGGTGCAATTCTCATAACCGCTACAATCACGCCAATAATAAAGCTTCCGATCAAGGCAATGATACTAGACAGCACAGTATTCTTAAATCCTTCTAAATATGTATCCCAGTTATCTACCAGTATGGAAAAATCAAGCAAATAGATCTCCCTCCTTTTCTTGAAAAGTAGTCAGGATGGGCATGATGGGCCCATCCTGATTCAGAAGATGTTAGTTGGACTTGATCCATTTTTTGTGAATTTCGTCGTACTTTCCGTTATCTTTCATCTTCTTTAGGGCGCTATTGATCGCATCAACTAATTCTTTGTTTCCTTTTTTAACAGCAATTCCGTATGGCTCTTCTGTAAAAGTTCCACCGACTAGCTGATAGTTTGCATCTTGGTCAACCATTCCATAAAGAATGGAATCATCCGTTGTTAAGGCATCTCCTTGACCGGATTTCAATGCTGTAAAGGCCTCTGTATAGTTTTCAAATTCTAATACAGTTGTCTCTGGAGCTTTTTCACGAATATTGATGGCAGATGTTGAGCCTTTAACGGCAAGAACCTTGGTACCCTTTTTCAAATCATCAAGTCCTTTGATCGGGCTGCCCTTTTTGACAAGTAGTGATTGTCCAGCATCAAAGTAGACATCCGAGAAATCAACCTCTTTTTTACGCTCTTCGGAAATCGTCATGGTGGCAACGATTGCATCAATATCGCCATTGTTTAACATCGGGATTCGTGTTTTAGATGTAACCTCTTTAAACTCTACCTTTTTCTCATCCCCAAGAATATCCTTAGCCAACTCTTTGGAAATATCAATATCAAAACCTTCTACTTCGCCGGAAGATGGATTCTTAAGTCCAAATAATCGAGTATCATATTTTACTCCGATCACAATTTTGCCATCCTCTTTAATTTGCTCTAACGCATTTTTGGCTGCTGTCCCATTTGCTTCTTTTTCATCCCCTTTACCACACGCTGAAAGCAGCATGGAAGCCGATAATAAAAGAACGCCCGCAATCTTACTTGTTTTACTTTTAAACATAGAAATCCCCCTAAAGTTTAATGATTTAATATACGACTGAGAAATAGACGCGCTCTTTCTTCTTTTGGATTCGCGTAAAAATCAGCCGGTTTCCCCTGTTCAAGAATTTGCCCGTGGTCCATGAATATGATACGATCGGCTACTTCTTTCGCAAATCCCATTTCATGGGTAACGACGACCATCGTCATCCCCTCTTTTGCCAGTGTTTTCATAACATCCAGCACTTCACCAATCATTTCCGGGTCAAGTGCCGAAGTGGGCTCATCAAACAGCATAATTTCTGGCTTCATCGCAAGTCCTCTTGCAATCGCTACCCTTTGTTGCTGGCCTCCTGATAACTGGGATGGATAAACATC
The DNA here is from genome assembly GCF_011250555.1 of Bacillus sp. MM2020_4. Lineage (GTDB taxonomy): Bacteria > Bacillota > Bacilli > Bacillales > Cytobacillaceae > Neobacillus. The sequence continues at coordinate 76,097 of NZ_JAANMZ010000007.1, read as the reverse complement.
TGCCTTTTCCGGTATCCCTACTTTTTCAAGATAATACCTAGCCACTTTCTCCGCTTCCGCCTTCGATTGTTTTACAACCATCATGGGTGCAATCGTAATGTTTTCAAGAACGGTTTTATGCGGATATAGGTAAAAATGCTGAAATACCATCCCGATATTTCGTCTTAACTCATTAATATTCGCCTTTTTGTCATTTACCTTAAACCCGTTAACAGTTAATTCTCCGCCAGAGATGGTTTCCAGCTGATTAATACAGCGAAGCAGCGTACTTTTCCCCGACCCTGAAGGCCCAATAACAACGACAACTTCTCCTTTATTAATCTCTAGATTAATATCTTTGAGAACATGAAAGTCCCCATAATATTTATTGACCGAATCAAACCGAATCACACCAATCCTCCTCCCTGTTGTTCATTTCCTATGTACGACGCCTGTCATATTGCCACTTTTTTTAGAATTTTAACTTTTAAGAATTGACAAATAACTACAGGTATATTGACATACTACAGTTTTTTTCCAATTTAGTAAACATCAATTCGGAAATTTGCAAATATTCCCGCTGATTTTTGCTATCTTTTAGTGAATTATGGAAAAAGAAATGGGATCGATTCTAGCATTCTTCGGCAAAATTTAAGGTATCGGGTAAAAAAGCCCAGGAAAAAAAGTGGAGCCGCCAAGCTGGGATAGCTTAGGCGACTCCACTAGTATTTATTCGCTTTTATAGATAAAGTAATCAAAGTCAGCGTGCCGTCTTTGTCCCGATGTATCCTGGCACTGGATTCCGACAAAGGCACCGGTAAAGAAGCCACCGCCTTGAATATAGTCGTCCGATAACTTATAGGATTGGAATGTTACGGGGATACCATTCCAACTTTCACCATCAAATGAGTAGGAATAGTGATACACATTCGTTTTTACTTCAACACGAAGGTACACATATTCAACCCCATCAGGAATCACAATCTCCTCCCCTTGTAAGGGTTGGGCGAAAGTAAAGTTATCACAGGTCACAAGTTCTAGTATTCTACCTTTGTGTTCGTTCCAAGAGATTTGACATGCGGTCCAGTTCTGTGTGTTATAGTAATTTACCAGTCCTGCCGATTGCTGGAAGGTTTCAGGATGAAAGGCGACCCTGGTCTCTGCGGTAAAGTGAAAGTGTTGCCATCGCCTTGCCACAAAAGCCTGCGTGAATTTTGATGTTAGGGACTCTTTCCCGTACAAGCGCAGGTGTCCAGGACGATCTTTCAATGAAACAATATCCTCTCCCAATGGTATCCGCAAATTTTGAAAATGAAGGTTTAGGCTAGTCGTATCAAAATCATCCTTTTCCGGAAAATCCTTTTCCCACCGGACCTCCTCCAGTTTAGGACCTTCAATCTCAACCGCAGGCTGATTGCCCCCTACCACATAGGGCCAATTGTCTTTCCATTCCAGCCGCTGGATGGCCGTTTCCCTCCCAAGCGGACAATATCCGCGAGGATCTAATAACGGCTGACCTTCTTTTGGTAGAGGCCTTCCAGTCAAATGAACAAGGAACCACTCGTCCGTATGCGTGTGGACAATGGAAGCATGGCCCGCCTTCTGAAGTAGATTTCTTGGGTACGGGAATGAAGTAATCAAAGGGTTCTCCGGATGCACCTCATATGGGCCCATTAGCTGGGTGGAACGTGCAATCGTTGCTTGATGATCAAATTTTGTACCGCCCTCCGCCGTTAGGAGGTAGTAGTAGCCATGCATTTTATATAAATGAGGCGCCTCTGTCAGCCTACTATCTGTTCCCTTAAAGATGATTTCAGCCTTACCCACCAGCTTTTGTTCTTCAACACTATATTCCTGAAGGGCAATTCCGTAAAAATTATGATGACCTACCCGGTGATCCCAGTACATATTAACTAAGTATTTTTTTCCATCATCATCGTGGAATAGGGAAGGATCAAAGCCAGAACTATTTAAATAAATCGGATCTGACCACTCGCCATCAATCGATTCACAGGTAGTTAGGTAATTGTGACAGTCCTTCCATTGACCTTCCACTACCTTTACATCCGTATAGATCAGCCAAAACTGCCCATTACGATAAGACAAGGCCGGTGCCCAAATCCCGCCCGAATCAGGATTTCCCATCATATTCAACTGGCTTAACCTGTTAAGCGGCCTTGCTGCTAAACGCCAGTTTTCCAAATCCTTTGAATGGTAAATACCTACTCCTGGAAACCATTCAAATGTGGAGACGGCAATATAATAATCTTCTCCTGCACGGCAAATACTTGGATCTGGATTAAATCCTGTTAATATTGGATTTTGAATAAAAGCCATTTTTCACACTCCCGTCCGTTCATTCAGCTATTTGTTTACTTGAATCCATACATCCACCTAGTAGACTCGCTTTTTTATAGGAAATCCGCTTAAAGCAATAATTTCCGCCAATCATGAATATCCATGCCATCGATGCACCCCCAAAAAATGGGATCATACCCGGCTGATACAGCATCAAGAACAGAATGGCTCCCAATCCCGCTAGAAGCAGCAAGGTGATATGAAAGTTAAGAACTCCAATGAAGAAAGCATTTTTTAGATACTCCATTAAGGTACCTTCATAATGAACATAGACTGGAAAGATATACAAAACGATGATGATATAACCCATTGTAATAATCAGTAATGGTGCTAATAATGCTAGCTGTAGTGCTCCATCCACCATTCTTAAAAACAGAAAATCACTGGCAAGAAATACTCCGCTTATGGCAAGACATATTCCCAAACCATTTGCTCGTTTGAATTCCTTGCGATATGCCGTAAGAAAGGTTTGCCAAACCGGTACATCTGTTTCTTTCATTAGCCATTTTCTTATGATTGTAAAAAGAGCCACAGTCGCAGGCATGATTCCAAAAAAAAGGAATCCTGCTATGGAAAAGAGGAACCATAAAAGATTCAGATAGGCTAGTTTCATCATCCACTCACAAACTATAAATAGTTTCCCCATTGTTTTTCCGGTTAGCATTTGATCCACTCCCCTTGAACATTTACCCTTTGACAGATCCCGAAGCAAGCCCTTCTACAATTCGATTGCTTAAAATAAAGAAGGCAATCAGGATTGGCAGGATACTGATAACTAGCGTCGCACCAATTGCCCCCCAGTCGGTCGTATATTGACCAATAAAGTTTTGAATTCCGACTGTCAGTGTTTTGAAGTGATCTGAACTAATGAACGTGTTGACAAAGACAAACTCATTCCAGTTGTAAATCATGTTGATAATAGCCGCCGTCGCCATTACTGGAGCGGTCATTGGTAAGGTAATCCGGAAAAAGATATGATTAATGGAAGCACCGTCCATTACGGCCGCTTCTTCCACCTCTCTTGGTAATGCCTCGTAAAATCCAAGTAGAATCATAATCGTGATCGGCAAGTTAAAAGCCGTATAAGCCAAAATAATGGATAACGGGTTATCAATCAGGTTCACTTTTGTGAAGGTATTGAATAACGGAATTAAGGTTGAATGGACCGGAATCATTAATCCCACCATGAATAGACCTAAAACCAGTTTGCTGCCCTTCCAGTTCATTCTCGTAATTGCAAAAGTCACCATGCTGGCCAACACGACCGTCAAGACAACCGCTGCGACCGTATAAGTGACACTATTGAGAAAGTACTGGCTGATATTTCCTTCTGTCCAAACCTTTTGGTAATTTTCCCATTTTGGACTTTCAGGTAAGGAAAAAGGCGACATATTGAAGACCTCTTGATTATTTTTCAGTGAAAAGAGAAATAACCAGACAATCGGAAAGATTTGAAAGACTGCCACAATAATCAGAAAGACATACATGATTCCGAGGGCCGTCCGATTTAGAAAGGAGTTCTTCCCATGATTTATTTTCTGCTTGCTGGCGATTAGCGTGGACTCCGTTGCTTTGACGGTATTCATCTAAATCCTCCTCCCTTAATAGATATCATCGTTCTGAACGGTAAGTTTGCGGATCAAATAGGTAATGACTAAACAGATCACTAATAGGAAGAAACCAATTGCACTTCCGTAGCCGAAGTCAAAGCCTTTAAATGCTTTATGGTACATATAGGAGGCCATCACTTCACTTGAATTGTTCGGGCCCCCATCGGTCATGACGTATATTAAATCAAAGTATTTTAACGAGCCGACAACCGCCAGGACAATCGTAACTTTGATGACATTCATGATTAACGGAAGCTTGATTTTTAGCGCAATTTGAATGGGGGTGGCCCCATCGATTTTTGCTGCTTCAATGAGCGATTCCGGGATGTTTTTCAATGCCGCATAATAAATCAAAATATAAAAGCCCGCATACTGCCAGATAATTGGAATGATAATCGCATACAAGGCGATTTTAGGTTCTGCCAGCCATGCCGGTGGATTTTCAACTCCAAAGGAAACAAGAATATTATTTAAAATACCATTAGTAGGATGATAGATTTTCAGCCAAAGCTGGGCAATGGCCACGGATGCCAGCAGCATCGGAATAAGATAGATTTTTCTAAGCAAATCGGCTCCTTTAATTTTGCCCGCCAATAAAATTGAAATAAATAGATAACCGATTAAGCTGAGTGTGGAAAAAACGGCCAGCAAAAAGGAGTGGTAGGCACTCTTCCAAAACAAGGAATCCTGAATGAGATGGGTATAATTTTTTAGGCCGATAAATTCCATCTCGCCAATTCCATTCCATTTCATTAACCCAAAATAACCTGTTTGCACGATTGGAATATAAATCAAGGCAACGAGTAGAAAAAGAGCTGGTGTAATATAGAGGGCAATGATTTTTTTATTAGACATCACTTTATTCATTTCTTTCAACTCCCTGTATATGAAAGAATAAGGACATACCAGCAAATGAGATATGTCCTATTCTTAAGATACGCAGCTTACTTTCCTTCATCTGCTTTTAATGCTTCTTCATGCTGCTTAGCAAAATCCTTTGGCTTTACCTCGTTCCCAAACAAAGATTGAATAAGGTTCAAGTGTGTTTCAGCAACAGATGCGCTCATTTGCACATCGGCAAATAATGTTAAATTGCTTGCTTTATTTAACTCGCTTAATACATCAATATAAAGCTGTGGTAATTTTACCTTTGCGGTATCCACTTTAGTGGCCGGAATAACCCCTGCTTTTTCAACAGATTGCTGACCCCATTTTTCGACAAAGAACTTCACAAATTCCTTCGCCTCTGGCTTCACCTTAGAATTTTCGGAAACGAATAAGCCCACTCCCGGTCCGCCTACCCAGCTGTCGATGTTCCCCTTGCCGCCTTCAACGGTTGGGAACTTAAAGAACCCTACACTGTCCCGGAATTCCTGCGGGATTTCTTCATTGGTCGTAAAGTTTGGCAGTTCCCATGTTCCCATTAGGTACATCGCTGCTTTTCCATTTAAGAATTCTGATTTTCCTTCGTCATTTGAAAGTCCGTTAAAACCTTTGTTAAATCCATTTTCATTGACAAGCTTTTGAATTTCTTCAGCTGCTGTCACAAGAGCCGGATCCTCAAATGAACCCGTACGATCGATAGCTTTGTTTAATACATCTGCGCCGCCAATCCGATCCGCAAGGTACATATACCAAAGGGATCCTGTCCAACGATCCTTATTCCCCAGTGCGATTGGGGCAACTCCGTTACTGGCTAGTGTTTTGACAACATTGGTGAATTCACTGTATGTTTTTGGTACTTCAAGATTATACTTTTTAAAAATTTCTTTATTGTAGTAAATTGGAGCAATGTTTAATTCAAGTGGAAGACCATAAGTTTTTCCGTCTATCGCATAAGCTTCTGTCGTTCCACTAACAAAAGAATCCTTCAAGCCGTCCTGCAATACATCATCAAGTGGTGCGAAAAGCTTTCCTTTTACAAATGGAGTCATATACCCCGCTGCCCATGTAAAACCAACATCAGGAAGCTCGTTTGAGGAAGAAAGAACCTTCATCTTGTTTTTGTATTGTTCATTTTCAAGAACTTCTACTTCCACTTTTACACCCTTATGTTCCGCCTCATATTGCTTGATGATATCTGTTACAATCATGTTTTGCTGTTTAGAGCTTCCTGCAGGCCATAGATGCATAAATTTAATCGTCTTTTTGGAACTGTTATCACCGTTCGCCTTGTCAGAACTGTTGCAGCCAGCAAGACCAGCTGTCAAAAGTAATGCAAGTACAAGCAGTAATGTATGCGCCTTCCTAAACATTTTACAACCCCCAATTATTTTGATATCGCTTACAAACTAAATTTTAGCACCTAGTAAAAATCGCGGTAAGGTAACCGCGATTGGGGAAAATACCACTATTTTTAGGTCTGTATTTCATCGAGAGCAGCTGTTTTACGATATTTGCTCGGGGTAATGCCCTCGTAATCTTTGAATATTTTAATAAAATATTTAGCGGTTTGATACCCCACCTTTAGCGCGATATCTTCTATTGGTGAATCGGTCGTTAATAACATGACTTTAGCTGCCTGCAGCCTTCTTCTAGTCAAATATTCACTGAAAGTTAAACGGGTTTGCTCCTTAAACAGGACACTGAAGTAACTGGCATTTAAATGCACCGAATCCGCCACCTCTTTCAGACTAATCTGCCTGTTAAAATGGTGATTAATAAAAGAAATGGCCTCTTTTATGGGGGAATTAGCAAGGTGATCCCGGCCGTCGATTGGCAGCAGCTTTTTATCAGCGACCTTTTCCATATATTCGGCCCTTTCCATGCTCGCTTCCGTCTCCATGGCCTGCTCTACTGCTTCAATCAGCTTTTGCTTACTAACCGGCTTCAGGAGATAATTAATGACACCAAGACGAATGGCTTCCTGGGCATATTGGAAATCAGGGAACCCGGAGATGATCACGACAACAGGCTTGTATCCTTTATCCTTTAGATTTTTCAACAGCTCTAACCCGTCCATTTCCGGCATACAGACGTCAGTGATTAAGAGGTGAATCCGATGTTTGCTAAACAATTCATATGCCTCCGGTCCATCCGCTGCACTGATAATTTCATATTTGTCGGCGGACCATAGCTCCAATGTTTTTTTCAATCCCCGCCTTGTCATTTGTTCATCATCTGCGATAAGAATCGTCTTGGTAGTCATCTGTTATTGCCTCCCCTGTACTGGAATTTCAAATGTTACCGTTGTTCCTTTGCCTTGTTCACTATCTAGATGAAGATGCTTCAAGTTGCAGCCATTATAAAAGAGTCGTAGTCGTTTATTGACATTCGTAAGGGCCATTCCCATTCCTCTAAAGGATGATTCCCCGTCATGCTCAATCGCATGATGAATCCGTGAGAGTGTTTCTGCTTCCATCCCCTGACCATTATCCGCTACAGTAAACAAAAGGTCCGAGGTGTTGTCCACTTTTTCTACAGTGATAGAAACAGATCCTTGCTTTCTATTATTCTCAATTCCATGGATGATGGCATTTTCAACTAAGGGCTGAATAATCAGCTTTGGAATTTTCACATCCAGGTATTCCGGTGGTACCGCTAGATTCCATACCAATCGGTCACCAAGTCTCATTTTCATTAACTGCAAATAGCGCTCAATATGCTCGAGTTCGTCCAGCAGTGTGACCCACTCGCCACTTGTGTTATTCCCAATGGTGTAGCGAAAAAGCTCTGACATCGCAATCACTATCTTGGCCAGGTCCTCTTCTCCGTTTTCCTCCAATGACCAGTAGAGGGCATTTAAGGTATTGTACAGAAAATGAGGGTCAATCTGTGCCTGAAGTGCCTTCAATTCAGTTTGACTGCGTAACAGCTCTTTTTCATAAACTTCTTGAATCAAATGATTGGTGTTCTCGACCATTTGATTGTACGTTTTGTTCAGTTCAATAATTTCTAGTGAAGCCGAACTTTCCGGATGCAGCTTTAATTCATCCATTTTCGCATCCTTCATTGTGCTTGTTAATCTCTTAATTGGTCTGGTAATCATAGTTGCTAGGAAAATGGAGGAAACGAGGAAAATGAAAAAGCCAATCGTCCCTGATAGGAATATTACCGGCCGTACTGCAGAAGAGCGCTCCATTAAGAAACTCGTCGGCTTGAGGATAACCAGTGTCCAGCCTGTTACTTTCGATGATTCTTTTACAATCATGAATTCCTTTTTATGCAGCGAAACGGTCTTTTGGCCCTCAAGAAGAATATTTTGAATATCTATCCCATAGTCAGAGGTTATAGGAGCTAAGTCACGGTCTAGGAGCATCATGTAATCCTTTTCTCCGTTCTCCGCCGTATTCTCCTTTACCTCAAATAAGCTATTGGAAATCCGGACAACTAGGTAACCGCCGCTCGAAAACCATTGGTCTATTAAACTAACTCTTCTGATGGCATAGGAATAATGTTCATTGAGAGGATCCTTCCCCACCCAAACCAGCCGCCCCTTCTGCTCATCCGCCAAATCGATCCAACCCTGATGGATCAGGCTGGATAATCTTTTATCATCAAAAGGATAAATTCTCTTTCCTTCACAACTGTATAGTTCAAAGGAAGAGATGCCATCTGAATAGGCATAAAAGTTATTAATGACTTTGATTAACGCTTGTTTCTTGGCAAAATCCATGGTATCCCCGTTTGTTAAACTAAGCATAAGCTGCTGAACGGTCCCATTCGTCGCCAATTGATTTGACAGCGTGTCAATTTGTTTATAAAGCGTTTCCATCCTCCCGTTGGCTTCTACTGCTGTTTGCTGGATCTGTTTTTCCGCATTGGTCTTCATCAAGGTTCCAACTTGGCGGTAGACCATAATGGAAACGATGGCAAGGACTATCATCATGACAAGTAGAAAGACAGATAATATTTGATTACGTAATGTGTTCAAGCTTCTCAATCGTGAGCCAAGAATCGTAATCACCCATTCTCCAATAAATTTCTGTTAATTTCATTAAATCACTCTCCTTAAATACTAGCAATCAAATATGTTACTTGGATGGGGAACTTTTCAACGTTAAAATCGGTGTTGCTGGGCTTTTTTTCATGGGACTTTTTCCTTTACTCGGCACTTGTCTCCATTTCCTCGCCAACACACAAATTAGACAGAGAGCCTTTCGCCCTCTGCCTAATTTGTATTTATTTGGGGAAAATGAAGCGCAAGAACATTCCCCTGCATCATTTTGCATCGCTATTTTTTAGTGCGTCTAAATCAATAAATGGTGTTGCTCCGCCAGTTACAGCCGGCAGTTTGCCATCCCATTTTTCCAAGGCCTTTTCTTGGACTTCAATTTGTTTGAGTTGGATTAGTTCGGCCGTTACTTCTTGTTTTTTCAACCGTAAGGCTTCGGCCTCTGCACCTGCTTGAGCGATCTTTTGCTCTGCTTCAATTTTAATCCTTTCGAGGTCTCTTTGTGCTCGTAAGGCATTTTGTTCGGCGGTTTGTTTGGATTCGATCGCTTTATTGAATTCTTCACTAAAGGCAAATTCCTTAATATTGATATCTTCGAGGATCATATAATATTTTGTTAACTTTTTTCCAAGCATCTCCTTCACCTGCGCTGATACCTCTGGGCGCTTGGAGATCAATTCCTCCGCGGTGTACTGCGCCGTTATCGCCTTAAGCGACTCCGCTATCGCCGGGTCAACAATCCGAGAACGATAATCCAAACCGATTTCTTGATAGAGCTTATTCACGGCATCCGGATTAACAGAATAGTTCACTGCTACCTTAGCCGTAACCATTTGCAGATCCCTCGAAGCAGCCGTCTGCGTACTTTCCTCTTTTTGCACCCGGACCTCAATCAATTGAATCGTTTGGATAAATGGAACCTTAAAATGAAACCCTTCTGTTAAAATGGTCGGTTTAACGGCCCCTAATTGCAACAGAACACCTCTATTTCCGGATGCTACGGTAGTCGTTGAAAAAAAGCCCACTACTAAAATGACAATCGCAATTAGTCCGCCGATAGTAGATTTCATATATTTCATTATGATCCCCCTTTTCAAGCTTACTTTCTACGAAAAAAACCATTCAGATAACCATATGAAAATGGCTCACCATTTATACATTCGTTTTATGCCAACACAAAAAACAGAGGGCATTTACCCTCTGTTTTTCATCTATATTGCAATTAGTTCTCTTGCACTTCTCGACGATTCTTCTTAAACATCTTCGATAAAATTTCATACACAATCGGTACAACAATCAACGTTAATAACGTCGAACTTGTCAATCCGCCGATTACGGTAACTGCGAGGCCTTTGGAGATTAATCCTCCGCCGCCTCCTGCGCCAAGTGCTAATGGGATTAATGCACCAATTGTAGCAATGGCTGTCATCAGAATTGGACGAAGACGCGTTGCTCCTGCTTCTAGGACCGCTTCACGCATTCTCAATCCATCACGTTCCATATGAATAATCCGATCGACCAGGACGATGGCGTTCGTGACGACGATACCGATTAACATCAATAGTCCCATCATGACAGATACCGAAATGGTTTCGCCGGCGATTAACAAACCAACAAAAGATCCAATAACCGCAAACGGTAACGAGAATAAGATCGCAAACGGCGCGACACCTTCACGGAAGGTAACCACAAGAATGAAGTACACAATCGCAATCGCTGCTGCCATGGCAATACCAAGCTGTGTAAAGGTTTCGGTCATATCTGCCTGTACCCCGGCAACGCTGACCGTTACACCTTTTGGTAAATCCAATTTATCTACTTCTTTTCCAACTTTAGTCGTTACTTTGGAAATATCCGCACTCTTAATTTTTCCAGATACGGTTGCGTAGTATTCACCTTTACTACGTGCAAGCGTATTTTGCGTTGTTCCCTTTTTCACCGTAACAAGCTCTGAAAGCGGCATGGTGGTGCCAAGGGCTGTTGGTACTTGTTTCGCTAAAAGGTCATCGATTGATTCTGGTTGTGCTGCTTGTTCTTGTTGCACGATGACATCTAGAGAGCTGCCGTCCTTTTCAACCGTTGTTAATACATCCTGTGTTTTTTGTGGGCTTAACATCATCACGAGCTGACCCGCTGTTAACCCGTATTTCAGTAAATTAGCCTGTTCCACACGGAAAGTATATTCGACGTAAGCGTCCTCGGCACTAGAAGTCACATCTTTTAAGTCATCATGTTTCTTCAGTACGGACTCAACTTTTTTCACAGATTGATTTAGCTTGTTTATATTTTCACTGTAAAGGGTGTAGCTAACTTCATTGGTAGAACCCGACATGGCGCCGAAATTCTGGCTCTTCCATTTGCCTGATTGGTCAAGGCTGGTTACATCCTTTTCAATTTTTTCCTTCACCTCTGAGAAGTTCTCCATATCTGGGTCAAAAATCAGATACATTAAGGCTCCGCCTCCGCCGCCACCCATCATAGCGGACATTTGGTCGCCTTCTTCGGTTATGGAAACTTGAACGATATCAATATCTTTACGTTTTAGCATCTTATTTTCGACTGCCTGAACGTTTTCCAATGTATCTTCCTTCAATTCCCCTGCCTTTGGTGTGTACGTTAAGTACATCACTTTCTCCTCATCACTGCCCATAAAACTGAAGCCGATTAACGGTGTTAACGCCAAACTTCCGGCTAATAACACAATCGCAAGGATGGAAGCAATCACTTTATGATTAAGGGTCTTTTCAAGGAACCATTTGTACCATTTCGCTAATTCCCCGGCCTCTTTATGGCGTTTTGTTATTTTCTCACCATATAACTTTTTCCTAAATAAGAAGTGTGATAGGGCCGGAACAATGGTAATCGCGACGAGTAACGATGCCCCAAGCGCGAACGCCATTGTTAAAGCGAACGGTGCGAACAATTCACCAACCATGCCGCCAACAAAGATCATTGGCGCAAATACCGCAACTGTTACCAATGTCGAGGACATAATTGGTTTGAACATTTCAATCGTGGCCTCACGGACAAGGGCACGGCCGTTTAATTTCTCTTCTTTTAAATGCAGTCTTCGATATATATTTTCGACGACGACAATCGAGTCATCGATGACCCGGCCAATGGCAACCGTAATCGCCCCGAGCGTCATAATATTCAATGTAATATCCATCCAGTTCAACAGCAATAACGCCATGAAAATCGAAACTGGAATCGAAACAATTGAAATAATCGTTGATTTAAAATCACGTAGGAACAGAAGAATGATTAGAACGGCAATTAACCCGCCAAATACTGCCTTTTCAATCATCGTGGCAACCGATTCTTCAATCGGTTTCCCTTGGTCAAGCGTGACATCAATAACGAGGCCACTAACCTTTGCTTTTTCCTCTTTTACTACCTTTTTCACCTTGTTTACTACATCAACTGTGTTTGCCTGCTGGCCTTTGACAATCTGAATGGCAATCGCATCTTTCCCATTTGTGCGTGAGATGGATTGTACTTTCCCAACGGTGTCAATGGTTGCGATGTCGCTTAGCTTGACAAATGGTGATGGGCTGGCAGCTGTTGGTGTGACCGGAATCAGCATATTTTTTAATTCATCAGCGGTCATGAACTTGCCGTCAATCGCAACAGCCTGCTCCCCCGCTTTAAACTCATAAAGTCCAAGTGACACAGCCATATTGCTTGCTTGAATCATTTGCTTCACTTTATCTTCCGTTAACCCAAACTCAGCCAATTTCGCTTTATTATAGGTAAGATCTACTTCCTCAATATGCTGGCCGGTAATCGTTGCCGACGCAACACCCTCGATTTTTTCGATTTTTGGAAGTAAGCTTTCCTCAACGGTTGATGTTAATTCAACAATATCCTCTTTTGAACTGCTGACACTGAGCGCCACAACCGGCATCATATTCATGCTAATCGCTGTTGTTGTCGGCTCTTGTGCCCCTTCCGGCAATTTCAAGGAATCAAGCGCTGATTTTAATTCCCGTTTGGCTTCATCCATATCGATACCGTACTCGTATTCCACTTGAATACTCGACACGTTTGCGTTGGAATTAGAATAGACAGCTTTCACATGATCAAGGCCTTCTACCGCTTTTTCAATCGGCATGGAAACATCTTTCATTACCTTTTCAGGCGTGGCTCCTGGATATACATCCATAACCATTAAGTATGGGATCGAGATATTTGGAATCGTCTCCATATTCATTCGCGTACCTGAATAGATACCAGATACCGTAATGATAATCGTAAGCAGCCAGACGGCTAATTTATTTTTCAAAACAAAATTGACTAACCCTTTCACTATTACACCTACCCTAAATTGACTTATTAAGCTCAATTACTTATACTAATGACCAGCAAGTCATTTGTCAATGAAATAGGAGCGACCATAAATGGTGAAAAAACAATTAATAATGGAAAAATCGCTGGAGCTTTTTGCTAAGCAAGGGTTTGAAGCAACATCCGTTCAGCAGATAACAGAACATTGCGGGATTTCCAAAGGGGCCTTTTACTTATCCTTCAAGTCAAAGGACGAATTGATCATCGCCCTAATCGACCAATTTATGATGCAAATCATTGCGGATATTGACTACATAGTCAGAAATACAGAAGACAGTCAACTTTTATATCAATTTTATTATGCCATTTATCATGCCTTTCAAAAGCATTCTGATTTTGCCAAAGTTCTCATGAAAGAGCATTCGCAAACATTTAACAAAGATCTGATCTTAAAAATGCAATACTACGACAAACTTCTTGAAAGCAATATCTTACTGCTGGTTGAACGTTTATACGCTGAAGAGGTCGAAGAGACAAAATATGATTTAATGTATACGATTAAGGGCTTTATGAATATGTATTCGCAGTTATTTGTTTTCTATAATGTACCATTGGATTTACAGGTATTGTCGGAGTCGCTTGTGGAAAAAACATCCTTACTGGCTCAACATATGACTATCCCCTTTGTTACAAAAGAGCTCGGCCAAATGTTTAAGAAGCCCATGCAGGAAGAAGGAACAAAAGAACAGCTCGGTATAATAATGGAGCAAAAGATAGAAGAAATGGAAGAGTCTATTGAAAAGGAGTCTTTACTCCTCCTGCGGCAAGAGCTGTTGGATCCTTCGCAGCCGCCTGCGGTTGTGAAAGGCTTAATCGAGAATATTCGTAAACACCCCCATTGTAAATGGATCTCTTTCTTGCTTCGGCAATATTTTGGGTTTTAACAATGGGTGAAGCAGGGGACGGTTCCCTGCTTCATTTTATGCGATGATCTCCCGTTCATTTTTAAATTTCTCATATTGTTTTTCAGTGATAATCCTTTTTAGAGCTTGAACAACTTCCCACACTTCCACATAGGACGTATATAGGGCCACCGGGGCAAGGCGAATGATGTTAGGTGCCCGGAAATCGGGAATAATGCCATTTTCCTTCAAGGACTTACAAATTCGGGCGGCTTCACGATGCTCAAGGCCTACATGTCCGCCGCGGCGCGCATCCTCTCTTGGTGTCCCAATGAAAATGCTCATACCCGCTAATTCATGATCGATTACATCCATTAAATACTGAGTGATTTTAAGCGATTTTTCACGGATATTCTGAATGCCAGCCTCTGTAATCATTTCCAACGACCCGATTAATGGCGCCATGCTAAGTACATGTGGTGTACCAATTTGGAACGCCCCTGCCGAGTGAGCTGGTGTTAAGGTATGCTCCATGTCGAATTGTTTGTCTTTATTCGAACTAAACCAGCCGGCAAGACCGGGCATTTTTCCAAAATGCTTGCGATTCACAAAAATACTGCCCACCCCGCCAGGTCCTCCGTTAACATATTTATAATTGCACCAAAACGCGAAATCAACCTCCCATTTGCTGAAGAAATGAGGAACCGAACCAACGGAGTGACAGCCGTCAAAGCCGATTAAAATCCCTCGTTTATGCGCCTCTTTCGTTAATCGTTTCATGTCTATTATTTGACCGCTGCGATACAGCACTGTCGGCAGGACGATCAGCGCAATCTCATCGTTCATCGCATCGATCATGTCATCTTCTTCTATAGTGCGACCATCGCGGCTTTTCACACGGACGAGATGTGTATTCGGATCGTAGCCATGAATTTTTAGCTGGCTTTGTAATGCATAAATATCAGATGGAAATGTGAGTTCATCCGCTAGGATTTTTGTGCGCTTTCCTTCCGGCTTGTAGAAAGTTGAGACAAGCTGGTGCAAATTGACTGTGGTAGAACCCGTGACAATGACCTCTTCAGCGGAAGCCCCAACTAACGGTGCCAGCTTTTCTCCCAGCTGCTCCGCCATAAAGAACCATGGATGGTTCCCCCTTGTCCAGCCATCAATCCCGTATTGCTTCCAATCCTCTAAGGATTCTAAGAGCGTTTTTTCAGCCCTCCTCGAAAGAAGTCCTAAGGAGTTCCCATCCATATAAATCATACCTGGCTTTAAATAAAACTCCTCACGGAAACGTGAAAGAGGATCCTCTTGATCTAATTGTTTTGCAAATTCCGCAGTTGGTAAGAAATTTGCCTCCATCGTAGTCCTCCTTTCCTAAAGCTAAATGGTGCCTGACACCATTTAGGATATTATTCCTTTGCATATATGTTAAAAGATTTTTACCTATGACGAAAGAATAATCTGTTGCAAAACACGAAACTTAACAGAAGTTCCCACATATGATAGTGATAATACCAATCTATTCATTTCTTCACTATGCCTGTAATTTTCCCCGAGTATAATGAAACGGAGGGTTTTTCATGAAAAGGTGGTTAACTGTTTTTTCTGTTGGTCTTTTAGTCCTCTTAAGCGGCTGTTCTTACCTAAACAATACGTACGACACACTTGATTACGTAAACGATGCCAAAGATTATTTAGACAGCGTCGTAACTTTCGCCGATGAAACCTCTGTCCTCCTACAGCAGGCTGTGGACGACCCTCAAGCAGCAAATGACCTTAAGACAACCCTTCAACAAATGAAGGATGACTTGGAATCCTTCAATACCTTGGACGTACCAGAAACAGTTGCTGCTTTCCATCACGAGCTCATGGAACAAAACAATCTATTGTCAAACCAAATTGACATTTACCTAAATCACATAAAAGACGACAGACTCGATCCCACCCTTCGTGAAAACGGCGAACTCCTGCAGCCCATTCAAGAAATCACCCACATCATCGAACAACTCAATCGACTAGGCACCCAGGTAAAGGAAACGCTCAACGCTTCACATGGTGCCTGACACCCTTACTAACTTATACACTGGATTTACGATTACAATAGATGTGAAAAGCTCCTCTCATGATGAGAAGAGCTTTTATAGTTTGGTATTCAATAAGAATAAGGGGTTGTCTTTACTTTTTCATCCAGTCCGGTTTTCCAAATCCTTTGAATTGGTCGTCGATGATTTTTTCGAACTCTGCAGATTCGACAACGGCTTTAATATCCTTTGCCAGCTGGGTATCTTTATTTTCTGTTTTGACAGCAACGACATTGCGATATGGATTAAGCATATTTTCAAGCGCTATTGCGTCAAGCAAGTCCATCTTAGCAGCCAAGGCGAAGTTTCCAGGAACAGCAGCTAAATCGGCACTGTCAACAGAACGAGGCAGTTGACCTGCTTCAATCGGCTGGAATTTCAAGTTTTTCTTGTTTTCCGTAATGTCCTTCTCTGATACAGTAATCGGATCGGCTTTTTCATTGATTTTAATCAAACCTTCATCGCGGAGAGTATTCAACGCGCGCGCCGCATTCGTTGGGTCATTCGGTAGGGTCACCGTAGACCCATCCTTTACTTCATCTAATGATTTATATTTTTTTGAAAAAATCCCCATTGGTGCTGTTGGAACCGAAATCAAAGGAGATAAATCCATGTTATTTTCTTTCGCAAAACTTGCCAGGTAGATTGAGTTTTGGAATAGGTTGGCTTGAATATCGCCATTATCTAATGCTTTGTCTGGTTGAATATAGTCACTAAACTCGACAACCTCCACTTTATAGCCCTTTTTCTCTAATCCTGGTACAATTGCTTTCTTCAACATATCACTATACGGACCAGCAGTAGCCCCAAATTTTATATCCTTCGATTTGGCACTTGCCTTGTCCTTGCTTTCGGAACTGCCGCCGCAAGCTGCTAATGCTCCAACGACTAAAAGTAAAACCATTGCTAAAAACCATTTTTTCATCATCATTTCCTTCTTTCCTATTTTCTTTTATCAACCGCTTTGGCAATAAAATCCCCAAGAAGCTGAACAAACTGAACTAAGACAATTAATATGACAACAGTGGCAATCATGATGGTGTTGTCATAGCGATAGTAGCCAAAGCGAATCGCTAAATCCCCGATTCCACCGCCGCCGACTGTGCCGGCCATTGCTGAAAAGCCAATTAAACTAATGAGGGTTAATGTAATCCCTGAGATAATCCCCGACCTTGCCTCAAGGAGCAGGACATCTTTAATGATCATCCATGGGGTAGCACCGGCAGCAATCGCCGCTTCAATGACGCCCTTATCAATCTCCCGTAACGCTGTCTCAACAATTCGGGCAAAAAAAGGAATGGCTGCCACGGATAGTGAAACACTTGCCGCGGTTGGTCCAATCGTTGTTCCAACGATAAAGTTCGTTAGCGGAATTAACGCGACCAACAGGATAATAAACGGAATCGATCGGATTAAATTGACGAGAAAGCCCATGCAAACCTGGACTGCACCATTTTGCAAAAACAGACCTTTATCAGTGACATATAAGAGAATCCCCACAGGCAAACCGATGATAATCGCAATCGCCAGTGAAATAGCAATCATATAAATCGTCTGTAAAAAGGCTGTATTGATATCGGGGATCAGTTCGATCAGATGATTAAAATCAATACCCATCACGTAACACCTCCACTTGCGCTGCACGGTCCTCGATATACCGAAGTGCCGTACGTACTTCCTCCTTCTGGCCATTCAGTTCCATAATAAAGATACCAAGCGGCAATTCCTGAATGTACTCAATCGAACCATGAAGGAAGTTCCCATTTACCTTAAATTGCTGCAGCATGTCGGAAATGACGCCCTCGCCTGCGACTTTTCCTTTGAAGGTCACTTTAATGATAGGACCCTGGCAATTTTTTAAAATAGCCTCCGGAACATCAAAGGAAACAACACTTTCGATAAACTCTTTTGTCAGTGCGGCCTGAGGGCTGGCAAATAAGTCATAAACCGGTCCCTCCTCCATGACCCGTCCCTCTTGCATAATCGCCATCCGGTGGCAAATTTCCTTAACCACATTCATCTCATGGGTGATTAAGACAATGGTGATATCGAGTTCTTTATTGATTTTTTTCAATAGAGTCAAAATCGATTTGGTGGTCGTTGGATCCAGTGCAGAAGTGGCTTCATCACACAAGAGTACCTTGGGATTATTGGCGAGTGCCCGCGCAATTCCCACCCGTTGTTTTTGCCCGCCGCTCAATTGCGCCGGATACACATCCCGTTTATCCGTCAATCCCACGGTTGCAAGCAGTTCCTCGACCCGTTCTTTGATTTCACTCTTTGGATAGTTGGCAGCCTTCAGGGAAAAAGCAATATTCTCAAACACGGTTTTTTGACTGATTAAATAAAAGTGTTGAAAAATCATCCCGATTTTTAACCTCGCTAAGCGAAGCTTCTCGCCTTTTAATGAGGTAAGGTCAGTTCCATCGACGGTAATAGTGCCTGTAGTAGGCCGCTCTAGCAAATTGATACAACGCAAGAGCGAACTTTTTCCGGCACCGGAATAGCCGACTATCCCGTAGATTTCGCCTTTTTGAATGGTTAATGATACCTCATCGACACCCTTAACCGTGCCATGCTTTGTTTTGTAAATCTTTGTAAGATTCTGAATTTCAATCATAGGATGACCTCTTTTTCAAAAGATTAGAAAGTATAAGATTTTCAATTTTGAGAATTGTCCAGCTCCAGCGCCGCTAACCAGGGCGCTTGCGCATTTCTTATTGTCATTATTTTTAAAAAATAATAAAATGCCCCTTTCACCTGAAAGGGGCATCGAAATACAAAGAAATATTTCGACTTATCTTTCAGAATGGAGGTCATTCTGCAGGAATTGGCACCTTCCCGAAGTGGGGGTTGCCGGACGTCATAGGGCCTAGTCCCTCGGTCGCTCTCGATAAGTTAAATTGAGTTTAATAAGATAGTTTAGATATTACTCATCTATGTTTATTTTGTCAATCATCAGAAAATAGTATTCTACCACAATAAAACGCTTCCATCCCTATTATATCAATCTATAAAGTGGGTTTTAGAAACTTTTTGAAGCAAAAGAACCGTCCCCTGCTTCCTTTTTTGAATACTCATCCTAAAGCACCATTTTGTTATTGACCCCGTGACAAAAGGGTGTAGTTTTCTTATAATCTTGATAGTTCCATCTTTTACCACCATTTAAATAAATTACGCAGCGGTTTTTTTAATTAATAGAGAGGTGACCATATGGGATTTGATGTTGACCAGGCTGTCTCACAGGCGAGAAGGTTAAGCCAATATGCAGATACACTTCGAGATATAAAAAAGAGCATGGAAACCTATAAAGGCAATTTAACTGTCCATTGGCAGGCAACGGAAGTAACGTACATAAACAATGCGATTGACCATCTTAGTAGGAAATTTTATTCGATATCGCAAACGCTAGATGAGATTGGTGGAGATATTGTCCGCACTACACATGAAATTAGAAATGAAAAAATAGCGAAAGAAAAGGCGGCTGCAAAATCACTATAAGAGGAAATTAGCTGGACGAATGGTGCACTATATTTCTCGGTACCACAAAATACATGATTTGCTTAGAGAGGGGATTTCTTTGGATCCAATCAAAATAAACGTAAGTACGATAAAAGGTTATCAAAGCAATTTAGAAAGAGGTAAATCAAGTATTTCAGATGTTAAACAAAGTGTGTCCTCATTAAGGAATCAAATCAGCAGTAAAATCCTGTCCCGAAGATCTATTGGGCAAAAACTGAACACAATTGCTCAGGATATTCAAGACGCTGAAAGTCAAATAAACAAACTGAAGTCCTTCATGGAGGAATCGATTAACCAATACATATCAGCTGAAAGAAAAGTAGATGGCAAGGCTGCAGCTTTGCTCGGGATCGATCGTATCATTATGGACAGTCAAATGGGCGGTGCTGCTGCCAGGCAGAAACATGCGTCTAAATCTGATAGTCAATGGGAACAATGGCGTAACGGCATTATTGAAGCCCTTACAAATGATGAAGGCGGACTCGCCAGCGAGCTGCTTTTAGGAGGCTTCTCTGCTTCCTTAGTCTCGAAATATTACAAGATGCCAAAGTTTTTTAAGGATGATAGATACCTCAAGGTTTTGAATAGTGAATTTTATAAAGGCGGCGAGGGACTAGCGAGAAGATACACGATAGAAAACGTCAAAAACGGCAGATATCCCAATGTGTCAAAACTAGTAAATATAGATAAAGGTTTAAAAATTGCTGGGAAGGTAGGAGTGGCAGGAGCATTAATCACCGGCGCTGCTCAAGTGTATAAAGAACTCACAACAGATAATACTGTGTCAACAAAAAGAAAAGTGATCAACGCTGGGGTGAAAGGTGCAGAAGTGGCTGCTGTAGCAGTTGTCGGAGCAAAATTCGGGGCTGCAATCGGGACGGTCATTGCACCGGGAGTTGGGACAGCCGTTGGTGCTGTCGTTGGTGCCGGAGTTGCAGCAATTAGTTCCTATGTCATCGACAAGGGTTTAAATTTAAACATATGGGGTTCTGGCAAAAATAAAAAGTCAACATTGGATGTCATTGGGGATGGCGTTGAAATAGGGGTTGATGCCGTTGGACATGCAGCCAATGGTGCATCAAGGTGGTTCGGGAGTTTATTCAAGGATAAACCAAAGCCAGTAACAGGTGCAGGCTAGTAATGGTTCGTAACAACCAGTAAGGAGTGAAGAAAATGGTTTATAATTTTTCAAAATATGATATAGGTTTTCTAAGTCTTATTTTTAATCATCCATTACCATTAATTGTAGATGATCCATTCAATGATAGGACAAAGGTTCAGATCCAAAATGAATGGCAGCTATTTACCGAAAGATTTCGTTCAAGGGGACTTCTTCGTACAGATGAACTTGGAAATGTTATTTTTGATACTAGTCTTATAGAATCATTATTATCCATGTTTGGTGCCGACACCATGATCTCAATTATTCAAGAAGAAGAGATTCAGTCCGTTTTTTATTTACATGAAGAGGATAGGTCACTATTAAAAAAAGAGGATATTGGTTTTTCTCTAAAACACTTTGAGGGCGAGGAAGATTTTTCCCATGACTTTTTAGCCAACATGAGCATGGAAGAGGCCACCTCACCACCCCCTTTTGAATACTTTTCGCTTCAACTCCCTACTAGTCAATTTGATACTCTTCTTGGTTGGTATAACAACAGTGAAATAGCCAAAATCAGCGTTCTTTGCACCATTAAACAAGTAAGCTTCGAGACTTGTATTTCTTTATTAAATTCAACCCATCAACATGAAGGTCTATCCGTTCTCACGGAGAGAATAGGCGGGACTGGAACGATCATCACGAAAATAGTTAATGATTCCGGTATACTTACACTGGTTAAAATGATATACACGGAAGAAAAGGAAATGACCGCATTACTTCAATGTCCTCCTAACAAATTAATTAAGACAATACTAGCGTTTTAGAAAGAGAGAAACCAGATGAAAACAAAGCAATCAAAAACGTCTACATCCCCAAACGATCCATTAAAGAAAAATATACTTTTCATAAATGTGGTTTTATTTGCCATTACGGCTTTTTTCGCATTAGTCTGCTTTCAATATTCAAAGGTTATCCCAAATCAGTCTTTACTTATTTCAGTGTCTATTGTGCTATTGGTAAGTTTAGGTCTTTTTATTTATGGATTTTGGCTGCGAAATAACATAAGGCTCAACAGGCAGATGGGGATTTTCAGCTCCGTTTATTGTATCCTAGTTAGCATCCTGCTTTTTTTAACCGCAAATATTTTGTATACAGCTGGTGTAGAAGAGGGAACAATTGTCGAAGAGGTTCATTACTTCTCGTTTTCATTACTAGAGTATTTGATTATTATCTCTATTTTGTCAGTACTCCTATTTATCCTCTCATCACCAAAAATATTAAACCGGGAAATCAAAACGGCGAAGGCTTATGTTTGGGCAAGTGTCCTCGGAATTGGAATGGTCATCATTGCCTATATCATTATGATAGTCATCATGCACAAGATTTTTACCAATCCTGATTCAGTAAGGGATTCCTATGAAATTTTAGCTGGTTCAGTTGGGTTCGGATATATCGGCTGCGCAATGATGATTGTTATATGTCGATCAAAGACGAAAGGAACGAAAAATAATGGATAAGTATTTACCGATTGGTTCTGTTGTCCTCTTAGAAGGCGGCACTAAAAGGGTGATGATCTACGGCCGCAAGCAACAGGAACTGAATACCAACAAAATTTGGGATTACATTGCCTGTCTTTACCCCGAAGGTAATATTAACGAACAATACATGTATTTATTTAATCATGACCAAATAGATAAAATTTATTTTATTGGCTACCAGGATGAAGAAGAGTTTGAATTTGTAAAGGAGAATTTATTCGAAAACGATTAAATAGGAATTTGAAAAAAATCCCCATTGGGGCTGAATTTGCTCTTCGAACGTCCTAGGGCTTAGTCCCTCGGTCGCTCTCAATCGTCTCTGCCCCAAATTGGCGAAAAGCAGCGAATGACTAAGATAACAAGGGGGATTTCCGCTTATATGAATGATGTTGTCGTTTTCAATCCAATTGTTTCCGTCTTCACCGAGATTGTGTCAATGCCCCGACTTCCTCATAAAGAAAAGCAAAGGATTCAATCCTTTGCTCCTAAGCGGCTGATATCTCTTTCACTTCAGGTTCCTTCTTGAAGGCAATTTTCTTTTTAAATAGGCTGGCAGCAACAAATGAGAGGAGTGAAAGAATTAAAACGTACGTCCAGATTCGGGCCATAGATGGCGTATTCCAAACACCTAAAAAGTAAAGCAGTGCTGGGATCGTTAGCGTTACCCATGACTGCACGAAGGCAACGATTCCGAGATACGAATCAATTTTCTTTTTCAGCGCATTTGATAAAAAGAAGAGAAACCACAAAAATGACCACATTCCCCATGTTAAGGCACTTACTACATCATGAAAGTGGACAATTGAAGTTATGGTGTAAACGACTGCAATAATGGCAACCCATAAGCAGAACCAACCGAGACCATTGCCCTCGAATCCCTTCAACGCAGTGGTTCCTACATATAAGTAAGTCAAGCCAAATAAGAAAATGGCCGCATTATTATAAAGTTCCCAATTAGTTTGATCCGAAACAATGAGTAAATAAAATGGAATAATAATTTGAATACTTCCTACGAAAACATTAAAAACGCCAACACTCTTCCCATCTGCCTTCCCTAACAACATAAGACTGTTTAAAAATAAGACAGCACCCGATAGAAATAAACCCACAAAGCTCACTGCATTCCACTCCTTTAAAAAAGGAAAAGGCAGTTTCTCTTCTTAATGAAGAAAAGAAATTGCCCTTTCAAACAAAATTTTATCATTATAGTGATCATCAAATCTTTATATTTCATTTTTCAAAGTAACTATAGCACATGTCATGAACATATGTTAAGCCACATTTGAAAAAATGTAAAATTAACTTATTTCCATTATCTCCATAATCGTCCTATAAGAGTTAAGAACCAAAAAAGTGCCAGGCCCCACCCATTTTAACTGGATGGAGCCTGACACTTGTGGTCGTCCCCTACTTTATTCATTTTTATAAAAACGTTCACCTGTAACAGGGTTATAATATACTCTGGTTTTTTCACCCGTTACGGGGTCAATATTTATTTCCTCTGTCGATTGGAATCCATCCGGAACTTTTATCCCATGATTTCGGTTAAACCGTTTGTCGTAAATAAAGTAACCAAGGAGGATGCAAAAGATAACGATAATTATTTCTATGGCATAGAAACTAATGACGAACTTCATTAAATTGCCTCCACAATAACAGCCGTTCCATATGCCACAATTTCACTCATATTTTTGCCGATTTCACCAGAATCAAATCTCATCATCACTATCGCATTTGCACCCATTTGGTTGGCATTTTTAATCATACGGTCCAAGGCTTCTTTTCTTGAATCTTCAAGCATCGCTGTATACTGCTTGATTTCTCCGCCTACTAGAGATTTTAAACCTGCCATAATATCGCCGCCAATCCCTCTGCTTCTAACAATCAGTCCGAATACAGGTCCTTTTATTTCTACAACTTTGTAGCCTTCAACTTTTTCAGTGGTAACCACTAACACAATAATCACCTCCATCATTATATTTTTGGTTGTGTTCAATTCCTATTCATCATCAAAACAAGTGCAGAAAGTCGCTAGATTTCTTTAGAAGAAACAGGTAAAAATAGTTTAATTCCCCGTTTATTAAATGGCAGAATTTTAAGATCTGCCAGCAAATGACTGATGTAACCGGCTAGGCAGGTATAAAAGATACCACTAATTCCAAGCGATACCTCTAATTTGGATGCGATAATCCCAAAGAAGATGACTCCCAATAGCGAATGGGTATAGCTGCGGTGCGATACAAAGGACGCAATTAAAATATAAATTCCAAGTAGGATCAACCATAGTTCTTGTAAGGAGGCTCCCCCCGCAAGTACACCAATTCCCGTGATTGTTAACATATGTTTTTGCTTGATTTTCGAGGCTACTCCTATAATTGCCAATCCAATGCCAACCCCAAGCCATTTTTCTGTCGCTCCACCCTCAAAAAAACTATAAAAGATCATAAGAGCCCCAATTAGCTGAGCAGCCGTCCGAATTACCTTATGAGATAGAGTGATTTTGCCGCGAAGACTCCCATCAATGTCAAGATCGGGGATTAAACCAGATATTCCTCCTAATCCGACTAATAAGAGCGTAGTTGAGGGAGTAGATTGAAACTGGTTGGCAACGATAAATCCCGCAGCTGCTCCAATTGCCGCATGTGCTGTACCATTCAATTGTATGTCCACCTCTAAATAATATTGTTGTGGTTATTTCATAAAAGCACCACACTATATTTAGTTTACACCAAAACGTTTGTTCTGTTTAGAGGGAATTTACGTTTGGAATGGATGCAAGCAAAAAAGTACCCCTATTTCCACTCCAACTGTTAAGCAAAATTTGTTACTCCTCTGCTTGATTTAGTCGCGAATAACTACTAATTTTCTACAAAGAAGTCCGAAATCCTTCAAAATCCCCCAGGAAATTTTTAGCTTTCGACAAACTGAAAAAACGCTGTCCGCTAAAAACCGGCAGCGCATCTTCTTGTTATTATAATCAAATTTTCAGCAAATCAGACAAAATTCTGTGTGGTATTATTTCTGCTGAATTTGTAGACCGCAATTAAGAAAAAGGCAGCGGCAAAGGCAATGAGAATCAGCAGATGTAAAGATAACTCGCTAAACGAATGGCCTTCCTGCAGTTTGGTTAGGGTATCAAGTGTCCAGCGCTGCGGTAGGAAGTTGGCTATTTTTTGCAGTGAAGTTGGCATTACTTCCACAGGCCAGAAGCATCCGGAAAGCATCACAGTTGGTGTGATAATTAAGTTTTGCAGGGCACTTGCTGCACTGCGGCTGTTTGAAAGCGAGATCATGACGAGCGATAGCCCGACGGCAATCAAGGAAAACAGGAACATGACGACTGCCGCTTCCCAATAAGCCATATTCAGGCCAATATGAAAGACGATTTTCATGACAGTTAATGTAATCACAACTTGAATGCACATCACAATCATGTTCACCAGCACATTCGCCAGTAAAAATTTTCTAGCATTAATCGGTGTCGATAATAACCGAAAATAGGTGCGTTTTTCTTTTTCCAGCAATATGATCTCGGACAGATTGGTTGCTGACATCAGCATGATCATTATTAAAAAACCAATCGTTTGATTTGTCATATTCTTATTTTTCGATGTATCCGCTAATGAATGTGTCTCGAGCTTAAAGGCCGATTGCTGGTAGTCCTGAACCATTTGCCGAAAAGTTTGTTGATTTCCATCTGCCGCACGGCTGATCGTCGAGATATTTTCGATATATTGATATAAATAGGATTTTACGAATCCTGTAACTTGAGCACCTTTGATGGAGGTAATTTGGATATGGTCAGGGCTTCCCGCCAAGACACTGTCCGAATACCCCTTTTCAAAGGTAATGACACTGTCGAGCTTACCGGAGACAATTTCTTCCTGAACGTTCCCGGCTTTCATTTCCGTCATCTTCACATTCTCTAACCCTGCTAAAAACTGGATCGTATCTGTGGTAATCTCACTTTTATCCTGGTTGACTACGCCGACATGCAGGAGCATTTTTTGATCACCGCCATAGACGAGCAGCGAAATAAAAATTCCGATTAATGGCATAAATAGATACATAATAATGTTTTTCTTTTTTCGAAACGTACCTTGTAATGTGTTTTGGATAAGCCAGAGGATATCCTTCATTATAGCCCCTCCCTCCTTTGCAGCGAGATGATTGCCACTAGTAACAATAAGAATGATCCAATCAGATTGATACCGATCGCCGGAATGGCGGCAGCAAAGTCATTTGCATAAATGATTTTCGTTATAGCTGTATTCATCCAAGTTAACGGTGAAAGGTCGGTAATGAGCTTAAAAATTCCCTCGGGATTTTCAATTTTAAAATAAGCCCCGCCAAAAAAGGATGATAGCTGCACAAATAACATAATGATGACTTGAGGTGCCGCACTTGTTTTCGCTAGGAAACTAACACCGATTCCGATACTAACCGCAAGCACCACCTCAGAAAGCAGCACTAGAAATACCAGCCCCAGATGGTTACCCCAGTTGGCCTTGAATAATAGTTTGCTAAACAGAATGACTAATATGACACACAACCCATTACTAATGAGACTCCCTAACACTTTTCCGATAAAGATTTCGCTTTTCCTTACTGGTGCGGCAATTAGTCGATCGGCCGTCTTTCTTACGCGCTCACCAACAATTAACGAGCTCGCTGACATCGCTCCGTACAGAATAATCATCGTCGTAATGGCAATCGCATAATAATCCAACGACCCCGGCTTCTTTTCGGGATTTAGAGAGGTCTCCTTAATAAAATTCGCCTGGGTTCTACTCGTAAAAGCCTCCTCCAATTTATCAGGCGCTGTCTTCCTAATTTCAGAAGCAATATTGAATTTATCAACATAGGCAGCGAGCATGCCTTGGAGGATATTTGCGTTAATACTATTTCCATTGTTGATATACAGCTGTACACCTTTATCACTCACTTCTATATATCCATCATAGGTATCTTGCTTCACTTCTTTTTTTCCGTCCATCTTTTCGGTGGCTTTCTTGAAATGAATCCCAGATGCTTCAGCGCCAGCCCTAAACTGCTGAAAGCTTCCTTCTTGTGTCGTATCTTTATATAAAACGTGGAGATCATCCACAGGAAGACTGCTTGTAAACGTGTTCGACAAGGCCGTTCCAAGAACAAGTATTAAGAGAATCGGAAAGGCTAACATAAAAAACAAGGTTCTTCTATCCCGGAAGTCTGATTTGATCCCCTTCCAGGCGATATGAAGTATAGTCAAAGGTAATCCCCCTTATTGGTCCCGCAGATTTCTTCCGGTTAAGGTTAAAAATACGGTCTCTAAATTCGGTGCTTTTTCTTGTAAGGCGCGTATTTCAATATGGCTGTTAATAAAGTGCTCAATGATATTATTTAGATTATTAACACCTGTATCCGAGTTGATTTTTATAAAATTTTCATCCACGACAACGGCTTCTACACCTGGGATATCTTTAATCGACTGAAGATTTATATTTTCGGTCGATTTGACTTCAATCCATAAGTCTTTTGTATTGGTAATGATCGATTTCAGTTGTTCCTTCGTACCCTCGGCAATGATTTTTCCGTGGTCAATAATAGCGATCCGCGAACAGATCTCCTCCACTTCCTCCATATAATGGCTTGTATAAATGATGGTGCAGCCCATTTCATTTAACTTCCTCACGGATGCCAGGATGTAGTTCCGCGACTGCGGATCAATGCCCACCGTTGGTTCATCCATAATGATCAGCTTCGGCCGATGGGCGATGGCACAGGCAATATTTAAGCGGCGCTTCATCCCGCCGGAAAAACTTTTAGGGTAACTTTTATGTTTATCTTGAAGACCGACAAATTCCAACGCTTCCTCCACCCGGTCATGTAGTTCCGCACCGCGCAAACCGTATAGCCCCGCAAAGAATTTTACGTTTTCATAGGCCGTCATGTCCTCATAGATCGCCAAATCCTGTGGAACCATGCCAAGGTTCATTTTAGCAAAACGGCTGTGTTTGGCCGCGTTTTTCCCAAGAATACGAATGAGACCATCATTGCTTCGCAACAGTCCGGCGATCATATTAATCGTTGTACTTTTACCGGCACCATTTGCCCCAAGGAAACCAAAGATTTCCCCTTCGGCAACGGATAAGCTCATATTATCAACCGCAATAAAATCAGCGAATTTTTTCGTAACATTTTTTATCTCTAATACGTTCATCTTTTCACCTCAAGGTCGTTAGTATAGTTCAAGTATAAAAAAAAGAATGAACCTGCATAAGTGCAATCGTTCATTCTTTTCACATGAAGATATTCATATTGTCGATGTGGGATTCTCATATGGAGATGGGCAGGAGCGTGGTGACGGAGAAACCATGCGTACTGTCGACAATAATTTTCCCGTTGATTGCGGCAGTCCGCTCCTCCATCCCAATAAAGCCGAGCCCCTTCTTGATTGTCTTTGTTCCAGCGCCGTTATCCTTCACCTCGACCCTGACCAGCTTGTTTAATACCTTTAAGTCGATTGAAACGACGGTAGCCTGGGAATATTTCATGGCATTCGTGAGTGCCTCAGTGACATTCTCATGAATAATTTTCCACTGGATTGGCGAAATAATTCCTAAATTTCCTTCATACGTTAGCACCGTTTTGATGGGTTGTTTGGTATTAAAGTCATCGATCATCAGCTTCAAGCGGTGAATCCCTACTTGTTCCGTTGGGGGCTTCATATTTTTCAGCGTCAAGCGGATATTTTCGATGCCATCCTTTGAGATATTGATCGCATTTTGCAGCAGCTCAGCTGCCTTAGGTGGATCGGTTTCGATAAGTCGTTTGGCGGCTTCCATTTGAAAAAGGGCCCCAGTCATCGAGTGGCCGATTTTATCATGAATCTCTTGTGAAATTCGATTTCGTTCCTCTAATTTGAAGGTATATTCCGACTGCCTAATGTACTCGGTATTTTCATTTACGTGTTTGGTTAATTTCTGCATCGCCTTTCGCATTGAATCGATCTGCGCTTCATCCTTCACCAGCATCTTATTAAAGCTTGCGGTGACAGAATAGAGCATAAAGCAAAAGATGGCCACTAATCCGTACAACGGCTGAAACGATTCTTGTATATAAAGAATCGGGGCGATGGAAAGAAGCAGAACGGGAACTTTTTTTTCAAAAAATCCTGAGGCCAATTCTACTATCGATAATGGCAATGAGATACCAAATATTGGATGAACCATCAGACAGGCTACAATAGAAATGCCTATTGAGATGACGAGCAGAATTCGTTTGACAATGGTCTGATTAAATAGATAGAGCGTGATATTGACACAGAAATAGCCAAGAAAGGTAAGAATCACTAAGGCGAAATGATCGATCTCCACCCGAACAAAATAAAAAGCAAGATAAAGTAAGAGTACTAGCTTTGTGCCAATCATCCAAAACTCCATCTTATTCCACTTTCCCCTTCAGGTAGAAGATTGCGATCTGGGTGCGGTGCTCAAGCCCAGTCTTATTTAAGATGGAAGTAATATAATTGGCCACCGTCCCTTCGGAAATAAACAATTGTTTCGATATCGCTTTATTGGAGAACCCCTTTGCAATCAGAGACATGATGTCTCGTTCTCTTTCGGTAAATTGGCTGAGGTCCATTTGCATCTCTGCTTCCTTTTTTTCCGTAAGATTCGACTTTATTTTTTCTAAAATCACATCCTGAATGATGCTGTTTCCATTATAAACACTCTTTATGGCATCACGAATTTGTTCAGGGTCATTATTTTTCAATAAATAGCCCTTCGCCCCGTTTTTGATCGCATCGAGAATATATTCATCATCATCAAAGGTGGTCAAGATGAGGGGCTTTGTGCTGGTTTGCTCGGTAATCAATTTCGCCGCCTCAACCCCATTCATATTGGGCATGCGTACATCCAGTAGGGCTACATCGACTGAATTTTCCAAGCAATAGTCCACTGCCTCTTTTCCATCATTCACCGTATCAAGTACGTCAAACTCTGCATATGTATGGAGGATAATTTTCAAACCTTCGCGAATAAAGGAGTTGTCATCCGCAATGATGACCTTTATTTTCATATGTCCCTGACCCCCTTCCTCATTTTCACTGCTTTACCCGCTATTATAGCAAGAAAAAGGGCTGCCGGCATCATCCTACTAATCATCTATCCAGATTCTTTGTATATCGACAATTTGGGAAATGACTGTATCAAAAAATTTTATTTTCTACAAAGAAATCTGAAATCCTTCAATATCTCCTGGGAAATTTTTTATTTTTCGACAAATACGATTGAAAGTAGATTAAGTGAAAAAGAGCAGTGAGATTGATCTCACTGCTCTACTATTCTTTAGTTGGTTAGAGCCCGCCTTATGCTAGCACGGCGGAAAGGCTTTTTGCTACTTCTGCCACTTTTGCTAAACCTTCTGCAATAATGGTTTCAGCTTGTGCTGGGTTAGCATTGTGACCTTCGATGATGACTTCATTAACGATTTGCATACCGAAAACGCCGCCAAATACATTTTTCATATAAGTTGCCGCCATTTCCATTGGGGCTGCTTCTGGTGTGGAATAAATGCCGCCGCGTGCACTAAGAATAACAGCCTTTTTATCAGTCATTAAGCTGACTAATTGGCCATTTTCATCGTATTTGAAGGCAAAACCTGATGCATATACATAGTCAACAAATGTTTGTAATTTAGCTGGGATGGTTAAGTTCCACAATGGGAAGGCAAATACAACGACATCTGCCGCTGATAGAGCATCCATAGCTTTTTGCTTTGCTGCTAAAATACGGTGTTCAACATCCGTTAACTCTTCGCCAGACTGCATTTTTCCAAAAGCATTGAATAAATCCTGGCCAAAGTAAGGCATATCCTCTGCAAATACATCGTAAGTCGTAACGTTCACACCTTCTACGTTCTCCATGAAGGTCTCATACATTTTACTAGACACAGCTTGAGAAGCTGGACGGTTATTTGCTTTTACTACTAATATGTTCATTTATATTGATCTCCCTTAGTTATCTTGATTGTGATTATCTCAAATTCATACTATATGATTTTAAAAATCAGGTCAACCAAAACACTCTGGTAACAGTGGAAGGTATTTCCCTGTATGTAAATGGAGCAGAGAGATTTCTCTCTGCCCCAAATACGTGCCGTATAGGGTAAATATAAGTAATACATGCTTTAACCCTGCACAAATAAAAACTATTCTTTTGCATCAACTTCAACAGCTGTTTCTTCTGCAACTACTTCATTAGTTGTATCTTCTTTAGTTGTTTCATCATCGGTTACAACTGCATCATTGGTATCTACAGTCATAGCTTGTACAGCTGAATTTGCAGCAGCATTATCTTTTGCTTGAACGCTTGCTTTTAAACTAGCTTGAGCATTTGCTTTGTTTGCTGCAGATGGGTTTACTTCTTCAGTTTCAACTTCATCTTGTACTGTTGCTTCTGTGGATTCATCATTTACGGCCTCAACTGATTCATCCGTTCCAGCTTCAACAGTAACATCTTCTGAAACAACTGCCGCAGCATCTCCCTCAGATTCAGTAGTTGCAATTGTTCCAACCGCTGTATTGTCTTCCTCAACAACTTCAGCTGTTTCCTCAGATCTTTCTTCTGTAACTACGTTTTCCGTAACTTCTCCAGCATGAACAGCCACATTTGCAGCAGCGTGTGCTTTAGCATTGTCACTTGCATGCTCGTATGCTTGAGATTTTATTTTATTAGCATATGAAGGATTCACCTTTTCATCTTTGTCTGTGTCATTTTCTTCTTCATCTGAATTTGATTCATCATCATCTTTCGTATTCACGATCCCTTCACGATCATGAACGAATTTTTTAGAATCAGAATCTTGGTCAGCATCATTTTCATCCACAGTAGCTTCAACTGAATCAGCCTCAACTTCTGTGTTTTTTTCATCTTCTTTAACAGCTGCTTTATCTTCTTCAGCCTTAGCAGCCTCATCAGCATCCACTTCGGTTTCAGTACCTTGGTCATCCGTTGTAACGTCCATATTAACGTCAACGTTCTCCTCTACTGCAGGCTCTTGTACCGGAGTTACTTCAGTTATTTCAGTTTCTTCCACATCTACGGTTGGTTCTGAGACCGAAGTTGTTTCCGCAGCCACATCTTCAGCCTTTCCAATCTTTCCAAGGACGGCTGAATTTGGATTAGCGTGCAACTTTGCATTTTCACTTGCATGCACACTTGCTTGTGATTTGGCTGCTTGTTCCACTTTTGGCTGTTCCTTTACTACTTGCTCCGCTGGTTTTGCAGGAACTACAGGTTTTGCAGCTGGTACTTGCTGTTCTTTTCCATTAGCCTTTACTGGATTTTCCCCTTTTACTTGAACAGAGTGTTCTACTTTCACCTTATCAGGTCCTGCCGCTTCAGTAAAATGAGCACCTGCAAAAACGCCAATGGATACTGCTCCAGTTAATACAAGAGATTTCATCATTTTATTCGTGTTTATATAATGTTTCATTTTAATATTCGCTCCTTTAATTTTCGTGTTCCGTGGCGATTAGCTGCGGTTTACGGTTTTTAAAAAAGGAGCATCTTGCGGCGGAGGCGAAGGTGGAGCATTCACCCATTGAGAATTCATAAAGGCATAGCGAGAAAGGTATGGTTGGACAAGCTTCATTTCAACGTACTTATTCCATTCAAACCACTTATCTGAAAAGCTAATGGAGCTTACTCCTGTGCTGACTCGATCATTTGACGGACTGCTCGAATTGTTTGACCGTTGTACAGTGTTAATGGCTGGCCTCTCTTCCTGACCGGAAGGGGGCTTCTCCTTTTTTACAGGCACTGGCAACCGCGGTTCAAAGCCCGCCGCTTTTTTGGTGTTTACGGTGTGGGAATCCTCCCCATGGGGTTGGAAGCGAGGAACCGATTTTGTCGATTCTACTTTATCTTTTACCGTAATCTCAACGAAAGGTTCAGTCTCATCATCAATAAACCCGTTTTCCTTTTCCTGAGCGACAGACTTTTTCTCTTGCCCAGGCGGATTAACGATTTTCTCAGTATTTTTTGTTTCTGACAACCCATATCCGTTCCCCTTGGCCCGATCCGGCAAAGTTTTTACCGTTTCATTAGCTGCTTGAATGGGAACCGCTCGTTTGAGAGCGCCCTTAGAAGGCGGCTGTTTTACTGCGCTTTGACTTTTACCAGCGGATTCAGGGATCGTCACGGGTTTTCCCACGGGATTTGCATTTTCAACCTTAATTGGAACATTAGTCTGTTTTACCGGCCCGTGCTCCATTAATTCAGAAGTTTGCACCATTTCTTTATGGGAATTTACCTGTCCATTAGGTTCACCCTTTTCGGCGAATGTGTGGCCTGGTGAAAACAGGGCTGCTCCCACCATTAGGGCTGGTATAAGAAAATCACGGAAGTGCATCTTCTCACCCCCTTTCCTCTTTACGTCACTTTCATGAAAAGCATTCGAGTCAAATAAACAATTTTTGTCCGTTTTCTCCATCAATCGCTAGAAACGATTCTTTTCGCCTATAACGAGTGTATCTAATTTCCTGTTTCTCATTGAGAGTAAGAAGTTTTTGTCATAAAAAAGCGAAATAAGGAATAGATATAAATCACTTAATTTTTTAAAAAAATGGATGGTGATATAAAAATGGAAATGAATGAAGTGCTATACGAGGGTAAGCTTTACGCGGTGATCTATAAGTATACCTCAGGTTATTTGGAAATTCGGGAGAAGAGCAATAGATTTCATATCGAATTAGTTCACGAATCTGATGTACAAAACGTGTCTGAACGGCCGTATGTTCATGAAGTGTAGGTTCCAGGGGCAAAGGTGCCTGCACGGTACTAGTAATTTTAAAAAAGAGGCTGTTCCCCACCGGAACTGGCCTCTCCCTTCAACTGATTTTCTCATGATCTAAAATTCCATCCATATTCGACAAACTTCCAGCCGTGCTGGGCGCGGGCAGGCTTGGGAACCGGATCGTAAAGGCCGTCCCCTGCCCTAGATGGCTTTCTACCGAAATGACTCCTTTCATGGCGTGAATAAGTTGAAAGGAAATGGTTAATCCCACACCGGTCCCCTTTTCTTTTGTTGTATAAAAAGGCGTCCCTAATCTAGCTAGCTGGCTCTTGGTCATCCCTTTGCCACTGTCAATGATCTGGATAACAATCTCTCCGCCCTCTTCAAAGGTATCAACATGAAGATCCCCACCCGTCTCCAATGCTTCAATGCCATTTTTGATAATATTGACTAAAACCTGTTTCACTTCACCTTTATTTCCTTTTATGTAAAGCCCATCTTGCACATTCATTTGAATGGAAATATTTTGGATATTTGAATAAGAAGTCATAAGTGCGACCGTCTTCTTCACCTCTTCAGAAATATGGACAATCGTCAAACCTTCCGTGTTCGGTTTGGCTAGGGACAGGTAATCATTGATGATGGATTGCGCATGGTCTAGTTCCGTTATAGCAATCTCAATATACTGTTTCTGTTCATTTTTTAAATTCTCGTCTTCTTGCATTAACTGTAAGAAGCCACGAACAGAGGTTAACGGATTTCTGACTTCATGGGCAACCGAAGCGGACAGCTGACTAATTACATTTAATCGTTCATCTTTTTGTAATCTCTCCCGCATTTCAGCCTGCTGATTGACATTTTCCATGATAAAAACAACCATCACCAAGCAAATCCATGTAATAAAATAAAACCCAAACATAAAGGGAATTTGCGCCAATTGATTCTTTGTCAGTAGCGTGAGGATGACAATGATCGTGTTAGCCCAGAACACCAAACTAACAAACATCAACTTATTTTTCTTTTTAAAAAGCTCATATTGATCTTGCATCAAAATGAAAATGATGCAAGAAAGCGAATAATTGATCAAAACGATATAAAAGCCATCTCCGCCAATGAAATAACGGTATCCTAAAAGAACCGCCGCACTCAGTAAACCTGGAAAGGTTCCACCATACACAAATGCAATAATAAAGGGGACAATTCTGAAATCATATATATACCCCGAAGAAAACTTCACTGGGAATGACATCGCAAGTACTAGAATCATAATCAGGATGAAGGAAAGTTTTGATAGAGGTTTTCTCCGCTCACTGTCTTGTTCATGAAAAAATAAATGATAGACGGAGATGGGCAAGAGGACACTTACGACTTGGTATAAAAGAATGTCAACATCTAGATTCATAGAAAAACTCCTTGGCTTTATGATCAATCAAGGTAAACTATCCCATTCATGCTTATTCTATTATAAAAAATTATTTAAATCATGTAAATTTTAAAAATAGTAAGGCAGTGAGGCAGGGGACAGTTCTTGCGCTTCACAGAGTACCAGGAAATGATGCAGGAGAACCGTCCCTTGCTTCGC
The DNA here is from genome assembly GCF_011250555.1 of Bacillus sp. MM2020_4. Lineage (GTDB taxonomy): Bacteria > Bacillota > Bacilli > Bacillales > Cytobacillaceae > Neobacillus. The sequence continues at coordinate 40,455 of NZ_JAANMZ010000007.1, read as the reverse complement.
CTTGCTTTATATGCTTTTTTCACCTTTCACACCATTGATGGAGTAGCTTACGGTGATTTCTGCGCTTAAGGAATGGGACACGGAACAATATTTATCCTTTGATAGTTGGATGGCTCGGATCACCTTATCTTCCGGCAAGTCTCCGTCGAATGCATAATGAATGGTAATGGCAGTGAACCGCTTTGGATGATCTTCGGCACGTTCACCTGTAACATCCATTTGGAAGGAAGATGGCTCAAGGCGCATTTTATGCAAAATGGAGATGATGTCCATTCCTGTACAACCCGCAACCGCCTGTAATAGTAATTCTGTCGGTCTTGGGCCGCCGTTCTCTCCCCCTACTTCTGATGCTGCATCCATGTTAAATTCATGGCCGGATGGAGTGACACCCCCAAATGCCATTTTCCCTTTCCAGTTAATTGTAAAATCCATTTTCAACCCCCTTTCATTTTTTATCATAACCAATTGAATCCGACCTTATTTTTTCTCACTAATAAAATCCTTGTCATTTCAAATATAGTATACTATGATTAATTTTAGTATATTATCTACATATTGTTAATTTTTTCGAAAATAAAACTATATATTGTATTTACCTTAGGAAAAGATGCCGCTAGCGGCTTAAAAGGGAATCCGGTGTGAATCCGGAGCTGCCCCCGCAACTGTAAATGCTGACGAAATGAGCAAACCACTGTATGAGAGAGTTTATGAACATAGACGCTTATATGGGAAGGGCTCAGAAGTAGGATGAAGCATAAGTCAGGAGACCTGTCTTTCTTAAGTAGTTTCACCTCTTCGGGGACTTAAGAGGATGAACGGTGGCAGCACAAGGCAGCTTTTATTTTTCCTTTTGTGTAGTGTTCCGTTTCATCCGCTCAGGATTTCCCGAGCGGATTTTTTTATTGAAGGAGATAGATTATGACCACCAAGGTAAATGATGAAATGCAACTGGTACTAGATTGTATCAAACAAGCTTCAGAGAAATACCAATTAGATACGAAGGTACTTGAAAAACAAATCAGTGGATGGGATGCGGCAGGCGCCTGCCAGCAAGCGCTTCTCTATGCTGTCAATCAGATTGCAATGGACCAGCCAGATTGGACGTTTGTCGCGGCCCACTTATATTTGAATGAATTATACCAACAGGCGGCAACGAATCGCGGTTATGAGCGCCAGCTGAAATACGGGGATTTTTTTCACCTCATTAAACAATTAACGGAAATCGGCATATATTCTACCCATCTACTAGGCAGTTATACAAAAAGGGAAATCGATGAATTTGCGAAAGAGATCGACGCTGAGCGGGATGGCCTTTTTACCTACATCGGTTTATTTTTACTGGCGGACCGCTACCTTGCCCACGATCATGAGCGAAAGGTGTATGAGTTGCCACAAGAGCGATTTATGATCATTGCGATGACTATCATGCAAAATGAACATCCATCTAAACGGTCCCACCTAGTAAAAGAAGCCTATTGGGCACTTAGCAATCTCTATATGACCGTTGCCACACCAACACTCGCGAATGCCGGCAAACGTTTCGGCCAGCTTTCCTCCTGTTTTATCGATACGGTCGACGATTCGCTCGACAGCATTTATTTAAATAACTGGGATATTGCCCGGTTAAGTAAAGATGGTGGCGGAATTGGGCTCTATTACGGAAAGGTCCGTGCCCTCGGCTCCGATATTAAAAAATTCAAGGGCAACTCTTCGGGGGTTGTGCCGTGGATTAAGCTTGTCAATGATACAGCTGTCAGCGTCGATCAGCTGGGGCAGCGCCAAGGCGCCATTGCTGTGTACTTGGATGTTTTTCATAAAGATATCATGAACGGGTTTCTTGATTTGAAAACGAATAATGGCGATGAACGCCGCAAAGCCCATGATATTTTTACCGGCGTGGCCATCCCCGATCTGTTTATGAAAAAACTGCAGGAAACTGACGAGAATGGCAGAAGTATCGGCGAGTGGCACACGTTTTGCCCGCATCAGGTGAAGCAGTGCATGGGCTGGAAGGATGAAAACGGGGTGCCCCTTGGACTCGAGGATTTTTATGATGAAACCGACTATCTTTATTTTTCCAAAAAGTATGAAGAAGCTGCAGCACACCCGCTCCTGCCCCGAAAAACGTACAGGGCAATGGATATCATGGCGCGGATTATGGTGTCACAGTTGGAAACCGGTACTCCCTATATGTTCTACCGAGATGAAGTGAACCGACAAAATCCGAATAAGCATCTTTCCGGCGCTGGGCGTACCTCGATTTACTGCAGCAACCTCTGCACGGAAATTACACAAAATATGTCGGCCACAACAATTATCAACGAGTATCAAGATGAGGAAGGAAACATTGTCATCGTTCGCAGGCCTGGTGATTTCGTGGTTTGCAATCTATCTTCTATTAATCTTGCAAAGGCGATTCCGGCCGGGGTGTTAGAACGATTAATCCGCATTCAAGTAAGAATGCTGGATAACGTCATCGATTTCAATACGATTTCGGTGGGACAGGCACAGGTAACCAATCAAAAGTTCAGAGCCATCGGTCTCGGAACATTCGGCTGGCATCATCTACTTGCCCTAAAAGGCATTCACTGGGAGTCAGAAGCTGCGGTTGAATTTGCCGACCAACTGTATGAGGATATTGCCTACTACACCATTCGTACCTCTAAGGAATTGGCGGTTGAAAAAGGAGTCTATCGTGCGTTTGAAGGCTCCGAGTGGCAAACGGGTGCCTATTTTTCGCGGAAAGAATATCGTTCTGACCGGTGGCTGGAGTTAGCAACGGACATGGCTGAACACGGGATCCGCAATGGCTGGTTAATGGCTGTTGCACCTAACTCTTCTACAGCGAAAATCGGCGGCTCTACGGATGGAATTGACCCGATTTATTCCGTTGAATATGCGGAGGAGAAGAAAAATTTTAAATTCAAAGTCACTGCACCAGATTTAACGCATCGAACCTATCCCTATTACCGCCGGGCGCGACATGAATTGGATCAGGTATGGAGCATTAAACAAAATGCCGCCCGCCAGCGCCACATTGACCAGGGGATCAGCTTTAATCTGTATGTCCGCCATGATATTAAAGCAAGGGATTTATTAAACTTACATATGGAAGCTTGGCGGCATGGACTAAAGACTACGTATTACGTTAGAAGCACATCGCAAGCAGAAATTACCGAATGTGAGGCGTGTCAAAGTTAGATGGGGCTGTATTCGTAAAAAAGTCGGAGTTAATCTGATCTATCAGCGATTTTTGTCCGTTTATCAGCGCATTTAAAAATACAACAAACTTTTATAAAAGAGCCCATAATGAACAAGGAGGTTTTTTCAAATGGATCCCCATGCACCATTAGCAAAAATAAAACTATTAAACCCACAGTTTCCTAATAAATCAACCGGAATCATCAACGGCGAGTCTTCCGGTCTGCTTAACTGGAATGATATCGCCTATCCGCAGATGTACGGCTTTTATCAAACCCTATTGGGCAATTTTTGGAAGGCCCAAGAGATCAATATGCAGGATGACATTAAACAATGGGATACACTCAGTGCAATAGAAAAGGATGTTTTTCTAAGAATTAACACCCAGCTGGCATCGCTCGACAGTTTGCAGACACCAACGATGATGCAGGTGATGGATTATGTGACGGATTCCAGCTTTAAAGCGATCATTGCCGTCATTGCCCAGCAGGAGGCGGTGCATACTGAATCGTATTCATACATTCTTAGCTCCCTTGTCTCTTTAAGCGAGCAGAATGCTCGGTTCAATCAAGCAAAAAGTGACCCGATCGTGCAGAAGCGGAATCACTTGATCCTACAGGCATATGAGTGTTTCCGCGAGAATCCGACGCCCCAGCATTTGTTTCAGTTGGCGGTGAACTCGATTAATCTTGAGGGGATTTATTTTTATGCAGGTTTTGCCTTTTTCTATCATCTTGCCCGCCAGCAGAAAATGCTGAAAACGAGCACGATGATTAGCTATATTCAACGGGATGAAATGCAGCACGCCTATTTCATTGCTCAATTTATCCGGATACTGCTGACCGAGAATCCGGAATTGAATCATCCGGAAAATATCCAGTATATCTATCAAACCATTGAACAAGCTGTCGAATTAGAAAAGGAATGGGCCGCCTTTATTCTCAGAGATATTACGGGGATTGATTTGGACGAATATAATGGCTACACGGAATACTTGGCAAATAAGCGTTTGCGCCAGCTTGGATTAGCGAATTTATATGAAGACCGCAGCAATCCGATGCCATGGATTCATGTGTTTAGCGATGAAATGATGAACGGCACCAAGTCGGATTTCTTTGAGCAAAAATCACGGACCTATGCGAAGGTATCACAATCGAACGGATTCGATGAACTATGAAACTAGCCATCGTGTATACCTCGAAAACAGGGAATACAGAAGATCTAGTCCAGTTCATAAGAGATTTATTTTTAGAGAAAAGGATCATGGCGGAACTTTTTCGGATTGAGGATTTCCCTGTAGTGAAGCTTTTTACCTTTGATGCGGTCATTATTGGTACCTACACATGGGGTGATGGGGAGATTCCAGTTGAAATGCTCGCGCTTTACCGCGTATTTGAAACCGAGGAGGTAGACCATATCGTGACCGGTATAGTCGGAAGCGGGGATAGCTTTTACCCTCAATTTTGCGGTGCAGTCGATGCTTTCAGGGACATGCTCTATGTTCAAAGTCGCTTGGCGGCCACCCTGAAAATTGAAGTCGCCATACAAGTGGCAGACCAAGAACGCTGCAGTAGATTTGTTAATATCATTTGGAATAAAATTGAAAATGGTGCCTGACACCAAATGAAAGGAAAAAAGCATTCCGCAAAAAATAGGACTTTTTTGTGGGATGCTTTAGCTTGATGTATGTAGGTTATGGTTTTTCATAGGTATTATGCTTGTTGTTCCTTTTGATTTAAAAAGGCTTGAATGGCTTGAATGGATAATCCCAATTCTTTTGCTTCTAAAATGAGCCTCAACCATTCTTCGTCAATGTCCATCATTTCCTTGTCTACCGTTAACATTCTTATCACCCCTAAAATACAATCGTATTCCAGGTAACCCGGCCATCATAGCAAGCAACCACCTGCCTTAGATCCGCGGCTTTGCGTCCCCTTTTTTCAAAAGGTTTGCCTTTTTCTGCCCCTAATCCCAATGAAACGACACCATCTTATCATTTCTGCTCAAACCCCATAGGGCCATATACTCACTCTTGAGTGTTATATTTATTATACCTAGTCCCAATTAATCATTTTGTTACATTTTGTCGATATGCTTCATTTCTTCCATTCTTTTATTTTTACATATTTCTACAAAAAAACAGATTCCCCCCCATACCCAAACAGTAAAAACGGAACAGTGAATATGGCGTCGAAGAATTCACTCTTTATAACGAACAACTACATCGAGTATAAAACAAAATACCGTATTAGAAAAACCCAGTAAACAGGCATTTTTGCCCAAATAAATACAATTATTGTTCTTTTTATCGCCTTTTCTACCGTTTTCTCATAATTTGCACTTTTCTAATAACCAGCTGATCATTATATCAAATAGGATCCTCGAATTAAAATTTGTATTTTTTCTATCATTTTTCCTATATTTTTGCTAATCTACTAAATGAACGTGGTACGAAACGACTACCACTGCACATGCACAACGCGATTCAAATTCAAAATAGGCACTCGAAGAAGCAATGACTTTAGTAGGCAAATTCAAGCGACTTAAAATAATGGAGGAAAAAAATAGATTCAATCACTTATGGGGGGTTTTTCGAGAACCAAACTACATGCCTTTGTATTAGTGAATGATTTTGCTAATGAGCATCTAATAAAGTATAAAGAGCATCAAGTATAGAATAAACAGTGGCTACGCCGATAACAGTGAATCTACCATGAAAGCCTATGGGAAAAATAAAGGAATATTGGGAATGAATGTAACGTAAACTTCCACAATTTTTTTGTATCCACACTTCCTTTTTTTTGCTATTCTATATGGTAGATGTAAAATAATTGTATATTTTTTGGAGGAATTGTCGAATGAGGACTGCTAAAAAAAAGAAAAGAAAGTGGCTAAGGGTAACAGGAATTATCTTGTTAGTTCTACTAGTTGCCGGTGGTGCCTATGCCTTCACCGTCTATAAATCTTTTAAAAATGCTGTAGATACGATGCACCAGCCAATTGAACGGAAACAATCCGAAAAACGCCAAGAACCAGTAAAGTTCAAGGAAAAAGACCCATTTTCTGTATTGATGTTAGGAGTCGATGAACGTAAAGGTGACAAAGGCCGTTCCGATACCATGATCGTATTAACGGTTAATCCGAACAACAATTCAGTCAAAATGCTCAGCATTCCACGTGACACCCGTACGGAAATCGTTGGAAAGGGAAAAGAAGATAAGATTAATCACGCCTATGCCTTTGGTGGGATTCCAATGTCAATGGATACGGTTGAAAACTTCCTTGATATTCCAATTGATTATTATATGCAGGTGAATATGGAAGGATTTAAGGATATCGTCAATGCGGTGGGCGGCATTACCGTCCAGAATGATTTAGACTTTACACAAGATGGATTCCATTTTACAAAAGGACCCTTAACACTAAATGGTGATAAGGCCTTAAGTTACACACGTATGCGATACGAAGACCCTAGAGGGGACTTTGGTCGTCAAACCAGACAGCGTCAAATCATTCAAGGGGTCATTCAAGAAGGAGCAAGTGTATCAAGCTTGACTAACTTCTCAGATATCTTCGCTGCCCTTGGCAAAAACGTAAAGACGAACCTAACGTTTGATCAACTAATGGACATTCAAAAGAATTACAAAGAAGCAGGCAAGAACATTCAGCAAATGGAAATAAAAGAACAAGGGACAAAGATTAATTCAATTTATTATGGATTAGTGTCACCCGAAGAGAAGCAAAGAGTCCAAAATGAATTAAAAGCACAATTAGAACTGAACTAAAGGTAGCAAAAGCTGAATGGATAATGGGTCCATTCGGCTTTTTCTATTAATAGGGAGAATTGGCAGTAAACATAAATCATTTCCGATAAATTCGAAAATCCAATTGAGCAACATTCCGTTTTACGATATATTGAATCTATACTATCAAAATATAATGAAAAGTCTAAAATTGACAAAGGAAATAATGTAATCAATCTCTGAGCTATTTTGAGGATGATTTGAATGGAGGCTTTTGCCAGGTCGAGTAATTTAATGAAGAATTAACCTACTATCCATTTTTAAGGAGCGAATGCCATGAAAACCGTGTATGACTTTCAAGTAAAAATGCCGAATGGTGAAGAAAAATCATTGCAAGAGTACGAGGGCAAACCATTAATTATCGTCAACACAGCCAGCAAATGCGGGTTTACTCCCCAATTTACAGGACTTCAAAAATTATATGATACCTATCATGAGCGCGGGTTGGAGATTTTAGGCTTCCCTTGTTCCCAGTTCAACAATCAGGAATTTGCTGAAATCGATAAAACAACTGAATTTTGCCAGATTAACTACGGGGTTACCTTTCCTATTTTTGCAAAGATTGACGTAAACGGCCCTTTTTCGGACCCCCTATTCAAGTATTTAAAGGAACAAAAGACGGGGCTTCTATCCCCTCGGATTAAATGGAACTTTACCAAATTCCTTGTCGACCGTAACGGCCAGGTAATCAAACGCTATGCGCCAACGGTGGATCCGAGTAGTATCGAGGCGGATTTAGTAAAGATATTGGCTTAAGCTTAACGAGCTTTCCTTCGCGGAAAGCTCGTTTTTTATTCCACTCCCTGCTTCAAAACGGATTATAAAACCGATTGCCGTCATGAAAGGTGATAGAAAGTGAAGCTCCCAAAATCAGAACGAATAGAATAATAGTAACAATATCTATTTTTTGAAAAGGACGAGCGCGGTACCAGGTGCGCCTTTTGTTTTTTCCAAAGCCGCGCAGTTCCATCGCATTACTGATGATTTCGATCTTATCAAGACTTGAAAGAATAAGCGGGATGATAATCGAGGCGGCATTTTTGATCCGCTTCGGTAGTTTTTCCTTACGCGACATATCCATTCCCCGTGCCTGCTGGGAAAGCGCAATCGTCCGAAAATCCCGTTGGATGTCGGGAATATAGCGTAACGCCAAAGCAACAGCATAGGAAATTCGGTAGCTGATTCCGACACGGTTTAACGATGCAGCAAATTCACTCGGGTTGGTGGTCACGATAAACAAGATCGCCGCCGGAATGACAGTGAAATATTTAAGCGTGACATTCATTTGGTAAAATAGCTGCTCTAGCGTAAGCGAATAGCGCCCGCCACCGATATCTACCAGCACATGGCTCGTACCATAAATTGCCACACCTTCTTGCGGTGAAAACACATAGATGGCTAGATTATTAATCATGAGAAAAGATAGTATAAATAGGAGGACAAAAGCTACTTCCTTCAGCTTTACCTTGGAAACGATAAACACTCCTACACTTAATAGAAGAAGAAAGACCAAAACACGCGTATCATAGGTGAGCATCGCAATTGTGGACCAAATTATAAAACAAATCAGCTTGGTGACACCTGTAAGTCGGTGAACCGGTGATTGCCGCTCAATATAGGAAAGCATCTCTACTGCCATTTCTGCCTCACCCCTCGATCATACGCAATAAATCGCCGGACAAACTCCTTCGGTTCACTGATTCCCGCTCGCTCCGCCAGTTTAAAAAGGGAGGTTTCCTTTAGGTTTGCCTGGTCGATCATCGCAGAATCGGCCAATACGTGAATCGCTGTGTCATCGGCTATTTTTCTCCCACCTGCCATTACAATCGCCCGCGGTGTGTATTCGAGCATGAGATGCATATCATGAGTAATCATGATGATTGTGATCCCATGACGGTTGAGTTCCACCAAGAATTCCATTATGTCAGTATAATGGCGAAAGTCCTGCCCTGCCGTCGGCTCATCGAGAATCAGCACCTCAGGTTCCAAAACTAAGATCGAGGCAATCGTCACCCGCTTTTTCTGGCCAAAGCTTAAAGCGGAAATTGGCCAGTTACGGAACGGATACAACCCGCAAATTTTCAGTGTCTTTAGGACGCGCGCTTTTATTTCGTCCTCCGGGATAGCGCGAATGAAAAGACCGAGTGCCACTTCATCATAGATCATCTGCTTTGAGATCATCTGATTCGGATTTTGCATCACCATACCAATCCGTGCTGCCCGTTCTTTAATCGTATCGCCGCTGCTATCCTGCCCGCGATAATAAATTCCTCCTGCGCTCGGCTTCTCAAAGCCACAGATTAATTTGGACAATGTCGATTTGCCGGCGCCATTTTTTCCCACTATGCTGACCATTTCCCCTTTTTCAATTGAAAAAGAAACATCATGAATCGCCCGTTGTCCCGGCTTGTAACAAAATGTAAGATTCTTCACTTCCAAGATAATTTCTTTTTTCTCCCTTGGCTCCAGGGGATTCACGTTTGTAAACCAATCTGCCAACTGGGTTTTGTATTTTTCGACTTGGAAGCTATCAAGATGGGCAGGCTTCATTTCCGGCGTGATCGCACACCCGGCATATTTGGCTGCTTTCACATATAAGGGCTCGCGGACAGAACACCGCTCCAACAGCGGTGAAGCCAATAATTCATCGGGGGTCATGTCACCGATAATCCTGCCATCATCTATGACAATGATGCGGTCAACTGAGCAATGTAAGACATCCTCTAGGCGGTGCTCAATCATCACGACTGTTTTGTTAGTTTTCTTTTGAATCTGGTCAATGAGTTCAATCGCATATTTTCCTGTTGCCGGATCAAGATTGGCAAGCGGTTCATCGAATAACAGTACCTCAACGTCATCGACCATGACACCCGCGAGCGAGACCCGTTGCTTTTGTCCCCCGGAAAGATGATGGAGGGAGGAATCCAAATACTCCTCCATTTCGACCATTTTCGCAACGTCTCCAACCTTTTCAAACATTTGTGGTTGTGGTGCACAATCATTTTCGAGCGCAAATGCGATATCTTCTGCAACCGTAAGACCAATGAATTGTCCATCAGGATCTTGGAGAACGGTCCCTACCTTTTTGGAAAGTGTGAAAATATCAAGGTCCATTGTATCCTCACCGTTAATTTTTAAGCTTCCGGACACTTTCCCTTTATAAGAAAAGGGAACAAGGCCATTGAGACAATGACCAAGTGTGCTTTTTCCAGACCCAGAAGGGCCGACAATCAGAACCTTTTCTCCTTGGTGTATCGTTAAATTGATCTCACACAAGGTTGGTGCCGTCTGACTGCTATATTGAAAACTATAATTCTCAAATTGAATAACTGGTATTTTCATAAAATTTCTCCTAGGGATTGTTGCTTTTTGGAATTCGCTCATTACATGATAAAATTCGCTCATTGAACAGCGAAATTCGCTCATTGCATGATAAAATTCGCTCATTGAACAGCGAAATTCGCTCATTGCATGATAAAATTCGCTCGTTGAACATCGAAATTCGCTCATCGAGGGATTAAATCGTTAAATAAATTATGAAATATAAATAGTAAGGGTGTAAATTTACACTTTTTCAGAGAGCCAATTTGATTTATCAGCGAATTATCAAGTATATCGGCGAATCCAATAATGCAACAAACTTTTTATAATAACTCCTAAACATCTTTCGTTAAACTGCCGCTTTGACTGCGGCTTTTTGCATAAATGCTTAGCAGTAACGTGCCTAGGACAGCAACCGTTATCATGTTTAAGCCCCCGGCGACAAGGCCTTGCAAATAAACCTTGTTCACTGGTTCGGCATAAATCAACACATCCAAAGTTGGTGCAATCGCGAACCAGCCAATCGCTTGGACGATAATTTGAACTACGTTAAACAAAATGATCTTTTTTACCGTAAAAACGCCCGATTCAATATTGATTTTCTTTGCTGCCAGGCCAATTAAGAAACCGACAATTCCAGAGACGACGACCCAGCTCCACCACGGCGTTCCGTAGAAAATCGCATCCTTTAAGGCATGGCCGATTAACCCAATCAAGCCGCCGGCAACCGGTCCGAAAATAATTGCCATTAACGCCAAAAAGCCATACGAAGTATCAAAATTTGTATTCGGAACCCCAGTTGGTATCGCTGCAAATCTTCCTAAAATCACGAATACAGCAGCTCCAATTCCAATTGCCACAATCGTTTTAATTGATAATTGATTTCTTTTCATTTTTAAAACCCCCTTGTCATTAAAGTTTCCGGATGATGATTTGCCAAGAAGCCCCCGTTTCAATATGATACGCTTTGGCAAAAGACCCTTGGTTTAGCGCCACGCCAATTTTGTCGAGTGAATTCACATAGAGTAATGGTTCTCCTAAATGAATATCAGCAAAAGTCCGGCCATAGGTCATGATATTTTTATAGACTTGGCGGGTATCATTTTCAATGGTCACCTCAAAGGAATCGCCATATCCGGCAGATAAATCTTTAAATAGGATGCGGTCAATATTAGTCCATAAATTCCCGAAACGTATGTCTAAAATATCGATGTGACCGGTTAGGACTTGATTGGTGATGCTTGGCTCCGCCATGGGCAGCTCAATAAGGGAATCCACCGGCACCTCGGGACCTACCTGCTCAAATGTAATCAGGTTGGAAGCAAGCCGTGCTCCGGTAAAGGCGTAAACATCACGTCCGTGAAATGTATAGGATTCACCGGAGCGTGGCAGGCGATTGACAGTCTCATCGATGATTCTCGCTTCGGCAATGCCCATACATTTTTTCAAATGGGTAAGCGTCCCGTTGTCCGGAGTAATAATATACTGACCTAACGCCGTTTTCACGGCAATACTTCTCCGTTCAGAGCCAACACCCGGATCCACAACTGAAACAAATACCGTGCCAGCCGGCCAATAAGAAACCGTCTGGTATAAGCGGTAGGAGCCTTCCCAAATATGATATTGCGGGATGTCATGGGTTAGATCAAAAATCCGAATCGCTGGATTCACTCCAATTGCCACACCATACATCGCACTGACAGCACCATCACTTGTACCAAAATCAGTTTGCAACACGAGATTGTTATTCATTATATTTGCCTCCTCCGTTTTATATTCTTGAAGCAGGGGACGGTTCTCTGCTTCCCACATCACAACAAAAAAAACCACGCCCCTATCCATTTAAAGAAAATAGATAAGGACGTGGTTGTTCGCCACGTGGTACCACCTTAATTCACTGTTTGCTCACACAAAACAGCCTCTGCAAGTACGCAAGCACAAATGCTGCTCTTCATACTGTGGTTTGGATAACGAGTACCAACTCTCGTCGGAACCTACTCCAATCTAGTGGGATTGTTTCAGCTCGAAGCTCTGAGGCCATTCTTCGGATTCGTATTTTTGCTTCTTTTCAGCTCCCGAAGCTCTCTGTGTAAAATAACCGAATCGTACTTTCCCTCTTCATCGCCTTCATTCATAATTATCAGAAATTTATAAAAATTATATTATTTATCCTTTAAATAGTCAAGCGTCTACTTGTCAGAGAATACCTTTTCCCATTAAGCGCATTCACTGTATTCCTAACTTCATAAACATACTAACAAAAGGAAGCAGAAAACCGTCCCCTGCTTCTCCGCTTAGCCCACGTTGAGCATTCTGTATTGGGCTTTTATTAGTTCATAGTAAGCTCCTTGTTTGGCCATTAATGTGTTGTGGTTTCCCTGTTCCAGGATATTTCCGTGGTCGAGGACAATGATTTTGTCTGCTTCTCTAATGGTGGATAATCTGTGGGCAATCATGATGGCTGTTCTGCCTTTTAATAACGTTTTTAAGGCTTTTTGTATTTTTACTTCTGCTTCCGTGTCAATGCTTGCTGTTGCTTCATCTAGAATAAGAATTTTCGGATCAGCCAACAGCGCTCTTGCAAAGGAAAGCAGTTGGCGTTCTCCAACAGATAAGGCGTTTCCGCGCTCTTCCACCTCTGTCAGATAACCATTTGATAACTGGTTGATAAATTCATCCGCACCCACTGCCTTCGCCGCGGCCATCACCTCTTCATCACTTGCTTCGGGATTGCCAAACCGTATATTCTCCTGGATCGTCCCCGAAAAAATAAACGTATCCTGCAGCACGGCACTAATTTGCGAACGCAGGCCTGGAATGGACAATTCCTGAATCGGATGACCATCAATTTTGACGACTCCCGCGGTCGCATCATAAAAACGGCTGACTAAATTCGCAATGGTTGTCTTTCCGGACCCAGTATGCCCAACCAGTGCCGCGGTTTCACCTGCTTTTATCGAAAAAGAAACCCCATTTAACGCCTTGCGTGTGGCATCATAAGAAAATTCGACATCCACAAAATCGATATCCCCTTTGACGAACGGAAGTGCCCGTGGTTTTGCTGCCTCTGCCACAAGCGGCTTTTCATCTAAAAACTCAAAAATCCGCTCCGATGAAGCCATCCCGATCAGAAGTTGGTTATACAACTGTCCAAGCCTGGAAATGGGTTCCCAAAACATGCCTAAATAAAAGGCAAAGGATACGAATTCTCCAATCGTACATTCACCACCCGAAACAAGATAGGCCCCGTACCAAATTAGGATTGCCGTCCCCACCGCATTGGTCATCTCGACAAATGGGCCAAACATCGCATTTTTTTGAACGGCCTGCTTCCAATTTTGAACATTATCATGGTTAATTCCTTTAAAAAATTGAATGTTTTCCTTTTCCTGGCTAAATGCCTGTGTCACCCGAATTCCTTGTATACTTTCATTTAAATGGGAATTCATTTTTGACTGAATCAGCCGAACCTCCTGCCACGACATTCGGATTTTTTTTCTAAGGCTTGTGGAAATGAAAAACATAATCGGCAAAATAACCATAATCGCAATAGTGAGTTTCGCGTTCAAGGAAAACAAAATAAAAATGGTAGCAAACAAAAGCAGAAAATCGGTTAATAGATTAATCACACCACTTGTAAACAGTTCCTGCAGGGAGTTAATATCATTCATAATCCGTACCAGAATAGAACCGGCCGACCGCTGGTCAAAGAATCTATGCGATAAGGACTGGACATGTGTGAATAAATGCTTTCGTAAGTCATAAATAACATTTTGCCCAAGCTCGTTCATCCAGCGGATTCGTAGTAAATTGACGACATATGATAATAGATAAAGCCCCGAAATAATGAAAACAAGCTTCATTAATAATGGCGTATCTTTTTCAATAATCGCCTTATCAAGGGTGTAAACGCCAATCAAAATCGGAATAAGTAAACGGATGGCGGTTGAGATGATGACCGTCATAAACGAAAGAGGCAGTAACGTTTTGGCATAGGGTTTTAGATATTGTAATAATCGCCACATTTGTTTCCAGTTGAATGATTTATCTATCACTTGATCCTGTGAGTAATGGAACCTCTCCACGATCAGTTGTTTCTTTTGATCCTTTTCCATGATCCACCTACCTTACAGCCTTTTGAATAATTGCTTCTTGGTCCTGGTATTGAATGTCATAAATTCGTTGATACGTTCCATTGCTGGCCAATAGCTGCTCGTGTGTTCCGCGTTCAATAATTTTTCCATGATCCAATACTAAAATTTCATCTGCCTGTTTCAAGGATGAAATACGATGGGCAATAATAAAGGTGGTCCGTCCCTTCATGACCTCCCGAAGGGATTGTTGAATGTGAAATTCGGTTTCCATATCCACGGCACTTGTGGAATCATCTAAGATGAGGATAGTGGGATTCAGACAAATCGCGCGGGCAATCGCGATCCTCTGTTTTTGGCCCCCGGATAGGCCCATTCCCCGTTCTCCCAGCATCGTGTCATAGCCATCCTTCAACTCCATGATAAAATCATGTGCTTGAGCACGCTTAGCAGCATCGATAATCTCTTCCATCGACGCATCTGGTCTTCCGAACGCAATGTTTGCCTTAATGGTGGAGGAGAACAGGAACGTTTCCTGCAATACGATGCCGATTTGCGAACGGAGCATTTTTAACCCATATTCCTTAATCGGGCGGCCGTCAATCAGGATATCTCCTGCCGTAGGTTCATAAAAGCGGGATAGAAGCTGGATGACACTGGTCTTTCCCGATCCGGCAGCGCCAATGAAGCCAATGGTTGAGCCCGGAGCCGCATCAAAGCTCACCTCTTCCAAGGCAGCTGTTTCCTCCTGATGATAGTGGAAGGAAACATGACGAAAAACAACATGCCCATCCAGTTCCCCGCTGCATCTTACATTTTCTTTATCGTAAATAGTTTCATCCGCTTCCAATACTTCAAGAAGCCGCTCCCCCGAGGCCTTTGCCTGTGAGAACATATTAATGGTAAATCCGAGGTTCATGATCGGCCATAAAATATACCAAACCAAGCTGTAAAAGGCTACCAGCTCCCCTGGTTTTAAGACCCCCTCAATCACCTGATAGCCGCCAAATGCTAGTAAGGCGACAACAGAGATATTTCCGATCAGCTCCATTAAAGGAAAATACGTTGACCAAACCGATGCCGTATGAAGCTGTTTCACCCTGTAATGTTGATTGGAGGCAGTAAAGCGCTCGATCTCTACCCCTTCTTTCGATAGGGCTTTAACTGTATGAATCCCGCTTATATTCTCCTGTACCTTTGTATTTAAGCGGCCGAACGATTCACGAATCCCACGAAAAGCCGGGTGTACCGCTTTGTCAAACTTATAAACAACAATACTCAAGAAGGGGAGTGCGATAATGGTGACAAGGGTAAGGGAAACAGAATAATAGAACATGACACATAAACTGGCACTGACTTGAATAACAAAACGAAGTACCTCCGCAAACCCGAACGAGACAAAAAAGCGAAAGCCTTCCACATCTGCGGTTAAGCGTGACATTAAATCTCCTGTCTTCGCATTATCATAATAGCTGAATGACAGCCGCTGCAGTTTTTCGTATAAGGCATTTCGCAAACTGTACACTGATTTAATGCCGAACATATCAGCCAAATAATGCTGAATATAGGTGGACAGTCCTTTTACAGCCATAATCATGATAAATCCAAGGGAAATCCATGGCACCCAGCGATAGTGTCCGCCAAGAACTACATCATCAATCGTCAGCTGTAAAATGACCGGATAAACAACGGTGATCCCCGCCATGATGATAAGAAAGAGCGTTGACCAAATGAAATCCCTTTTATATGGAAGATAAAACGATTTTAACTTTTTAAAAACTAACATTTTTTCCTCCCATTGATTAATATTTTGGCATGCTTTAATCATATAAAGTAGGACACAAAAATATTTCTACATTTTGAAATTTCGGTTATCTAAATTTATTTCAACAAAAATTTTTCCATAGAATATGATCAAGATGTAGATAGAAAAAGGCCGATTCATCATGACCCGGCCACTTGCAATTTGTATCGTTTATCGTTGAAACCTACTCTCCATTGAACGCCTGCTGCGCAAGCAAAAGAGAGCCAGTAATCCCAGCATCATCGCCTAGTCCGGGACTTACTATATATTCCCTCAGATCCGGCAAGGAAACATAACCCTGGACCAGCTCCGGCAGGTACTTATAAATGGAGGAGAATACTTGCTTTTGGTTCATTACCCCACCGCCAAGAATAATCCTTTTTGGGGATAGGATTAAAATATATTGCATCAGAGCTTGCGCCATATAGTAGCCTTCTACATCCCATACTTCCAATCGTTCTACTAGCTCGAACCCTTTGTGCCCCCAGCGTTCTTCGATTGCCGGACCCGCTGCAAGACCTTCTAAACAATCCCCATGATAGGGGCATTTACCTTGATACTCATCATTCGGATGACGCCTTACAAGAATATGGCCCATTTCGGGGTGGGACAGTCCTTGAAGAAGCCTTCCTTGAACCACTGCACCCGCGCCGATTCCCGTCCCAACCGTAATATACAAGCAGCTATCCAACCCTTTTGCCGCACCGTAAACGGCTTCCCCTAATGCCGCTGCATTCACGTCGGTATTGAAACCAATCGGTACGGAAAAAGCATCGTGTAATGCCTGGACAAACGGAAAGTTCTTCCATGCCAATTTTGGTGTAGAGGTAATCATCCCATAGGTGGGACTTCCCGGATTCACATCAATAGGGCCAAATGAGCCGATTCCAATGGCCTCAAGCTCATATTTTTTAAAAAAGGCGAATACCTCAGTCATCGTTTCCTCCGGAACTGTCGTAGGAATCTTAATCCTGTCAATAATCGTGCCCCCCTTGTCTCCAACCGCACATACAAACTTTGTTCCACCAGCTTCAATTGCACCAAACATTTAGGTTCCTCCCTGTCGTTTCTTTTATCTTCCTGATGCTGCTTATCCCTTCAAGAAATGAAACAAAGCTCCAATTAAATTGGCCTCGTTATCAAATTGGCATGCCTCCACTTCAGTTAAAAACCATTGTGTTCAGCTACCTGTTTATACCATCTGCCGGATTTTTTAATCGTTCGTTTAAAATTGTTCTCTCTATCTACCTCTACTAATCCATAGCGGTTCTTATAGGCATTTGTCCATGACCAGTTATCCATAAAGGTCCAAAGGTGATAGCCAAGGCAATTCGCCCCTTCTTGCAGACCTTTATGCACCCACTTCAAGTGTTCCTGGATAAACTCAATCCGATAATCATCCTCGATAAATCCTTCGGGATTACGGAACTTCGCTTCCCCTTCCACCCCCATCCCATTCTCTGAGATAAAGAATGGAAGATTGCCATAGTGGTCACGAATATCGATCATTATGTCATAGATGACTTCCTCACAAATTTCCCAGCCCCGATGCGGATTGATTTTCCGGCCTGGCATGATATATGGATCAAATAGATGCTCCGGCATAAACGGAGTCCCTGCTGGTACCGGCTCTTCTTTTGCTTTGACACGTCGCGGCTGGTAGTAGTTCACACCTAATAGATCAATGGGATTGTTCCTGATGACCTCTAAATCTCCCGGTTCCACTGTCGGAAGTACCTCTTTATCTTTTAAAATCTCAATCAAGTCTTTCGGATATTCCCCTTTTGTGACGGGATCAAGGAAGCTGCGGTTAAAGAATTGATCGGCAATATGAGCAGCTTTCACATCTTCTGGATCCTGACTTCTTGGATAGGACGGCGTTAAGTTTAGGATAATGCCAATCTTTGCATCGCCGAGATGTAACTTTTTAAATGCTTCTACAGCCTTAGCATGGGCCAAAATCGTGTTGTGAGCCACAGCCGCACCTCGTTTGAAATCGACTATATGGGGATAATGCAAATCATATAAATAACTAGCCTCAACGGGAACGATCGGTTCGTTAAAGGTAAACCAATACTTCACCCGATCCCCAAATAATTGAAAACAGGTTGCCGCATAATTCACATACGCATCGACAACTTCCCGGCTTTCCCAGCCGCCTTTTTCCTGCATACACATCGGCATATCGAAATGGTAGAGATTCATAAATGGTTCAATATCAGTTGCAATTAGTTCATCAATGACGCGATTGTAAAAATCAACTGCCTGCTGATTCACTTCCCCGACTCCATTTGGAATCAACCGCGACCATTGAATCGAGGTTCGGAAGGAATTATGACCCGTTTCCTTCATTAGTTGAATATCTTCTTTAAACTGATGATAGAAGTTAGATGTATTCTCGGGCCCTACACCATGATGGAAACAATTTGGTTCAATGCTGTACCAGTAATCCCAGATACTTGGTTTCCTTCCGTCCAAATCCGCAGCACCTTCTGTTTGTGGACCTGAAGCCGCACTCCCCCACCAGAATCCGTTCGGAAAACGATAGTTTACTTGATTTTCACATGAAACTTTCTCCATACATTCATCACCGTTTCTGTTTTAAATTTTCCTCCACTCACTTGGTGTCGTACCAACCGTTTTCTTAAATTGTTTATAAAAGTAAGTCGTATCGGAATAACCTACTTTTTTCCCAATTTCTCCTGCACGATAATGGGTGGTTTTTAGTAATTCCTTTGCTTTTTCTAATCGATAGCGATTCAGGTATTCAGAAAAGACAACCCCTACTTCTTTTTGAAATAATTGTCCCAGGTAGATAGCGTTTACATGAAACTGTTGACCCAATGTTTTCAAGGATATCCCTTCATCGTAGTGGGCATGAATAAACTTTAGAACATTTTGTACAATGGGGCTTCGCATCTGGACTTGATTATTAATGGAAAGAAGTAATCCATGGCAATACTCCTTCAAAATGGCCTTCAGCTGCGTAACATCCGAGCTATATACCATTTTTTCAACGGCCGCAGTGTACTCAGAAAGGTCATCTGGCTGGATGGAATAATGAATATACGAAATTAAGTCAAATGTATATTTTTTCGCCACTTGTGGGGATATGAATTTTGCTTTCCTCGTAAGGTATTGAAAAAACAAATCAACCATCTGCAATGTTTCTTCATTTGCTTTAACAAGTTGTTTGACGATATTTTCTTTAAACTCCTGCTGTTTTTTTAATTCGTCTTGTTTATCTGCCGAGATTCTGCCTGATAGAAGAACATTTGGTTCTGAATAAAGTTGAAGAAGGCTGTATTCACTTGCAATGGTAAAACTCTTTTCTAATTCATCAATGGTATGAACCGGTTTTCCCATAGATAAATAGAATTGACCGATTCCCCTTTGCTCCTCACAAAGTTGACTTACAAGGTGTTTGTTCCATTTACCTAATTCTTCTTCATTCGTACTTCCAAAGAGAATGATTAATTCTTGATTTGGACTATAGAGACATGTCGCAGAGTAATATTCTTCGATAAAGTTTCGAATATCCGTTAGTATCGGAGTCCGATAGTAATGTTCAAAGTTTAAAATTGAAACAAGATAATGCGGTTGGGTAAATTGGATATCATATAATGCCATTCTTTCAAGAACATCATTTTTGTCAATTTCACCATTGATAAAACGCCATAATGTATTATCCCGCAATGTGGTCGTCTCTTGTGGATGATCAGAACCCATCACAGCCTTCAATTTCTGGCCAACATTTTGGATGGTCGTTAATAACTCTTCCTCATCCACAGGCTTTACCAAATAGTTTTCAATACCTAATAGCAGCCCTTGTTTAATAAAACCGAACTCTTGATAGCCAGTTAATACAATACTTTTCATCTGGGGCTGAATTTCTCTTGCCGCTTTAATTAATTCCAATCCAGACATTTCCCCCATTAAAATGTCGGTGATCAGTAGGTCAACCGGATGATCCTTAAGAAAGCTGAGGGCTTCTTCTCCGCTTTCCGCAGTATAAACAATTTCAAACCCGTAATCCTCCCAATCCAAAAGTGCCTGCAATCCTAACGTTATGAGCGTTTCATCATCAGCCAGCAGTACCCTAAACATGGTTATTCCCCTGCACTGGAATGGTTAGGGTGACAATTGTTCCTTGGTCTTGAAAGCTTTTTAGTATGATCCCAAACTGGTCTCCATATCTAATTTTTAACCGTTGATGGATATTTCTTAACCCGATTGAATTCATTTCATCGCCCTCTTCACGATTGATATGATGAACAATGGTGGAAAGTTCCTCTTCGGTCATCCCCTTCCCATTGTCTTCTACACGTATTTCAATTTTGTCTCCCAGGTTGACAGCACGAATGAATAGCTCATTATCTGGCCGCTCCTTTTTAAAACCATGGACAAAGTAATTTTCAATGATCGGTTGCAGAATTAACTTTTGCACGGGTGCTTGTTCCAGTTCACTTGGAATATCAATATGCACCTCTAATTTATTGGGATATTTAAACTGCATTAATTTCAAATATTGATTGACATATTCAATTTCGGTATAAAATGGTACCACATCTTTCGACTCTAACGAGTAGCGAAAAAGTTTGGCTAAATGGAAAATCATTTTACTCGAGGTTTTTGACCCCTCTACCACAGCGACCATCCGGATTGCTTCAAGCGTATTAAATAAAAAATGAGGATCAATTTGTGCTTGCAGGGCTTTCAATTCCGCCTGCTGCTGCTTCATATTCAGCAGGTAAAATTGTTCGATATAATTATTCAATTCCATTAACATAGAATTGATATTAACAGCAATCTTGGATAATTCGTCCTCGTGCTTAGATTCAGGTATCCGCGCATCTAGGTTTCCTTTTTCCACCTGGCGGATAATAGAAACAATGGTATTTATTCGCCGCGAGTAATTTAACGTAAACGAATAGGAGATTAAAATGGCAATGCTAATGAGGAAGATAATAACAACCCACATGGTTCCCCTTATAATAGATAACTTTAGCCAGTCTTTATCAGGAATCACACTGACATACGTATAATCTCCCTTGTTCGCGATGGTATTAATATAATAATTTTCTTGGTTCCACTTTACTTTCGTTTCATTCGTTTCATGTTCTACTTGACTGATCATCTCTAGGGGAACACCATTATTAAGCGAATAGAGGATCTTGCCGTGTGCATCCAGTAAAAAGAAAGAAGCAGGCGCCCCATCATGCCTTGTCAACATTTTATCTAGACGTTCTGTTGAGTAGAAAATGGATAGTTCCCCCATCTTCGTAAGTGTAACCGGATTATTAATTTCAACTTTCCTCGTAATGGTGTTTCTTAATTCCCTTCCCTTTGGAAGACCTTCTTCCATTACTCTTGGCGGACCTTGGGAGAGGGATGGTTCTAAAGGGGTGGCATGGCCAATAATGCTGTTATTCCATCGTAAATTATTATTGATTAACAAATACTCAATGGATGAATTTTCCACCGAACGTAAACTAATCGCATTTAAGTCACTATCTTGGCTGAAATAGCCTTTAAAATACGTTTCAATATTGCTCGGTGTAAATGATTTACTTTCCGAATACTTATCTAAGCGGTATTCTAAATATTTCCCATAACCATTGTGAAGGGCAAAGGAAATATCATCAATCATATCGCCATTCGTATAAAGATCCCTCATCGCCCTGCTAATATCTGAATCCTTAGCAGAAAAGTAATCCTCTACTCTTTCTAATATTCTTGTATTTATATTGACTTCCTTTTGAATAATAACATCTGAATAATAGTTGGTAATCGTAACGATTAAGATAATAACCGTCATAATGATGGTAATGGACGATGTTAAAAATAATTTATTAAAAATGTTTTGAGTCACGCGTCTTTTTTTTCTTATTTCCATTTAGCTGTCCTCTGATATGGCTGAAATAAAATCAAGCCGGACTATTCCACCCAGCTTGATTTTTACTCTTATTTTTGCTTGCTTTTCCAGTCATCAAATTGCTTTTGAATTTCTTTTAATACCTTATCAATTCCAGCTTCTTTTAATTTTTTATTATACTTTGGCAGATATTCTTCTGGATCAACAGAACCTGTTGCCAGTGCTGGATAGAATTCTTTAGAAATATTCGTAATCGAAGCAATTTCTGATCTCACTGGATCACTGTTAAAATGGAAGCCAAGCGTTGGTGCTGGTTTAGCAGCGTCATTAAATTCCTTGAATTTTTCCCATTTATCCTTTGGATCATCTTTATATAAATCCAAGACGAAGAAGTTACCGATTGAATAGGTTGGGATATTATAGTTATCAATACGTGCTGGAAGATCTTCAATTGTGTCATCATCATTCTTTTTGTAATGCACGCCTTCAATTCCTTTATCAACAAGGTTGCGAAGGTATGAATCTGTGTTAAGAAGAGTTAAGAACTCCATTGCTTTTTTAGGATTCTTAGATGTAGCAGAAATGGCCTGAATAGAACCAGAAACAGAATCGTTAAATGTGGTTGGCTCTTCTACCGGTACAGAAACGACGTCATATTTTGCTGAACGGGACCATAGTAAATCAGCATATGGCTGAGAATCACCCATGCGGACAAACCAATTCTCTACATCCATTGGCCAGCTGTCTTTACTTGTGGCTGCATCTTCTTTAAGGTAGCCTGCTTTGTAATACGAATGCATGGTTTTGTAGGTTGACATCGCTAAATCCGTTTCAAATTGGTTAATCACATGGTCTCTGTCACCCTCAAGTGGGAACGCAAATGGCATTTCATTATTAAAGGTATAGTCAAAGGGAAGATACGCTTTAAAGGTTGCCATTGGAGTAATGCCTGGTTCATTTTCCTTAATCGTTTTCAACATGGGCTCAAGATCTTTTAAGGTTTTTACTTTTGTAAGATCAAACTTGTATTTATCAACAAGACGTTTGTTGAACGTATAAACAGACTGTCTTGCCGCTTCTTTATTCGTAGGAACGCCATAAATTTTACCATTAATCTTATTTCCCTCTAAAAGGGCGGGATCGATGGCGTTCTTAAGGTCCTTGCCTTCTTTATTTAACATATCATCGATTGCCACAAAAGCACCCTTTTGTGCATTTTGGACATAATCAGTACCATTTGTAAAGATTATATCAAATGATTCACCTGCATTGATCATTACTTGGGATTTTTGTGTCCAATCTCCCCAGTCAATTTGCTGCATTTTCACTGTAGCATTAATTTTCTTTTTGACATACTTATTGACTTCGGCAAATACCTTATCAGTATCCTTTTGCGGAGTTCCAATCGTGTACCATTTAATTTCATATGGCTCTCCATCTTTCCCACCTTTCTCCGAAGTAGAACTTTCTTTCCCGCTGCAGGCAGAAAGTATCGTTCCAATGGATAAAACGAGTGCCAGTATAAAACCTAACTTTTTCTTCATCGTATCTCTCCCCTTTTCTTTTTTTATTCTTTAACGCCGCCAATAGTCAATCCGCTTATAAAGTACTTCTGAAAGAACGGATAAGAGACTGCTATCGGTAATGTGGCGATAACGACCATGGCCATTTTGGCTGAATCCTGCGGCAACGTATCAAATAAACTTTGCTGCATGATCCCCACTTCAACATTTTGCCTCATGAATTCAAGGTTTGCCTCAATTTTCATCAATAAGGCTTGGAGCGGCACTAATTTTGGATCATCAATATAGAGCAATGCCGTAAACCAATCATTCCAATAACCCAATGTACTGAACAAAGCAATCGTCGCAATGCCCGGAAGCGAGAGCGGAAAGACGATTTGAAAGAAGATTCTCCATTCACTTGCCCCATCGATCCGTGCAGATTCCAAGATGGATTCGGAAACGGACTTCATAAAGAAGGTTCTCATGATGATAATATAAAAAGCATTCATAACAAGGGGCAGGATTAACGCCCAAATTGAATTTTTCAATCCTAAAAATTGCGTAACCACAATATAGGTTGGTACCAATCCACCACTAAACAGCATCGTAAAGAATGCTAGGAAGGTGAAAAATTTTCTGTATTTAAATTGAGGTCGTGAAATCGCATACGCATAAAAGGAGATCATCAACACACTAATGATGGTTCCCACCACCGTAATCAATAGGGTTACACCATAAGACCCCAGCAATTGATCCTTCACATTCCATAAGTAATGGTACGCATCGGTACTCCATTCCGCCGGGAAAATTTGAAAGCCATGTCTGACAATACTTTCCTCACTTGTAAAGGAAATAATGATAACATAGATAAACGGAAAGACACACATGATGGTGAAAATACCTAACAGTACACTGAAAATGGTATTGACAACGGGATGCAGTTCATGATAATTCCTTGTCTTTTTCCGTTTAATCTTTGTTCCACCCCCTTTCAACTGATCCAACGGCTGTGATGCGACAACTGAAACTTGAGCTTGATTTAGATCATTGGGCATTTATTTTCCCCTCCTCTCTGAGAAATCCGTAAGCACCTTGGTCAGCCCCGACATGCAACGATTAAAACAACGCACTTTCCTCATCGACTTTTCTTACTATATAGTTTGTAATCATCACAAGGATGAAACCTACAGCTGACTGATAAAGACCTGCTGCGGTACTCATACCAATATCACCCAACGTCATTAGCCCGCGATATACAAATGTGTCGATAACATTTGTGACTGGAAATAGGGCCCCGGAATCTCTTGGCACTTGATAAAATAGGCCAAAATCCGAGTTGAAGATCCGGCCAATATTCATGATGGTTAAGATGATCATCAATGGCTTTAGCATTGGAAGGGTAACATGCTTAATCTGCTTCCATTTTGTTGCACCATCGATCATAGCTGCTTCATAATACGTTCGATCAATTCCGACAATCGATGCTAAATACACGATACTGCCATATCCGACACCCTTCCAAATGCTCATAAAAACGATGATATATGGCCAATATTTAGGCTCGCTATACCACGAAACAGCGTCAATATGGAACCAGCCAAGAACATGATTTAACAGACCACGATCCGAACTTAAGAAGGTAAAGACAAAGTAGCTGCCAATAACCCATGAAATAAAATGCGGGAACAGCATTCCTGTCTGATAAACCTTTGATAGCCTTTTATTTACTAACTCGCTGAGCAGTATGGCCGTTGCAACCGCGGCTACGAGCCCTAAGACGATAAAGACGAGATTATACAGGATCGTATTTCTTGTAATGACAAAGGCATCATTTGTACTGAATAAATATTTAAAGTTCTCCCAGCCTACCCATTCACTATTCATCACACTTGCGAAAAAACCATCCGGATCAATTCGAAACTTTTTAAAGGCCAATACTTGACCAAACATCGGCAAATAAGAGAATAATAGCAGCCAGATGGTTCCTGGTAAAACCATAAGTAACCAGATTCTATTTTGATAGATATCACTCACTATCTTTTTCACACTTATCCTCCTCTCACTTCAATGTAAGCACTTCCATACTTATATTTTATAGTGGATAGAAGGCTATTTATAGTTGACTAATTTGGGATTAAGTGCAAAAATCTTAGAAATCACGACACGCTATCTATATTTGGCCATGGAGAAGATAGAGTGAACATGAAATGACCGACTGGAACATGCCGGTCGGTCATCCATTTTTTCTATACGATTCTGAATGTCTTAATTTCATATGGTTTAATTTCAAACTCAATCGGTGATGGTGCTGCTTCTGCAATGGGTTCTTCCATCAAGTTAGTCTCCACCCATGATGTGATGGGCTTTCGAACGTTCAGAGACGCCTTGCCTCGTCTGCCCTCATACTCATGTAAACGGATAATCAGGCCATTGCCATCGTAAGCGGGCTTTATCGCATCAATCCAAATATGGTCTGTTCCGCATTCAATAAACGAATCTTCCTTCGCCCATTTCCCTTCAACAGCGAAAACGGGGTCATTTAAATCCCAGGCTTTTTCCACTGTCTTCGCCTGCCGCCAATCACCTATATGCGGATAAAGTGAATACGTAAAGGAATGCATACCCTGATCTGCCTCAGGATCCGGATGTGTGGCTGCTTTTAATAAGGTTAACCGCATCACATTTTCTTTGATATCATAGCCATATTTGGAATCATTCAGTAAACTTACCCCATAATCTGGCTCGGAAAGATCTGCCCACTGGTGTCCGACTGATTCAAATTTCGCCATTTCCCAACTGGTATTCCAATGGGTCGGGCGCTTTACATTACCAAATTGAATATCATAGGTTGCCTCTGTCGCGCGAACATCCACAGGGAATGAAGCCTTAAGTAATTTTCGTTTTTCATGCCAGTCTACCTCGGTTTCAAAATCAATCCGCCGATCATTTTTATAAAAAACAATTCGCTGAGAAATCTCCGAATGATGATACGTCCATTTACTATCAACCGCAAAAGTCAGTTCCCCATTCTCCACTACCTTGAATGTAGCGATATTTCGAATTTCCTCCATCTTCTCGTGATAGAAAATATCAATATCCCAGGCATCATGGGCAAGCGGTTTATCTTCAAAGATTTGCAGTACATTGCCGCTTTGACCCTCTGCTAGCACATGGCGCTGTGCTTCTTTATCATAAAGTGTTGTCATCTGTCCGTACTCATTCCACTCCACCTCGTAAAACGGTGTTTCTACCCTTCGGTCATGATACGTGAAATGCGTTGTTTCCGGTGCTGCTTCAGCGGGTTCAAAATACAATTGC
Source organism: Bacillus sp. MM2020_4 (assembly GCF_011250555.1). GTDB lineage: Bacteria > Bacillota > Bacilli > Bacillales > Cytobacillaceae > Neobacillus. Next base: position 13,537 of record NZ_JAANMZ010000007.1, on the reverse strand, counting down.
TTCGCACCAAAGGATGGAAGAGAATCGACCGCAACAAGCCATCCATCAGGGCGTTTTTGAGAAGGAAACACCGTGCCCTTGCCATCTGTCCAAACCCCAGCTGCACAATCAGCAAACTGAGAAATGACCACATTTCTTTTGCCGGTTTGGTGCGTGGAATTGAAAACAACGATGGAACGGTCGGCCTGTTCGACTCCGCTTTCCACAAGCATGGTTTCCACTTGCTGAACGATTTGCAGCGCTTCCGCATATTCTTCCCTAGCATCTTCATAGACTTCATGAATCGAAGACCCTGGGATAATATCATGAAATTGATTTCTTAAAATAATCTTCCAGCCGTCTTTCATTGCAGCATCGCCAAGCCATACGCTATTTTCAGACAGCCAAGAGGATAGGAATTCAGCTCTGCGATAGAGCAGCTCCAGTTTACGATTCATTTTTTTCATAAAGGCCTGACTTGTATAGGTACCGCGGTGGTATTCCAGATACAGTTCGCCGTCCCACTTATGAATATAGCCAGTCGATTTCTCGACATTTTCATGCAGTTTATCGAAAAATTCACCTGCCGTTGTTGTCTTCACATTTGGCATTCCAGGCATTTGGTCAAATCTGCGGCGCATTTCAAGCATATGACGATTAACACCGCCACCCCCGTCACCATACCCGTATGAAAGAAGCAGATCCTTTGATAAGTCTTTGTCACGATAGCCGTTCCAAGCACCCTTAACGGTTTTCGCGGTAATGTAGCCATTATACGTATAGAACCATGAATCCGGTCCATTCCATGGTTCCGGTGTGGTGATAAAGTGTGTTAAGATCTCCGAACCGTCGATTCCCTTCCAGTAAAAAGTATCATGAGGCATCCGGTTGTATTGATTCCAGCTAATCTTTGTGGTCATCATCGTGTTAATGCCGGATTTTTTCAAGATTTGCGGCAGCGCCCAGCTATATCCGAAAACGTCCGGAAGCCAAAGGTATTGACAATCGACACCAAACTCTTCTTTAAAAAAGTTCTTCCCATGGAGGATTTGTCGGACCAACGACTCGCCGCTCGGGATATTACAGTCGGCTTCGAGCCACATTGCTCCACCAGCTTCCCACTGGGCTGCCGCAATCCTTTCCTTTATTTGCTCGTAAATGTCTGGGTAGTCGGTTTTGATATAATCATAGAGCTGCGGCTGGGTTTGCAGGAATTGGTATTCAGGGAACTGCTTCATTAAATGCAGGACCGTTGAAAAGGAACGGGCGGCCTTCTCCCTTGTGTTCCTTAAGCGCCAAAGCCAAGCCACATCAATATGGGTGTGACCGACAGTATGAATCGTAATAGCGGATGTTTTTTCAATAGACTGAAGCGCCTCTGTAAGACTCGTTTCGGCTTCGTAGCAAGATTCATAGAACGCTAGGCTTCCAGGTTCCGTCCAATCCATTCGCAGTAGGGCATCCTGAAGCATTTGTTTCAAAGCTGAATAAGTAGGATCTGCTTCATGCGTTTCCTTTACCACCTCATATGCCGCTAAAAGGGTGTAGTATAAATTATCGACCCTTGTGTCCAGCCAGCCGATTTCAGCCTGTTCCAGTTTAAATTCATTCTCAACCGGCACACCGCCGCCTTCAAGTCCGGACCAGAGTCGGAAGTCTAAACGCATTGAGCCCTTAGCCGTTTGCTCATCAAACAGTACTTCTTCATGGTTGGAGTCGACCCCTTGGTATGGTTTACCGTTCACAAAAAGTAGCGATTCAAACCCGGAATTATTCCCGCCGCCCGTCTTGCCAAATGAAAAGATACCTGCCACTTGTTGATTGCTATTGGGAAGATGGCAATCTACATCTGCATGAAGCCACATATAGCGATCGCGCCCCTTCCAATAGTCGCCAATCTTCATGGTACTTTTTTCATCGTAAACTTTCGGTGGATGGGCACCAATCACGCCATCATCCTCATGTGTGTAAAAGTACTCAATGCTAACGCAATCACGATAACGGAAACCCTCTAATTCCCTTATGCGCGCTTCAAATTTTCGTTCGGTCAAAAACATGCTTTCACCCCGTATAGTCAAATTAAAATTAATGAACCTGTCACGCTTTTGGGCACTGCGACCCACTTAGAGCGAGAAGTTCCCGGCCGTTACAATTCGATGATACACATTGCCACCTACTAATCCGTCGACAACTTCCCATGGTCCATCATGGCGCAGGCGTTTTTCTTCTAGCTCTTCCAAACTAGTCATTCTGCCATCGAGCCACTCGTTAATCCGATATTTAACCGAGTCAATCCGTGTAATCACGCCGCCATATCGAATATCAATCACTTCCCAGCCGAATGGCTTATAGGCCGCAAACCATACTTCGCGGTGCTGTTGGCGTAAAAGATCCACATTGGTTTGAATCACATCCAATTTACCCAGGATTAATTTCATTTGTTGGTAATCTTTTTCCTTATAAGCTTCTGTTAGTCTAAGGCCGATTTCCGCCTTCTCACTGAGTACCCTTGCTAATTGTTCATAAAAGCCAAATAGACTCGCCCAGCCTGGATTATGTTTCTTTGCCTTTTCAAGCTCTGGGACTAATTTTTGATAATGCTCGCCTAAAGACAGGCCGCGGATATTTTCGTCATATAATCCAATTAAGATATCCTGGTAGAGTAACACTTTAGACGTCATGGAGGTGTTCATATTATCCTTCATGACACCGGGGGTTTCATCCAGCCATTTTAACATCATAAAATCATCAAAATGACCCTCGCCGCAAAATTCAAAGCGCTTCGCTACCTGTTCCAGCGTAACTTCCTGATGATAGGTATGTTCCGCGAATAATTGCAGGATGGGCAGTGAAGTGGAGAATGGCGTTTCTGCCCCGTTATCGCCCCACATCGTAACAAAGACTTCCTTAATGCCTTCTTTTTTACAGGCAGCAATTGCCGCTTCTGTTGTCACAATGGCTTTCCCATAGTTTGGTGCCATTCCATTCCACGTCCAGGCCCCGCCGGCGAAAATTGGTGTTTTCCCTAGTAGCATATGGCGATGAAAGTCCTTTTCATAGACTTCTTGATCTTGACTATAATAATTCCAGTACACGAGCTCCACGTCCGGAATCTGGGCAATAATCTCTTCCGGTATCTTGCCATTCTCGTCTTTATATTTGCTGTCTTCCGCGAACAATGGAAAATACATATCGCTCCAAATCATGGGTTTCAGCCCATGCCTTTCCGTAATCGCCACCACTTCTTGAAGATGACGGTTCATCAAATCGATATGGTTTTCATAGCCATGCTGCTGCAGGTATTTTCCTAGCCCAAGCTGGAATGTCTCATCCATGCCGATATGAATCCGTTTTGTCCGAAACGGTTCCGATGCTGCCTTTATACAATTCTCTAAAAACTCATATGTTTTCGGCTCTTCGACTAGTAAAATATCATCTGTATCCCGAATATCGCTAGCATAATTCCATTTGAGTGCTTCTCGTAAATGACCCAATGTTTGAATACAAGGAATCATCTCAACGCCCAGCTTCGCGGCATAATCATCAAGGGATGTTAACTCTTCTGCTGCATAGCTTCCCCGCATATAGCCGAAATACGGATGTTCCTTTACCTCATACGTATCCTCCGTATACAGCATCAAGGTATCGAGACCCATTACAGCCATTCTTCGCAGTAAATTTTCTACCTCAGCCGTTGTTGGCACAGCATTTCTCGAGGCATCGAGCATAACACCGCACATGTCAAACTGCGGCACTTCTGTTACATCAAATTCCGTTTCAGTTTGGAAGTGTTCCATCCAAAGCCCTACTGCCCGGAAAAAGTGAACCGTTTTTTTAAAATAAATTTGCCCACGGCCACTTTGATTTACAACCCTAATGGGACCATTTTGTTTTCTGACCTCCACAGGGTATCCGTCAGGTGAAAGTTGAATACCTATACTTTCCATTACCAGTTGAAGTCCATCAGCAACAGCAGCTATCTCGCCAGTTAGGTGAAGTTTCATCGTGTTTTCCCCTATCTCATTCAAATTTTATGATGGTTGATTGGCTATTCTTTCAAGCTTCGTAAACCGGCTCAGACAGACCCGCATCATCCAATAGGCTGGTGCAACCCCGGAAATAAAGAGGATTAAGCCGGGAACCTTCCACACGACCATGCCTACAAGTAACAGCCCGGCCCCAATCCAAATGGTAGGCCCGAAGCTTGTCACAGCAAAGAGAAAGGATTGTTTGATATATTCCTTCGTGGATAACTGATAATGAACATAGATCGAAAAGAAATAGCCAATAGACATGATAAACAGGAAGGCGACAAAATATAAAAATACGAGCAGAAAAATAGAAAAAACACCCGTCATGATTCCCATTACAATCCGTATATCGACAAAGAGGAAAAGGCCAATGCTGTAAAACACAAGGCCAATTCCATTCGTTCTTTTCCATTCTTTAACGTACACATGCTTAAACGTCTTCCATACAGACAAATCTGTATCATGTCTAATCCATTTCCGGACAATGGTAAAAAGGGCAACCGACGAAGGAAAAAAGCCCAAAACCCCTAATCCCAGAATGGTAAAGGCAATCCAGCACAAATTGGCCGAAATCACCCTCCATATCCAGTCAAACACATTCATCCAAGAACCTTTTTTCATCCTGCACCATCCTTTCCCATCAACTCCACGAAATTACCCCATTTACCTAACGAAATTGATTTTCTGTAATTGGTGATAAAGCGGACTGCCCTTAACCGCTTTCCCCGTTAAACTTAAGACAAATTCACTGAACATAGTGTTTGCCCATGCAAACCAGTCCCTTGTGAATTCCTCCGGACAATCGGCATTAAAGCCTTCATGCATGAAATGGGTACCGCCATCTGTCTGAAGAAAATAAGCTACTATCTCCTGTTTTTCCATTTCGTTTGTCGTTGTCATTCCTTGAATCGCAAGGGCAATATGCCAAATGTAATGATCAGGAGTATGCGGACTGCCAATTCCATTCGCATATTTTCCTTCATAATAATAGGGATTATCTCTGCTCAGTAGAAATTTGCGCGTATTTATATAGGTCGGATCCTCAAATGAAAGGTAGCCTAAATACGGTGCGGCCAGTAAGCTCGGTACATTGGCGTCATCCATCAAATTAACTCGGCCTTCACCGTCGGTTTCATAGACGTACAGTTCGCCGTGAATCGGGTGATCCAGTTTGGCATAGTGCTCAATTCCACTTTGGATTTCCGAACGGAGCATGAGGCATTCCTCTTTTAATGATGGATTGATTAACACTTCCTCACACATTTCAGCTGCATACCCTAGGATCACCACGGCAAACATATTCGCCGGTACCAGATATCCGTAGGTGCAGGCATCGTCACTCGGACGGAAGGCGCTCCATGTCATTCCGGTCGGAACCACCCGGCCTCCCTTGCCCTCACGAATTAACGTATCGGATTGACGGCATTCCGAACGCTCAAAGCGGTAAGAGGAATTTTTCTCATGGTCTTGTTCCGTTCTCCATACTTGGATAATCGTTTCTACCACCTGCTGGAACGTTTCATGAATATGTGAGGTACGTCCTGTTGACTTCCAAAATAAGTACGCCAACTGCACCGGATAGCACAAGGAATCAATTTCATATTTTCGTTCCCAAACATGCGCTGTCATGTTTGTATCGTCATTTTGATGGCCTTTGCCATTCGCACTTTCATTAAAGGCATTGGCATATGGATCGTGCAGGATAAAAGCATATTGCTGGCGGATCACTCCTTCGAGCAAATCCGCGATTTCTTCATCCTCTTCCGCAGCCAATAAATACGGCCGAACCTGGGCAGCTGAATCCCGCAGCCACATGGCCGGAATATCGCCTGTAATGACAAACGTTTTGCCATCTCCTTGTTTTTTCATGGTAGTTGTATACGTATTGACAAAACATTGCTCAAACATCTGCTGCAGCTTGAGGTTATCAGGGAAAAATTCCTTGACGTGATGGATAAGTTTTTTCATTGATTCAGGAATCACTGTCGTCATGTTTACCACACTCCTTTTCCTATTTTTCGAAACCAAGGGTAATAATTTCGTATTTTTCTACTTCATATAAATCTATTGATGGATTTATTCTTTCTTCAAGAATCGTACTCTTATAGGATTGGTAATCATGAATAGTAGCGTTTAGGCTTGCTTGTTTCTCAGACGGATTAAACCAGCGAATCATGACATCATTCTTCGCTTCCCCCACCTTCATCGATGTCCATACAAGACCGGTTGCCTCGGTGTGTACAAACTGATAGGTCACCGGTAATGTTCCCTCATGAGTATCGGTCTGAATAACCATCAGCGGCACTTTATATTGGTAAGCGTCTACAAATGCCTGTGACTTAATGACATCCTTTTCATGCGGCAGCACCTGCCATTGTGCTGTTTGCATCCCTAAGCATTGGGCTTCAGGTGTCGGGAAGTAGCCCCAGTCACCCAGTTCCGCCGTCGAGCGCAGCACGGTAACGGCAATTGTTCCGTCTGCCGGCAAGATTTCATATTCTTGAAGACCATCGGTTGCGACGGTTAAGCCCATCTTGTCATCTGAGAGGCTGGCAAATCGCTGCTGATGATGGCAAAAGCTTGGATTCTCCCATTCCTTCTCCGCTGTATTCGGGCGTGTGACAATTTCAAAAATACTATCTGCTTGATGTGTTTCGGTCTTTAGTCCGGTCGGGAAGAGAACGCGCAGACGGTGATCCGTTGCTTGGTTATCTATCGTAAGCTTAAAGGCTGGACCCTTCATTCCTTTTTCCAGGGTGACCATTGTTCTTAGTTCGATGGTTGTCATTTCACTTGATCTGCCTGCTTCTCTTTCTTTATGCCAAATCAATTTATTCCGTTCAATGGCTAGTCGGTCATCGGCAGAAACCGGAATCGATAGGGTGTGCGTGAACTCTAGAACCGTTCTAAGGGCATTTTTTTCTACAAAGGTAAATTTCGCCGGCACTCCTTTTGTTGTGATCGCTGCATGTCCCTTTGCTTCTTTGTACATATATTCATTTCCGACATCCCCAGTATCTTCGTACATGCCAAGATTATGGAAGATTACACCGGATTGCTTCTCGGTTAAATCGTAGCTTCCATCCTCATGGAACGATACATGAACATATTCATTTTCCATTTCAAGCCTGTTGTCAGGCGCAGGCCGCACCTTTTCCTGTTGCTGGATCTGTTGATCAGCAGGCACAAGATAGAATGTTTTATAGCCAAATGACGGAACACACTCCGCAAAGAAAGACAACTTCGCCCGTTTAGCAAAAAACGGCTGGCGGAATTGATCGTCCGGTAAATCATAGCCAAATTCGATTGTTGCTTCTTCGAGCTGACAGTGAATTTCTTTGCCTTGATCATCTACTAGGCGGTATTCCGGCATTTCTTTATCCTGCAGGTAAGCAGGAATTTCTTCAAAATGCATGTGTGAAAAATACACCTTTTCAAGATCTAGGGTTTTCGTAACGACTTCATTTTTCTCCCATCCTGTTGTGTTCATGACAACAAGTGGAATACCGCCTTCCGGTGTTTGTGAAGTATCAATCGTTTGGGCAAGCAATACGGCCTGTTCCTGTACGAATACTTCACCCATTTGCGCGACGCTTTCAAAACGGGTGACCATTTCGCGGTGAACTTCATCAACACTGCAGCCGCAAATGCTGTCATGCGGATGATTCTTCATCAGCGATTTCCACATAAAGCGGATGTATTCACGGGGGTAGGTTCCGCCCGCTAAATAATTCATCGCAGCCAGTGGTTCAGCTGTTTTCTCCAACAGGTTTTGACAAAGGTTGTTCCATTGCTTCAGGTAAATCCGACTTGACGCGGTGTTGACAAGTGTAGACCAGCCGTCTGTCCGCTGGTTGCGCAGCTCTCCTTCAATCACTTGCAGCTTTTCTGGAAGAGAACCTTTTACCGCCTCTGTATATTCGTCAAAGCTGGAATGCTTGAAATTGTAATCAGGATATAGGGCAGCGGCTGTTTCAATCGCCTTTGGTATCGTCTTTTGCAGCGGCTGGTGATCACAGCCATTCATAAACAATAACTGATTCGTCGATGCATATTTTTCAGCATCTTGAAGTTTTTTATCCCAGAATGCTTTTGCTTCGTCTTCATTCGTCGGGATTTCATTCCCATTTGAATACCAATTGGCAAATAAAATACCTAAAACACTGGAGCCATCAGGTGATTTCCAAATCATCTCGGAATAAGGAGATTCAAAATCAGGAGTGTCTGATACCGTGTTATTAAAGCCGGTCGGTTTCACGCCCCGTCCGAAGGCTGCGGTATCAATCCCCGCTTGTTTCAGAATCTGCGGTGCCTGCCCGTAAATGCCGAATGTATCAGGAAAATAGCCAATTTTTGAAGCATGACCATAGGCTAATGTATCATTTAGGCCAATCTGCAGGTTGCGGATATTGGCTTCAGAGCTAGTTAAGAAGGCATCCTGCAGTACATACCAAGGACCAATATATAGTTTTTTCTCTTCAATTAATTGTTTCACGATTTCACGCTTTTCCGGATGCACTGCAAAATAATCCTCTAATAGAACCGTCTGCCCATCTAGATGAAAGGATTGAAACGTATTTCCTTCCTTTTTAAACTGTTCAATAAGTTGATTCATTAGTTTGATAAAGTAGTAGCGATGTTTTTCAAAAGGTAAATACCATTCCCTGTCCCAATGAGAATGAGAGATAATATGGGCTGTCTTCTTCATAAGACGTCCCCTCCTTCGATGATTTATATACCGGTGCGAAAACGCTGTCATTTTAGTGTGATAGAATTCCTTCACCACTAACAATAAAAAAATCTACCCAAAGTAGCAATAGAATCCCGGCAAGTCATAAAGATATTACAGTGGATATTAAATTAATCCATTGATTAGCCAAAAAAAGGGTAGTCCCCCACTGCGGCAGTGGGGGACGTACCCAAATTTTCATTCTTCTATGGAGTTGGAAATCCATGGACTTCGAATTCATAGATTCTTGCGGCTTGGTCGCCGCCCTGTGTTGGCTTATCCGTCCATAAGCGGACATAGCGTGCCTTTGTTAAGGTAATGCTGTGTTCCGAAACAGCTGCCGTATTGTCCGTCACTTTCACAGCTTCTGTCCAGTTTTCTCCGTCGATACTCACTTCAATTCTAAATGCTTGAGTATTAAAGGCTCCCGGCTCTCCGCCGGCTTGGGCATGGTGAACAACGAATTTTGCAATGGCATATTGATCGCCAAGATCGACCTTTAGCCAATGAGGGGCATCTCCTAAGGCGCACCATTTACTTTTAACGTTCCCGTCAAAGGCATATTTTGCCGCTTCACTCGGAGCACACTGTCCGCTCGCAATGGCTATCTTATTCAACGCAACATTTTTAATATCCTTAGCGGCTGCAGAAATGGTAATCAATGCTTCTTTTGTTAGAACACTTTCACCCTCGCTATTTTTGGCAATCAACGTAACAGGGTAAGTGCCTTCTTTTTCATAGGTAACAAATGGATCTTTCTCATTACTGACAGCCGGTGAGCCACCCTCAAAATGCCATTCCACTTGTTCCGTTACTTCTGATGAAGCATTGAAAAATTGAATCTTCTCCCCCGGTGCCGCTACCGTTTTATCCGCACGGAAATCTGCTTCCGGTTTTGGATACGGCGGCCATTCGAACGTGACGGCTGCACTCTCGCTTCGTTTGAATTCTTTGTTCACCGCAACAATTTCTAATTTGGTACTGCTCTCCTTCCCATTCCGCTTTAGATTAGAAAGGGAATAAACATGGTTAGGTGTAGCGCCGACAAACTCTTTTGTATGGTTTGGCAGCGTCCGGTAAATTTCATAATGACTCACATCGGAATCAGACGGCTCCCATGCAAGTGCGACATCCGCATAGATTCCTTTGGTAAAATCAACCTTACTTACCTTTCCTTGCTTCGGGGCATGGACCGCATTGTGTTTCTCTTGTTTGTTAAAAACCTTGATTTCGCCAATATTTGTCGTAAAATCCTTCACCATTTGATCACTATCTATCAAAAGCGAGATGGCTGCGATATGTTTATCACTGTATTTTTTCAACTTAAACGAATCGGTTATCCATTGTTGATGACTTTGTTTTCTCACATCAAAGAAGACAAATTGATCCGGATTGTCAGTAAAGCTTACTCCAAGTTTCATGTTTGGCTTTTTCAAATCGGTTTTGTATGTCAGTGAAATTTCCGTATCCTTTTGAATCGGCAGATTGGTTTTATAAAGCTTAATATGCGTAGGATTGTTAGCATCAACAGCACCAGAAAGCTTCAATGAGCTTCCGCCGTCATAAGCAGTTTCCCAATCAAAGTCCACGTTAACAGCTTGCCCGCCTTCTTTTAACCAGCGCCAGGTTGGCAGAAGATCCTGCAGACTGCGATTATTCCAGGACTGGTCACTTACTACGTTTCCATCGACGGCAAAAAACTTGCCACTGCCTGTATTAAAATGAGTGACAAAAGGCAGTTCCTTGATCGCTGTTTTGGCAGTGAAATAATGTGCCATTCCCTTCCACGTACCGTTATCAGTTGTTACGGCAGGATTTCCAGACCTTCCAATCCAGAATTCATTTTCCTTTTGATAAAACTGTTCCATCGTTTCCGCTGTTTTAAAGGCCCAGTCTGGACGATAAATTCCTAAAGAAGTGACAGGTGCTTTGCCCTCTGGGAAAATTCCCTGCCAAGGAATAGTTGTACTTGTTCCATTCGCTTCCACATCAATCCCGGTAAACACGTCATATGGACTTCTGCCGAGTTCCTTCGCTTTAGTGGCGGAAGACTGCTGGTCCTGCCACCAGAAGTTTAAAAACATGCTGTCAGAAACCCGTTTGCTGCCGTCCTGTAAAAAGCTGCTATTATTATCCGTTAGCGCATTTTGCCAATTGATACGCCCATCTTTCGTCATCGAGTCGTACCACATGATGTGCATATCTTGCTGTTTATGTTTTTGAAGATACGCAAGGAATTCTTGCATTTTTACAGCCGTCTGGGCGTTTCCACCTTCGGTTTCTTGGTTAATAAACCAGCCGTCAAACCCATAATAGTTTGCCACTTCTAACAGCTTGTCTGCTGCAGGAAAGGTTCCATCCTCCCGCTGTGCTAGCATTTGGTTGACCCATTCAGCCTTCCCGCCATAAACAGTAGGAGGGAAGAAAACATTGCCTAAGATCGGTACGCCGTTTTTATGGGCATTATCAATCACGTCCGCACTTGGCGGTACGATAATACCTTCACCAGCGGAACCTGCCCAATACACCATCAGGTCAACATATTGCCAATAACTAAAGGTGTTGGCATAGAAATCCTTCCCGCCTTGCGATGGCACTCCGCTCGTCGTAGGGTTTAGGGCAGACAACGCCACTAACTTTGCATCAGATTGGGCATGGTCATTGACCTTGTATAACACCTCCCGTTTGGCTAGTGGAATCTGGCTGCGGTTAAACACAGCACTTGGATCCTTCTCTGGAGTCCAGTTTACTAGTTGTTCGGGATACCAGTAAGATGATTCCGGTTGTTTTGCAAAGCTTGCATTCGGCCATAATAGGATGAAACACATGCCGAAAAAGGCAGCCATCAGCCACTGGCTTTTCTTCCAATCAATCATTTTCCAACTCTCCCCATTCTATTATTTTTATCGTGAAGCTTTTTACAGCGAGCTTCTGAAACCCTTACCTCTCCCCAAAGTCGGGTAACGCTTTCATTTTTTAAAATATTCTATCAACCTACTTCCTCCTACAATATTCTGACTCAAATGCCCCGTCAATGAGCTAGAAAAAGGTAATATGGTTTTTCCATTGTTTCTATAATTAATCCATTGAAAAGGGAGGCAGTGATGCAGGGGACGGTTCTTACGCTTTAATTGCTCAACTGTTTGTGTAGTAGGGAACTTCTAGATTGAGAACAGCATGTGTCATGGATGGGATAAAAAAATGATTGAAAAGGCTCATGAAGATGATAGAAAATAGGAATGAATAGAGGCAAGTGAACCGTCCCTTGGTTCGCCGCTTTGGTTCGTGGTTTGAAACTGTGGGGTTGTATGTAGCATTTTCCAAGTCTATCATATTCTACTATTGCGACCTTTTCATCACAAATTCACACAATGTGTGAATTTGATATTCTATTCTTGAAGATTATGTGAAGTGAAGCGGGAGAACCGTCCCCTGCTTCACTTCTTCCCTAGGGGGACTCCAATTGATTAAAAGAATTGTTTATTTGATGGCTGTTGTTATTACCGTGGCAGGAGGCCTTGCCTCTAGGAGGTACGGCCAGTTGCTTCCGGTCTTTGTAGCGGAGAATGCCGGGGATGCGCTATGGGCGATGATGGTTTATGTTGGTTTCCGTTTCTTACTGGTGCGTAAAGGCCTGCTAACAGCGACCTTGCTTAGTTTTTCCTTTAGTTTTGGGATTGAATTCAGCCAATTGTATCAGGCGGACTGGATCAATCAGATTCGCAGTAATATGATGGGGGCATTGATTCTTGGCAAAGGGTTTCTACTTGTGGATCTGATTCGATATACGGTGGGGATAGGGCTAGCAGCTGGCATGGATAAAGTAATGATGATGCTGAATCTACGTAAATAAAATTAGTTGAGAAGCAGTAAAAACAGAGAATTGCACGTAAAAAGGCACAACTAGCGAAAGAAACTAGCTGTGCCTTACGAGGGATCTATCAAATTGTCGGATAAAATTCAGGCCTGCGATTTTTGACACTAGGAAGTTTTCCCCTTACTCGTTGAATGCGATCAAGGTCAATATCGGACAAAATTAACGTTTCTTCTTCGCCTCCACTAGCTTGAATGACACCCATTGGATCGACAATCACACTGCGTCCGGTAAAAATATCGCCCACTAAGTTTGCACCGCAGACAAACAGGGTGTTTTCAATCGCTCGTGCTCGAATAAGCGTTTGCCAATGGTCCTCTTTCATCGGCCCTGCCACCCATCCGGCAGGAACAACCAGAATATCTGCCTCTTGAAGCGCAAATTGCCTTGCGATTTCTGGGAATCGTAATTCGTAACATACCATTAATCCGATTTTTCCAAACTCGGTTTCTACTATTTTATACTGGTTATCACCCGGAATAATCGTATCAGATTCATGATAACTAAAAGCATCGTATAAATGTGTCTTACGATAAGAATGGACGAGCTGTCCTGAATGATTAATAAGGACGGTGGTGTTATACGCACGTTTTTGATCATCTGGTTTGGATTCATATAAACCGCAAACCACATAAATTTCATTTTGGCGGGCAGCCTCCATTAGCCCGGTAACAAAATGGCCATCCAAGGGCTCCGCCACATCAACAGGTAAGACACCAGACTTTGGGGTAGCCAGTGCCATAAAAAATTCAGGTAAGATGACAAAATCCGCGCCCAACCTTTTCGCTTTCGAAATGTATTCTATGGCTTTCTCTAAATTAGCAAATTTATCAACACTTGTGGATAACTGTGCAATGGCTACTCTCATCAAAATACCTCCTGGATAGTAAACTAGTTTAGTATTTTTCTTCTATTATATTATAG
>NZ_JAANMZ010000079.1 GCF_011250555.1 Bacillus sp. MM2020_4 | reverse complement strand
ATAATATATTCATCTCACTCGTGCAACTAGTATTACCAATTTTTCCAAAACATTCCATATTAAATGTTGAATTTATAAGGCTATTTTTGATTAGCCCATTGTTGGGAAGTAGTATCTGGTATAATTAAGGTAACAGTGGAAAACTTATCCTTGGAAAATTGGAAGGGAGTCATTCAAGTGTTATCTTTTGAGGAAAAAAGGGCTATTTTTCATTCATTTAAACTAAAAGAAAAGAAAATTAGTAATGGAAGAGTAAGCTTTGTTTATCCTGAGAGTCATCAAAAGGGACAAGTGTTGGCAACACAATTACATCCAAGTGGAAATGGCTACGTGAATGGTAAGTATATGTCAGCAGAGATCATTGAGAAATATGGGTACGAAGTTGATCCACGCGGTTGGATTTCAATTAAGGTTTTTTCAAAGGATGAAATCGCGAAGGTGATAACAGAGGCGATGAGGTCAATGGCAGTGGTGCCCAGTGAGGAACCTTTTGAAAAAAATGAGAAGGAAATTTCTCAGCAGACAGATGAGCCAGTAGAAGAGCAGGGGATTACAGGTAGAAAGGTCGAAAAAAGTTTAGAAACTCAGAGAATGGAAACGATTGAAAAAATTCAACCTTCTACATATGAAATTTATCCTGGTTCGTGTTTATTTACCTGGCTGGGGCTGACATTATCGACAATGGAATATGGCTTTTTGGTTTGGAGGAAAGCTGTAAGGAAATATGCAGGAATTGGATCAAAATGATAGCATTAAGTATAGTCAATCAGGAAACCTTGCCCATTAAGCTAGCAAGGTTTTTTCTGTGAAATTTAAAAAGACATAAGCGCAAGAAGGGATGTAAATCCCCTTTGCCGAATTGAATAAAAAGGAATTCGGCAAAGGGAAATGGAGTTAGAACCAGCACAAAGAAAAGTGATGGTTGTGTTGGTTTTAATGTTTAGGAGGAAACAAAATGGCTATTTTATTGAAGCAGGTATTTGTTGGGCTACCAAAAACAATCGGTAGGAATGAGGCAGTAAATCCAATGGAGCGGGAATGGACAAGTGCAATTTTTAAAGATCCTGTCGAAGGGCCTATTTGGGTTGGCAAAACGGGTTTAACAGGGGATGGACAGGGTGATTTAGAGCACCATGGTGGGCCTGAGAAGGCAGTGTTCGCCTATCCGCTTGAAAATTATTTTTACTGGCAAAAGGAATTGGGGAATTCCGAGATATCCGCTGGCGGTATGGGGGAAAACTTGGTTTTGGAACATATAACAGAGGAAACCATTGCTATTGGTGATACCTTTCAAATTGGTGAGGCCGTTATTCAAGTTTCGCAGCCTAGACAGCCTTGCTGGAAACCGGCACGCCGTTTTAAAGTGAAAAACCTAGCGCTGCTATTGCAAAATACAGGAAAAACTGGCTGGTATTTTCGCGTTCTACAAGAAGGATTAGTGGAGGCGGGGCAATCATGTACTTTACTCAACCGACCGTATCCGCAATGGACTATTCAAAAAGTAAATCAAGTGATCCATGGGAGGCAACAGAACTTTCCTGAAATGGCAGCACTCTCTGAATGTCATTTGCTT
The DNA here is from genome assembly GCF_011250555.1 of Bacillus sp. MM2020_4. Taxonomy (GTDB): domain Bacteria; phylum Bacillota; class Bacilli; order Bacillales; family Cytobacillaceae; genus Neobacillus. The sequence continues at coordinate 8,307 of NZ_JAANMZ010000079.1, read as the reverse complement.
GCCCCAGGAATGAGGGATACTTTAGTAAAGCGAATAGAAAAGCAAGATTCTGGTGCCCCAGATATCCGTAGTCGGGTATATGGGCCAAATGAATAAGCGAACCCAATGTGACCATCAATCAAAAGTGAACGGAAGATGCCTCCTTTAAAGGCGGTCATCTTCCCAGGCTCGATCATCATCTTTACTATTGTATTTTTCCTTTAATGTTTGTTCCTCTTGGTTCCGAATCACAGTACTTTTTAACGGTTTCCTTTGCGTATTGCTGTTTGCTTTTTTCATCTGTATTCCTCCCTATGTTTGCTCAAAGAATCCTAAAGCATATTTAACCACTTCTTGAATATCATTCGTTTCGTATGCTACGAAATCCTCATTGGTGATGTTCATCTTAACACCTTCCAGTGCATACCCGCTTTCTAGATCGAGTTCTAAAAGTACCTCATAACCTTCAGGATTTTTTTTCGCTTCCATTATGTTGAACGTCTGAATGGAAGTGCCTGTTTCATAATCGATGGATTCCACAAACTCCGACATGCAATCACCGCCTTCTTTTAGGATGTAACCTCTTATAGTTTAACCCTCGGGGCACCAAGTATCCCTTGATTTAAGGGATGGTGAGGGGGTAAATAAAATCCCATTTGTTGAGGAATATTTTAAAAGCCTAAATGTTTTGAAAACGCTTACAATTTATTAAAGGAACTGATATAATAATACCAAGGAGACCTCATGATTTTTTTCATCAAGAATGTCTTATTGAAATCAAGAAAGGGGTAGAGAAGAATGACTGAAAGCATTTTTAAACACTTAGAAAAGAAGGGAATCGTCGTTTCAGAGCATCAGATTCAACCTTTAATGTCACAGTGGGATGCATACAAACTACTCACCAATAATTCAAATCCCGAAAAGTTTGCCACTAATAAGGCAAGCCACAAACATATACCAGTGGAGCCCAAACTCCATTAAATTTCTCAAAATACTTCATTAAGAAAAATCCCCCATACACTATGAAAAACTTGTAAAAGGTGTCAGGCACCATATTTTCACATGGTGCCTGACACCTTTATTCATACTTCTATATTGTTATTTAGGGTCGTATCCAACGACGGTCCAAATTCCTGTGGAGTCCTGTCTTACTATTCGTTTTAGGTAGACTTTCTTAATCGGTGTTTTGTCACCACTTACCTCTATGACGGCCTCTTTTCCATTATTTTGGCTTACTTTAAGCTCCTCAATGGTTATCGGGTACTCACCAGTAATCCCATTAGGGGACATTTTAAGGCTGACAAATATCTGGGCGCTAAATACTGGGTCGAGTTTCCATGGAGAGCTTCCGGCATCAACGCTTTTTTGGTCATTTTCCTCAACGGTTAAGTCATATGGAACTTCAACCTGCGGATGCATTTGCCCTTCAACAGTTGGTATTTCTAAGGAACTACTGGTTATGTTTTTTGTCCACGAAACCAGTTCTTCTAAAGGAACATCCCCAACTACTGCAAATTCATAGCCGTCCATCTGCCAACGTATTGAGCTTACATCCGTTATACCTGCATAAAGACTGCCACCGCCCAGAATTCCTACATCTTCCTGAATAGGTGACTGAATTTCAGCTTCCCCATTAATGAGTTTCCCTAAAATGGCCGTAGGAGCTGGCTTAAACTCGCCGCTCGCTTTTCCTTGTACAAGGATAATTGTATTTGCCTTATCCTTATCCTTTGAGCTGTAATACGTCTTTACAATTTGTTGTGCAGGAATCACAGCCATGTGGTCCTGAAAGTATCCAGTAGGGATGGTTTCTGGTTGTTTCGGTATAAAGCCAACAGCTGCCTTGATTTCGTTTAGCTCGTTTACAACTTGCTCAGGATTTATGTCAATTACCTTAAAGCCCTCTGGCAGATGATATGCTAGGAGTTCCTTAGGGATTGACTCGCTGAAGTCCATCTTTGTATAGGTTACTTTGTATTGAATAGACTTTTGCATCGCCGTTTGCTTCTGCAAGGGCAGCTTCGTTTCTTTATCAATCCATATTTTATATGGTGAGCCGCCTCTAGGGGTAACCTCCACAATAGAAGCCTTCCTTCCGGCAATGGTTTCTTCGCCCATAACCTTAGTTGACAAGGCATTCTTTGTTTCGTTTATTTCATTTCCCAGTTCAAAAATAAAATGATAGGCATCCGGAAAAGCTGGGAATAAGTGGACTTTCCTTTCTTTCGTTTGCAGCTGCCACTTCTTTTGCCCGTTGTTAATAGTGATAATATCTTTATTTGGACCTTTAAGCCCTTTAAGGTAATAATGCCCATCTTGATCCGCCCAAACCTCCAACATTGCTTGGGTGGTAGATTCACCTGAAGCATTTGTTTCTGCTATTTCCATTATGCCATGATAGGCTTTAACATCCTGAAAGGCAGCAGCCATGGCATTCACGATATTTGTGTGACCAGTGGGTAAAGCGAAATTGATGATAAGTGCCATAAGTGCCGCGATGCTGGCAATGCCAGTAAACCATACCCATTTTTTATGTTTGCCCGGTTTTTTTTGGGAAACTCTCTCCTCAACAGCCTTTGTTAATTTCATTTGAAAGCCAGGTGTTGGCATAGCTGGCTCCTTTAGGCTTCGGACCATTCTGACTGTTTGAAAAAGCTCTTTTAATTCTTCGGAATCGGTTGAACGTTCATCTTCATCCGGCTTTTGTTCCTCATTTAAACGATCAATAAAATTGGATAATTTTTGTTCACTTTGCTCCATCGAAATGTCTCCCCAATCTATTTATTTTTAAGGATGTTGGCAAGAGCCTGTAATGCCCGATGCTGCATAACACGAATGGTCACTTCCTTTTTATTCATGATTCTGGCAGTTTCAGCTGTCGAGAAGCCTTTGATAATCCGAAGTTCAATCACAGTTCGTTGTTCTTCATTAAGTTTATTAAGCTGAATAAGTGCATTTTCAATGATCATCCGCTGTGTACTCTCTTCTGAAAGATCGGGAACAGCATTTTCTACTGGTTGAAATACATCAATATCAACGGTTGGGCCCCTGCGTTTTTTCTTCCGCCATAAGTCGCGAAGCACATTAAGGGCGACTGTTTTTAAAAAACCAATATATTTATCGGGATGAACGTTCCCCCTATTTAAATAAGAAAGGGCCTTTACAAAGGTTTCTTGCGTGATATCTTCTGCTTCCTCCCGATTTTGAACTTTATAATAGATGTATCGGTAAACCGGTTCCCACGTTGCGTGGCATATTTCTTCGATGGAATCCATGTTTCCTTGGTTCTCATGTTGTGAATTCTTGTTGTCAGGCATAGTTTGTGCACCTACTTTCTCTGCCGAGTTGCTATCAATAATAAAAACGTTCAGATGAACCAAGGTGTTACATAACGGTCCATATTTTTATTCATTTTCATATTGGAACTGTCTTTCGTACTTGGCAGGTATGCATTCTTATCAAAAATAGTGAATAGAAATAAAAAGAGGCAAATGGTAAAATTGTGAAAAGTGGCATATTTTACATAGTTATATTGGGGAATGGGGATGGATTTGAAGTTTGTAGTAGGATAAGTGTCGTTTTCGAAAGGAACATTTGAAAATATGCTCCTTTCGAAAACGACTGCCTTATGTTTATCTTGAGGTCTCCTTGAATGAAATTTTATTGACTTTTCCAGTTACATTGTTAAATTCAATATTTACAAAAACGCCGAATTCTTTTCCGTTATCTTTTAGCCAGAGTTTGAATTTTTCAGTTGAGGATTGTGAGCCGGGGACTCTCCCAATATGAAGATAGTCAATGATTTTAGCATTCGGATATTTTTCATGGGTTTTCTCCATTGCGATGGTTCCAAACTTCGCATATGGGGGAATCGGCTTACGTTGTGCGTTGACAGTATTTATTTTTATGGGTGGTTGTATGCTCACAGAGAAAAAGACAATAGTGGCAAACAAACCAGTTAGCAGTTTTTTCAAGTCATTACCCTCTTTGCTTTTATTTTTATCATGTCATTTTCGGTCCAAACTTATGAATTTAATACGTAATAGTATTCCAACCAGTGAGGTGAATGAAATGTATCAAAGATGGTCAAGAAACGTTCTTAAGGATTATCTCGTCTCTTCTATTAAAAGGAAGTGAGTAGTATGTTAAAAAGAACAAACCTAATGGTATTTATTATATTGTTCTGTACGTTTATCACTGGTTGCCAATTAGCTAAATCCAATTCATTTGATTACCCTAAAAAACCAACTAAAAATGAAGTGGTTAATATTCATGGAGGTTTGGAAAATATTGATCGGTTAGATCTTTTTGTGAAAAATACACAGAACGGAAAAAAGGATATGATCCGACTTACTCAATATACAATTGAAGGGGATCCGATTTTTCAAGACTTAGAATTTGATGGGACCAAGGTAGCAATTAAAATAGACTCAACAAAGGATAAGTTTGGCGGGGGAGAGGTTAGAAGCTACGTCTGTAAAGGGATTCGAAAGCAGGAATCCAATACGCAAACACAATATACTTTAGAAGAATGTCCAGATATAAGTGATTTACTAACCATTTCCCACGATGTTGAGAAACAAGATCTTTTTGCCTTTGAGCTAAAATATGGTGTAGGTTTGAAAAACAAAATCGATACCAAAAATCAAGAAGTTATTAAGAACGTATCAAATGGCAATACCACCGTCATAGATGATTTTCAGTTTTCAAAAGGAGAACTGAACCAAATTTACAAACAGATGATTCTTTCTAATTTCTTGGGTGACAAAAGGCTTTCAACCAAATGTACGCAAAAAACATTTGAAAGCTATGAATTGACGATTTGGATTAATGACGGGATCCGCCATTTTAAATGGTCGGAATGTGATAAGAGTACGGATGGGACAGAAATGACGGAGTTAGTCCATAACATAGTAGATATCTTAAAGAACAACTCAGCCTATCAGGCACTCCAGTAGTTTTTTGAAAGTAAATAGGAATGGTCCAAATTAGATCACGAAAGAAATGAGAAATTGGATTTTCCGATAAATGCCCTTCGTCAGAATAAAGAATCTAGTGTTGTTAAAAACGAATAGTACAAAAGGGGATCATGCCATGGAAATTAGATTACTAAACCCATCAGATGCCGAAAGCTACTGGGTGTTACGTTTAGAAGCATTAAAGGAAAATCCGGAGGCATTTTTAACAAGCTATGAAGAATCTGTAATAAGGGAAGATGCAGTGGAACAAACTGCCCGTAATTTTTCCACAAACGGAAACTACACGTTTGGAGCATTTGAGAATGATGAACTGATTGGAGTTGTAACATTACTGCAGGAAGACCGGAAGAAAATAAGACATCGGGCAAATATTTTTGCCATGTATGTCACCCCAAGGAAACAGGGTCTAGGGATAGGGAAGGCGTTAATGATAGAAGCAATTAATAAAGCGAAAGAGATCAAAACGATTGAACAAATAAACCTGGGTGTCATTGCAAGTAATCAAAAGGCAAAGAGGCTTTATCAAAAGCTAGGTTTTAAAACATTCGGAGTGGAGGAAAGGGCACTTATCGTAGACGGTGTTTATTACGATGATGAATATATGGTTCTTGATCTAAAGTAGATCACAACCTGGCACTATCCAACAGTATGGATGGTGCCATCTTTATTTTGAATTATTCTGGCTGGCCTTGCCAACCTGGATTGTTTTAATTTTAAAAATAAAATAATAGTATTTATAGGCCACAATTAGCAATAGCATAATCCGCAAAATAGTCCGATCGAGAAAGAAGAAGGCAATAGCGATCATGACGTCGGCAAATAGGAGAATGGTTAATTTCTGCTGTAAGGTCATCGCACGCTCTCTTACGAAGTTTTCCAAATGACGCTTGTAGATGGTTGTTCCTTTGAACCAGTGTTCAAAACGCTCGGACCCTTTCACAAAGCAGAATGATGCTAAAAGTAAGAGTGGGGTGGTGGGTAATAAGGGCAAAATGATTCCCAAAATGCCAAGACCGAGTGCTAGAAATCCTATAAAAATATAGATGAATTTAAAGAATTTATTGATAGTAGCTGCCCCCTTTTAGGCGCACAGAAAATCCTAGTTTCCTTACATTATACCATTTTAAATGTGAGAAATTAATGGCGGAAAGTCTATAAAACTTTATCGCTGAGCAAGATATCACATTGTAGTCACATTGTTTATGGTAAAATGGGAGCAAGCAGATAATGGAGGTTGGCACAGTGATTTCATTTTACAAAGTCGTAGTGTTCATACATATATTTTCAGCTATACTGGGAATGGGGCCAGGATTTATTTTAACGACTGTGGTCAAATCGGGAAAAACAATGACCGAATTAAGACATTCATATAAAATTAGGCATAAATTACATATATTTGTGATGGTTGGCGGCACGCTTTTACTTGTCACAGGTTTGACCATGGGTATTTTAAATCCCGTCCTATTTCGTATGGGATGGTATGTAACGAGCCTTGTACTCTTTTTGGCAGCGCTTGCAATTGGCCCTCTGGTCCTTTCGCCAAGGTCAAAACCGGTTAAAGAACTATTGGCCGCCCATAAAGGTGAAGATATTCCTGAAGAGTATTGGCAATTATCAAAGGTTTTGTTTCAATTCGAAAACCTTGAAAATGTAATTTTTCTAATCATCATTGCTCTTATGATTCTAAAACCATTTTAGCAACAGAAGGTATGGCATATAATCTGCCATACCTTTTACCATTTCGATAAACACCAAGGCAATAGTTGATGATCCGCATTCCACATAACTGACATATGGTATAATAAACCTAACAAGAGTACAAAATTGACGGGAGGCAATAGGAAAATGAATAAAGAATTGATGATGCCAACGGAAATTTCCATTAAGAATAAAAAGCATGCCATAAAAGGACAGGTCATTCGAGCGGCCATTTTTGCCAGAAGTAAGGTAATTGAGGTTGTAACCGGAGATAGTGAAAAATACTATCTAATTTACTATAAAAACTCACTTGTTTTCGGAGCTATACTTGATCAAATAGAAGAAGGCACATTTATTCATAAAGCGCTGCTTGAAGGCATTGTCATAGAATCTTCTAATCCCATCTTAACCGCCTTAATCCCTCAGCAATTCGTTTCTTTACCAAATAAACATAAACTTTTCTCCCAATTACAGCTTCATTTTTCTTTACAGGAAGTAGCCTACATTACCACAACTCTCGATTCCTTTTTCGAAAAAGCATGGATAATTGAAATGATTGATAAGATTTTCTTTCACCTTAGAAGAAACGGGAAATTTATGAAAGCCTATCAGGTTATCCGAATTTTATGCGATTTTGCACCTTCCTTAACATCTGCCAAGGAACGACTGGATTCACACGAATTCAATTCCTACCACAACTTTTACCATTCCTTAGACTACCCAACCATTTTTCAAAAGGATCCCTTCTTTGTAGAATTAAACTGTTTCAAAAATCGATCTTCTTCAAATGAACGAATGATCTTAGAAGACATCTTATGTAAACAAGATCATTTAACTGCGTTATTACTATGGCTGGAACATGTGAATCGGCCTCAAGACCTTCAAACCATTAAGAAGTATACGGATATTGCGACCGACTTTGTCCCTATGGAGGAATGGATGCTCATTTTAGGTAAGGTAAACATCAATCCGTTCCGAGTGTTACCTGATTCAAAAGTGATTTTGGAAAAGATGATTCAAAAAGGAAATGTTGAGCAAGCAGCCACATGCCTATTCAAATTTATTCATGATCTGCCGTCTTCCTATGATGATACCCTCGAAATCATTTGGGAAAAGTGCGATGCCAATTTCGTTCTATCACACTTTGACGAATTTGCTCCTTTGTTGGCACGCCTTTCCCACACGGAAAATACCAAGCAATTGGAAGATAAGATTTTTCACTTGGCGGTCAATATGCTTAACGAACATGATATTTCAGAAGTTCACAATAAACTTTTAGCTATTGGGAGGCATTATCCGGTATCTGAGGTGCTGAAAAAAATTAATGAAATGGTTGAATTAGTGGAAGATCCTGATCGCATGATGGAATTAGGTGATTACTATGCGGAATTTAAACAATTCGATAAGGCCATTGACTGCTTCTACTGGGAAATGGAACTTCAGCCACAAAATCCTTCACCAGTACGAAAAATCAGCAAAATGTACCAAAGTAAAGGATTACCAAAAGAAGCCGCCGCCTATCAAAAAATCTATGACCAACTAAAAAGCAACCAAGAAACAGGTTAATAAGGTGATAAAAGGGAAAAGGGTGTCAGGCACCATGTGAAATTTCACATGGTGCCTGACACCCTTTCTCATGTTTCAATTATTT
>NZ_JAANMZ010000078.1 GCF_011250555.1 Bacillus sp. MM2020_4 | reverse complement strand
GTCTACAAATAATAAAATTGTATAAAAAATAATAAAGTCATTTAAAAAATAATAAAGTTGTTTAAATATGGAAGTTTAACATCCGTTCGCTTATAATTAAAATAAGCGAACGGATGTTTTTGTTTTAGGAGGTATTTACAGTGGAAATATCAATCAATAATTTAGATTTTAGTGATTTAGATGAAAAATTAAATCATCTATCTAAAGAACAAATTGTCGAGATAATAACAGCATATTATGACGGAGATAAAATTAAAGACTTATTAGAAAGATATGAAATAAAGACAACTACATCAAATTTAGTAAGGATATTTCCTCCAATTTTAAGTGGTGAGCATTGTATCAAGTGTGAATCGCCTATTGTTATGCATCTAGAATCTAGATCTTCCTCCAATTATTTTAATAATCATCAGAAATATTGTTCAAGTTGTGGACATCAAGAAATTTCTTTTTGCAGCTGCGAATTTTGTAAAAAAGAAAGAATGGAAGCAAAAAGATTAGAGGAAGAACGCCAAAAAAAGTTATTAGAGAAGAAAAGACAATTATTATGTGATTATTATGAAGAAGATAATTGGGAGATGATTTTAGAGACAGATTTAAGCTTAGAGGATAGACTTTATCTAGCGGTTGTATTACGAGGAGCCCTTTCAGAAGATACAAGCTATATTGAACCTCTAGAAAATATTGAGGGGAAAATCGCACCCACAACAGAATATGAGAGGGAAATAATAAAGACATTAACAGGTAGAAATATTCTAGTTCCTAGCTTGAAATCAAAGGTAGATGACTTTGAAGTAGAATTTGTATCAGAAGATGATCAACAATATAAAATTGCTTACTATATCTATAAAGTTCATTATCGTTTGAATGTCATGCCAGAAGATGACGACTACGATGCTATGATTAAGCGATTATTGTATCCTCATTTGAACGATGAAGAAGGTTTTAAAGATTTTTGTTACGAGAAATGGAGACAAGTTGCCCTTAATGAATGCTTACAGTATTTGTTATATCAAATGCATAAGGTGGGCTATACATTTAATCCTGGAGAGAAGACGATAAGAGTTTTTGAGGAGCTCTTAGAACATTTCTCAGTTTCACAGATTTATAGCATTATTTATCGATCAGTTGCTAACAGTACTCAAAGATATCAAGCTAGAGAGATCACAAAAATCCATGCTCAGAATTCAGTCATAGCTTCATGTGAAAGTTATGGTCAACGAGCAATAGCGCAGGGATGGAAATTAACTTATTATGCACGTTTAAGAGATTTACCGGAGACGTATATTAGCAATGTTTTATTTACATCAATTATGCAAATAGCAGAACTGGGTTTTTCAGAAAAACCTACGCCAGATTTCTAAATGAAATGAGGAGACTATATGGCTAAACGTCAAATAGGTTGGACTGAAGCAAAAATCTCATGATACATTAAGGAAGGTAGAGGGCAAGGTGAACTTGCTCTTTACAAGCCTTGGTTAATTATTCAAGATGTACCATCTAGAGGACGTGTTCATCGCTTTATAGGGTGGAAAACATCACGTGAGCATCATTTATTATCAGATTTAGAATTTAATTACCTTTGCTTCTGTGATTGGGCAGACAACGTAATAGATATTCGTGAGCAATTCCCTTTAGATCGAGAAGTAACATTACAAATAGCTGACGATTTAGGTATAAAACATCCTCACGATAATAAAACAAGTACCACTATCGTTATGACAACTGACTTTTTCTTAACGGTACGTGAAGGGCCTTCAATTGTATATAAAGCTCGGACTCTTAAACTTGAAAAAGACCTCAATGACAACAGAGTTATCGAAAAATTCGAAATAGAGAAGTGCTATTGGGAACAGCAAGGAATTGAATGGGCAATCGTAACAGAAAAAGAGTTACCACAAATTTTACTTAGTAATTTAAAGTTTTTACGTGATGCATATTTTGTTGATGAAGGCGAAAAAGTAGATTTACTAATGAATGAATGGACTAACTTTACTGGTACTGTACTTGAAAATTTACAAGCATTCGATATGAAATATAATTTTGAAGCGGGAACGGCAATTAGTATATATAAACATGCATTAGCAAAGAAATTATTAAAAGTTGATATGAAAAAAAGGATAGATTTAAGGGAAGACGTCGCTAACGTCTTATGTACGAATACACCTGATGTTAAAAAGAGGTGGGCTTAATGAATTTTTATGTTAATGAAATTTTACAAGACTGCCAACAAGAAAGTTTATATAAAGTTCTTTGGCTAGATCAAGGTAATTCAATTATGTATGTCTTAGAGCTTAATAACCCAAAAGCATTCCCTGAAAAGAAGTTAGTTTCTGAAATGACAGATTTAATCGTTGTTGGAGATTGGAGCAAGAATATCGATACCTCCTATGATGTAATAGTCTCTAATGAATATGAAAATAAGCACTACGAAGCGAGAGATGCCGCATGGGCAATTATTGAGGATATTGTAAAAGAAGAGCCAGCTATTTACGAAAAGTCTTTTCGTACAAAGTTAATAAAGGAAGCTCAAGGGAAGCATAATGTAACCTATCCAACTATACGAAAGTATTTATATAAGTATTGGTCTAGAGGAAAAACGATAGACGCCTTACTACCAGACTATAAAAATTCCGGTGCAAAAGGAAAAGAACGAAAAGTTGGAGAAAACAAGCGCGGTAGACCTCCTGTTTATGGCGTTAAAGGGATAAATGTTGATGAAGAAACAAAAAGAATTTTTAGGTTAGCGATTGAAAAATACTACCTAACTTCGAAGCAAAATAGCTTAACAGCAGCATATAAGTTTATGTTGAAAGAGTTTTATGCAGAGAATATATATTACGAAAATGGCGTTGAGAAAGTGCTGTTAAAAGATGAGGATGCTATTCCTACTCTTACACAATTTAAATACTGGTATCAAAAAGAATACAATGCTCCTGAAGTATTAAAAGCCCGAAAAGGTGAAAAACGTTTCAATAAAGATCATCGCGCGGTGTTAAATACATCTCAATCAGAAGTGTTCGGACCAGGATCTCGTTATCAAATTGATGCAACAATTGCAGACGTATATTTAGTTTCTGAAGTAAACCGTAATTGGATTATTGGACGTCCTGTTGTTTATTTAGTAATGGATGTATTTAGTAGAATTGCAGTCGGAATGTACGTAGGATTAGAAGGTCCTTCGTGGGCTGGAGCTATGATGGCATTAACAAACGTCGTTGCTGATAAAAAGGTGTATTGTGCAGAGTATGGCATTGAAATAAATGAAGATGATTGGCCAAGTCGTCATCTACCAGAAGTTTTGTTAGCAGATAAAGGTGAATTTGAAGGATACAACGTTGAACGACTGGTAAAAGCATTTAATTTACAGGTTGAAAATGCAGCTTCATATCGCGCAGATTGGAAGGGCATTGTTGAGAAGCAATTTGATTTGATTCAAAAGAAAGTGAAGCCATTACTTCCTGGTTATATTGACATCGATTTTCAAGAGCGTGGAGCAAAGGATTATCGTTTAGATGCAAAACTAACATTGAAAGAATTTACACAAATTTTAATTAAGCAAATTCTACAATACAACACGAAACACTATTTAAAAATATATGTGAGAGATAGAGATTTAGTAGCTGATGATGTACAACCTATTCCTGTTGAACTATGGCGCTGGGGCATTAATAATCGTACAGGAAAGCTACGAGTTTTTTCAGAAGAATTAGTGAAACTTCAGTTATTACCAAGAGGAAAAGCTACTGTAAATCATAAGGGGATTCAGTTTAAAGGCATATCTTATAGCTGTGATAAAGCAATTAAAGAAAGCTGGTTTGAAAATGCACGAATGAAAAGCTCGTGGAAAATATAGTTAGCTTATGATCCGAGAAATATGAATCATGTTTATGTGATAGATGAATCAATAGGCTATTTTGAAGAATGTTATATGTTAGAGGTTTCTAAAAGATATGAAGGATTAAGCTTAGACGAAATAACATACTGGAGACAGCAAGAAAAACGAATTGAGCATGGACAAAATCACAAGCAGCTTCAAAAAGAAGTAGACTATATTGCAGATGTTGAAGCAATTATCAAACATGCTGAAAAAGAGAAAAAAGCTCAACAAGATACTACATTAAGTAAAGCTGAACAAGTAGGAGCTATTCGAGATAATCGAAGAGCAGAAAAAGATAGACAACGTAAAGTTGACTCTAAACCGATTGTTGAAAGACAAGTAGAAAATACTGAAGTCATTTCATTTCCTCAAACCGTTGCTGAAACTGATTTTAAGCGACCTAATGTACGAGAATTTTTAAATTTTCCCTTGAGGTTTTATAACATCCCCCATACTTTCCCAATGTTGGTCGGTGTTATTTAAACAAAGGATATAATCGACATGTTCTATTTCAACCTTTTGTAATTGTTCCTTATTAAATAAAATCAGTGAATTAATAGATAATGGAATCATTAAGACTACAATGAATAAAAAACTATCTCCAATTAATGCAGAAAGTATAAGAAAAGCTCATAAACTAGTTGAAACTGGAGGAATGATTGGAAAAATTGTTATCGAAAATTAAAATGTTTCCTTGGCTAGTCAAACAAGTCGTTCCCTGGGTAAAAATAATCGTACCTTACCATGAAGCGAATGCGGAGGATTTCCAAATTCTCTATTGTGTTTTTTCTTTTAACATTACTGTTCAAATAGTGACATTTGAAGGACCGAGAATACCACTGTATGGTTTTGGTACAATCACCATGTATTGACTTGGATTAAATTCGGTACAAGTTTGAGCAAAAGTGGGGAAAAAGCAGGGCAAACTTTTTCCTCTTCCAAAAGATAGAGAGAAGGCGTTAGACCAGGCAGGATAAGGATTTGGTTGGGAATAGGCAGGAGAAAATAGCCGGACAAAGATTTTTATTTATGAACACTAAAATTAACGTTTCTTAAATAAAGGCTATGTTAGTGTGCATTGTTGATTTTCGTGTAGGCATGAGAACTCATAGGCGGAGAATTTCCTGCTATTGTATATAGAGGGGGCTTAGGGAGCAGATATAAGCGGCGAATTTCCGATTAACTGCTCAAAATAAGACTAAATCCGACGATTTGGATACTATAAACGGAAATACTACCTTTATTTTTAAGACAATATGGGGATTTTTCACTATAAATGGAATTTCTCCGTTTATTTGCAAACACAGCGAAATCAACAGTCAATTATAACAGAGCCTAAATAAATAATGTTCCCAATCCGTAGGCTTTTCCGGTACTATTCCCGGCAGACCTTCGGGTTTTTTTATGCCAAAAAAAGAGGGGATCCAATCATGAACCGGCACCATTTTCAATCAAAATCCAGCCGCTTTTTCAATTCTGTGTTCCTCCAATACATTGTCCAGTAAGGGGTCTGGCTTTCTCCAGTTCTTTTTCAGTTGGTTTTCACACGGTATTGAATTGGTATCCTTTCTAGTGTTTTTCCTTCAGCACTTTTTCGTTCGTAAGTTTCCTTCGATCTGGTGTTGTTTCGAGAACAATTAATCCTCATTGAACAGCCATAAACAATGCATACCGAAGCTGCCGAGCACCACGCATCGTGTTACGATTCTGGGTTGCTGTAAACTTGCCGGATGAAATGAAGCTTGGTCCAATTCTGGCATAAGCCACAAGTTTCTTAGGATGATTAAACCGATCGATTTCCCCAATCTCGGCTAAAATTGTTGCAGCAATTTTAGGTCCGATACCGGGAATAGATTGAATTAATTCATAGCCTTCAATCTTTTCAGCTAGAGCATCTATGTTCTGCTCCAACTTAGCGAGATGCTCCCAGTACTGAAGGATTAAGGTTACAAGGATCTTTAAATTAGCGAGATGACTCGAATACATAGTTTGCTTGGACGGATTCCTTTTAGCAGTTTCAAGAAGACTTTGAACTCGTTCCATAATGGTTGCAGCCATCCCAATTACAAATGAATAATCAATGAATTTTGTATGGGTAAGGTACGTTATTCCGTAACATAGCCCTACTAACACTAATATGGTAATGATGATGTTTAGAAACGTCTTCATAATCCTATATCCCCTTTTTAGTTATCTGTATATTTAAATAATAACATAAATTGGAATTTATTTCTGGAAAAGGAGAGACATTGACAATAAAAATGATAAGTGATATTATTACCTCGTATTCGAGATATTCAATTTAAGAATACTTTTGAGGAGGTGAAATAGGTGAACAGAAAATGCACAAATTTGCCCTTTCTTGTTTTAATGCAAACATCTAAAACAGTTCAGGAAAAAATGAAGGTGGAAATGACAAAAAACAATCTTAGTATTACGGAATTTTCTGTTCTAGAGGTGCTTTATTTCAAAGGAAAACAAACCATACAGCAAATTGGTCACAGAATATTAATTTCTAGTGGTTCTATGACGTATGTTATTGATAGATTGGAACAGAAAGGATTGTTAACTCGGAGTGCTTGTCCAGATGACCGTAGAGCAATACATGTCACGTTAACTGATGATGGCAACGATTTGATGGAACATATTATGCCGATCCATCAGGAATGGGTTGATCACATGTTTAGTTCTTTAACTTCTATGGAGTCTGAACTATTCGTTGAACTTTTAAAAAAGGTAAATGATAAAATGGTTTAATGATTTTTTTTGAACTAATATCTCAGATTCGAGATAAAAAGTATAGAGGAGGATTTTAAAATGATAAATCTTGGTTTATTCATTATTCGGTTGGTAGTGGGGTTACTATTTGTAGGTCACGGTGCCCAAAAATTATTTGGTTGGTTCGGCGGTTATGGTTTAAAAGGTACTGGAGGCTGGTTTGATTCTATTGGTATAAAACCGGGTGTAACCATGGCTCTTTTCGCTGGATTAGCAGAACTTATTGGGGGCGTTTTGTTCACGTTAGGATTATTGACCCCGCTTGCAGGAATCATGATTGCAGGAACAATGGTTATGGCTATAGTTAAAGTGCATGGTGCAAACGGAATTTGGTCAACATCAAACGGATACGAATATAACCTTACATTACTTGCAGTTTCAATTGGCATAGCTTTAAGTGGTCCAGGTAGATATGCAGTAGATGCCTTTTTATTTTAATATATCTCAGTTTAGAGATTCTCATGGTAAAGCAAATAACTTGAGTTTTTAAATCCGGTACTAGGAACAAAATAAGATATCATGTTCTATTAGTTAGGTAGATTATACATTATAAAGGGGTGACAGGAATGAGTAAAAAAACAATGGGTATTCACCATATCACTGCAATCGTTGGACATCCGCAGGAAAATGTAGATTTTTATGCCGGTGTATTAGGATTACGAATGGTAAAACAAACAGTCAATTTTGATGATCCAGGTACGTATCACCTTTATTTTGGAAATGAAGGTGGAAAGCCAGGAACAATTATTACCTTCTTTCCATGGGCGGGAGCCCGTTCGGGGGTTATTGGAGATGGTCAAGTAGGGGTTACTTCTTATGTAGTTCCGAAAGGTGCCATGGCATTTTGGGAACAAAGATTAAAAAAGTTCAATGTTCCTTTTACTAAAATGGAACGCTTTGGAGAGCAATATTTAGAATTTGATGATCCGCACGGTCTTCACTTAGAAATCGTTGAAAGAGAAGAAGGGGAAGTCAATAATTGGACTTTCGGCGATGTAACAGGAGAGGTTGCAATAAAAGGCTTTGGCGGAGCAACACTATTATCGACCCAGCCTAACAAAACGGCTGAATTGCTAGAAAAAGTAATGGGACTCGAATTAGTCGGTAATGAAGGTGATTACGCCCGTTATCGTTCAACTGCGGATATCGGAAATGTTATTGACGTTAAATTAACCCCTATTGGCCGCGGGAAAATGGGTGTGGGTACAGTACACCACATTGCATGGCGGGCTGTTGATGATGAAGATCAATTAGATTGGAAAAAATACGTTGCATCCAAAGGGTATGGAGTTACCCCTGTACAAGACAGAAATTACTTTAATGCCATTTACTTTAGAGAGCACGGGGAAATTCTATTTGAAATTGCTACTGACCCACCAGGATTTGCGCACGATGAGTCACAGGAAACAATGGGTGAAAAGTTGATGCTGCCAGATCAGTATGAGCCACATAGAGCACAAATTAAACGAGGTTTGCTGCCATTTGAAGTAAGAGAACTAGACTAATTTTACGAAAGGGACTGATTTCCTTGCTTTCGATTGATCCAGCCTCATTGTCTGAAAGAGAAAATTATAAATTTCTTATTGGTAGTATCATACCTAGACCGATTGCTTTCGTCACAACGGTTTCAAAAGAGAGGGTTTTGAACGGTGCACCATTTAGTTATTTTACTATCGTATCATCCAATCCTCCGATGATCTCGTTATCTATTCAACGGTCAGCTGGGAGACAAAAGGATACAGCAAGAAACATCATCGAGTCTAAGGAATTTGTGGTTCATATTGTTGACGAACAAAATGTTGAAAAAATTAATAAAACAGCTGCAAGTCTTCCTCCTCAACAGAATGAAATTGAGTTAGCTAATTTAACTCCGGTAGACAGTGTAAGGATTGCTGTACCAGGTGTAAAGGAAGCGAAAATTAGTATGGAATGTACATTAGAGCATTCTTTGGAATTGGGCGGTTTAGATGCACCTGGGTGTGATTTTATTATAGGAAAAGTTGTTCAATTTCACATTGAAGATGATATTTATGATAATGGAAGAATCGACCCTGGTGGCTTAGCTGCTGTAAGTCGATTGGCTGGAAATAATTACGCCAAAATAGGTGAAATTTTTGAAATAGAACGACCTAAATAGGTTGTGTCTGGAAGGAGAACAATCATGAAACATATATTTAATAAGGGACAAGATCCAACAAAACCAACATTATTATTGCTTCATGGTACGGGTGGCAATGAATTAGACCTGCTGCCACTTGCAGGAATGATCGATGATAAGGCAAATGTACTAAGCGTTCGTGGTAATGTGTTAGAAAATGGGATGCCCCGGTTTTTCCGCAGATTAGCAGAAGGTGTCTTTGATGAAGAGGATCTAATTTTTCGAACAAAGGAATTAAATGAATTTCTTGATGAAGCAGCAGTAAAGTATGAGTTCAGTCGAGATAATATGATTGCAGTTGGTTACTCAAATGGCGCGAATATTGCTGCGAGTTTATTATTTCACTATCAAAATGCACTAAAGGGTGCAATTCTTCATCACCCTATGGTACCTAGAAAGGGAATTGATCTCCCTGATTTGGTAGGAAAATCTGTGTTCATCGCTGCGGGGACAAATGATCCAATTTGCTCGCCAATGGAATCGGCTGAATTACAATCGATCTTGGAAAAAGCGAATGCTAATGTAGAACTTCATTGGGAGGATAGAGGTCATCAACTAACGATGGAAGAAGTACAAGCCGCAGCAACTTGGTATCAAAAGCTATAATCAAATAAAGGATTTCAAAGGAATCATGTTTTAGGGTCAATGTCCCATCTTTTTATTAAAAAAGAAGATATTGGCCCTCTTTTTTATTTTTATTAAATAATTACCATCCAAGCAATTAAGAGAAGGTATAAATAATTCTTTAAGGGTAATTTTAAAAAATAGTAAATAAAAAAGGATGATAACTATTGGAGAAAAGATTGTTACATTTACTCACTAGTTTGTGTATAGTTGCCCTGCCCTTTCTATTTAGGGGTTCAAAAATGAGAGAAAACCTTGTTATATTTTTTTCGAAAGGGGTTCTTGCGACTTTGGTTGATGCTTATGTTGTCGGAACAAAAAAAATTGAATATCCAGTTCGTCCTTTAGGAAAGATTTTTAAAACTAACATTATTTATGACATGTTGTTTTTTCCTCTTTTAAGTGTCATTTGGGTGAAAATGTCCTATAACGATAATTTTGGAAAAATCTTGTTGAAAAGTTTGGTGTTTAGCGTTCCGATGAGTATCGGTCAGTGGTATTTTGAAAGGAATTCTAGATTATTTAAATGGAAAAAATGGACACCAGTCCATACATTCGGGAGTGTGAGTTTTACTTTATTTACGATTAGAGGTTTAGTGGGATTAATAAAAAAAGTAGATAAAATAAAGAGTAATCAAAATATAACCGAATAATAAAGGTTGAGAGTATGAATAAAACGAATAAGTTAGAAGCAATTCTTTGGAGTATTGCTTTTCCGGGTTTCGGTCAATTATTAAATGGTCACCTTGTAAAAGGAGTACTGTTTATCCTTTTAGAATTCATCATTAATGTAAACAGTTTATTTAATCAAGCGATCATGTTAAGTTTTCTTGGGAAGATAGATGAGGCTGCCGGAGTGGTTGATTACCAATGGCTTATGTTTTATCCATGTGTTTATATGTTTGCCATGTATGATGCCTATAAATTTGCGGAAGGTGAGAATCCTCGGTTATCATTTGTCCCATTTGCGTTTGGAGCCTATTTTGTCACAGTGGGTCTTATGTACTCTCCAAATATATTTTTTGGTGTATCATTTGGTCCTATTTGGCTTCCTATATTATCTTTGATACCTGGGTTAGGAATTGGATTTATCATTCGTTATATAGTAATAAAAACCTCTTCTAAAACTCATTACAGTGGGAGACCTTCTTAATTCAAAAAGAGCCTATTTGCATGGGCTCTTTTTGAGGAACATTAGCTGGTATATAGCCCTTTTTTCTTGAAAAATTATCAAAAGGCAGCATAAAACCCCTAGCTTTTATGAAAAAAAGGTCGAGCGATTTTTGACATTATTTTTATCAATTTCCTGGGAAAGACCAAATGGGAGAAGGATTTAAACCAAATCCAATCAAACGTTTAATTAATAAGGAAACATGGGAATACCTGTCCAAAATTGTAGTATTAGCGTAAAAGAACCGTTTTTCTCCATGGTTCGCACATAAAAGGAAAAAGAAGAAGCTTATTTTCGACAGGATTTAATTCAATTTCAAGGGTAAAACCCTTCATTTATAAGTGATAGCAAAGGTTTTAAACAAACAGTTGATTAGTATTTTGAAAGCTAATCAATCGTTTGATTGAAAACGTAATAATCTTTGAAAATAATGAGTTTCTTTTCATACAACTGCTAAGAAAATTGCTGAAATATCATAGTTACAATATGTAACTT
>NZ_JAANMZ010000077.1 GCF_011250555.1 Bacillus sp. MM2020_4 | reverse complement strand
ATACATTTCTATAATCATGATAGATATCAAAAACGACTAAACGGCCTCAGCCCTATGGAATATAGAGCTAAAGCCGTTTAAGCACCTTTTTATTATTTCCACTGTCTACTTGACAGGGGGCACTTCAGTTTACTCATCGTGTGTTTTTTGCCTTATTAAATACGGATCATCATTCTTCGGAAAATGAATAATAAATTGAGTATACACTCCAACTTCTGACGTGCAGCTAATATAATGGCCGAGCTTATTTGATAAGCTTTGAGCTAAATATAACCCCATTCCGGTCGACTTTGCATGCGTGCGTCCCGTTTCTCCGGTAAAACCACGATTGAAAATGCGCGGTAGGTCTTTTTGAGTGATACCAATCCCGTTATCCAAAATGAGGAACTGTTTTTCCTTTGGAGTTTCGATTGCTGAGATGGTAATCTCCCCACCTTGATCTGTGTATTTCAAACTATTCGTCAACAACTGATTGATGATAAACTGCAGCCATTTCGGATCACTTTGTACTGCTAATGAATCTGCTTGGATGTCAATACGGATCTTTTTTGAAAAAAAGGTTTTTGAATGTGCTCTAATATTCTCTTTGGAAATTTGGATAATGTCACAATTTTGAATATCGTAATCCTGATTAAAGCTATCAAGTTTGGCATAATAGAGAGCTTGATCAACGTAATTTTCGATTTTGGCAATCTCTTCCCTTACACTAACGGTATTCATATCAGTTTGTTGTAACAGTCGGAGAACGGCAATCGGAGTTTTGATCTCATGGAACCAGGAAATGATAAAATCATAATGCTCATTTTTTCTTTCTTGAATCTGATTGATTTCGCGGATATGCTCACGTGTAAGTTCATCGATATGTGCTTTTGCAAACTCACCTTCCAGCGACAAACTTTCATAATCCACATCTTTCATATAACGGATTCCCCGAACATTTTGCTGATAACGGAATAATAAGAATCCCAGCAGCACAATAAAATAAAGGGTGAAAGCATAGAAAAATGTTCCCCATGCCAAATCCCCATTAGTATCGGTAAAAAATACCGCTGCAGAAATCAGGAAACCAACTAGGTATAGATATATATAAGGTTTTTCATAGAGTAGAAAGCGAAGGAAGGTCATTCGATCAAATACCCCATTCCTTTCCTGGTAACAATGAAGTCCACCAATCCAAGCACAGCGATTTTCCTGCGCATCCGGTTCACGTTCACGGTCAGTGTGTTATCATCGACAAATTGATCTTCATTCCATAGTGCCTGCATTAAGTCCTCGCGGGTAACGATTTTCCCGATATTCCTCATCATTATTTGTAAAAGGATGAATTCATTGCGGCTTAACTCCGTGCTTTTCCCAGTATATTCAATGGTTGAATTGGTCATATTTAATTTCAAGCCCCGATGGATGAATCGAAAGTTCGCATCTTCCTGATAGGTATATTTTCGGCGAAGGAGCGCACTGATTTTCGCTACAAGAATATCCAGGTCAAAGGGTTTTTGGATAAAATCATCCCCACCCATATTGATCGCCATAATGATATCCATATTCTGATTTCTGGAGGAGAGGAAGATAATAGGCACTTTCGAAACTGTGCGAATCTGCTGGCACCAGTAGTATCCATCGAAAATAGGAAGATTGATATCTAGTAGAACAAGATGTGGATCAGTCCGCTCAAATTCTGTTAGAACTTGATCAAATTGGGTCACTTCCTCAACATCATACTGCCACTTTTTCAACGTATCAGCAACAATTCGTCTTATTTTTTCATCGTCTTCAATCATCATTATTCTATACATGGAATCCCTCAAATTCGTTTAAATGGTATTACATTTATTTTAGCACAATCATCGTGGTTTTTTTGGGGAGGACTGACCGTTATGGCAAGTGATAATTCGGTATTGAAGAGATAAAATTGCTAACAATAATAAGCAACTCATAAAGTGGAGGACGAAGAAGGTCTAGCAACAAAGTAACAATTTTGTATGATTAAAAAACTTGTAGGGAAATGTATTAAAAAGAAAGAAGGTGTAGTATGTGTCCAGATGTATTAGAAGCACTTAAAAGTGTCGTGCAATCTTTTATTGACCATGAACCCAAATCGCCCTTACATATTGGTGAAGCCATGTCATGTTGGACCTATTTAGCATTAGCAGCCGAGACACATGTGCAGACGGAAGCAGGAATGAATAGCACAACTGACCCTGAATTGAGGAAGGCACTTCATGAAGCCATAACGATGTTCAAGTCTCAGAAAGAACGACTGAGCGAATTTATGCGTAAGGAGGGGGTTCCTTCTCCACCATTGAGTGAATCGAAACCAATTTCAGACCCTAATCATGTTCCATTAGGTGTTAGGTTGACAGATATTGAACTTGCCAACAGTCTGAAGAAAAAAGTAGGGATGGCGATTTCAAATTGTGCCACTTCCTCCTCTCAAACTCTTCGTAGTGATGTTGGTTTAATATGGGCTGAATATTTGCAAGAACTGATAACATTTTTAACTACATTTAAGTCATTGTTAAAAAAACGGGGATGGCTTAAAGTTCCACCACCCTATTACTCATCGGGTTTACCAAAAGAAGGACGGTGAAGAATGTGCCTGACGTAACAGAATCCGTTAAAAATGTTGTGAAATCGTTGTTTGATGAAGAACCAAAACCGCCATTACATGTCGGTGAAGTCATGGATTTCTGGTCCTATCTTTCAGAATTAGCAGACGAACAAGTCCATACTGAAGTAGGAATTAACAGTACAACGGACCCTGAATTAAGGAAAGCCTTTCAGGAAGCATTACAGATGTTCACATCACAGAAAGAAAGGATCATGACCTTTATGAAAGGAGAAGGTGTTCCTTTCCCGTCATTAAGTGAATCGAAACCAATCTCAGAGCCAACCGAAATTCCTCTAGGGGTAAAGTTAACAGAGGATGAACTTGCCAACAGCCTTAATATTAAAATTGTTTTGGGTATTACATTTTGTGCAACAGCCATAATCCAAGCTTTACGTACAGATGTTGAGTTGATTTGGATTGAACTTTTACAAGAATATATGACATTTGGAGCAACTTTGAAAGCCCTGGTAAAAAAACGGGGATGGCTCAAAGTTCCACCATACTATTATCCGCCAGGTTTACCGAAACCATGATACAAGACAAAAAGTGTCTAATGTTCACAGGCTTCCTGTGGAGGAATCGGGGGATCGTTCCCCGATTCGTTGCATTGCTATACCTATAATTGATTAGTAACGGGTTGTTTTTTTCGCTTGTTGGCTTAGCATTACGGTGATACCTGATGATACGATGATTCCGGTAATTAAACACTTATACATATCTTTAAAAATCACCCCTAGTACTAGACCCATAATTACACCTACACCTATGATTGAAATTCTCTGTCTTTGACTCATACCTCATCCTCCATTTTCTTTAATAATACATTTACTTTATGAAGGGCAAACTGTAAATCAAGACGCTCTTCATCGCTTAACTTGGTCAGATTTTGACTAAACTTTAGATAAATCTTCTTCCACTTCTTTTCTACAATTTCTCTGCCCAATGGTGTAAGGGATACTAAGACAGCACGTTTGTCCTTCGTATCAGGAACTTTTACCAAATATCCACCTGCTTCTAAATCACTAATAACATTTGTTAATTGTTGTTTTGCTATATTTAAACCTGTACTGATATTTTTAAGGTTCAATGCTTTTTGTTGCATATACATAAACTCGATAACATGGTTCTGCATATGTGTTAAACCTACTGAATCCTTGTTTAATTCGCTAAAACTTCCAAATAGATTGGGAATCAAAGTAATATATTCTTTTGCAATCTCTCCGGTCATAAATATTCCTCCTTGTATAGTAATAATAATATTACTATAATTGAATGTTAGCAAGATAATATTTCATTTATGGTAAAAATTTATTTACTATAAATAAAATATCACCTTATTCAAATCAAAGAGGTGCTATTATATTTGGTGGGCTTTTTCAAGTTGCATGAATGAAATCCATAAATTAAAATGAAATAATGGGAATTGAGGAAATAATTTGATTCCACTTTACAAGAGATTAAGGAGATTTTTATTTGGATAGAAATAGATTTTCTGCCATTGCCCATCGTCATCATGCATTTAGTAACCCCATAAATGAAGCAAAAATGATGAAAATGATCGATATGGTATCATTGAAGCCGCAAGAAAAGGTTATAGATATTGGCGCAGGAAAATGCGAACTGTTGATTCGTCTTGTAGATATGTACAACATATCAGGTACTGCCATTGAATTGTATGATGGAGCCATCGAGGAAGCCAAACGAAATGCTAGTAACAGGATTCCTGAAGGCAGCATTGCGTTTATTGTCGATGATGCCAAGGTGGCAGTCGAGGACTGTGAAAAAGAGCGATTTGATTTAGCCATGTGTATCGGATCCACTCACGCATTAGGGGGACTAGAATCCACACTACGATATATGAAGCATCTCGTAAAGAAAAACGGCTACATTCTAATAGGTGAGGGTTATTGGAAACAGCGGCCTAGTGCTGATTATTTGCAAGCTCTCGGCGGTGCGGAGGAGTCTGAATTGAAAAGTCATGCCGAGAATGTGAGAACGGGCGAAGAATTAGGGTTCGTTCCGCTATGGTCCTATGTAGCAAATGAGGATGATTGGGATGACTACGAATGGCTTTATTCTTCCTCAATCGAAAATTATTGTCACGAAAATCCCAACGATCCGGATCATGACGCCATGTTGGTACGAATCCGAGCATGGAGACGAACTTATTTGAAATGGGGCAGAGATACACTGGGATTTGGGCTGTATTTGTTCCGAACCTAGGATTAGTAAGGATGTATTATATCATTTTGATTGAAATCGCTCATAGCCAAGCTGCCATGAAAGGGATGCCCCTTTAATGGCGGCTTTTTTTTATCATCTTTCTGGTGGATTTTATACTTTTTTTAGAATTGCTTTAGAGGCGGTTTAGACATGGGAGGTATGATGAATGACAGAGAGCTTAGGCAAGCCTGACTCGAAGGCAGAGGTAGCCAAGGCTTTATAATGATTATTCTAGGAGGTTTACCGATGAAGAAGAAATGGATAACAGCGGGAACAGGATTAGGAATCGGGGCGGTACTACTTTTGGTAAGCGGTTTTTCCGCAATGGCGAACACAAATGGATATGATGCGTACAAAACAGCACTGAAAAATACGAAGGCAAAAACAAGCATAACAACAAATGTTGATTTGACCATTACGGATAACGGGAAAAGGCTTGTTACAGGAGCTGCCGACCTAAAGGTCAATAAGGATCAGAAAGCAGGGAGCATGGCCGCAACCATAGGTGATTCTACTGAACAGCACTCGATTAATGTGTTTCGACAAGATGAAAAGCTCATTTTTAAAAGCAGTGAAGAGGATGTGTATAAAATCAAGAAAATAAATACACCAAAATGGCAGTATAAGGGAAATCATTCGAATTCTCCAAAAGTAATGGAGCATGTAATCGGGGTATTGCTAGGCAATAGTAAGGAACTTGCTTCGGTCGAAAATCAAGCAGACGGGAGCAAGCGTGCGGAACTACATCTTTCCGGAGACCAGGTTCCTGCAGTAGTGAATACAGTGGAATCCTTAATTGTTTCTAAGATGGCGATTCACGAAAATAACGAAAAAGCCCCTGACTGGATGGCTAATATGCCGAGACTTTCGGACAATAGTAAGGTTGAAAAAATCGATATGGCTGCTGAAATTAGCACAGAAAATATGCTTGAAGAGCAAACAGTAAAACTAACCATTCATGGCACAGATGAATCCGGAAAAGACCATGAACTGACTATTAACATTCATGTCGATTACTCTGATTTTAATAAAACCGTACCAGAACGGATTGATATAACGGGTAAGAAAATAGTAGAAATCAAAAATGAGGGAATGAGGCGTGGTTGGCGTCACTAAAAGGCAGGGCAGCCGGACAGAAAACGTCCGGTTGTCCTCACGTAATGGGCACCTGAGGAAGGAGTGATGGGGAAGTGGATACCGTATTGGAATTACATGGGGTAACTAAACAATATAAGAATGGTCGTGGTGTTCGTGATATTTCTATCGATATTGCCAGAGGAGATATTTTTGGTCTAATTGGACCAAATGGGGCTGGAAAAACTACTCTATTAAAAATCATAACCGGGTTAATCCGGCCAGATCATGGAAATGTCTCGATATTTAGGAATAATACGACGGATCAGTTTGAACATGCGATGCAACATGTCGGATGTATGATTGAAACGGCAGATGCTTACGAATATTTGAGTGGATATGATAATTTGAAACTATCGGCTCGGTTTTATCCTAAACTTCCAAAGACTAGACTTGATGAGGTTCTGGAGCAGGTAGGTCTAGCTCCATACAAGAAGGAGCGGGTAAAGGGACTGTCACTCGGAATGAAGCAGCGGTTGGGATTGGCATCAGTATTACTGTCAAAACCAAAGCTCGTGATTTTAGATGAACCGACAAACGGGCTTGATATTGAAGGAATTGTCGCTTTTCGAAACACGATACAGGAGTTAGCGTACGAACAGAATGTTACCTTTCTGATTTCCAGCCATATGATGAATGAACTTAGTCTCATTGTTAATCGAATCGGGCTCATGCAAAATGGCCGGCTCATCCGCATTGGTCAGGTGAATGAATTGGTGAAGCCTGGCATTACGTTAGAACAGTACATTGTTTCACAACTACACACAAATAAGGAAGGAGATCATGATGCTCATCGCCAATATGTTAAATGAAACGGAAAAACTGTGGAAACATAAAAGGACAAAAGGATTTCTGCTCATTTCCATCTTCATTCCAATTATTACTGTTATCATTCTTCTTTTTCTGCGAAATAATATTTTGGGGCTTGGCAGCAATCTTCCCATGTTGATGCTTCGGTTATTTACGTTCTTCATTCTGCCATTATTTTTGTTTATGTCAGCATCGGAATCTTTTTCAGGTGAAGTGGCATCCAATACATTAAAGATCGGGCTTGTTCGCCCCATTACAAGGGCGAAAGTGTTTGCATCCAAAGTGGGGGCTATTACCACTTTTCTTGCTATTTTACTTGGGGTTTTAATGATTACAACTATCATTTCGGGCTGGTTGCTTCCAGATCGATCTACCGCAAATGGTTTGCTCGATGTCGTCACGGCGTATGGAGTGGCGTTTATCCCACTCATGGCCATTGGTTTCGTTTCGGTGTTTATTTCTCAATTTTTCAACAAAAGCAGTGGAGCCTTGGCGACGATGATTCTCATCTATGCTGCTGCTAAGCTTGCACCATTCATTATCCCAGGAATTTCCGTATGGTCACTCTTTTCTTATACGAACTGGTATATTCTCTGGATTGGAAACGGGGCATCCATTGCAAAACTAACTAATTCATTCATTTTGATAGGATCTTATTGTATAATGGCTTATTCAGCAGGATTGATTCTGTTCGAGAAAAAACAGCTTTAAGGAGATGCACCTATGTCCATAAAGAGGAGACTATTGCTTTCCTATCTTGCTATGACCATTATTCCTATCGTATTGTTTGCTTTAATAGCGACAACGCTAGTTTCAGCTTTTTATAAAGATATAGCAGGTACAGAGGGTGGTAAGAGGATGCCGGTCTTTTGGGAAACGGCCAACCAGCGTCAAGATCTGATTGCCGGTGTCCAGTTTATGGCACAAACAGACCCTGACCGGTTTACTGACAAGGAGTTTTTGAAAAGCACTGACAAACAATTGAATCGTTTGCAAACAGGACTTGTGGTGATGAAGAATAATCGAGTCAGCTTTACTTCACCCTTTGTGAATAAACTTCATCTAAATACTGAGATCCAAGAGCTACATACCAGTCAGACGCGAGAACGCTGGGGGAAAAGTCGGTATTCCATGAAAAAATTTGATCTTACTTATAGCGACGGCACTGCTGGTACGGTGTATTTGCTTTCTGATTTAAAATCCTTTTTTACTGAAGCAAGAAGGTTTTTCCCGTTGCTCGTGGTATCACTGCTTTTGGTCATTGGACTGACTAATGGCTTTCTGACTTTTTTAGTTTCCAGAAGTTTCATTAAACCGTTGTACACGCTAAAACAAGCTGCGGAACAAATGAAAGAAGGGAACCTGGAACAGGAAGTGGTGATAAACCGGAATGATGAAATCGGAGAACTGGGAGCATCCTTTGAGGAAATGCGAATCAGGCTAAAAGAGTCGATTCATTTGCAGGTTGAGTACGAAGAAAACCGTAAAGAATTAATCTCCAACATTTCACATGATTTGAAAACGCCGATTACCGGGATTAAAGCCTGCGTACAAGGCATTCAAGATGGGATTGCGGATACCACGGTGAAACGGGATAAATATATCAATATGATTGCGAAGAAAGCTGAAGATATGGACCTATTGATTGATGAATTGACATTGTATTCAAAACTTGATTTAAAGAGGCTGCCATTCCATTTGGAGGTGATGGATCTTTCCGTGTTTTTGCAGGATTGTGTGGAAGAACTGCGCCTTGACCCTCGAATGGAAGAAATTAATCTTACGTTCTTCCCTAATAACGTAACGCTAGTGCTTGTTATGGCCGATCGGGAAAAACTAAGAAGAGTGATGATGAATATCATTGGCAACAGTTTAAAATACATGAACAAGGATCAAAAGGAAATAAAGGTTGAATTGTTCGATCATGAGGAAGTAGCAACGGTTCACATCCGAGATAACGGGTTAGGAATGGATCGTGAAGAATTACCCCATATTTTTGATCGTTTTTACCGGGCAGATCCATCAAGGAATACAGAATCAGGAGGATCCGGACTTGGGCTCGCGATAGTCAAACAAATTGTCGAAGGGCAAGACGGTCGTGTATGGGCTGAAAGTCGAGCTGGGGAAGGGACAAGCATTTATTTTATGCTGCCAAAGACCGATAAGGTGGGTGAGCAAAAGTGAAACGAATTTTAATCATCGAAGACGACCAGGTAATTGTAGAAGTGGAAAAGGATTATTTAGAAGCAAGCGGCTTTGAGGTTGAACTTGCCATAACGGGGGATCTTGGACTGAAAAAAGCTTTGGAAGAGGAATATGACTTAATCATTCTCGATCTTATGCTTCCGAAAACGGACGGATTTGAAATCTGCAAGCAGGTTCGCTTGAAGAAAAATATTCCTATCTTAATGGTTTCTGCTAAAAAGGAAGAAATCGATAAAATACGCGGTCTGGGACTAGGTGCAGACGATTATATGACAAAGCCTTTCAGTGTCGGGGAACTCGTGGCAAGGGTTAAAGCACATCTTGCACGGTATGACCGATTAATGACAGATAACCAGGTTAGACAAAAAGACGAGGTGCAGATCCGGGGCATTCGCATTGATAAGTTATCTCGAAAAGTATTTGTCAATGAAAGGGAAAGTCCATTTACCTCGAAAGAGTTTGACCTGCTGCTATTTTTAGCTATTCATCCAAACAGGGTGTTTAGCAAAGACGAGCTGTTTGAAAAAATCTGGGGACTGGATTCCATGGGGGACAATGCCACGGTAACCGTTTTTATTGGCAAACTACGTGAAAAAATTGAAGCCGACCCCTCAAAGCCGCAATATATTGAGACGATTTGGGGTGTTGGGTATCGCTTTAATGTGT
Source organism: Bacillus sp. MM2020_4 (assembly GCF_011250555.1). Taxonomy (GTDB): domain Bacteria; phylum Bacillota; class Bacilli; order Bacillales; family Cytobacillaceae; genus Neobacillus. Next base: position 1,464 of record NZ_JAANMZ010000077.1, on the reverse strand, counting down.
AGTGGTGATGGAGATATACTATATGGAGTTTTGAGCGACCTATACACATTTCAGTGTAGGCCGCTTTTTTTGTGGAAAAGGGGCGGAGCGTCGCAAAATCGGATCAATTTATACCAGTTTAAGTGAAATATCCATTTCACTAGTTGTATGAAGCGAAGTCCAGCTCTGCTCACACCGCCTTTATTAGGTGACTACAGCTTGTTCTCTAAATTTTATTTCCATGACAGGGTTGAGAGTTGAGGCTTATGTTAGTCTTTTTGGGAGAACACCATTGATTTTTTTATACTTTTTTTAGATTTGGTTTAGAGTCCATTTAGAGACATCTATTAACATTAATAAGAGATATAGTTTTGTAGAAAGGAGATCTAAGGTATGAGAAGGCTTAGTCTTACTAAGAGAAAATGGCTGCTGATTTTACATCTTTTATTTTCCGCCATTATGCTGGGAGTGGCATTCGTTTTCCTGATACTAAGTATCACTGCTGCCACCACGGATGATAATGGTGTGCTGAAAGCGTGTTATACCAGCATGCATGTGCTTGCAAAGACATCTGTACGTGCATCCACAATTGGCACTGTGGTAACAGGAATTTTACTTTCTGTGCTGACCCAATGGGGTTTGTTCAAATTTTACTGGATAATCGTCAAAGAGGGCTTAACGCTCCTCTCAATCATCCTTGGACCTATCGCCATGTATTTTTTGACGCTAAATGCGGTTACGCTGACAACCAACGATGGGTTAGGTGCTCTATTAAATCCTGCGTTTACGGTAAACAAGTGGCAGCTCTGGATTGGAATCATCCTACAGATCCTATCACTTTGTTCGATTTTCGTGATTTCGGTTTTCAAACCGTGGGGAACGCGGAAAACAGAAATGAAATTCAGATAATGCTAGAAAAAGAAGAGGAGAAAAAACGTGGTAGAAAATAAGAAAAAGAGGAACAATATGAAAAGTAGTGAAGAAGGAATGGGATCAACACGCGTGCGTATAGGTAGGTTTTTCTATGGAACGCTAGCGGCAGGTTATGTGGTATGTATTATCCTGCAAGTATTTTTTGCAGGATTGGGGCTATTGGTAGATTCAGATAATTGGCAGCTACATCGAGTATTCGCGAATTATTTTGAGTTCGGAGTCATTCTGATGTTTCTATTATCATTTTTTGGTAAAATTCGTGGAGGTCTTCGCTGGTTGCCCCTTGGTCTATTTGTCCTTACATCCTTGCAGCACATGACCATTCGAGATTTTTCTGGATCCCTCCGAGCGTTGCACACCATTGATGCGTTACTATTATTTTGGATTTCCATGCACTTATTGAAGCACTCATGGAAGTGGCTTATGCCGGGGAAGAAAGAGCGTTAAACATGAAAATGTGTTTGTATTAAAATGTAAAAAAAGCCGCTAGGCTCCTTATATTAATATTCTAAATATGTAGAATATTAATGTATATAGAATAATATATTCATC
>NZ_JAANMZ010000076.1 GCF_011250555.1 Bacillus sp. MM2020_4 | reverse complement strand
ATAGAGGCAAAATAGTCCCTTTGAAAAAGAAAGACGACTTAAAATTCAAATTTATGAATTTTAAAGTCGTCTTTTTTGTGTTGGGCTTTAGAAATTCTTGAAAAACCGAAGGTTTTTCAGTGCCCTCGAGACACACCGCTCGTTTTTATTACGATTTTTATTTATTTCCCCTTCAACCACGCCTGCAATCCGTCAATCTTCCCCCACAACTGCAAATGCATATCCGCATAAACAATCGCTTCGTTTTCATCGCCAAATCCATAAAACTCAGGTGGATAGGCGGGAAGCCGTTTTTTACCGGTTAAATAGCCAATCACGTGCTTGTTTTCTTTCTTTGCTGCCTTTAAAAACATTTCGGCCTCTTTCGTAAAGCCGTTTTCATGCAGTTCGAGTAAAAGTTTGTTATATAAGCCTTGCGCCGAAGACTCTTCGTATTGTTGTAGTAGATTGCCAGCCTTTTTGAAATCACCCGAATCTATATAAGCTACAAACAACGAATAGCGCACCCCTTGATTATCCATGGGATTTAACTCGAGGAGTTCTTCGTATTGTTTTATCGCTTCATTCCTTTTTCCTAAAAGGGAAAGTGCCTCGGCGTAATGCAGTTTTGCCCGCATGAATGGTCTTGTTTCGAGTAAGCCCCAGAAATAGCCCTTGTTTTCCTTGAAAAAGGCTGTACCGAGTTCTCTTTCACCGGCGAGAATTCCCTTTTCATACAGTAAAATGGCTTCTTCCAGGCTTTTTGTTTTTTCAGCGAGAATGACATAGGCATCGACACAATTGGGGTTAAGCTGTAAGGCTTCCTCCGCTAATTTATACCGCTTTTTCCCATCGGTTTGATAGGCATCATAGATTAGGTTTCGTGCCCGTTCCTCGTCCCGTCTGGAAGCCTTTCGCACGGTCTTTTTATGAACAGGATTTCCATTGGTTAATGGCTGGACAAATGCCCCTGCTCCATCAGAATTTCCTTCTTTTAGTGAACTCCGGCTCGTAGGGAACTGAATGACGGGTGCTTTTTCCATTGGTGGTTTGTCGAAAGGCTGTTCATCGCCATACACAAGACCCACTAGTTCAGCGATTTCCTCCGCTAATTCGGATTCCAGCTCTGAAACAACGGAGGAAATACTCCCGGCAGAAACGCCGTATTCCTTCGCTAATTCCTTTTGTGTAACCATTTCTTCTATTGGTGCAATCATTGTTAGTAAATAATGCAGGGCCGCGACATAAATATTCGGGTTTTGGATCCGTTTTTGCCTTTTTTGACAAAAGTTAAGCCAAAGAATAATCCCTGTGTCGATGATTGGAGGCGGAAGAACCATTTCCAGCTTCTCCTTGAATTGGTCTGCGACCTGTTTGTAAATAGGGGCAGGCCAATCCAATTCATCCACTTCCAGCAGGCCGCCAATCATCGGGAGCTCACTTAAGACCTCCATGAAAAAATCTGTCAAATACTCCTGTGGGGAATCGTAATCGCTGTTAAGACTTCTTTCTTTAATATAGGAAAAGGCCTGCTCAGGCTTAAGATCCGGTAAATCAAATGGTGATGGGAAAAAGACGTAATTTTGCTCGTAAGGGAGCAGAATGCCAATAAAGAAATCCCCTTCCCCAATCGTGATGGGCAGATTGGTAACAATGGTCTCCATTTGTTCCAATGTAAAGCCATCTTCAATCTTCATCTTGTTGTTTTCAACACTAAGCACCTTTCCGGCAATCGTTCTGGCGTGCGTCCATGTTTGTAAAATGTGCTTCAGTTTCGGCCGCTTAATTTTTCCGCCCTCAACTGCGATAAATTGTTCAATGATGGTCCTTCCATCCTCTAACCCTTCAAAAAGGGAAAACCAAATGGCGTGAATCAGCTCATAAAATTCTCGTTCTTGCTCATTTTCGATGTCCATCACCGATTCAAGAATTTCAAAATCCTCTTGGATTTCATGGCCATAGTGGTAATAGGCAAAATGAAGAAGCTGCTTTTGCAGTTCATCGATTTCGTTTTCAATAATCTGGGTGATCGATACTGCTTCATTCACTCCGCAGCACTTTTTATACTTTTTTCCACTTCCACACGGACAGCGATCATTCCGGTTTATATGCTCCATCTCCCTCACTCCTTTGTCTTTCTATGTTTTATCCTCATAATTTAATGTGAAAAGGTTTTTTTCATTATGTATTTAGGGCTGACATTAAGAGGGTTATTTTTCCACTCTATACTAACTTAATAGTACCATTTTTGACAGAATGAAATATATAAATACTAAGGAAGTTTAGTGGATTCTCTTGTGAAATGTAGGATTGTTTATGCTAGTAAATTTAGTTGCAGGTTTTTAGACTATTGTCAAACTTTGAATTTTACCCCGTTATCAAGCTATAATGAAAAAGGACTGACCAAAACGAAACGGACTTGATTTTAATTTTTATAGAGGTGAAGGAAATGGAATTAGCAGAAATTCGTAACGAACTTGAAAAAACAGCTAAGACACTAGCGGACTTTAGGGGGTCTCTTTGACCTTGAAAATAAGGAAGCCCGCATTGCTGAACTAGATGATTCGATGCTTCAGCCTGATTTTTGGAACGATCAAGAGAAAGCACAGCTGGTTATTAGTGAGGCAAATGGCTTAAAGGATCAGGTAAATGAGTTTACTGAATTAAGTGACTCGTATGAAAACCTGGAAGTAACCTATGAGCTTGTGAAGGAAGAAAATGATGAAGAACTTCGAGCGGAGCTGGAGGAAGAACTTCAGCAGTTAACAGAACGCCTAAGTCAATTTGAACTGCAGCTGCTCTTAAGTGAGGAGTATGATAAAAATAATGCGATTTTAGAGCTTCATCCCGGTGCCGGCGGAACGGAATCTCAAGACTGGGGCTCGATGCTGCTGCGGATGTATACCCGCTGGGCGGAGAAAAAAGGCTTTAAGGTAGAGACGCTTGATTACCTTCCAGGTGATGAAGCGGGGATTAAAAGTGTGACGCTTGCCATTAAAGGGCACAATGCGTACGGTTATTTAAAGGCGGAAAAAGGGGTTCACCGCTTGGTAAGGATTTCGCCGTTTGATTCTTCAGGCCGCCGTCATACATCGTTTGTTTCTTGTGAAGTGATGCCTGAACTGAATGACGACATTCAAATAGAAATTCGGTCAGAGGATTTAAAAATTGATACCTATCGTGCCACTGGTGCTGGCGGACAACATATTAACACCACCGATTCGGCCATTCGGATTACCCACTTGCCAACGAATGTGGTTGTCACATGCCAAGCAGAACGTTCGCAAATTAAAAACCGCGAGGCAGCGTTGAAAATGTTAAAAGCCAAACTGTATCAACTTGAAATTGAGCGTAAAGAACAAGAACTACTTGAAATCCGCGGCGAGCAAAAGGAAATTGGCTGGGGCAGTCAGATTCGTTCCTACGTCTTCCATCCCTATTCAATGGTAAAGGATCACCGGACATCTACGGAAAGCGGAAATGTTCAGGCAGTGATGGACGGGGATTTAGATCAGTTTATTAATGCATATTTGCGTTCAAGAATTTCATAATAACGATTCACCAGCCTTTGTCGACTAGTTCGGTAAAGGCTTTACTTATGGCCCCTCATGAAAACCACGATAAAAGCAAATGCTACATATAAATTTAGCCCTTCATCGCGTCAGTTTGCTGTTATTTACACGGCATTTTTCCCATGCTATACTCACTTTCGGTTATGATTAAAAACGTATAAGCAAAAGGATTTTTTAGAGGAGAATATCGGTATGAATATCTTGAGCAATCTGACACAAAGCTATCCAAAAACGAGGGTGGCCATTGATTACATTTTTATTCTGATTGGTTCTGCCATTATCGCGCTTTCGTTCAATGTTTTTTTACTGCCTAACCAAGTCGCTTCTGGAGGCGTAAGTGGGATTAGTACCATTCTAAAAACGATTCTAGGGTGGGAACCGGCATATGTTCAATGGGCGTTTAATATTCCACTGTTTATTGCCGGCGTCATTTTCTTAGGAAAACAATTTGGGGTCAAAACGCTTGTAGGCACCATTATTCTACCTTTTGTCGTATTTCTGACAAATAATTTGGAGCCATGGACACATGACGCCTTGCTAGGTGCCTTGTTCGGTGGAATTGGTGTGGGATTAGGTCTCGGAATTGTTTTTCGAGGAAAAGCATCTACGGGTGGTACAGACCTTGCGGCCCAAATCATAAATAAATACACGGGCTTTACCCTTGGTCGATGTGTCGTCATGATAGACGGGTTAATCGTCCTCACGGCTGCCATTGTTTTCGATATTGAGAAGGGTTTGTATGCGTTAATCGCCCTTTACGTAACAAGTAAAACAATAGATTTAGTCCAAGTTGGTTTTGGCAGATCAAAAATGGCGATGATCATTACCAATAAACAAGAAGAAGTTCGCACAGGAATTTTGAATAAAATTGACCGTGGTGTGACAAAACTATCTGCATATGGTGGTTTTACAGACCATGAACGACCAGTTCTGATGTGTGTGGTTGACCAAACGGAGTTCACAAAATTGAAACAATTGGTCAAAACCCTTGATCCAACAGCGTTTGTCATTGTAATGGATGCGGCAGAGGTACTTGGTGAGGGTTTCAAACACGCATAACCACTGGTATAATAAAACACTGATGGTATTTATTTCTGAAAGGGGACTAGTTATGAAGAAAAAGCTACTAACATTGTTGCTAGGGACTTCCCTAGTAATGGGTCTTGCTGCATGTGGGGGCGGCGATGACGACACATCGAAAGATAAGGATAATGGTGGAACCGATACCACTGAAACGGCCTCAGCGGGCGATGCACAAAAGATTTACGATCAAAAGTGCTCAAGCTGCCATGGTGGAGATCTTAAGGGTGCAATGGGTCCAGACTTAACCAAGGTTGGTTCTAGATACTCAAAAGATGAAATTTTAGATATTCTTAAAAATGGGAAATCCGGCGGTATGCCTGCGAACGTAGTTACTGGCGATGATGCTGACAAAGTGGCCGATTGGCTTGCAGCTAAAAAATAAACAATGAATCCAAAATGATCTGCTATTTAGTGGCAGATCGTTTTTTTATGGAGAAAATAGGTCAAATTGGAGATTAACGGGGTTTTCAGATGAAATATGTAGTGATATTGGATGTTCCTGTCAACATTTGTAATTCGTTGAAAAGAAACTGTAATAATTTTACCGCTTTTTTTAGCGAATTATGATGTTATAATAGGTTTATGCGAAATTATGCACATATTGTTTGTTATTTTGGTCTATTTTGCAAATATAAGAGGATTATTGTCGAATATTGAGATTCGAAATAACTTTAACTATAGGTGGTAAAATATGATAGAACTACAAGAAGTATATAAAAAGTATCCGAATGGCGTTACGGCCATTAATGGAATAGACGTCCGGATTAACCAGGGAGAATTTGTATATGTTGTTGGCCCAAGCGGTGCGGGGAAATCAACGTTCATTAAAATGATGTACCGTGAAGAGGTACCTTCCTCCGGGACGATCTCGATGAATGGGGTTAATCTTGCTAAATTAAAAATGAAGAAAGTACCAATCTTTAGAAGAAATCTTGGGGTTGTTTTCCAGGACTTTAAGCTCCTGCCATCCTTAACCGTCTATGAAAATGTAGCTTTTGCTCTTGAGGTTATTGAAGCACAGCCAAAGTACATTAAGAAGCGTGTGATGGAAGTATTAGATTTAGTTAACCTGAAGCATAAGGCAAGAATGCTACCAACAGAACTTTCCGGCGGAGAACAGCAGCGTGTATCGATTGCCCGTTCTATCGTAAACTCGCCAAAAGTGGTGATTGCCGATGAGCCGACAGGAAACCTTGACCCTGAAACATCGTGGGAAATCATGAACATATTTGAAGAAATTAATACAAGGGGAACCACGATCGTGATGGCAACCCATAATAGGGAGATTGTCAATACAATAAAGCATCGCGTTATCGCTATTGAAGGCGGAAAGATCGTTCGCGATGAACAAAGAGGTGATTACGGTTATGAAAATTAGGACAATTGGCCGTCACGCCCGTGAAAGTTTAAAAAATATTGCCAGAAATGGCTGGATGACGTTTGCATCCGTCAGTGCTGTTACCGTTACCTTAATATTAGTCGGCGTCTTTTTCGTTATTATGATGAATTTAAACAGAGTGGCACAAACCATTGAAGAGGACGTGCAGATTCGTGTTCACATCGATGTTGCTGCGAATCAAGAAGAACAGCAATCGTTAAAAAGTGAGATTGAAAAGATTTCTGAGGTAAAAAGTGTCAAATTTTCTCCCAAAAAGAAAGAACTAGATAATTTAGTAGATAGTCTTGGCGAGGATGGTAAGGCATTTAAACTTTTTGAACAAGATAATCCGCTTAACGATGTATTTATCGTAAAAACGAAAAAACCGACAGACACGATGGCTGTCTCAAAGAAGCTAGAAAAGCTTAATTACGTGGCAAAAGTAAAATACGGTCAAGGTAAAGTTGAAAAATTATTTAAGTTTATTAATGCAAGTCGTAATGTGGGTGTGGTTCTGATCATTGGCTTGTTCTTTACGGCTATTTTCTTAATCTCGAATACAATAAAAATTACGATAATTGCGAGACGAAGAGAAATTAAGATTATGAGATTAGTAGGTGCAACGAATACCTTTATACGCTGGCCGTTCTTCTTAGAAGGTTTATGGCTCGGCATTCTGGGGTCGATTTTGCCAATTATCCTTATTTCAATTGCCTATTATCGTGCATATGATTACATTGGTCCTAGGCTTGAAGGTACCTTTATCAAGGTGCTTCCATTTGAACCATTTGTTTATCAAGTCTCAGGCATTTTGATTTTAATGGGCGCTATCATTGGTGTTTGGGGCAGTGTTATGTCCGTACGAAAGTTCTTAAAGGTTTAAATATAATCAGGGAGGGCTCTGCATTAAGTAGTCCTTCCTGAATTTTTAGTTTACAAGATAACACTCGATTTACTAGAAAAAGAGATGTACCTGTACATAGGGAGAGGGGAACCACTGGAAATGAGAAAAAAGGTTATGATGCTCACTATTGCGGCATCCATTGGAATGGGGACAGCTTTTGGTGGACTTTCGATTAAAACAGAAGCCGCGTCCATCTCCAAACTAAAGGGAGATCAAAGTAAAATTCAAGAAAAACGCTCCGATGTAAAATCTGGATTAAATGAGGCAAACGAAAAGATTAATTCAATCAAAGGCCAGCAAGAAGATGTAAAGAATGACATGAAACGAATTGATTTTGCTATTGGTGATACGACGACCAAAATGAATGAGAAATCGGCTAAGATAGAAGAAACAAAAGCCGAGATTGTGAAGCTCCAGGAAGAAACGAAGATTATCATGGAGCGGATTGAAAAGCGAAACGTGCTGTTGAAGGACCGTGCCCGCAGCTATCAGGAAACAGGCGGAATGGTCAGTTACATTGATGTGTTAATGGGTTCAACAAGCTTTAGTGATTTCATTGACAGGGCGAACGCTGTCGCAACCATTATGCAAGCGGATCAGGATATCTTAAAACAGCATGAAGCCGACAAGAAGCAGCTTGAATTGAATCAAGAACAAGTCAAAAACGACCTTGCGGGGCTTGAAAAGATGCTAGCAGACTTAGAAGCTATGAAGCAGCATTTGGCTGTACAAAAGGCAGAAAAAGATAAACTATTAACAAACTTAAATGAGCAAGAGCAAGAAGCACATGAATATGTAATGGATATGCAGGAACAGGAGCAAATCCTTGCAGCGCAAGAGAATGCGATTCAAATGTCGATTAAGCTAGAGCAGGAACGCCAGGCTAAAGCAGCGGCTGCAGCTGCTGCTGCGGCGGCTAAGGCTCAAGGAAATGCTTCAAGCGGCGGTGGAGGGGCTGTAGCAACTACACCACCTGTTTCAGGCGGAAGTTTTACAAGACCGACCTCAGGTGTCATTACCTCAGGATTTGGTGGCCGCGACGGGGCATTCCACTATGGAGTTGATATCGCCAAAGCTGGTACGGTACCAATAGTTGCAGCAGCAGATGGAGTCGTATATGTTTCCCATTACTCGAATAGTTATGGAAATGTAATCTATATTTTGCACAATATTAATGGTAAAACCTATACAACCGTGTATGCCCATATGCAAACAAGATTGGTTGGGGAAGGCACAACCGTGAGCAAAGGGCAGCAGATTGGTATCATGGGGAATACAGGTGATTCCCATGGCCAGCACTTGCATTTTGAACTCTATCAAGGACGATGGGCCTATCATTCAGCCATCAGTCCGATGGGAATTGTACCACTATAAAAAATATTTGGGAGAAGCTGTTGCTTCTCTTTTTTTATACCTTTGTTTCAATCATAACTCGTCCACTCCACACATATAAGTTAATATGCGGGCAGGAATTTGGAGCCTTTTTATAAAATTTATATGACAGGTATTTAACATAAGGAGGATTCGGATGAATCGAAAATGGATTGCCCTGTTGATGACGGGTTCGCTGCTTACAGGCGCGGGGGGCACCTATGCTGGATTGAAATTCCTTGACCGGACGGAAATGGCAGTTCCTAAAGTTGAAGAGAAGGCGGCCCCTAAAGAAGAAGCAATAAATTCCGAGGCAAATACAGAAGATCTGGAAAAAGTAGAGCAGGCCTACGATATGATCCGAAGCAGCTATGTTGAGAAAGTAGACCGGGAGCAGTTGGTGGAAGGGGCGATTCAAGGGATGCTCGCCGTTCTGAAAGACCCCTATTCCGTTTATATGGACAAAGAAACGGCCAAGCAATTCACGCAAACATTGGAATCATCGTTTGAAGGCATCGGTGCTGAGGTCGGTATGGTAGATGGGAAAATTGTGATTGTTTCCCCTTTTAAAGATTCTCCTGCAGAAAAGGCTGGCATCAAACCGAATGATCAAATTTTAAAAGTGGATGGTAAGAGTGTGGAAGGGCTCGACCTGAATAAGGCGACGCTGAAAATTCGTGGAAAAAAGGGTACGACCGTAAATTTGGAAATTGCCAGAAAGGGTTTAAAGGATTCCTTATCCATTGATGTGAAGCGGGATGAGATTCCACTTGAGACCGTTCATGCTTCCGTCAAGAAAAAAGATGGTAAAAAGGTTGGTTATATTGAGATTACCTCTTTTTCAGCAGATACAGCGGCTGATTTTAAAAAGGATTTAAAGGCGCTGGAAAATGACGATATCAAAGGATTGATTCTTGATGTTCGTGGCAATCCCGGCGGATTTTTAGATAGTGTCGGTGAGATTTTAAAAGAATTCGTCCCTAAAGATAAGCCATATGTACAGATTGAAGAGCGTAACGGCCAGAAAAGGCGGTACTTCTCTACCATTTCGGAGAAAAAGGATTATCCTGTCCTTGTCCTTGTCGACAAAGGCAGTGCTTCCGCCTCAGAAATTTTGGCAGGATCCTTGAAAGAGGCTACTGGATATAAACTAGTGGGTGAAACAACGTTTGGCAAAGGAACCGTACAACAACCAATGCCAATGGGTGACGGCAGCAATATCAAGCTCACCTTGGCAAAATGGTTAACCCCTGATGGAAATTGGATTCATAAAAAAGGAATCAAGCCGGATGTGGTAGTTAAACAACCAGCCCTCTTTGCCGCTCATCCGATTCAGATTAAGAAGCCACTTGCTCTGGATATGAATAATGAGCAGATTAAAAATGCACAAGAGATTTTAGCCGGCTTAGGATATGCGCCTGGACGAACAGATGGATACTTTAGTGATCAAACCAAAGTGGCCGTGAAGGGCTTCCAGCAGCAAAATGACCTGGAGCCAACTGGGAAAATTGATACCCAAACCGCTGCCAAGCTCGAAGAAGCCGTCGTGAAAGAAGTAAAAAAAGAGAAAAACGATTTGCAACTGCAAATGGCATTGAAGTTGATCACAAAGAAATGACAAAGCAGAGACTGCGGTCTCTGTTTTTTTGATTTTAGTAAAATAGGCGGTTTGGCGGGATTAGTGTCTAGTTTGGCGGAATTATTGGGAATTTCCGCGGAAATAGTTGCTTAGTTAGCGGGAATATGCCGAGATTTCGCGGAATTTCAACAAATGTTGGCGGAATTCCCTCCTAATGGCATCGTCAAAACATGCACCGGGTCACGAAAATCGCAAAAGGTTACGACATTTTTATTTTTTCTAGAAACTAGCAATATGTTTTACAGTGTTAATTTGGTAAAATAATCTTTAAGGGACTTTTACATAATAGATTACTAGAATACAAATAGAGGCAGGTGGCAGGAAATGGTGCAAATATGGCTTGTAGAGCTACTTAAAGGGACAGGCAAGTTATTTCTTCATCCTGTTTTATACTATCTTCTTTTCCTCTCGGCGCTGTTAGGTGTGCTCCGAGTGAAACGGGAGCGGAAGCATTTCCATATTCGAGCGCATGATGCCTATTTTGAACTGCGGCAATTGTTTCCACTGGGACTGCTCATCGGATTTATCCTTTCAATTGTTGTGGTTGCAGCAGGGATCACCGTACCATTTGCTATTATCCTTCTAATAGCAGGATTTACGCTGTTGTGGTCATTAACGACTAATATACGTTTAATGTCACCGGCCTACACGGTTGGTGCTGCCTTTTTCGCGGTTATTTTAATGGCAGAAAATAATTGGTCGATTCCTCCATTTTCAAAGGCATTTCAGTCTATAAGTGAGAAGGTGTATCCTTCGGTTGTTGTGGTTTTGGGTTTATTGTTACTAGCTGAAGGCATCCTTATTTTAAAAAATGGGGCTAAAGGGTCATCGCCTAAAATCACTAAAAGTAAACGTGGTCAAAGTGTTGGTGCGCATGAAGTAAAACGTTTTTGGATGCTGCCCATATTTTTACTAATCCCCGGGAATGTGCTACAGTTTCCATTTGAATGGTGGCCGGTCTTTCATATAGGGGCGGGCAAGTATTCACTAATTCTTGTTCCCATTGCGATAGGATTTCACCAGCGGGTTAAAGGGATGCTCCCGGCAGAGGCCATCCAACTGCACGGCCTTAGGGTAATCGTACTTGGTGTGTTCATCACACTCATTTCGGCTGCAGGTTATTGGTACCCACTCGTTTCTATCGTAGCCGTAGCATTAGCTGTTATCGGACGTGAATTAGTGGCATTGCTGGCATATATGAAGGATGAAAATCTGCCGCCCTATTTTTCGAAAAAAAACCACGGTGTCATGATTATTGGTGTCATTCCTGAATCACCCGCAAGTAAAATGGGGCTTCAGGTGGGAGAAATAATTGGAAAAGCCAATGGTGTATTGGTGCGGGATGAAAATACCTTCTACGAGGCACTGCAAAAAAACCGGGCACACTGCAAATTGGAGGTCTTCGATACCAAAGGAGAGATCCGCTTCGTCCAACGCGCCCTCTACGAAGGCGACCACCACGAACTTGGCATCCTCTTTGTTCAAGACGGACGAAAATATGACGAAAAGGGTGCCTGACACCCTTTCTATGATTACCACTTAGCCTATAATGGCTAAGTGTTTTTTTTATTTCCTTAGGGGAATTATTCCTTTCACCACATGAAAGGTTAAATGGTTGACAGTGAGGGGGAATTGTAATATTATTATCT
>NZ_JAANMZ010000075.1 GCF_011250555.1 Bacillus sp. MM2020_4 | reverse complement strand
ATGATTCTTTTAGCCTTCTTCGTCTTAGTTGCTGGAGCAAATGCCGGTAAATTCGGTGTAGATCGATATGTAATGCCCTATGTACGTAGGAACTTTGCAGCTAAAGGACATCATAAACAAGGCACAACAAGTGTTTAATGACTAGATAGCGACTGAGTGGAGACATTATTGTTTCCGCTCTATTTTCTTTTAAAGATTTGACTTTCAATTGTCTGTGAAATACAAAAAACACGCTGAGCACACATTCAGCGTGTTTCCTCTTTTCTAGGAATTTATATCCTTTTCAAGAACATCGATATTTTATAAAACTATCAATAATAAAAATAAAAAGTATAAAGTAAATCCATAAGATTTATATTATTCTAAAAATTCTATTGAAAACGTTTTAATTGGAAGTTATAATAATTTTAACGTTAAAAAGTGGTAGTTATGGCCTGTTAGGTCGTGAATAAAATAGGATTGTTGTCTATTTTTTTATTCAATTAATTTCACCACTGGAGAAATTAATTGAAATAAGTTGTAATTTTAGGGAATTCATGGCCAACTCCATCGCGGATTAATAACACAAAGAAAATAAATACTTGGATTTTCGATTGCTTTTAACAATCTGTTTGCATGAATAAGACATTGCTAGAGGTAATCAGGATCATATACATTCAAAGGTATCACTAGTAAAGAGAACAGCGGGATCAACATACCTGAGAAAAAATAATATGAGGGGGAAATCAATTGAAGAAGGCACACTTTTGGAAAATGCTGATGTTAGTCGCACTCTCAGCCGTATTGATTGTTGGATGTTCCAGCAAAGAAAGTGCGGGGGAAAAGAAAGAAGGAAGTAAAGCAGCTGCAAAGGAAATGGTTATAGCGGTAAATGAAAACTTTATTTCCATGGACCCGCATAATACAGGAGATACCAACTCCAATTCCGTACAATCGGCTATGCTTGAAGGTCTATTAGGATTTGACCCGGATGGTAAGGTCATGAAAAAGCTGGCCGAGGATTACAGTATTAGTGAAAATGCCATGGAATATACATTTAAATTACGCCAAGGTGTAAAGTTTCATGATGGCGAAGCATTCAATGCAGAAGCTGTTAAAGCAAACTATGAAAGAATTATGAAGGATGACAGTCTGCGTTTAAATAGCCGTGGATTTAATCTGATTACGAGCATTGATGTCATTAATGAATATGAAATTAAGATCACCTTAAAAGAACCTTATGCAGGGATGCTAACCAGATTTGTATCGGCTAAGATCATTAGTCCAAAGCTTATAAGTGAAGGCAAAGACAAAATCGGGAAAAACCCAATTGGTACTGGACCGTTTAAATTTGTGGAGTGGGTTCAGGGTGACCATTTGACAGTAGAACGCTTCGACGAATATTGGGATAAAAAGGACCGTGTACAGAAAATCTCGTATAAACCGGTTCCGGAAAATGGATCTCGTGTAGCAATGTTAAAAACGGGCGAGGCCCATGTCATCTATCCGCTGCCAAGTCAAAACATTAAGGAATTGGAAAGCACAAAGGATGTAGAGGTTGAAAAGATTCCATCAACCATTGCGAATTATGTATCGATCAATACGATGAAAAAACCATTCGATGATCCGCGTGTCCGTCAGGCAATGAACTATGCGGTAGATAAGGATGCCTTTATTAAGGTAGTGAAAACAGGATTTGGACTGCCATTAGACTCCATTCTTCCTAGCAAAACGCTTCATTATGCTAAGCAGGAAGTGTATGACCAAAAAATTGAAAAAGCAAAGCAATTATTGAAAGAGGCAGGACTTGAAAAGGGATTTAAAACAGAAATTTGGGGTAATACCAACTCTGATACGATGAAAGGGATGCAGTTCATCCAACAGCAATTAAAAGCCATTGGTATTGATGTGGAAATTAAATCAATGGAAGAAGGTACTTTATCTGACGAGATTTATGGTGCACAAAAACCGGAAGATACAAAATTACAAATGTGGTATGTAAGCTGGTCAGCTTATCCTTCTGATACAACCA
Organism: Bacillus sp. MM2020_4; assembly: GCF_011250555.1. Lineage (GTDB taxonomy): Bacteria > Bacillota > Bacilli > Bacillales > Cytobacillaceae > Neobacillus. Next base: position 9,948 of record NZ_JAANMZ010000075.1, on the reverse strand, counting down.
ATGCTACAAAGCCGTTATTCTATAGTGGCTCATTCCCTCCTAATGGAGCAAATACTGCTTACTATAAAAATGATCAAGTAGACCAATGGATTGAGGAAGTCAACAAAACGGCTGATCAAGGAAAACAAGCAGAGATTTATGGCAATATGCAATCCACCATTTATAAAGATGCACCATGGATTTTCCTAGGTGTGGATGAAATTTTGGCAGGTAAACGAAAAAATGTGGAGGGTGTAGTCATTACCCCGGATGGTGGAATTGACGTTACCGATGCAAATTTAAAGTAGAGTGTAAACATCAGCAAACGTCGTAAGAAAAGAGGCGGAGGGATTCATCCCAAAGCTTCTTTCCTCCTTTAGAAGGGATCTTAAAATTTCGACTTTGAGAAATGTCCAGCTCCAGCAACCTAGCGACTAGTGTCCTTCGCTCTCCGCCCTACGATAAGTCAAACACGAATGCGCCTCCGGCTCTTCGTGTTTCCTTTATCTCAGTTGGAGCGCTCCAGGCCATACGCCGCTGACAAGGGCGCTTGAGCTTTTCTTAAGAAAGGGGTTATCAATAGTGCTCCAGTTTATTATTAAAAGAGTTTTAGAAATGATACCTATTATCTTCATCGTTTCAATTTTAATCTTCTTTTTTACCCACTTAATTCCGGGGGATCCGGCACGTTTGGTTGCAGGTAAGGATGCTTCATTAGAAGAGGTATCCATCATTAGAGGAGAGCTTGGTCTAGATAAACCGATTTGGGAACAATATGCTACCTACATGGGCCATCTATTTCAGGGGAATTTAGGTACCTCACTGAAGACGGGCCTGCCTGTAATGGATATGTTCGTTGATCGCTTTATGCCCTCCATTTATTTGACATTATTCAGTATGGTCTGGGCCTTAATCATTGGTTTGGTGATTGGTACTCTATCAGCCGTTTTTAAAAATAAATGGCCAGACTATCTCGGAATGGTTACGGCTGTCTCTGGAATCTCTTTACCGGGCTTTTGGTTAGGGTTAATCCTCATTCAACTATTTTCCGTCCAGCTCGGATGGTTTCCAACAGGCGGCGCGGATGGGTGGAAAAGCTATGTTTTGCCTTCCATCACATTGGGAGCGGGCATTATGTCCATGCTTGCCCGATTTACTCGATCCTCTCTTCTTGAAACACTGAAAGCGGACTTTATTCGTACAGGACGGGCAAAAGGACTAAGGGAGTCTGTTGTTATACCCAAACATGCCCTACGAAATTCTTTAATTCCTGTTGTTACCATTGCGGGTTTGCAGTTCGGTTTTTTATTAGGAGGATCGGTCGTTGTTGAAACGGTTTTTAGTTTTCCAGGAATGGGGCGCCTGTTAATTGATTCCATTTCATTTAGGGATTATCCGGTTATTCAAGCTGAATTATTACTATTCTCCGTTGAATTTATCATCGTCAATTTAATTGTAGATATTTTATATAGTTATCTCAATCCGAAGATCCGTTATGTAGCTTAAAGGAGGGTAGTCATGGAATTATCCAAAGTAGTAAATCAGAACAGCACTGTTAAACACAAGAAAGAGTATTCACCGCTAAAAGAATTTTGGAAAAGTTGGAAACGGCAGAAGACTGCGTTTTGGGCGAGCTTTTTTATTCTTCTGCTGATCCTGATTGCTATTATTGGCCCTTACATAGCACCTTATGATCCATATAAGCCTGATTATAATACCTTGTTACAAGGCCCCAGTAAGCATCACATCGCTGGTACGGATGAATATGGGCGCGATATTTTTAGCCGATTGTTATTTGGTGCAAGAATCTCGCTTAGTGTTAGTTTTCTTTCCGTCTTTTTAGGAGCCATATGCGGTACTGTATTAGGTTTGATCAGCGGCTATTTTGGCGGCTGGTTGGATCGGCTGATCATGAGATCGAGTGATGTCATGTTTGCCTTTCCTGATATCCTATTAGCCATTGCTATTATTGCGATTTTAGGACCTGGCTTAACAAATGTCGTTATCGCGGTATCGATTTTCAGTGTCCCCTCCTTTGCAAGATTGGTTAGGGGAGCCACGCTTGAGGCAAAAGAAACCGTCTTTGTTGAGGCAGCTAAATCGATGGGTGCATCTCATTTTCGCATTATGTTTCAGCATATTTTGCCGGAAACCCTTGGCAGTCTAATTGTGTTTGTGTCGATGAGAATCGGAACAGCGATTTTAGCTGCCTCGAGTTTAAGTTTCCTTGGTTTAGGCGCAAGCCCGGAAAGCCCCGATTGGGGAGCGATGTTAAGTCTCGGGCGTGATTATTTAGGTACATCGACACATATCGTCATGATGCCGGGTATTGCCATCTTTTTAACTGTTTTGGCTTTTAATATCATTGGCGATGGACTCCGTGATGTACTGGATCCTAAAACGAAGAATGAGTAAGGGAGTTTGAAAAGGATGGAAAAGCTGCTACAGGTAGAAAGGCTTGAAACGGAATTTACGAAGGATAAACAAAAACTCAAAATCTTACACGGAGTGAACTTTCACATTCGTAAAGGTGAGGTTCTCGGGCTGGTTGGTGAATCTGGAAGTGGAAAAAGCATTACATCCCTTTCCATCATGAAATTATTTAAAGGAACGAGCGGAAAAATAAGCAATGGAAGCATTCACTTCAATGGGCAGAATTTAACCACTCAAACAGAGGCGGAAATGAGAAAGATTCGTGGAAAACAAATTGCAATGATTTTTCAAGAGCCAATGACTTCTCTTAATCCCGTCATGAAAATTGGTGAACAGTTGCTCGAGCCGATCCGCCTCCATTTAGGTTTTGAAGCGAAAAAGGCAAAGGAGCATGCCATCTCTATTTTAAAAAAGGTAGGGATTCCAAGAGCGGAAGAGATCATGAGTGAGTATCCACATCAATTATCTGGTGGGATGAGGCAAAGAATCATGATCGCCATGGCGATTTCCTGTCACCCGCAACTGTTAATTGCGGATGAGCCAACGACAGCCCTTGATGTGACTATTCAGGCTCAAATATTAGACTTAATGAAGCAGCTTAAACAAAAAGAAACCATGTCAATGCTATTGATTACTCATGATTTGGGCGTAGTGGCTGAGATGTGTGATCGAGTTGTTGTGATGTACGCTGGAAAAGTAGTGGAGGAGGCAGATGTCTTCGATTTATTTGAAACCCCTAAACATCCCTACACAATAGGGTTAATCGGTTCTGTTCCAAAGCTTGGCCAAAAAAAGGAGAAGCTTGATTCTATTAAAGGAAACGTACCAAATCCAAGTGCTTTGCCAAAAGGATGTAAATTTGCTCCAAGATGTAACGCAGTCATGCCGATCTGCCATCAAGAAGAGCCGCATGAGATGAAATTTAAAAATAGCCAATCTTGCAGCTGTTGGCTGTATCAGGAGGAGAGGAGGGGCTTTGGTGTCTAGTACGCTATTAAAAGTTGATGGGTTAAAAAAGTCATTTTCAATACCTGATGGCATGTTTGGGAAAAAGAAAATGTTAAAAGCAGTCCACGATGTATCTTTTAATATTCCGGAGGGGAAAACGTTTAGTCTAGTGGGTGAAAGCGGTTGTGGAAAATCAACAACAGGACGACTGATTTCGCGCCTCCTTGACCCAAGTGAAGGGGAAATATGGATTGACGGGGAAGAGGTTTCGCACAGAAAAGAAGCGCAATTAAAAACAATGAGAAAAAAGGTGCAAATGATTTTCCAAGATCCCTATGCCTCTTTAAATCCGAGAATGAAAGTCCGAGATATCATAGCTGAACCACTCGCTATCCATACAAATCTATCAAGGACCGAACGATATCAACAGGTTTCAGAAATATTGGAAATTGTAGGTTTAAGTGAGTACCATGCGAATCGATATGCCCATGAATTCAGCGGTGGCCAGAGACAACGGATCGGGATTGCCCGTGCCCTTATTTTGAAACCGAAGTTGATCATTGCGGATGAACCTGTGTCCGCATTAGATGTCTCCATTCAAGCGCAAATACTAAACTTGTTAAAGGATTTGCAAGCTGAATTTCATTTAACCTATCTATTTATTTCTCATGATTTAAGCGTGGTGGAACACATAAGTGATCATATTGGGGTTATGTACCTTGGGACCATTGTTGAATCTGGACCGAAAGAGGTTATTTTCTCTAATCCAAAGCATCCCTACACAAAGGCATTATTGTCATCCATTCCGATTCCGGATCCAAGGTTAAGAAGAGAAAGAATTATTTTACATGGTGATTTGCCAAGCCCGGTGAACCCGCCAACGGGATGCCGATTCCATACACGTTGTCCTATGGCGACGGATCTTTGTAAGGTTACAGAACCTTCTGTTCAAAAGGATGAAGTAAAGGGCCATATGGTAGCCTGTCATTTCGTAGAATACTAGTTTTTAATAAAATATACAGGAGTGATTATTCATGAAAGTTGGATTAAGTACTTATAGTTTAGTGAGAGAATTACGAGCAGAAACCATGACTATTTTAGATGTTATCCAATGGATTGCTGATAATGGCGGGGAACATATGGAGATTGTACCGTATGGTTTTACGGTTGTAGATCATGAGGCATTGGCCGATCAAATAAGAGAGAAAGCTGCCTCTTTGGGGATTGAGCTATCTGCCTATTCCTTCCCTGCTAACTTTGTTCAAGAAACAGAGGAAGCTTTTACTGAAGAAGTAGAACGGATTAAAAAACATGTTGATATTGTGAACCGTTTAGGAATTAAGATCATGCGTCATGATGTAACTGCATTTACGTTAAGGCCGGAAGAAATGACGATTCATTATTTTGAAGAGCACTATGAAAAAATGGTAAAAGGAAGTCAGTTGATTGCTGATTATGCCGCACAGTATCGTATTACCACTACAATTGAAAATCATGGGTTTAATGTGCAAGCTAGTGACCGTGTGCAAAAGGTCATCCATGGGGTGAACCGTGATAATTTTAAAACTACGCTTGATGTGGGAAATTTCCTTTGTATGGATGAAGACCCGCTTGTAGGCGTTAAGAAAAATCTACAATATGCTGCTACAGTTCATTTGAAAGATTTCTATATTCGCCCTTACTATGAAAACCCAGGCGGTGGCGAATGGTTTAGAACAGTCAATGAAAACTATTTACGTGGAGCTATAGTTGGTCATGGTGATTTGAATATTCGTGAGATTTTAAGATTGGTTAAAAGCTCAGGCTATGATGGATATTTAACGGTAGAATTTGAAGGGATGGAAGATTGTAAGGTGGGGTCAAAAATTGGGATGGAGAATGTCCGAAGATTGTGGAATGAAGTTCAGTAGTTAATAACCGCTAACTAGGGTAATTTTTAGCCTCGAAAGGAGAATCAATATGAAACTATTACAAGTTTGTGTAATTGGTGCTGGTTCCATTTCTGATCAGCATTTTCAAGCCTATCAGAAAAACCTGGATGCTGTTTTATATGGTGTTTTTGATTATTCAAGGGAGAGAGCGGAAGAAAAGGCACAGAGGTATGGGATTGAACATGTGTATAATTCTTTAGAAGAGGTATTTAACGATCCTCAGGTAGATGCCGTAAGTATTTGCACATGGAATAATACCCATGCTGAAATTTCTATCGGCGCGTTAAAAGGGGGAAAGCATGTTTTAGTAGAAAAGCCATTATCGATGACGGTAGACGAAGCCGTGAGGGTTGAGGAAGCGGTACGAACATACAACAAAACATTACAAGTGGGTTTTGTTAGAAGGTTTGCGACAAACACGAAGGTACTAAAATCGTTTATTGACAGTGGGAAATTAGGGGAAGTCTATTATGCTAAAGCCTCGTGCTTACGTCGTTTAGGGAACCCAGGTGGATGGTTCGCTGATAAAGAACGCTCCGGTGGAGGTCCATTGATTGATCTAGGTGTACATATTATTGATATTTGTTGGTATCTAATGGGGCGCCCAAAGGTGAAGTCCATTTCCGGAAATACGTATCATCAGCTAGGAAACCGCGGGAACGTGGAGAATTTACGATTTTATAAGACTGCAGACTATGATAAAGGGAAAAATACGGTTGAAGATGCTGCCAATGCTCTGATCACATTCGAAAATGGTGCTTCCTTGCTTGTTGATGTTTCGTTTACCCTCCATGCTAAGAGAGATGAAATCCAGGTAAAATTGTTTGGAACGAAGGGAGGAGCTGAATTAGAGCCGGAATTGGTTTTAATTGGTGAAGAAAATGATACCGTCATTAACATTCACCCTCAGATTGATCACCTGAGCTTTGACTTCACTAACGCCTTTCAAAACGAAATTGATTCCTTTGTCACATGCTGTTTAACGGGAACAAAACCACTAGCACCTGTTGAAGATGGTGTTGAGATGATGAAGATCTTGGCGGGGATCTATGAAGCCTCTGAAAAGAAGTGTGAGGTGGTCTTTTAACAGATGTCCACAATAAAGATGAGCAATAAAATTGGAGTTATTGTCGATAGCCTCCGGCTGCCGCTTCGTGATGGGCTGAAAGCAGCAAAGGAATTGGGAGCAGAAGGTGTGCAAATTTATGCTGTTACTGGCGAAATGGCACCAGAAAATTTAAGTGCGGCTTCCCGCAAGGAGTTAAAGACATATATCGAAGCATTAGGACTAGACATCTCAGCACTTTGTGGGGATTTAGGAGGCCATGGATTCCAGGATGCCCAAAAAAACATGGAAAAGATTGAAAAGTCAAAACGAATTTTAGATCTGGCAGTAGAGCTGGGAACGAATATCGTCACGACCCATATCGGTATTGTACCGGAGGAAATGGACAGTCCTGTTTATGAAGCAATGCAAACCGCTTGTGAGGGATTGGGCATTTACGCCAGAAGTATGGGGGCCTACTTTGCGATTGAAACAGGTCCCGAAACAGCTTCACGATTAAAATCCTTTTTAGATACTCTAAGTACTAATGGTGTTTCCGTTAATTTTGATCCAGCCAATATGGTGATGGTTACCGGGGATGACCCTGTGGCCGGAGTTAGGCTTCTCAAAGATTACATCGTCCATACACACGTTAAGGACGGGATTCGAATAAAACCAGTAGATCCACGTGATGTGTACGGTGCCCTCGGTTACGGTGCCGGTACAGACCATGAAAAAATTGCCCAAATGGTTGCTTCTGGTGAGTATTTTAGAGAATTACCGTTGGGTAAGGGGGAAGTTGACTTTCCGGCTTACTTTAAAGCCCTAAAAGAGATTAAATATGAAGGCTATTTAACAATAGAGCGTGAGGTCGATACCAATCCAGTTCAAGATATCTCTACGGCAATCCAATTTATAAAAGGATTTCGATAAGTCTATCTTGAAGATTGCTTATGTTTCTCATCCATCCAAGGGAGTCCCATTAACGATTCCCTTCAGATGGATCGGAAAGGTTTGAAAAATGATGAGGATGCCTCATGAGCTAAATAGGATTCTAGTTGAGACATCATCATGATTTTTTAAGAGTTACTCAATTTTTATGAAAAAAGGAATGTAAACAATGGAAAAACAAGATCAGCTTTTAATGAAAAAACAAAATAAAAACTTAGTCCTGGATATTATTAAAAACAAATCGCCTATCTCTAGAACGGAAGTTGCGAAAGTAACGGGAATGAGTCCAACCTCCATCACTAGAATTGTCAGCGAGTTACATTCCCAAGGGTTTGTAAGAGAAACGGAACTGGTTACATCTGGAGTAGGAAGAAAGGCAACCTTACTGGATGTTTGTGAAGATGTTCTTTATACCATTGGGGTAGAAATCGATAAACTTATTATTAAAATCGGCATTGTCGATTATGTGGGGAAAATAGTGGCGTGGCAAACTATTACGCGTGATGAAGTAGAGAGTTATGACGAAACGCTTATGAAAATAAATAGAGGTATGTGTTATTTAATTGAAGAGCATCAACTTCCCTCAGAAAAAATCATTGGTATTGGAGTAGGTCTTCCAGGTTCCATTGATTATATGAATGGTTTGGTAAAAATATCGGATCAGCTTAAATGGAAACATGCACGCCTAGCATCTGACCTGAAGCAGCTTACTGGATTTGATGTCATTATTGATAATGAATTAAAGATGAAAGTTATCGCTGAAAATTTTAAGGGAATGGCAAGGGATTCACAAAATGCTGTTTTGGTTGGTATTGGATCAGGCATTGGAGCAGCCATCATCCTAAATGGAGAAATTTATCGCGGAGATTCTAACAATGCCGGCGAGATTGGCCATACGGTCATTGACCCAACGGGGAATGTCTGTAATTGTGGAAAGATTGGCTGCCTTGCCACTTATATTTCTGAAGGTGCCATTATTGCCGATAGCAAGAAGATAAAAAATATCCAGTCGATTGATGAGGTTTTTGCTGCCTATCGAAAACGAGATTCGTGGGCTATCAATATTATGGACCGAACGACGACGTATATCGCTCTTGCACTGAGCAATATTTTGTGCCTTTATAATCCGGAAGTCATTATTCTAAGCGGAGATACGATCGAAAAACTTCCAGAATTAAAAGGAGAAATAGAGCGAAAATGTGAGTTGTATATTTGGGAGCCAATAAAAGATACATTGAAAGTGGTTTATTCAGGGTTAAGCAATCAAGGGGTTGTACTTGGAGCAGCGCTTCAGGTGCAAAATTCCATGTTAGATTTAGATTGAAACTTTTACTCGGGAGATGTATACGAGATGAACTATGTGCCATTAGTTGAAGAAACACGGGCCGGACTGGTTGAAAATGTGCATTTTGGGATGATTTGCGGTGTTAATGATCAATTACAAACAGTCTGCCATGCAGGAAATCAGGACCATTATACATTTTATCGATCAGCATCAAAGCCCATTCAGGCCATCCCAGTTTTTTTATCGACGATTATTTCTAAATATGGCCTAACAAGGCAAGAAGCTACCTTATTTACTGCTTCGCACAGAGGGGAAAAGTATCATATTGATGCCCTTGAATCGATGTTGTCCAAATTGCCCGTCGAAGAAGAGGAATTATTTTGCCCACCTTCGTATCCTTTAAATGTAACACCTCGGGAGGAAATGTTACGAAAAAATAAGGAAAAAAGAAGACTCTACCATAACTGCTCAGCTAAGCATATGGGCTTTGTTAGTGTTTGCCGGGAGCTTGGATATCCGGTTGAAGGATATTGGGAGGTAAACCACCCACTTCAACAGCAAATATTGATGATCCTTTCCGAATTATCTGAAGTGCATGTTTCTGATATTACCATTGGAAAAGATGGCTGTGGTGTCCCTGTCTTTGCCATCCCCTTAAAAAATATGGCGATTACCTATTTAAAATTAGCATGCCCGCATTTAATCCAAGATCCACTGCTTCAAAAGGCGGTTAAGGACATGACGAGCGTGATGAATGAATATCCGCTGATGGTAGCTTCAGAACAATTTATTTGTTCCATTTTGCTTCAAGATTCAAATATCATCGCTAAAGGCGGGGCGCAAGGGGTTTATTGCTTCGGCTTGAAAAATGAAAAACTTGGCTTTGCCTTAAAAGTCCTAAACGGTTCAGAAGATGTATGGCCATCTATCGTAGCATCGATTCTGGAACAGATAAACTATCACAATAAGGAAACCATAACAAGACTAAGAGAACTAAAACCATCCATAATAAAAAATGATGCAGGAAATCAAGTAGGAGCTATCAAAGAAACGTTTTTATTAATTCAGGAGTGAAACGGGGACTGACGGTTCTTTTGCTTTATTATAAATATGGGTTCAGTTTTCGCTGCGTAGTCAGCGGGACTGAACCCTTTTTATTTGGATATTCTACATCCCTTTGAGATAGTTTTCAACTGTCTAAGGAGGTATTAGATGTTGATTTAACGGTAGTTCACAATTACTTCAAGATTTTGTTGCTAATTTGTGAAAAGTATCACAAACATCTTTCTTACCTTTGGAAAGGTGATAATATATAAGTGTAGTCAGAAACAAACAAGATCTTGTAAAAACTTATATTAATCCTAAGGGAGATGGAG
>NZ_JAANMZ010000074.1 GCF_011250555.1 Bacillus sp. MM2020_4 | reverse complement strand
CGCATCGTCTATAATAGCGACTAAGTAGACCTGCTTCTTAGTGCCATTAGGACCAATGGGCAAATATGGGCCAAACTTAATATCGGATTGCCATAGCTGATTACGATGACGCTTTTGAAATCGTCTAGCTGCTATTCCAGTTTGGGCGTAGAGCCTCATTTGTCGGGAACTATATCCTCTTTCAGTTAACTTTTCTTGAAGAGTAGAGCGTTTTAGCTGCCCAGGTTTAGCCAAACCCTCCCACTCAAGTATTTGAATAATTTGTGCAATACTTCTAGTAGGAGCTTCTCTTCGAAGGAGAATGGCTTGTTCTAATAAGTGCGATGGTATGGCCTCTTTTTTCATTTTTCCTGAGAGTCCTTTTGGCCTCAGCCCTTCAAAACTTTCATTACGATACTGCTCAAGGTAACGTCTAATAGTCCTTTCAGAAAGACCGCTGGTCTTACATATATGATTCTTCAATTCCTTTGCTTTTCCAGCATCTAGTCCTTCTGCCAAAAGAGGGGAAATGAGCTGAAACCTTTGTGCTGCAATTTCTTCTGCCTTTTTCTGATCTCTCATGATAACACTCCTTAAATATGTGATTATCATAAGTGTAAATCAGCTATCTTCGGACAAGAATGCAGAACGGGTCTGTAGCCATAAATTAAAATTCACAATCGGGCGGACAATTCTCTCTAGCCATCTGGCGGCATTCCCCACCAGTCGTCCTATTCTATGAAGTGCAGTCTCTGAATTTACGGACGTCAAATTCAAAGGGACCTTATCCTGTTTAGTTCGAAGCAGAATAGATATAAGACAATTAACCCAGTAATCTACGTAATAATTAAACCATTCAAACCAACGAAATAGGGTAGATTCATCAGCTGGAACATCATGTGAAGAAGGGTTCGAAAGAACCGACTCAATACACTCTGCCTCATATCTCTTATATGGAACTAAGATATCTGGTAATTCATGATGAATCCGGCCGCATTGATCACAACCTAATCGCCGGATATTATATATTTTTGACTCTCCAGAACTTTCTCTTGATTTTCTATCTCTAGTACCAATTACTCTCATGCTTTTCCCGCAACATGGCGAAGGAATCCTCTCCGCACCTCTAACCAAAAACTCCATTGTTTTCAATGAGTTTATAATCTGTTACAATTATCATATGGTTTTTTTAGGGACGTCTCCTGTATATCTGTTGGCGCAGATATACATCAAGGGAGGCGTCTTTTCCTTTCTCCAGAATTAATAATGTCGAAATGTTCCGAAATATATATACATGGACATTATAACCGTCTAATTCTGGACAGGCAATACCGTCAACTTTCGGTCATTTGGGAATAGCAATAACAGTATGTAAGCCCGTATTCAAACAACGCATATAAAAATAGCAGCACCTCCGGTACTATTAACATATCAATTTAAGGAGGTGCTTTTCATATGCCACAACAAAAACTTACAATTGTCCCCGTTTCATTACATCCTAAAAACGATATTACAGCTGCAACAATTCCAGCAGCACTTTCCTCAAATCCTACTTGTACGATCAAAACCGGCAACGCTGAAATCTCCTTCTTTAACGGCATCGATGAACGCATCATCCAAACGGTCATGAGGGAGTTGAAAGATCGGTGAAATACGATTATACAAGTGTAAAAAACATTTATATCATTTGCGGTAAAACAGACATGAGAAAAGGGATTGATGGATTAGCCACACTGATTCAGGATTCTTTTGAATTAGATCCATATGGTGATTCCATTTTCTTATTTGCAGGGTGGAGTAAGGATCGTTATAAATGTTTGTATTTCGACGGTGATGGCTTCGCCATGCTCTATAAACGTTTGGATAACGGTAAACTCCAATGGCCCAAAGATGAAAAGGAAGTACGCAATCTTTCACAACAGGAGCTACGATGGCTCCTTGAAGGGTTATCAATCCAGCAGCCAAAAGCGATTCAACCATCATCAAAAGGAGAATTCTAAATTTGTTAAGCTACTAATTTTATCTTTATTCCTCTATTCGAACTAGTTATAATAAGAAGAACTAGACCGAACGAAAAGTGGTGAATGATGTGGCGAACGCTTCTTCTACGAATGAAAATCAATACGAGAAATTAATTCAACTGCTCGAAGAGCAACTGGCTCATTCGAATCAACAAAATAAAGAATTATCGAAACAGATCGAAGCGTTAACCGATCAAGTACGTCATTTAACTAAGCTTTTATATGGATCAAAAACCGAGAAAGCAAAATATAACACACCTGATGGGCAATCTTCATTATTTGATGATGACCCGTCTTTTAGCGAATCTGAGCACACAGAAGAACAAAGCCAACAGACAATTTCTTATACTGTTGTTCGAACTATTCAAAAGAAAAAGCGAAATGATTCATTACGTGATGATATAGAAGTAGAAGAATTTCACTATCATCCCGAAAATACGCAATGTGACTGTTGCCAAGGGCAAATGATCGAAATTGGCAGTACAATCGTACGCGAAGAAGCAGAATTTATTCCGGCAAAAATGAAGAAAATGCAACACATTGAACACGCGTATGAATGTAAAAGTTGCAAAGGCGACGCAACTCAAAAGGCGCAAATTAAGCGTGGTAAGGCAAAGCAGCCCCCTATTCAACGCAGTATCGCAAGTCCTAGCGTACTTGCCAAAGTCATCTATGATAAATTTGTACAATACTTACCCCTTTACCGCCAGGTAAAGGAATGGAATCGTTATGGCCTAAGTACCAATGATAAAAATCTTTCGAATTGGGTCATCCGTGCATCACACGATTGGCTATTGCCTATTTACCTACGAATGAAAGATTTGATGATGGATAAATCGCTTTTACATGTCGATGAAACATATGGTCAAATCCTCTACCGCTCCGATGGGAAATCTGGTCAAACTAACGCCTACAATTGGGTGGCTCGAAGTGTGCCTATCCAAGGACCACCAATGACTATCTTCCATAGCGCATTATCACGGGCTCGATCTGTACTTGAAAGTTTTATTGAAGGCTTTTCTGGAACAATTATATGTGATGGTTATTCCGCCTATGGTAAATTAGAAGGCGTTACCTTCGCAAATTGTTGGGCGCATGTTCGTCGTTATTGGCTGAAAGCGGACAGTAAAAATGGGCGAATTGGTGTGAGCTATTGTGACGAATTATATCGACTCGAAAGGAAATTTAAACATTTGTCTCCGAGTAAGCGAAGAAAAAACCGTCAAAAATACTCAAAGCCAATAGTAGATAAATTCCTTGATTGGGTTGAAAAGTCACCATTCTACGGTAAAAATGCTTTAGCAAAAGCAGCTGAATACACATTGAACAGAGCAAATGGCCTCAGAGCATTCCTGAATGATGGACGTATTGAAATTGATAATAATCCTGCCGAAAACGCCATCCGTCCCAACGTTTTAGGGAGAAAAAATTGGCTCTTTAGTGTTAGTGAAGCCGGCGCAAAAGCGAATGCCATATGTTTGAGTATTGCAGAAACTGCCAAAAGTAATGGTGTTGATTTATACGAATACTTAAAGAAACTTCTGACGGATCTACCGAATCTAGGAATCCATCAAAACCCTAAAATTCTAGATCAGTACATGCCCTGGTCAAAACTGTTTATGGCATCATAAAAATGTAGGGTATGGCACCTAATTTGTGTTGGTCCTCGGGGGCTCTGTAAATAAAAAAACCACTTGTCAACATTCCGAAATACATGTTGGGACAAACAAGCGCAGGAGGTATTAAGGAGATGTTGGCAGTGGCCGAAATTAATTATATCAGACATGAAATTAACAATAAAGACTGTACATATTCAGATGTAGCAAAAAGGACTGGAAGAGATCCAAGAACGATAAAAAAGTATGCTGAAATGGAAGATTTCAACCAAAAGCCGAGGAAAAAACAAACAAGGGAAGCCCCGGTATTAGGGCCTGTGAAGGCAATCCTCGATGAATGGATTAAGGAGGACATGAAAAAGAAAAAGAAGTTTCGTAGAACTGCCAAGAGGATGTGGGACTTGTTAAAAGATAACCATGGCTTTAATGGCTCTGATCGCACAGTTCGGGAGTATGTTTCCACGAGAAAAGCTGAGTTTCTTAATGAGGTAGATGAGGCTGCACTTCCACTGGAGTCGGTACCTGGAACAGCACAAGTGGATTTTGGGGAAGCTCCATTTATTTATGGAGGAGAAGATATCGTTTTGCCATACCTTGTGGTTTCCTTTCCATTTAGTAATTCATTTTATTTTCAAGTCTTTCCTTCTCAAAATAAAGAGTGCTTTCTTGAGGGGATGAAAAGAGTATTCCACCATATGGGGGGAGTTCCAAAAGCCATACGATTTGACAACCTATCGCCTGCCGTAAAGAAAATACTGCCAAATGGCGAACGGCAATTAACGGAAGAATTCCAGAACTTCGTTCTCCATTATGGTTTTGAATGTGAGTTTTGCAATCCCAATAGTGGAAACGAAAAGGGCCATGTCGAGGCAATGGTCAAGTATGTCCGAAATAACTTTCTATTACCGGGGCTGCACGTAATCGATCTAGATGATTTAAATAAAGAGCTATGGACCAAGGCTGAAAAAGACCGCAAAAGGAAACATTATCAAAAGGAGTGGACGATTTCAGAGTTATTTGAGGAAGATCGGGAAGCCTTCCTCCTATTGCCAGCTAAAGAATATGAATGTGTAAGGTACGAGACCCTGAAAGCCGATAAATACGGTTATATCAAGCTAGATCTTAACCTGTATTCGACTTCACCAAGATATGCGCAAGGCAAGGTCCTAGTAAGAATTTCATATAACAAAGTTGAAATTTTGAACGATGATCACCACCTCGTTGTCAGCCATTCCCGATTGTATGGCCAATACAGAAAGTCCATGAAATGGCAGCCATATCTAAATTTGATGGCCAAACGGCCTACGGCACTTAAATATACAAGTTTCTATGATCAGCTCCCGGAAGAATGGAAAAGTTATTTTGGTGCTTGTACAGTGCCTGAAAAACCAGAAGCTCTGAAACTATTATCTATAATTCTGAAAGACCACGATTTCAGTGTCATTACGAAAGCACTGGTCATTGCATCGGAACATGGGCATCCCTCCGTGGATGCCATAAAACAAGTATTCTATCAACTTATTAACGGACGTGGAATCCGTAGTGATATTAAGCCGAACATATCGCTACCCAAACTACCGGAAGCGACGCGAGGCCTCGGACATTATGACCAGCTCCATAAAGGAGTGGACGCATAATGAATGAGCAAATTAAAACCTATGCAAAGCGATTGAAGCTGAGCTGGATCAAAGAACATTTTCATGAAGTCGAATGCTCAAATAATCAAGAGTTTTTATTTAAGCTCTTTGAAGCAGAAATCCAGCAGCGTGAAGAACGCAAGGTTAACCTCCTATTAAACCAAGCTACGCTTCCAAAAGTGAATGGAAAACCGTTTGATTGGAGCGAAGTTCAGATTCCGGGAGGAATGACAAAGGATTATCTATTGAATGGGGAGTTCATAGAAAAACAGGAGAATAACATTTTCTATGGAGGGGTAGGTGCAGGTAAGACTTACCTCGCCACGTTGATTGGTTTGAATGCCATATATAAGTTTGGCAAGTCCGTAAAGTTCTATACAGTTGCAGGATTGGTAAATAGGTTACTTGAAGCAAATGAAAAAGGCACTTTACCGAATTTGTTTAAACAAATAGAAAAGCTGGATTTATTGATCCTAGATGAACTAGGTTACATCCCCTTGCATAAACAGGGTGGAGAGCTATTATTCCAAGTCATTTCAATGTGCTATGAGGCCAAAAGCATCATTATTACAACCAACCTGCAGTTCGGTCAATGGAACCACGTTTTTGGTGATCCAATCTTAACAGAGGCAGTCATTGACCGTCTAATTCACCACTCTCACCTAGTGGTTTTCAACGGAGATAGTCATCGTTATAAAGAGTCATTATTACAAACATAGCAATAATGTTGGCAAGTGGTTACATTTTTAGTTGCCGATTAAAGCATTTTTTACTTGCCAAATACATCAAAACTGATCCAGGAAGAATGTAGTAAATAAATGAAAAAGGCCGTAATTCGATTAAAAAAATTGGAATTTACGGCTCTTTGTGCTGCGTACCGGAAGGTACGCTTATTTTTTTATAATTCGGGCTTACAACAGTATAACTAGAACAGGCAATAACGTTTAGGTTACCTAGTCAACTAAGAAAATAAAAATATCCACCAGACGATCCTGTATAGGAGTGCGCTTGGTGGATTGTGGATATTGCCTAAATCCTATATTGAATGCCTATTTCATTTATGCTTCCCCTTATTGTCTTTGTCCTATTAAAAAGGGGCAGTTCCCGATTGCTTTAACTATTGGGAGTCACATCATACTTAGCGGGCAGGGTGAGTTGCTTTCAAAATTTACACATAAAGATTCATCATAATCAATTGTTTCCACTACTCCCGATTTTTTGATTATATCACATAGATATTGATTGTTTTCATTATACTGAAATGAGCCCCATGCAAAGCCAACAACATCTTAACTATTGACTTGAATGCCTTTATGTATTTCAATTTTGTTTTTCAATTCAAATAATGTATCACCTAAGCTCTAATCTTTCCATTTAGATCATGCATTATTTTTCCTGACTTCTGGCATGGTTCACAATCAAGGGTGCAAGCGGTATTTATTTCCGAGTTCATCTCTAAGCGTTATGTTTCTAACTTTATAGTGAATCGCTTAGGTTCTCTATTAAAAAGCTTACATATTTCATCATACACAACTCTTTTAACCTTGACTTCTGAGCCAACCAAATAAGGGACTCGATAGCTTCCCGTATCAATATCATCGAAGCAAACTTCCCACTTAAAATACTTCACCACAACCTCACCAGTTCTATCTATACCAACTATCCCTTCACCATTATCTGTAATCTCAATTCCGAGAACATCCAAAATATCTCCCCTAATACTTAGATAATCATATGGTCTAAATGTTAAATAAACGTCCTCTCGAATCTTAAGGTCGGAAGCAATTAATTGTGAGAATTTTTTCAGTTCACTAATATGACCAAATGCATGGTTTTCGTCATACAACTTGTATTCTTTTTGAAGTTTTAGTAAAGGAACAACAATCTCTTCGTCTGTGAATCCTACGCCAGAAATGATGATTGTTGAATCTGTATTCTCCACATAATTATTCTTATGCTTTTCTCTTTTACTATACCAGCGTTCATAGTACGCTAATTGAATCCACTCTTGGGAATATACATTATCTATCGATTCATTAATTTTTTCAGGCATAGCTATATCCGATGGACGAGGAGTAATTGAATTGCAATTAGCAATTATATACTCAAAATCATCTATTAATATTTCATTCATTTCTTCTTCAATCATACTAAAAAATGGGTGTCCTACAAATCCATTGATAAACGCTTCTACTTCACGACTCATATGTTTCATGAATATATCGTAAAAATAAACATTTGGTACAAGAACGCTATATGACCTGTTGTATATGACGTCTTGAATGCTTTCCCGAGTATCTTTATCGGTTATTTCAAGAAAATAATTCTTTGCAATATTACCAATATCAACGCCCCTATCCTTTAGCAGAGCAAACCTATTATCCGACTCAATCAATATTCCTATGAAATAATTAATATTGTCATCTACACCATCATATGAGTGAACATACTCTGAATAATTTCTTTCCCTTTTCAGACCAGTAATATTTCTAATCAAGTAGTCTATAACACCACTTCCAGTGGGGTAAACACTTAGTATATCATTTACTAAATTGTTTTCATGCAGCTCTTCTTTAGTAAACCACCTTCTAATAAGCCACAATATAGCAATTAGTGAGTAATCAATAAACAGATCCTTCTTTTCAATATAACGCTTGAATGGTTTTATGAAACACATACGATACTCTGGTCGCTCTAACATTCTGTCCATTGATGAAATGATCCACCTATAACGGTTTGCTTCGCCATACTTTAGACGAGAAAGTAATAGAAACATTGCTGTCTCTATAGAAGAGAGTTCTTTAGACTTTTCAACTATTTCCGCGGAGTAATAATCATATTGTCCAGAAAGTCTAAAATTAATTATCTCAAACAACGACTCCCAATACTCTATTATCAATTCACCATCATATCCAATTGATGTTAAGGCATTTATTATTTTATCTCCAATTGCCAGATTATAGTCTACCCAATAAAGGTTATTATAGAAATACTCAAAGAAATGCTCTTCAGCAACTCCTCTATTATATTCTACTGCTTTTATAAAATACTCTGCTTTAGTCAACCTATTATACCA
This sequence comes from Bacillus sp. MM2020_4, assembly GCF_011250555.1. Lineage (GTDB taxonomy): Bacteria > Bacillota > Bacilli > Bacillales > Cytobacillaceae > Neobacillus. The sequence goes on along the minus strand of NZ_JAANMZ010000074.1, from coordinate 4,729 downwards.
ACCATCTTTGTGATTCATAAACATCGATACATAAATATAAGCCATAACATCTGAGTCTAAAGATAAAGCATCAACAACTCTAAGTATTCTTTCTCTATTTCTATCATCGCTCCCTCTGTCATATGTGTGCTTTATTAGGTTACTAATAAACATTTTTGAGTCATTGTTCAATTCGCAAATTGACTGCAAGTATATATAAAGTCCTTGAGTCTCTGTTTCCTTTATTCCAAAGTTTACAATATACTCAAGTATTTCCTCATAAGACATTTCATCAAAACTTGAGTGCCTTACAGGTTTATCATAACTGATTTTGTTTGCTCCAGTTCTACCATAACTTCTATTTGAACTACTATCTAAATTTATTTCGGGAATAATTTCTAGGTTCAAGTCCTCACATAGTTCTCTTATTTCCTCATAATCATCTTGATAAATTCCATTTGGATGTCTATTAAGTAATTCTCTCATCGAGAGTTTAGCCAATTCTATTTGAGAACTAGAAAGTAGAACTCGTATGTTGTTTAAGTAACTACGAATGGTACTAGGACTCGCATGATTAGGTCTTGTCTTGAATAGAGCATTTTCTATCAATGGGTCTACTTCACTATTCATAATTTCTAAAAGGCTGTCTAAACTTTCCTCCAAAATCCAATAATTTCGGTAGTCCAATAGTTCATAACTCAGATGTGTTAGAGCAATGTCTATGTCAGTTCTAGCCAAAACTTCAAACCATTCTTTCTGATAAGTCTTTGTACTTCTACCATCAGTATGATATACAACAGCATCAGCCAATGGCTTAAGTCTTAAGATATTATGAATGCCTGTTTCCTCATCAATCTTATAAATGTTTTCAACACTATCGAGCAACCGACTTAGTGTACGATCCTTTCTAAATGAATAAGACAATAGATACTCTACACCTCTTCGGAATTCAACCTTTGCTTTGTCTAACCGCCCACTCTTCGCAAGGATAATCGCGTGTTTCAAACTATAATCAGCCAAATAAGAATAAAATCTACGTTTATCCTCATCACCTATTTTGTCTTCAAATATTTCCGTTAAAACTGCACAGTTTGTATCATTTGCTATTTCTAAGAACAAGTCGAACAGTTTGTACGTTGGTAATGGACCACCAGTGGAACCACTTAGTGTGGTCATAGTTTCACTTGACATCTCAGCAATCAAACCAAGTATTGTACGCCATGTAGATTCATTTGAAACAAATTCAAGAGGGAATACTATTGACTCAAATATAATTGTCTCAAACTTGTACAAGTCGCAAGTACGAGGCTTGCCCTTAAAGTTTTCCATATCCTTGGTCAACCATGAATATGCTTCTATTAGTCTAGTATCATCAATCGACTCAGCTTCCCTTGCTTCAACAATTACTTTACTCACTTCACACATATATATGAGCCAATTATAGTACCAGTTTCTATTTTCAATAGATTTAACAAAATCATTTAATTTATCTAAATGGCTTGTAATAATCCATTCAATATTACTAAAATAGTAATCTAGCGCAATTAGAGTGTCATCAGAGTGTGAAACTGAGTGTAATAATTTTTCAAGTGCAATATCAAGATATTGTTCATCTACTACATGTTCACCAAAAAATACATCTATGCTTTTTATCCAATGTTCTTGTTCTGGAAGTTGATATACCAGTTCTTTTAATTCTTCAACTAGTCCCCTTCTTGAATATTCAGTTATTATTATCTCTCTGTAATCATATGCGTCTTCAGCTGCAACTTTTTCTATCTTATCAATCATGTCTCGGCCAGTATCTAAACATGCACAAATAAAGTACTTATATTCTTCTAATCGCTCATCTTGACTATTTGGTTCTACTTGATTTGATTTCTTTGATTCTATGAGTAACTTGATATACTTGTCCCATTCAGGAATGACGTTGTTTACCGAACAGAGATAACAGACTTTTAATCCATCATTGTAACTTAGTGCATTTCGCCCTTCGTGAACTAAAATATTTTTAAGTTTATCAAATCCATTAATAAGACCTAATCCAAGATAATAGTACTCCGAATTTTCATCAAACGAATATTCTAGACTATATATCATATTGCTCAATTCAGTACATATGATTACGGCACCATAATTTTTGACCTTACAAGAAGTCTTCATTAAAATTTCAAAATTTCTTTTTAGCGAATTAATGTTATTACCATAAAAAATGCTGTCAACAACAAATTCCTTATTGCAGTATTCTAGAATTTCATCATATCGTTTCGACTCAAAGAGAAGTACAAGTAAATTAAGATAAGACTTTCTATCTTCATAAAAACCTTTATTTTTCAACCAGTCTATCAAGTATGAATATATGGCTTTATCTACACTAACTTCCTTTTTTCCTAGTAATTCAAGAACATATCGCCTAAAACTTTCATGATAAATTATGTAACCACCAGAAGAACTATTGTAAGATAATATACTTCTGATAACTTCTAAACTTTCAGAGACATATGCACCTAAATAAGTAATCTCTTTAAGTTCAGATTCTGTTAATGGAAATGGAGAACCAGCCAAGATTTGTGGAACTCTTTGACTTTCAGAGAGTTTCGTCATTAAGAATGAATAATAATTTTCCAAATTGTTATTATAAGCTGGGAATCCTTCAATCAATTCTTTTGTAATCATAATGCGACTGTATTTTGATAATTCGTTCACTAAATATGTTAAATACAGTGGATTCCCTGAACTTTTTTCCATCAATAAATCTGATAACATGCAGTGATAATCTAGTTCAACATCTCTTAGTCCATTATTAGTAATAAACTCTTTTATTTCTCCAATTTTCCAAGGCTTTATTGAGAATTCTTTAAAGTCATGATTGCATAAGTTAATAACCTCAGTAACTGGCTGAGATGCTAGAACAACTTTTACGTTGTCAGGAAACACTAATCGTGAGATTACATTAACAATTTCAGTGTCAATTTGTTTCATAGTTTCTTTATGAAAACTATATATTCTACCAATGTGGTCTAATCCATCGACAATTAATACTACTTCTTCATGTATATGATTAATTAATACCTGCAATTCATCAAAATCCACACCATATTTGGAAGACTTAAATGACTCTAAGTATGGAAATGACTCAATAATGTCATTTATTAAATTAGCTAAAAAGACATTTATAGTTATTCTTTCTTTTTCATATAAGTCATCTATTCCTGTATAACAATAATGCTGGACAACTTTAACGTCTTGTACATCGAGAAAGTCTATAAAGTTTTGTATGAACCAAGACTTCCCTGATCCGGGTTCTCCAAGTATGCATGCTTTATTGTTTATAGATAAAAACTCCTTGAATTCATGATATTTTGTTGAATTCAAAACATTAATACCTCTATCAATCTTAAAACTCTGTTCAATATTTCCATAGCTTTTCATGAGACCGAGGTCAAAAATCACTTTATTTAGTGCAATGGCTTCACCTCTCGCACGTAGTCCTTTAATGATATACATCAAATGCATGGCGACATCAACTACTGTTTTTTTGTCATTTGGAAATTTTCCAACACCAAAAAGTCTTAGGCTCTTAATAACCATATTTTCTAAGTCACCAGGATTAGAAAAATCTGTGCTCGATTTCGGAAGATTCACTTCAATAGTTAAATCATTAATAAAGCTCTCAAATTCACTTCTATTAATCTCCGCAGCTTTCCCTCTTAATCGCCGCCATGAGGATATAGGAATCCCATCTGTAGGCCATATATTCTCAAGATCAATCTTTAGCACCTTAACATCATTACTTTGATAAAAATTAGTCATATCTTGCTCTATCAAAAAATCAAGGTCTTGAGAATCCTCAAGTAGTTCCCATGCCAAACAGATTCTAATATCAATATTCTTGTCTTGAGGTAATTCTTGCCAAGATTTAAATAATGTATCTAGGGCTAAATCATATTTTTCAGAAGACAAATCTGCTTTCTCAAATATTTTATTATCACTATACTTAATCTGTCTCTTCATTATTGAATCACTTGTAATAATTGTCAGATCATCAAATTTATCATTTTCTGATTCCTTTTGATCAATCTTGAAGATGGCACTATCATCAGTTAATAACATATTTATAATATGATATGCCGTAAATAAATCTTGATATTCATATCCCTTATGCGCATCTACTAAACTCACAACTCCACCCTCCATCAAATTTCTAGATTTCTGCCTAAATAGCAGAACTGCACCTACTTATGGTACTGTTTCCCATAATTAAAACTAAACTATATCTTCCACAATATAGCAAGTTTGTTGAAACCAATCAGCTATAAATAAAAAATATCTCCTTTACTATAAGTAGATTATTTCACAAAAAAATCATTTACTGCGCTGTATAAGTGTACTACGAAATAAAGATTTACAATCAGCCCATTCTATTTACTTTCTAAATATCAATTGTTAATAATATAAATCGTAAAAGTAAAACTCTTCAAGTCAAAGTAGGCACCCTTACATAAGTCTACCAGGAACAAAAATGACTTGTGTAAAAAATGTGTAAAACAAATTCAAAACCTACGTTTTTCATCCTTTTTCCTACATAACAAAAAACACCATCAAATATTGATATATCAACATTTGAAGTGCCCCCTGTCAAGTAGACAGTGGAAATAATAAAAAGGTGCTTAAACGGCTTTAGCTCTATATTCCATAGGGCTGAGGCCGTTTAGTCGTTTTTGATATCTATCATGATTATAGAAATGTA
>NZ_JAANMZ010000073.1 GCF_011250555.1 Bacillus sp. MM2020_4 | reverse complement strand
AAATAGTCTGGTAACAATGGCGAGAAGGTCACACCCGTTCCCATACCGAACACGGAAGTTAAGCTTCTCAGCGCCGATGGTAGTTGGGGCATGCGCCCCTGTGAGAGTAGGACGTTGCCAGGCTGTTTATTTATAACAAAATGAACATTTTTATTATCGCGGGGTGGAGCAGTCTGGTAGCTCGTCGGGCTCATAACCCGAAGGTCGCAGGTTCAAATCCTGTCCCCGCAATTGGTCTGGTAGTTCAGTTGGTTAGAATGCCTGCCTGTCACGCAGGAGGTCGCGGGTTCGAGTCCCGTCCAGACCGTCTTAATAGTTATTTAAATCAAGTCGAAACAGGGTTTCGTCTTTTTTTATGCATTTTTTATTGATAATGATTAAGCTGCTAGTTCAGAAAAGGTAATTTAATCCCCTTAGGAGCAATCCTAAGGTTTTTTTTACATAAAAATAAGGGTAATATGTAGATAGACAAACATTATGATAAAGTATAAAGGTGATTAAATGGATCAATTTGAATTAAAAACAGCAGATTCTGAGGAGACTTCACAATTTGCAGCAATGCTTGCACATTTTTTACATCCGGGTGATGTCCTAGCCCTTGAGGGGGATTTAGGTGCTGGAAAAACAACCTTTACGAAAGGTCTGGCTAAGGGTCTAGAGATAAAAAGAACGGTGAATAGCCCGACATTTACCATCATTAAAGAATATAAAGGAAAGCTGCCACTGTATCATATGGATGTCTATCGGCTGGCTGATGCTCCGGAAGACTTGGGATTTGATGAATACTTTGAAGGTGATGGAGTTACAGTAGTGGAATGGGCACACTTAATTGAAGAACAGCTTCCCTCGGAACTATTAACGATTTCCCTGTATCATGAAGGACAAGAGGAACGGAGAATCGTGTTAGCACCAAAAGGTAAAAGATATGAGCAATTATGTAAGGAGATTTTTAGATGACCATACTGGCGATTGATACTTCTAATAATCCATTAGGGGTAGCGCTTTTAGATGATAATCAAGTGCTTGGTGAATATATTACGAATATAAAAAAGAATCACTCCGTCCGCGTGATGCCGGCCATTCAGAGGTTAATGGAGGATTGCGAAAAGGTTCCGGCTGATCTAACGAAGATTGTTGTGGCAAAGGGGCCTGGTTCGTATACTGGTGTGAGAATTGGTGTTACGATTGCGAAAACACTAGCGTGGACCTTAAATATACCGCTTGTCGGAATCTCAAGCTTAGAAATTTTGGCTGCAGGGGCTGGGCGGTACTTTAATGGCTTTGTGGCACCCATTGTCGATGCTAGAAGGGGACAAGTCTATACGGCACTATATCGCTATCAGGATGGAGTGCTGACAGCAGTGGAGCAGGATCAGTTGGTTATGATAGATGAGTGGGCAGATAAATTAACAGATTTTAATGAACCCATTTTATTTGTTGGAAATGACCTGTCGATCCATCGAGCAAAGATAGTAGAAGTGGTAGGATCGCAAGCTATGATTGCTAGCGAAACGGAACACAATCCACGTCCGTCGGAACTGGCATTATTGGGCAGGCAAAAATCGGGAGAAGACATCCATTCCTTTGTTCCCAATTATATCCGTCTAGCGGAAGCGGAACAGAAGTGGTTAGAAGCAAAAGGGAAAATTTTAAATGGATAGGGATAGAGAAGTATGGTAGATTCTTATGTTTTTCGTTATATGAGGGAAGAGGATATTGACCAGGTAGTAGAAGTGGAGCATGCTTCTTTTACCACTCCATGGAGCCGGGAAGCATTTTATAATGAATTACATACTAATAAATTTGCTGTTTATATCGTTATTGAGAATGATCATAAAATTATCGGATATTGCGGGACATGGGTTGTTATCGATGAAGCACATGTAACGAATGTAGCCATTTTGCCGGAATATAGAGGTAAAAAGCTAGGGGAGGCATTAATGAGCAAGTTAATGTCGGTATCGAGAGAAATGGGTGCAAGAACTATGACACTTGAAGTGAGAGTAACGAATCATGTGGCACAATCCCTTTACCGTAAGCTGGGGTTTCAAAATGGCGGCATCCGAAAGAATTATTATTCTGATAATCAGGAAGATGCACAGATAATGTGGGTGAAATTATGAAGAAGGATTTATTAATACTAGGAATTGAAACTAGCTGTGATGAGACTGCTGTCGCTATTATTAAAAATGGCCGCGAGATTATTGCAAATGTAGTAGCTTCACAAATTGAAAGTCATAAACGCTTTGGCGGGGTGGTGCCTGAAATCGCTTCGCGTCATCATGTTGAGCAAATAACTCTTGTGATTGAAGAGGCTTTAAATCAGGCGAAGGTAACCTTTGGGGAAATTGATGCTATAGCGGTAACGGAAGGGCCGGGGTTAGTAGGAGCGCTATTAATTGGGGTAAATGCAGCGAAGACACTTGCCTTTGCTCATAATAAGCCGCTAGTACCCGTCCATCATATCGCGGGGCATATTTATGCAAACAGGCTGATCACAGAGTTAAGATTTCCACTCTTAGCATTAGTCGTTTCAGGCGGCCATACAGAGCTAGTGTATATGAAAGAGCATGGTCACTTTGAAGTGATTGGTGAAACGAGGGACGACGCAGCAGGTGAAGCCTACGATAAGGTTGCAAGGACATTGAATATGCCGTATCCGGGCGGGCCGCATATTGATCGTTTAGCGCAGGAAGGGACTCCAACAATTGATTTGCCAAGGGCATGGCTTGAGGAAGGCTCCTATGACTTTAGCTTTAGTGGGTTAAAATCAGCTGTCATTAATACGGTTCATAACGCGGAGCAGCGTGGTGAGACGATCGCACCAGAAGATCTGGCAGCCAGCTTTCAAGCAAGTGTGATAGAGGTGCTTGTGAAAAAGACTGAGAAAGCTGTAGCCGAGTACGGGGTCGAACAGGTTCTGGTTGCCGGTGGAGTAGCCGCCAATAAAGGATTACGGAATGCTTTAGAAAAAAGCTTTTCTGAAAAACCGGGTATCGAACTAGTTATCCCGCCTTTATCATTATGCACAGACAATGCGGCGATGATAGCTGCCGCTGGAAGTATCATGTTTGAAAAAGGAATCAGAGCAGATTTAGCGCTAAATGCCATTCCTGGTCTTGATATTGAGTTGTATAACGAGTAGCTCTTCTGAATAAGAAGAGTTTTTTTTTTGATAGATCACTGGTGCTCATTAATGAAAAAAAGACAGAACAGTAAATAAATGTGGATAAAGTTTTTAAAAAATACAGTAAATTATCATCAAATTGTGGATAACCCTGTGTATACTGTTGATAATGTGGATAAAAACAGTGTTTACTGTGGATAATGTGGAAAAGCTTAAAAACCCCCTAGGATTAAACTATTTTAAATGTGAATAATACTGTGGAAAAGTGGATATTTTATAAAAATCCTTGGAGATTTTGTCGATACTTGCTGATAATTTGTCGATAAATATTATAAACGAAAAAACCGGGCGATCCCATCGGCCCGGTTTTACAGGTTAGTCGGCTAACTCAGCCCATTCTTCCATTAATTGCTCTAGTTCTGCTTTAGCCTTTTCGTTATTAATATTGATTTCTAAGACCAATTCATGATTCTGAAAGACTTCAGGTTTACATAATTGCAGCTCGTAGCCTTGAATTTGTTCCTCAAGCTCCTCAATCCGCAGTTCCGTCTCTTCCAGCTTTCTTTTACGCTGCCGCTCAAGTTTTTTACTTTCCTTATCCTGTTGATAACTATTTTTCTCAAAAGCTTCCTTTTCAGCTGCAGCTTTACCTGTGGCAGCCAGTGCAAGTGCCGCCAGTTCTTCTTGTTCCAATTTCTTTTCCAGATAATAGTCATAATCGCCAAGAAACTCTACGCTGCCATGACGGCTAAGTTCTAACACTTTCGTTGCAATCCGATTAATGAAATACCTGTCATGTGAAACGAATAAAATCGTTCCAGGGTAATCAATCAGGGCATTTTCGAGAACTTCTTTGCTATCCAAATCAAGGTGGTTGGTTGGCTCGTCCAAAATTAATACGTTCGCTTTCTCTAACATGAGCTTAGCAAGAGCCAGACGGGCTTTCTCACCGCCACTTAAAGTGGAAACAATTTTTAACACATCATCACCGGAAAAGAGGAAGTTCCCCAAAACCGTTCGTATCTCTTTTTCGGGTTTTAACGGATAGTCATCCCAGAGTTCATTTAAGACACGCTTATTAGAGGTTAATACTGCCTGTTCCTGGTCATAATAGCCAATTGAAAGGTTTGTCCCATACTGGACCGTTCCCGATAATGCCGGCAGCTTCTTGATAATGGTTTTTAACAGTGTTGATTTACCAATCCCATTAGAGCCAACAAGGGCAATGCTTTCTCCTCTATAGGCACGAAAGGTTATGGACTCTGAAATCTTTTCACCATCATAGCCAACAGCAAGCGAGTCTACCATTAAAACGTCATTCCCGCTTTGTTTTTCAATACCAAACGCGAAGGTAGCAGACTTTTCATCTCCAAGCGGCCGGTCCATGATCTCCATCTTTTCAAGCTTTTTCCGCCGGCTTTGCGCTCGCTTTGTCGTTGAAGCGCGCGCTAAATTTTTTTGGATAAAATCCTGCAGATTGGCGACTTCCTGCTGCTGTTTTTCAAAAACCTTCATGTCTCGCTCATAATTGGCCGCTTTTTGGTCAAGGTAAGCACTATAATTGCCCGTAAACCTCGCGATTTGTTTTCGAGATACCTCGTAGACCTGTGTAACGACTTTATCTAAGAAATAGCGGTCATGGGAGACGATTAGAATCGCGCCATCATAGCTTTGCAAATATTGTTCGAGCCATGAGAGGGTATCAATATCGAGATGGTTCGTAGGCTCGTCCAAAATTAAGATGTCGGGTCTCGTTAATAGGAGTTTCCCGAGGGCAAGGCGAGTTTTCTGCCCGCCGCTTAAACTAGAAATCATCAGAGAATTGTCGAGGAAGTTTAATCCATGAAGGACGGAACGGATATCGGCCTCATATTGATACCCACCCTGTTCCTTAAATTCGACCTGAAGCTGATCATATTCCTTCATAATTCGCTCGTACTTTACCGTGTCTTCATAAATATGAGGATCCGCCATTTGCTCTTCAAGCTTGCGGAGTGACTTTTCCATTGTACGAAGCAATTCAAAAACGGTCAGCATTTCTTCCCAAATCGACAAATTGGACTCAAGGCCGGTATTCTGCGCTAAATAGCCGATGGTCACTTCCTTTGGCTTGATAATTTCGCCGCCATCATGTGACAAGTGCCCGGCAATAATCTTCAGTAATGTCGATTTTCCTGCACCATTGCGGCCAACAAGAGCCACACGGTCCCGCGTTTGTAATTCCAGCTTTATATTCGATAAAATAAGGTCAGCACCATAATATTTTTGTAATTGATTTACCTGCAGTAAAATCATCATTATTCACCTCTTACATATAAATAGTGTAACGTATAAAGGGAATGTGGGCAATAAAGCACCTACTATCAAGCGGATGAATTCTCAATTCGACAAAAAATGTAATAATTAGTTCAAAGTTTCACACAAATTGAAGCAAAAATAGTGTATTATTTTTTTGTAGGAGGATTATTTTTTATGGCTGAATTTACTCATTTTAATGAAGAAGGCAGAGCAAAGATGGTCGATGTCAGTGATAAACCAGAAACGGCACGGACCGCTCTTGCACATTCCAGTATAACGGTAAGCAAAGAAATATTTGATAAAATAAACAATCATGAAATGAAAAAAGGCGATGTATTAGCGGTAGCCCAGGTGGCGGGGGTTATGGCGGCTAAAAAAACATGGGATCTGATTCCGATGTGTCACCCGATCCCATTAACAGGGGTAAATATCTCGTTCTCATGGGAAAAGGCCGAACAAGATCAAGTTCAATTACATATTGCTGCTGCGGTTAAAACAAAGGGGAATACGGGTGTGGAGATGGAAGCGCTCACAGCGGCATCTGCTTGTGCGTTAACCGTCTATGATATGTGTAAAGCCGTCGATAAAGGAATGGTCATTGGGCCAACCTACTTAGTAGAGAAAACCGGCGGGAAAAATGGTGACTTTAAGCGAATAGAACAAGTAAGATGATCGTTTACTAAAATTCAAAGGGGTGTGGGAGAAATGAGTAATGAAACGATGAAAATACCACAGGCGACAGCCAAGCGGCTGCCCCTCTATTATCGATTTTTGAAAAATTTGCATAGTTCCGGCAAACAACGGGTTTCATCAGCAGAATTAAGTGAAGCGGTTAAGGTGGACTCAGCAACGATCCGCCGTGACTTTTCCTATTTTGGCGCTTTGGGAAAAAAGGGCTATGGGTACAATGTTAATTACTTATTAACGTTCTTCCGGAAAACCCTCGACCAAGATGAATTGACAAAGGTTGCGTTAATTGGGGTTGGTAATCTTGGAACAGCCTTTTTAAACTATAACTTTTTAAAAAATAATAATACAAAAATATCATGTGCCTTCGATGTCGATACAGCCAAAATGGGGACGATGATTCGCGAGGTTCCCGTTTTTCATATGGATGAGTTGGAGAAGGTGTTAGTGGAGGAACAAATTTCGGTTGCGATTCTAACGGTTCCAGCTCCAGTAGCACAGATGATCACGGACCGGCTTGTGGGTGCCAATGTGAAGGGGATCTTAAATTTCACACCAGCAAGATTAAATGTTCCTCCATCCATAAGGGTCCATCATATTGACCTGGCAGTGGAACTACAATCCTTGGTTTACTTTTTAAAGCATTATCCGACAGGCGAAATAGAGGAAATTGAAGAATAAAATGTGTAAGGGCTTTTCACTGAAAAAGGTGGGAAGTCTTTTTTTATGACTTTACACGCGTAACAGTGTTATGTTACATTATAAAATATAGAAAGGGGTTATGAACAATGAGTGAGGAATTAATTTCGAAAAAGGACTTATTGGATATGGCCGGGATATCGTACGGACAGCTGTATCGCTGGAAGCGGAAGGATTTGATTCCTGAGGATTGGTTTATTCGGAAATCCACGTTTACCGGGCAGGAAACCTTTTTTCCAAAAGAAAAGATCTTAGAACGAATAGATAAGATTCAGACGATGAAAGAGAATCTTTCCCTCGATGAATTAGCAGACATGTTTTCACCTAACGTAACAGAGTTACATTTCACGAATGATGAACTTGTAAAACGTAACATTGTTTCAGGGGCGGTTATGAATGTTTATTTGGAAAATGAAAAGGGTGGTTCGCATTTTGATTTTTCAAGAATACTGGAAGTTTACGTTTTAGAAAAACTACTTCAATCGGGCCAAATAAATTTGGATGAAGGAAAGATGCTGCTTCAGGTCTTAAAAGATCACAGGGGATTAATCAAACAAAAGAATGGGGAAATCGTGCTGACGAGAAAGCTTGGAGTCTCCTCCTGTTTTTTATTCATTAATGCAGAGGAAGTAAAGTTTGAACAGGGAACGAAAGTCGTTATTCAGCTTTCACTTGTGAAATGCATGGAAGAAATGAAGGCGAACTTACTATAAAGGAGAATGAAGATGGATATGAAAAAAAGGGGAGACCTAAGTATTAACGGCTTTGGGTCAGCAAATGGCGGGGAATTTCATAAAGTGATTATCAATGGAAAAGGAACCGTTACTAACGATTTAGAGTGTGTAGAATTTGACTGTAATGGTTCGGGGACGGTTAATGGCAACGTTAAAACGAACAGTGCGAAGGTAAATGGGACTGGGAAAATTAAAGGAAATCTTGAATGCAAGAAGTTAATAGTAGATGGAACGGCGAAAATTGGCGAAAACCTTTATGTGGAAAACTTTAAGGTAGCAGGAAAAACCACTGTCGGCGGAAGGGTAAAGGCCGAGGAAATCAGGGTTAAAGGCAGGCTTATAGTAGAAGGAGATTGTGAAGCCGAAACGTTTAAAGCAGAATCACTATTTATGATTGGCGGTCTTTTAAATGCGGATCAGGTGGATATTAAGATCTTTGGAGAATGTAAGGCAAAGGAAATTGGCGGGCAAACGATTCTGATTAAACAAAAACCTGCCTTAATGGGATTATTTAAACCCCTTATTCAAACACAGCTGGAGACGGATTTAATCGAAGGGGACAAAATTGAACTAGAAAACACGAAGGCTGCAGTGGTTCGCGGCAACCAAATCACCATTGGGGCAAAATGTGAGATTGGTCTTGTTGAATATACGGGTGAGCTATTTGTTGATAAAAAGGCCATTGTAAAAGAGTCCAGAAAGGTTTAAAAGGGGGAAACAGAAATGACAAAGGGTCAAAATCTGACGATAAATGGTTCGGGCAATTACCCAGGCGGAAGCTACGATAAGGTAAGTATTCGCGGGGAAGGGACGATTGAAAATGCGGTCGATTGTTCGTCGTTTCATATCTATGGTACAAGTGAGGCATTGGCGGATGTGAAAGCAGGGTCCGTTAAAGTGATCGGCGAAGCGGAAGTAAAAGGGAATATGGAATCCGGTAACATGCTCGTGATGGGGACGATGTCGATTGACGGGAAAGCCAGCTTGGAAAAGATGAAGATCCTCGGCACGCTTGAGGTAGGGGAACGGCTCTATGGTGAAACGGCAAATATTAAGGGCAGTATTTCCGTGGGAGGAGACGTCGAGTATGAGAAATTTGATTTAAGCGGCGGGTTCGAAATCAAAGGTCTTCTCAATGCTGGGACAGTCACTATCGGTTTGCGTTTTGGCGAAAGTACAGCGGAAGAAATTGGTGGCGAGAAAATCACGGTTAAAAGAAAAACGTCACTTCTCCCGTTTGTGAAGGATGAAGGATCGCTGGTTGTGAAGGTGGTTGAAGGGGATGAAGTGTTTCTAGAAAATACAAAGGCGGATGTTGTTAGGGGGAAACTGGTCAGAATTGGTTCAGGTTGCCAAATTGGCCGGGTAGAATATTCAACAGATTTTATCCAGGATAAGAATTCAACTGTCAAAACGTCGGAAAAAATATAGAGGAGGATCTATGTCGGCTAAAGAAAGTAAATTAGGGTTGGTTGTTGCAGGGTTATTACTGGGGATTTTGATGGCGTCGATGGATAACACGATAGTCGTTACCGCGATGGGGACGATTGTTGGGGACCTCGGCGGGTTGGAGAGCTTTGTCTGGGTTGTTTCAGCCTATATGGTAGCGGAAATGGCAGGGATGCCGATTTTCGGTAAGTTATCTGACATGTATGGACGGAAACGGTTTTTTATTTTGGGATTAATTTTATTTATGGTAGGTTCTGCGTTGTGCGGAACAGCGGAGACCATTACCCAATTAAGCATTTACCGTGCGATTCAGGGAGTTGGCGGTGGTGCGCTTGTGCCGATTGCCTTTACGATTATGTTTGACCTCTTTCCTCCTGAAAAGCGCGGGAAAATGGGCGGACTGTTTGGGGCTGTGTTTGGCTTATCGAGTATTTTTGGTCCATTGCTGGGGGCGTATATTACCGACCATATCAGCTGGCATTGGATTTTCTATATTAACTTGCCACTCGGGATTTTGTCGCTGATTTTTATTGTCATCTCCTATAAAGAATCGCCTATCCACCAAAAGCAATCGATTGATTGGTGGGGAGCAGTGACTTTAATTGGAGCGGTGGTTTGTCTCATGTTTGCCCTTGAACTCGGTGGACAGAAATATGCTTGGGATTCTACCGTCATTTTAAGTTTATTCACCGGATTTGTAGTCCTTTTTCTCCTCTTCTTATTTGTTGAGACAAAGGCAAAGGATCCGATCATTTCCTTTTCTATGTTTCAAAATCAACTGTTTGCTGGAAGTACACTTGTCGGCTTATTTTACGGGGCGGCGTTTATGGCGGCAACTGTTTATATCCCGATATTTGTGCAAGGTGTATATGGCGGTAGTGCCACTAATTCAGGTCTGATCTTATTGCCGATGATGGTAGGTTCAGTTGTGACAGCGCAGGTCGGAGGATTTTTAACGACAAAAATGAGTTACCGGAACATCATGTTTATCTCAGGTCTGATTTTGATTGGTGGCTTATTGTTGTTAAGTACCATCACCCCGGATACAAGCCGGGCCTTGCTGACCGTCTATATGGTCGTAATTGGTTTAGGTGTTGGGTTTTCGTTTTCTGTTTTAAGCATGGCGGCGATTCATCCCTTTGGCATGGAGCATCGGGGATCTGCCACCTCAACAAGTAACTTTATTCGTTCCTTTGGGATGACCGTTGGTGTGACGATTTTTGGGATGATCCAAAGGACTGATTTAAAGGATGGGCTGGAAAAGGCCTTCTCGGGAATGGGACCAATGCCAAAGGGGGATTCACGTGAATTGTTATCGGAGCAGGCAAGAGCACAGATCCCTGCCCCAATCTTGGATAAAATCACAGATGCCCTTTCGAGTTCAATCGTTCATACCTTTACCTGGGCACTCGTTCCAGCGGTCTTAGCGTTCCTCTTTATCTTTATCCTAGGGAAAGAGCGAATGATGATGAATAAAGGGGAAGTGTCAAAATAAGAGATCTAAGCTTGAAAAAAGGATCCCATGCTGAAAACTGGGATCCTTTTCTTTATTTTTTCTTCAATTGTTTCTTAAGTTTAAAATGAAAAATCATCATTTTTAACCCTGAGCCAAAATCAAATGTTGCTAATATGACGAGCAGGTAGCTAAAGAAGCCCCAGCCATTGGCTCGCACATCATCAATCGCAAAGTAAGTAAATACTGCACCAAGCAGGAAGTAGATTAATCCGGAAAACAAGGGTGAACGTTTCATAGGAATCCTCCGATAAAGTTTTGAAGCGTCTCAGCCTCACGTTGCAGTCGTTCAAGATCGTCTTTGTAAACAGTCTGAACCAAGACAACCAAGGTATTCATCGTAACATGGGCAAAAATCGGTACCAAAATATGCTTGGTTTTGACATAGAGAAAAGCGAAGGTAAAGCCCATGGCTGAATACAGTAGAATATGCTGGAACTCCGTATGCGCTGCGGCAAAGATGACCGAACTAATCAGTGCCGAAATAAAAAAGTTAAAGCGCTTATGAAGCGCACCGAAAATAATCTTTCGAAATACTATTTCTTCTAAAATAGGTCCGATGATACTAGTCACAATAATAGCTGCCGGCATCAAATCAATGATGCGTAGAATATTCTGCGTGTTCTCAGAACCCATATCAATGCCCAAAAGTCTTTCAATCCATGCGGCGCAAATTTGTGCAAAGTATGCTAGAAAAACCCCCAAAATGGCCCACATTAACGAGGTGCCGTAAGAGGAACCGCTCCTGTTTTCAAAGTTTTTGGTGTTCATTTCCTTCCGTAAAATAAACAGAATGATAAGGAGGGCAATAGAAAAACTGGCAATTAGCCAAACAGGTACAGCGAGACTTGGGCTGATTCCTCCCGCTTTAAAGCTGGACATCATGATAGGGAGCCCGACAAGACTAGAAAGCTGCATAGCAATATAAACAATGATGACAATCCAATATTCCTTTTTCAAATTTTACTGTCTCCTTTTTCATCTAACCAATATCTATTGATTCATATTCGAATGTTTACGTCATTACTATTCATTTTACTCATAAAACTGCAACTGTTTCAATTTAGAAGAACTTTTTAAAAAATAGGTATAGAAAGTTATGATTTTCACATACTTATTAAGGTTGTAGAAAAGCAAAATTCTTTTGTAAAAATTTATGCTTCATACTTGCAAAAGATTTTCAGATTCATTATTATAATAATTGTGTTAGCACTCATTAACAGAGAGTGCTAATAAGTTAGAATTACATATATCTTTGAGGAGGTTGTTTGATTTGTTAAGACCATTAGGTGATCGCATTGTCATTGAGCTTGTTGAATCAGAAGAAAAAACTGCAAGCGGTATCGTATTACCGGATTCAGCGAAGGAAAAGCCTCAAGAAGGAAAAGTTGTTGCCGTGGGTACTGGCCGCGTCCTAGAAAGCGGAGAACGTGTAGCACTTGAAGTTGCTGTCGGCGACCGTATTATCTTCTCAAAATACGCTGGTACTGAAGTGAAGTACGAAGGCGTAGAATATTTACTTTTACGTGAAAATGATATCCTTGCTGTCATCGCATAATAAGGAAATTTTTTGAAAAATAAAGATGAAAAAATACGAGGAGGTTTTTTACAATGGCTAAAGAGATTAAATTTAGTGAAGACGCGCGCCGCGCAATGCTACGTGGTGTTGATACACTTGCAGATACAGTTAAAGTAACTCTTGGACCTAAAGGACGCAACGTGGTTCTAGAGAAAAAATTTGGTTCACCGCTTATTACAAATGACGGTGTAACGATCGCAAAAGAAATCGAATTAGAAGATGCATTCGAAAACATGGGTGCGAAACTTGTTGCTGAAGTAGCAAGTAAAACAAATGATGTTGCCGGTGACGGTACAACAACTGCAACAGTTCTTGCTCAAGCGATGATTCGCGAAGGTTTAAAGAACGTTACAGCTGGCGCTAACCCAATGGGTATCCGTAAAGGGATTGAAAAAGCTGTTGCTGTAGCAGTTGAAGAATTAAAAGCTATTTCCAAACAAATCGAAGGCAAAGAGTCTATCGCTCAAGTTGCTGCGATTTCTTCCGATGACAAAGAAGTGGGCCAATTAATCGCTGAAGCAATGGAGCGCGTTGGCAACGACGGTGTTATCACAATCGAAGAATCTAAAGGCTTCACAACTGAATTAGATGTAGTAGAAGGTATGCAGTTTGACCGTGGTTACACTTCTGCTTACATGGTAACAAACACAGATAAAATGGAAGCTGTATTAGAAAATCCATATATCTTAATTACAGACAAGAAAATTTCTAGCATTCAAGAAATCCTTCCTGTTCTTGAGCAAGTGGTACAACAAAGCAAGCCATTACTATTGATCGCTGAAGATATCGAAGGAGAAGCACTTTCTACTTTAGTATTGAACAAACTTCGCGGAACATTCAATGCAGTTGCTGTAAAAGCTCCTGGATTCGGTGACCGTCGTAAAGCAATGCTTGAAGATATCGCTGCCTTAACTGGCGGTGAAGTGATCACAGAAGAGCTTGGCCGTGAATTGAAAACAACAACTATCACTTCTTTAGGTCGTGCAACTAAAGTAGTTGTAACTAAAGAAAACACAACAATCGTTGAAGGTGCTGGCGAGACTGCAGAAATTCAAGCTCGTGTCAACCAAATCCGCGTTCAATTAGAAGATACAACTTCTGAATTCGACCGTGAAAAATTACAAGAGCGCTTAGCTAAATTAGCTGGCGGTGTAGCAGTTATCAAAGTTGGTGCTGCAACTGAAACTGAATTAAAAGAGCGCAAACTACGCATCGAAGACGCTTTGAACGCAACTCGTGCTGCTGTTGAAGAAGGTATCGTATCCGGTGGTGGTGTAGCCCTTCTTAACGTATACAGCAAAGTGGCTGCTGTTGAAGCTGAAGGTGATGTTGCTACAGGTATCAACATCGTATTACGTGCGATGGAAGAACCAGTTCGCACAATCGCTCAAAATGCTGGTCTTGAAGGATCTGTCATCGTTGACCGCTTAAAGCGCGAAACAGTAGGAACAGGCTTCAACGCAGCATCAGGCGAATGGGTAAACATGATCGACGCTGGAATCGTTGACCCAACTAAGGTTACACGTTCCGCACTTCAAAACGCAGCATCTGTTGCAGCAATGTTCTTAACAACTGAAGCAGTTGTTGCTGACAAACCAGAACCAGCTGGTGCAGGCGGCATGGGTATGCCTGACATGGGCGGTATGGGTGGAATGGGCGGCATGATGTGATGACTGCTCAACCCCTTGATATATAAGGGTTTTGAAGTAGTTTGCTAACAAAATGCTAACATTATGAAAAAAAAGAGGCTTCTCATAAGTTTATCCAACTTGTGGGAAGCTTCTTTTTCATTCCTTCGATTTTTATTTTCGTCTCCCCCCTCTTTTATTTGAAAACCTCCTAGATAAATGGATTGGCCAGCAGGATATGGTTATCAAAAAAATATTGCTTGCTCAAAAGTGGATTAATGCAAGTTTTAACCAAGAGTTAACACCGCATTCATAGAGATAAGAGTATTCCACATGGGCATCTTTCCTTCATCCCTCAGACATACAGTGTGCACTAATAACGAGATTAGCCTTTAATTATTATTATGTAGAATATTGGATATGTT
>NZ_JAANMZ010000072.1 GCF_011250555.1 Bacillus sp. MM2020_4 | reverse complement strand
CTTATAAAAATAGTCCATCATTATTTTTCATCAAAATCATCCATTTTTCTTTGAAAACACTTCCATTAAAATATCAGCAAGAGAGACTATAATAATATTATGTAAACTTATACACTGAATAACAAGAGCATCAATGATTTTTTTGTTTAAAACGGAAGAAATATGTTTTAATGAATCTATGGAAATTATTTAAATGATCGGAGATATAAAATGCCGCCAATTGTTTCAGATTCATATAAAGAAAAGAAAAAAAAAGAGATCCTCTCAAGCGCATTGGTATGTTTCGCCAAAAAGGGGTTTCAAGTAGCGACCATTGATGACATTGTTGAGCATTCAGGAATTAGCAAGGGGTCTATTTATAATTATTTTAAAAGTAAAGATGAAATCTATTTGGCATTAATGACAACAGAAACAGAGGAAACAAATGAGCTATTAACGAAAGATCTTGACGCGTACCACCATGCGATGGAAAAAATAAATTATTTATTCGATGTCTACCTCACTCTAGACGTAATAGAGGATGAAACCCATAGCAAAATTATCGTTCACAATGAATTTAAACTCCATGCAGCACGGCATGCAGATTTACTAGAGAAATTAACAACACGAAGACAACAGTATCTGATCCATCTGTTCGCACAGATCATCCGGGAAGGACAAGGGTCAGGGGAGTTTAAGCAAGAGCTTAACCCGGAATTAACAGCCAATCTTTTCTGGTCAATGATCGATGGCGTCACGGTCCAATCCATTTACAAAGATTACCCTTACAACCAAGTATTAACGGAGATGAAGCGGTTATTTTTAGAAAAAGTGAAGGCGTAGAAGGTTAATAGCCGGCAGAGATGCTGGCCTTTTTTTATTTGTGGAAAAAAGATAAAATTATTTGACATTTTTTAAAGCAGGAAAATATAATAAAATAAACTGACTAGTCGTTTTAAATAAAATGTGGAAGGAGGGAAAGGAAATGACCCTTAATCTCATATTCTTTACAATTTCAATTAAAAAACGGAAGATAAGTCTTGAGGAGGCTGTGCAGGAGGAGATGGTTGAAATGCTTTATGATCAAAATAAAGAAAAGCAAATGTCAATTCATCGATTCATGTAAAAAAATCTGCATATAATACCATAAAAATAATGGTGACCCCGTATCTTTTTAACCCCTTGAAAACGTTCTTAAGGTAGAGAGTGCAAAAAGGAGTGAAAACCATGACACACAAGCTAAGTCCCGACAACGTAGATTCTGGACATCAAGATGATCGGCTCTGGAGTGAATATTTTCCAAAGCTGCAGCGCTATTGTCAATTTCTCGCCCAAAACACATGGGATGGAGATGATATTGCACAAGAGACCTATCTTAAGGCATTAAAATATCACAAGCAACAGATGAGTTCGGCCTTGTTAACCAAAATTGCCTATCATCATTGGATCGATCTGCTGCGGAAAAGAAAAAATGAGACGACGGAAACGGATCTTGTCCACTCAATCCCAGACTCAACCAATCAACTGGACAATATGACCCATGCAGTTGACCTGCTGCTGAATCATTTTACCCCAAAACAAGCCGTCATTTTTATGTTAAAAGAAGCGTTTCAATATCAGTTAAAAGAAATTGCCGAGCTCATGCATACGACCGAAATGGCGATTAAAGCCAGTCTTCATCGAGTGAAAAAACGTCTTGAAAAAGAAGAACAATTATTTTCACTTGAAGCATTTTGGGAAGAGGAAGAAAGGGAACGGCTTTCGGACATTTTTTATGAAGCATTGAAAAATCAAGACCCGGCCATTCTGATTGAATCCATTCCAACGATAACCAACATGAATGAAGTTCCGAGGGTTCAAACAAGGCAATGGAAAGCGATTCAAACTCACTCTCCTTCAAGCACTCTCCGTATGGCAGCATAGCCATTCATAACGCTTTAAGGAGGAGTTAAAAATGAGTACGATACCATATGTAATCGAACAATCAAACCGCGGTGAACGTTCCTATGATATTTATTCCCGATTGCTAAAGGACAGAATTATCATCATTGGTGAGGAAATCAATGACCAAACTGCCAATAGTGTGGTGGCCCAATTATTATTTTTAGCGGCTGACGCTCCTGATAAAGAAATATCCCTTTATATTAATTGTCCAGGCGGTTCTACTTCAGCTGGGTTTGCCATTTTCGATACGATGCAATATATTAAGCCTGATATTCGCACCATTTGCACAGGCATGGCGGCATCCTTTGGGGCGTTGTTACTTCTCGCGGGCACAAAGGGAAAACGGTATGCCTTGCCAAATAGCGAAATCATGATTCATCAGCCATTGGGTGGCGCAAGAGGGCAGGCAACCGAAATTGAAATATCGGCAAGACGGATCTTAAAGTTAAAGGACCACATCAATCAGATTATTTCCGAGCGAACGGGACAGCCGGTCGAAAAAGTTGCAAATGATACGGAGCGGGATTACTTCATGAGTGCCGAGGAAGCGAAGAAATACGGAATTATTGATGAGATTCTGCATCCATAATGAAATGAAATCAAAAGAGCAGGGCGCAATGCCTGCTCTTTTTGAATGATGGTTCCCATTTCAACTGTTCGTGATGACTAATTGTCGCTGCTTTCATGCTGCTCATGTTCTTGTTCAATTTCCTCCGGGATAAAGCCAAATGGCCCTCTAGGCATTTGCTCTACGCGAAAGATCGCCACTATTACATCAATTCTAATAGCCAAAAGCCTTTGCCTCATTCTGCCCCTGCTTTCAATTACAAGAACGTCCTTGCCCACTTCGAGAAGCCTCCCGGTAAATGTTCCTTGAAGCGTAACAATTTCAACTTCTTTTTTTAACAACTCATGGGCAATTTGATGAAACGTTAATTCTGTCATGATCATCATCTCCTTCAATTACAGTAAATGCAAAAAAGGCAAAAAAGCGTCTATTTTTTAATTAATTTTTTCTCATATAGGGGGCAATTTCTCGGAATCTTTTATGATGAAATAATACAAGCTTTCCCATCTGGTTTATTACGTTCATTAAAGACCGGTAACATTTCCATTAAATGCATGTAAAGAACTGATATTTCGACAAAATGGGGGGATATCCTATTTTATAATGCCTGTAAGTCTTACGAGTGGAGGGGTTTACATGATGGATCAATCACCACAGAATGAAGTTCAGCAAAAACGGCATCATCTAATTGATGAACTCATTAAATCTGGCATTTATAAAATTAATAACAAGCACCTTTATGAATGGACTATAAATGATTTAGAAGATGAATTTAACGACCTTGAAAAGCAGATGGATGGCGAGGAAACTACTCCGGTCTCCATAAATACTTAGAGAAAGAAAGGAAGATACTTAGGTAAAGATGGATGCAAGGAACTGTAAAGCAGTCTGGTGACTGCTTTTTTTCTATGCCATTTTACCCTAGATAATCCGTCGTTTTTCCATCTGGCTAAATAAAAAGGCCTAGTCGAAAAGGGTGCAAATAAAAATTTTTAAAATTGTTTATTTTCTTATTTACATAAAACCTATTGGTATGGTAGGATTAATTTCATTAAAGAACTTGGATTGATGTTTTATTGAATGGGGGCGAATCAGCTGCAAGCAGATGAAAAGGAAGAGCTTATCGCACATCTAGAAAAGATGCTGGAAACGTTAAAGTTTGGTTCCATCACGCTAGTGGTCCAGGACGGCAAGATTGTGCAACTTGAGAAAAACGAAAAGGTTCGTCTTCAACCAAATAAAAATCGCTGACTAGACAAACTAGAGGCGGTCTTCACTTTATGAAGTGGAAGACCGCCTTTTTTATTGAAAAAAAGGGGGGTCAATAGTGGTGACAGCAGCAGTAACGTTTCAAAATTGGAAACAAATATCAGGAACATTCCCCATTGAGGATGAAACAAAGGGGGCGCGTTCGGTAGTAGAGTGGGCTTATCGTGCCTACACAGATGAACAGATTGTCTATGCGTCTAGTTTTGGAGCGGAGGCGATTGTATTAATAGATTTCATTCAACAGGTTCAACCAGATGCCCATATTGTTTTTTTAGATACAGGCTTACATTTTCCGGAAACATATGAGGTCATTGATAAGATTGAAGCCCGTTTTCCGACATTACGGATTGAAAGAAAACAACCGAAAGTAAGTTTGGATGAGCAAGCGGCCGAATATGGGTCGGCGTTATGGAAAAGAGATCCTAATCAATGCTGCAATATCCGAAAGGTTATTCCTTTGAAGGAGACGTTGACAGCCAAACAAGCGTGGATCTCGGGACTGCGCCGCGAACAATCTCCGACAAGGGTCCATACCGAATTCCTTAATAAGGATGAAAAATTTGAAAACATCAAAATCTGCCCATTGATACACTGGACTTGGGATGAGGTTTGGAGCTACATCAAGGAGCATGATCTTCCTTACAACACGCTGCACGACCACCACTACCCAAGCATCGGCTGCTTTCCCTGTACACAACCTGTTGGAGATGATGGCGATTCCCGTGCAGGCCGTTGGACGGGAAGTGGTAAGACAGAGTGTGGTTTACACACTCGCTAAAGAAAAAATTGAAACGTGTAAATCCCCATTTTTGAGGGATTAAGGAGGCATTTCACTTGCTCATAATGATAGCGATGACCATCGGATTATTTTTTGCGATAAATATTGGTGCCAGCGGTGCGGCGGCCTCGATGGGAATCGCTTACGGATCCGGCGTTGTAAAAAAACGAATGGCCCTGCTGCTTTGCGGTATCGCAGTATTTCTTGGTGCCTGGCTAGGCGGCGGTGAAGTAGTTAAAACCATTGGCAGCGGAATTGTCCCGAACCATACCTTTACCGTGCCAATTGCCCTTATCGTTTTGGCATCAGCCGCATTATCCCTTTTTTTGGCTAATATCTTTGGCATCCCATTATCCACAAGTGAAGTAGCAGTTGGATCCGTCGTCGGTGCTGGGGTTGTCTACCAATCAGTATTCGTCAGCAAGCTAGTCTGGATTATGTTATTTTGGCTGCTCACACCGGTTGCTGCCTTTGTTATCGCTGTCGCAGGCTCCTATTTGTTAAAAAAGATAAAGTGGATGACGACAACGAAAGCTGCTCCGTTTTTATCTTTGTTAGTCGTTATGATGGGGCTGTTTGAGGCGTTTTCGGCAGGGATGAATAACGTGGCCAATGCGGTCGGTCCACTTGTTGGTGCCAAGATCCTCTCTACTGGAAATGGAATTTTCTGGGGAGGGATATTCGTGGCAGGTGGTGCCTTGCTGCTGGGACAGCGGGTCCTTGAGACAAATGGAAAAAAGATAACTACGCTCCGCTTGGAAGAGGGCTGCGTCATTTCAGGTACGGGTGCAACGATTGTAACGGTGGCGTCGGTGTTCGGGATTCCTGTCCCGCTGACGCAAATCACGACCTCTTCCATTATCGGGATGGGATTCGCCAAGCACGGCCGGTCTGTATTGAAAAAGGATATTGTGGTTCAATTGCTGACCGTGTGGATGGTTTCACCCGTTCTCTCGATGGTATTGTCTTACACCCTCATCCAACTGGTTATCGAACATAATTTTTACCCAATCATCGCCATGGTCGGTGTGCTGATCTCTGTTTTTGGCGTGTTGTCCTTGATGAAACGGCAGAAGCATACGATAACGGTTACGCAGGAGGTTGCGAAGGATTAACGAGCGGAGGAGCGAGTAAATGTGGCCGATCCTTCAGGTAAATGATTAAGCGACAGTAAACGCGCCCCATCCGCCAGAAAGACTAATGAAATTAACTAAAACAATGAAGGGATTTGAGAAAAATGTCATTTTTGCCCAAACCTCATGGAGGAAAATTAATTCAAGCCTATAATCCAAACTATAATCTAGCCGAAATCGAAGGAGAAATTGAAATTGACGCGATCGCATTGAGTGATCTTGAACTCATTGGTGTTGGGCTGTTTAGTCCGCTGACAGGGTTCCTTGGAAAAGCTGATTACGAATCTGTCGTCGCGAACATGCGTTTAGCGGACAACACCATTTGGTCGATTCCCGTGACCCTTCCTGTAACCTATCAAACTGCCGCCACCCTTACAGAAGGCGAAGTACGTAAATTAGTTTTTCGAAAAGAGGTATATGGGGTTATTAAAGTATCTGAATGGTATGAACCTGATTTAGACAAGGAAGCCATTGAGGTGTATAGGACCCCTGAGCTTGCCCATCCAGGAGTCAAGCGGCTATATGAAAGAGGCCCAGTCTATGTTGCGGGTGAAGTGACACTAGTGAAAAAACCGGAAAAAGGCGTATTTTCCGATGTATGGCTTGAACCGAAGGAAACAAGGGCGTTATTTGAAGAAAAAGGGTGGAAAACAGTCGTTGGTTTCCAAACAAGGAATCCAATTCACCGGGCCCATGAATATATTCAAAAAGCTGCTCTGGAAACAGTCGATGGACTTTTCGTCAACCCATTAGTTGGTGAAACAAAGTCTGATGACATCCCAGCTGACGTTCGTTTGAAAAGCTATCGAGTTTTACTAGAAAACTACTATCCTAGCAATCGTGTACAACTCGGGGTCTATCCTGCGGCGATGCGCTATGCCGGTCCAAGGGAAGCCGTTTTTCATGCAATCGCCCGGAAAAACTTTGGCTGCACCCATTTCATAGTCGGCCGCGACCACGCCGGGGTTGGCAATTATTACGGAACCTATGATGCACAACGCATTTTCAGTAATTTTCCAGAAGGGGAACTCGGCATTAAACCACTGTTCTTTGAACATAGTTTTTATTGCACGAAATGTGAAGGAATGGCTTCTGATAAAACATGCCCGCACAGCAAGGAAGACAGAGTAATCCTCTCGGGTACAAAGGTACGGGAATTACTGCGCTCCGGCACCCTTCCACCTTCAACCTTCAGTCGAAAAGAGGTTGTGGAAGTGTTGATTGAAGGATTAAAAGAAAGCGCAACGGTATAGGGGGGATCGAACATGTCAAAAGCAACGAATATCACTTGGCACGCTGCCACCGTAACGAAGTCTGACCGGCGTGTTCAAAATGGTCATGGCAGCTGTGTATTATGGTTTACCGGCTTGTCTGGTTCAGGGAAATCGACGATAGCCAACGCTGTTTCCAGCGAATTATATCGCCAAGGCATCAATGAATATGTTCTCGACGGCGATAATATCCGCCACGGCTTGAACCGCGACCTTGGTTTTTCCGATTATGACCGTACAGAAAATATTCGCCGAATTGGCGAGGTGGCGAAGCTGTTTGTCGATAGCGGCGCGGTGGTAACCACTGCATTTATTTCGCCATTCCGTTCAGACAGGGATCAAGTGCGAGCCCTTTTTGAAAAGGAAGAATTCATTGAGGTTTTCGTCGATTGCCCTATTGAAGAATGTGAGCGTCGTGACCCTAAGCAGCTTTATCAAAAAGCACGTCGTGGTGAAATAAAGGATTTTACCGGGATTGATTCCCCGTATGAGGCACCTGAACGCCCGGAAATTACAATCCGTTCTGACTTATTACATGTAGAAGAGGCCGTGGGGCAAATTTTTCAATACCTGCAAAAAAAGGAGATTATTTAGCTGTGAAAGGATGATGAGCCCATGGGTGGCAAGGTTTTTTTAGTAGGTGCGGGTCCCGGTGATCCTGAATTAATGACGGTAAAAGGGATGCGCTGCCTGCAGCAAGCCGATGTCATCCTGTATGATCGGCTGGTCAATCCTGAACTGCTGGATTTTGCAAAGGAGGGGGCACAGCTGGTTTATTGCGGCAAGCTCCCAAATTATCATACAATGAAGCAGGAAACAATTAACCATTTTTTAGTGAAATATGCTAAAAAGGGTCTTCAGGTTGTCCGCTTAAAGGGAGGAGATCCCTTTGTATTCGGTCGCGGTGGGGAAGAAGCGGAGGAATGTGCCCGCTACGATGTACCATTTGAAATTGTTCCCGGTATCACGGCAGGGATTGCTGCTTCTGCGTATGCCGGGATTCCTGTAACCCATCGGGGCTTGAGTAAAAGCTTTGCTTTTATAACGGGTCATCAAGTCGGTGACGAAGCAGCAGAGCACCAGTGGTACCATTTGGCAAATGCTGTGGATACGATTTGTGTTTATATGGGGGTTTCCCACCTTTCAACGATAACAAAACATTTAATTCAGAACGGAAAATCAGCGCAAACACCGATTGCTCTTGTTCACTGGGGGACATTACGTGACCAGAGAACGGTAATTGGGACGCTTGAGACGATAGAAGCACGCGTGAAGGAAGCTGCGATTTCCAATCCGAGCATGATCATCATTGGAGAGGTCGTCCACCTTCATAACAAATTGAACTGGTTCGAAAAGGAAATTGCCCCCAATTTACCAGTTGTCCATGGATGAGGTGAAAAATGAAAGCTATTTTATATATTGGTCACGGAACCCGATTGAAAAAAGGATCTGTGGAAGCTAAAGCCTTTATTAAAAGAATAATAGAGAGAATAGATGTACCCATACAGGAAATCAGTTTTCTAGAATTGACGGAGCCGTCGATGGAGGAAGGTTTCGAGCGGTGTGTTTTAATGGGCGCTTCTGAAATAACGGTTGTTCCGCTGTTTCTCCTTGCGGCAGGTCATATTAAACAGGATATCCCATTGGCCTTAGCAGGATTGCAGACGAAGTTCCCGGAAATTCAGGTAACAGTAAAGGACCCATTTGGTGTCCAGGGAAGAATTCTTGATGCGGTTGTCGACTTGATTAGGGATACTGCAGGAGCGGTGGCACCGGAGGATCGAGTTTTACTAGTTGGAAGAGGGAGCAGCGACCCGGGAATCCTTACTGATTTTTCAAAAATTGCGGAGGGCATTAGGAATCGTCTGGGAATAAAAATGGTATCCGTTTGTTACTTGGCTGCAGCTGAGCCAAGGCTTTTGGATGGCTTAGAGGCTATTACGGCTGATGCGGAGGGCAGGGTCATCGTCGTGCCATATTTGTTATTTTCAGGTCTCCTTCTTGCCGAGGTGAATCTTGAGGCGCGAAGGCGGCAAAAGCAAGGACTGGAGATTCTTCTTACAGGTGCATTAAGCAGCCATCGGGCAATTGAAAATATTGTCATTGAGAAGGCGTGTGAGGAAGTTATCGTTTCATAGTGACCGTGGAGCGGGAAAATAAAGTGAATGGTAATCATTGTGCCCGTGAGGCTGAAAAAATCGGGTGAACAGTCATAAAAATGAATTTTTCATATATTCCATTGTGAGGTGGTATTGTTGCAACTTCAAGTATTGAATAGTCCGTTTAATCAGGAGCAGGCAGAGCTCCTTAATCGCATTCTGCCGACTTTAACCGAACCACAGAAATTCTGGCTGAGCGGCTTTCTTGCCGCGTCACAAGGTACTGCAGCGCTGGGAACGCCAGTCGCACAACTTCAGCCAAACAAGGTGCCGGCCAAAACAAAAGAAGTGACCATTTTATATGGGTCACAAACTGGCAATTCTCGAGGCTTGGCAAAGAAGGCTGCCAAGTCCCTGGAAAGCAAAGACATTCAAGTACACATTACTTCCATGAATGATTTTAAACCAAATAATCTAAAAAAGGTTCAAAATCTGCTCATTATTGCAAGTACACATGGTGAAGGTGACCCGCCCGATAATGCACTGACATTCTATGAATTTCTTCATAGTAAACGAGCGCCAAAGCTGGAGGGGCTCCAATTTTCCGTTTTAGCACTGGGGGACAGCTCGTATGAGTTCTTCTGCCAGACGGGAAAAGATTTTGACAAACGGTTGGAAGAACTTGGCGGCACAAGGCTTTATCCGCGATTTGATTGTGATGTGGACTTTGATGAGCCAGCGGTAGAATGGCTCCAAGGTATTCTTGGAAGTCTAGATGATTCTCAAACTGAAAGTGCCACCCAAAACCTTGAACTAGAACCCAATTCAGTAGAATCGCAGTATTCGAGAACAAATCCATTCCATGCCGAAGTGCTTGAAAATATCAATTTGAATGGACGAGGCTCGAATAAGGAAACGCGACACCTGGAAATTTCACTGGAAGGATCAGGACTCACATTTGAGCCTGGGGACAGCCTAGGTATATACCCGGAAAACGATCCGGCTCTTGTCGACCTTATCCTTGAGGAAACAAAATGGAACCCTGAAGAACGAATAACAGTTAAACAAGGGGATGTTCGTCCGTTAAGGGAAGCACTTCTCTCCTATTATGAAATTACAGTACTAACAAAACCGCTGCTGCAAAAAGCGGCATCACTTTCAGCAAGCAACGAGTTACAGGATTTAACCGCGGAAGGCAACGAGGAAAAAGTAAAAGCCTACCTAGCTGGACGTGATTTACTGGATTTAATTCGTGATTTTACCCCATGGATCGGTTCTGCTCAGGAGTTTGTCGCTATTTTGCGAAAAATACCTGCACGGCTTTATTCAATAGCTAGCAGCTTATCAGCGAATCCTGATGAAGTCCATGTAACCATTGGGGCGGTTCGCTATGATGCCCATGGCCGCGGCCGTAATGGGGTTTGCTCGATACAAACCGCAGAAAGGCTCAACGCAGGTGACACGGTGAAGGTCTATGTTCAACAGAACGAAAATTTTAAACTGCCGCAAAATCCGGAGACACCCATCATCATGATTGGGCCGGGAACAGGAGTGGCACCGTTTCGCTCCTTTATGCAGGAGCTTGAAGAAATCGAATCCACTGCAAAATCTTGGCTGTTCTTCGGTGATCAACATTTTGTGACTGATTTCCTTTATCAAATCGAGTGGCAAAAGTGGCTGAAAAATGGCACGCTGACGAAATTGGATGTTGCTTTTTCCCGTGACAGCAATCAAAAAGTATACGTTCAGCACCGTATGCTCGAACATAGCAAAGAATTATTCGAGTGGCTGCAACAAGGAGCAGCCCTATACATTTGTGGCGATGAAAAACATATGGCCCACGACGTTCACAACATGTTACTCGATATTATTGAAAAAGAAGGCGCCATGAGCCGTGAACAAGCAGTAGCATATCTTACAGACTTGCAGCAGCAAAAACGTTACCAAAGGGATGTCTATTGAGAGGAGTTTTTTTTACATGCTGAAACAAATTTTAACAGCACCGGAGGGAGCCCCGAGCGATGTCGAACGAATAAAAGAGGAGAGCGACTTTTTACGAGGCACCTTAAAAGAAGTTATGCAAGACCGGGTCAGCGCCGGCATTCCTGATGATGATAACCGCTTAATGAAACATCATGGCAGCTATTTGCAGGATGACCGCGACCTCCGCAACGAACGACAAAAACAAAAATTAGAACCTGCCTATCAGTTTATGCTGCGTGTTCGTGCCCCAGGTGGTGTGGTAACACCAGATCAATGGCTGGTTTTGGATGGGCTCGCGGACAAAAACGCAAATGGCACGATAAAATTGACTACCCGGCAATCGTTTCAATTTCATGGGATATTAAAATGGAATATGAAAAATACGATTCAGGAAATCCATCAATCCTTATTAACTACACTGGCGGCGTGCGGTGATGTTAACCGGAACGTGATGTGTAACCCAAATCCCGATCAATCGGAGATTCATGCAGAGGTGTATGAATGGGCGAAATATTTAAGTGAATACCTATTGCCACGTACAAGAGCCTATCATGAAATTTGGCTCGATGAGGAAAAGGTAGCAGCCACACCGGATATCGAAGAAGAACCCATGTATGGAGCCCTTTATTTACCACGGAAGTTTAAAATCGGGATTGCCGTGCCGCCATCAAATGATATTGATGTTTTTTCACAGGATTTAGGCCTCATTGCCATTGTTGAAAATGGTAAATTTATAGGGTTTAACCTGGCAATCGGCGGTGGGATGGGGATGTCGCATGGCGATAAAGCAACCTATCCACAGGTAGCAAAAGTCATCGGCTTCTGTACGCCTGAACAAGTGGTAGAGGTGGCAGAAAAAACGATTACGATCCAACGTGATTACGGCAATCGTTCTGTTAGGAAAAATGCCCGCTTCAAGTACACAGTGGACCGTTTAGGTCTTGAAACGGTTAAGGAAGAATTAGAAAACCGCCTCGGTTGGAGACTTGAGGAGGCAAAGCCATATCATTTCGACCACAACGGCGACCGGTATGGATGGACGCAAGGCGTGCAAGGAAAGTGGCATTATACATTGTTTATCCAAAATGGGCGCGTGGCGGATTTTGCCGATTACAAGCTAAAATCAGGTTTGCAGGAAATTGCGAAAATCCATACAGGCGATTTTCGTTTAACAGCCAATCAAAATTTAGTGATCGCTAATGTATCAAGTCAGAAAAAGAAAGAAATCACTGAATTGATGGAAAAATACGGATTGTCTGATGGTAAGCATCATTCAGCCATAAGACGCAGCTCGATGGCATGTGTGGCACTGCCAACGTGTGGCTTGGCGATGGCCGAATCTGAACGGTACTTACCAGTCTTAATGGGAAAGATCGAAGAAATAGTGGATGAAAATGGCCTCCGCGACAAAGAAATAACCATTCGAATGACCGGTTGTCCAAACGGCTGTGCCCGACCAGCGCTCGCCGAGATTGCCTTAATTGGAAAAGCAGTCGGCAAATATAATATGTATGTAGGCGCAGCCCACGATGGCAGCCGTTTAAACAAAATGTACCGGGAAAATATCGGGGAAGAAGAAATTTTGAATGAGATGCGAAACCTGCTATCACGCTACGCAAAAGAACGGTACGAAGGCGAACACTTCGGGGACTTTGTCATCCGTGCCGAGATTATTGAAGCAACCACGGACGGAACAAATTTTCATGACTGAATTCAACAAGCCAAAGAGACAGAAAGCCTGTCTCTTTTGTTTAAAGATAAGAAAGTAAAAAATTTTTGACTTTGAGAATTGTCCAGCTCCAGCTCCCTAGCGGCTAGTGTCCTTCGCTCTCCGCCCTACGATAAGTCAACATCGATTCGCCTCCGGCTCATCGTGTTTCCTTTATCTCAGTTGGAGCGCTCCAGGCCATACGCCGCTGACCAGGGCGCTTGCGCTTTTCTACTTTGCTTTGGTGTAATGTTCATAGAACACTCTGAAAAGTCTTTCATCACCCCCGCGATCCGGATGGAGTGCTTTGAGTAACTTTTTAAACTCTTTCTTTATTATTTCTTTGTCAGGGTCTATGTCTAACCCCAATAGGGTGGAATATGTAAGGGGCGGGGGATCAGCAAGAGCATATTCAGCTTGTAACATTCTTTTTAAACCACGGACTTTTGTTTGTTCGATCCGGACCTTGGTTTTTAATTCTTCGTTTTCCTCTTTTAATTGCTTATTTTCGTAGAACGTCTTTTCCCAATGGTGGAAATCAACGCCAAATTGCTTGCACTTATCCTCAATCAGCTTTTTCAAAATAAAGGCTGCTAGCTCACCTGGGCTAATGACATAATCAATGTTCAAATTTTTCGTCCGTTTTGCCCTAAGTTTTCCGTCTAAAATCCAACGTATGACAACCTGTTCACTATCTGTAATACCTTCATCCTTTAGTATTTCAGTGACTTCCTTAAGATTCAACATGTAATCATCTCATTCTTTTTAAGGCTAAAACCACTGTATCATATAAAAAACGAGGATTGTTTTACTAGAGTATTTAATTTTTATTAAAAATTCTTTACTGGCCCTTTTTCCTCTTTTACTGATACTTTAAATGTTGATTCCCATGAAAGGTTTTCAAAAAATAGTCTGAATCAGGAACGTTCATCCTGTGATATCCTAATAAAAAATCCTTATTATCATAGAGAACTTCTCTAAATGCGACATTTATTTCACCGTATTCGCCGATTGTTAAAATAGCATATGAGGCCAGGGGCTTATGGAAACACCCAAGTGATCCGGGATTCAGATAGAGACGTTTCTTCGTCTTAAAATGATGGATCACGTGATGATGACCAAAACATACAATATCAGCATTTGAAGCACGATAGAGGAAGTCCAATTTTTTCTCGGTTGGTTCATAATCGACAGGTAAGAAGGTACCTTTTTCGTCTAAATGGTAATGGACAAGAAAAAGGTGTTTTCCATTGTATTCGGCAGAAAATGTCGTCGGAAGACTCAATAGAAATGGAAGATATTGAGGGTCCAAATGGGCAGCAATCCACTCATGATGCTCTCTTTCCTTTTTTCTACTGTAGGGCTCTCTTCCTGCTAAAATATCGATGATGGCTTCGTCATGATTTCCCATCACATAAGAAATTTTGTCGTGCGACAGGATCAGATGCAGCACTTTATTGGTTTCATAGCCGATCCCGATTAAATCCCCTAAGCAATAGATATGCTCAATGGTACCGTCGGCATCGATTTCCTTGCATACCGCTTCCAACGCGGAATAATTTCCGTGAATATCCGAAATAATTGCGATTTTCTTCTCCATACTATAATCTCCATTTTTCATTAGGTTTCCATTTATGGAAAAATAAATTCAATAGAAATATTCATCTATTTTTGATAGATCATCTATTTATTATGTATGATAAAGGTGTAAAATAGAAAGATGAAGAATACTAT
>NZ_JAANMZ010000071.1 GCF_011250555.1 Bacillus sp. MM2020_4 | reverse complement strand
ACTGACTTATTGTATATGATAAATTGTTACCTATTTGAAAAAAGAGTAAAAGGATTGTAATAAAAAAAACCAAAAACATATGATTCAGCGGTTTAGTTTGCTGACCACACGTTTTTGGTTCAGTTTTTTGCATCTATGAAAGCACCGTTTGTTTGTTTAAAATAGGGCTGGTACTTTTTAGAAACTTGTTTGTTCACTTTCATTTGGTTGATTTGATTTTGAGTTTTAGTCATATTCTCGTTTATTACCGGAACCATTTCCCCATCAAGTTCAAGCGCAGCTGCTAAGAATCGTTTTGCTTGTGGTGAATAGCGAAATTCTGGTTCAGCGGCTTTCAAGGTGCTCACTTTAAGCATGAGTTCGTTCCGCTCATTCAAAAGCGTTTCAAACTCTTCATCTTTACCTTCAAGTAAGGCGCTTTTCATGGATACAGTCCGTTCATATATGGATTCCGTTAATTCATTCATCATCATTTCATACCCTAACTGTTTTTTGATTTCATAGCGGTTTGCCACGTTTCTGCTAATTCTACTGCAAAGCCCTCTATTTCTTCAAGGATTTCCACTTGTTTCTTTAAATTAGCTTCAATTAACCGTGTTTTCATGTAATCGTATAAAGAAAGCAAAGAATCGGAAATGGGATAATCCTTTTTTAGGGAGACCATTAATTCACTAAGAATGTCTTGAGCTCTTAAATTACTGCTATGACACTCTTCCAATTTATGATTGTTTAAGGCCTGTTTTGACAAACGGATAAATTTCACTAATCCTTGATATAACATATATGTTAATTCTTCCGGTTTTGAAGTTGTAACCGCTTGTTTTTGATATGTTTGATACGGGTTTTTTACTGACATAAAAAACTCTCCCTTCAAAATCATGGTTGTTTATTATTTATTATCGGATCTTCAATAAAAAAGTTAAGGAAAATCAGTAATAAAAATGACGAAAGAAAAAAGCTAATCCATGGGAATAACTTTTTTTCTCTCTTTGAAGTTTTAACTGCCCACCTGAAGGACGATACCAAACCCATCGATGATGTAATTAAGTCTTTGATTATAGGATTTAAGGTTTTGAATTTTGGCTGCATCACCTAGTTGATTAAAGGCCATAATTTCCTTTGCCAATTTAGCCACTTCTATTTGCAATTCATCATTTCGCTTTCGTTCCCTTATTAGTTGCTGATCCTTCTTCCGTAACGTTTCTTGTAAGACTTCTTTTTCATTATTGATTTCTGACTTGACTGATTCTAACTGCTGTACGGCATCCTGATTTTGCAATGCCATGTTCGTAAGTTGAAATAAACTACGAAGAAGCTCGTTTAAATGAATACCAGGAAGTTTTTGAACGTTTGTGATTAATCCGGACAGAATATCTAATAAATCATCATTTTGTACAGAAATTGGTTGGTATACGTTGAGTTCTTGAGGTTTTTCATCGATGAAGTCAATGGCAGCAACCGGAAGTTTTGACTGGGAAATGGTCGTCACTTGCATGGCATTTTGATTGCCTGGCTGCGTTTTATTTTGGGCCTTAACCAATGAATAGTATTTATAGTTCACTGATTGATAGCCTCGGTCTAAAACTTGAGCCACCTCATCTAACAGCTCGGTAATATTTAGTCCGCCCTCTTCCTGACGATCCGTAATATATTGAAACATAAAGTCTATTTCAGGTTTAATCCATTTCCGATTTACTTTTTTGTGATCCACACCAGAATGACTGGTTTGATCCGCCTTTTTCATTTGGAACATCATTACATAATTAAAATAAACGAACAAAGAGCCGCTTTTTAAGTTGTTTTTTGTCTCCAATTGATCCAAGAACTCATTTTCCGATTCCCCAATTTGTTGTTTAAGGATCTTTTCTTTCATCTCAAATAGTGCGGTTTTCAAACTCATACTAACACCTCCAGCGTATTTATCTATTAATCTCACCATTAAATTTATTTGATTGCCCTGTTATTATGTATGATAACGTTCATTATATAGTACGAAAGGGATAAAAATTTTTTGGGGGTTGATCAAAAAAAATTATTTCTTGCCTATTAAAGATAATTATACAAAATCTGTAAGGGTTTGCAAATGATTTACTAGAATTTTTCAAAAATAGTTCATAAAACGAATGGATTGCAACAAAAAATCCTTCAAAATGGTGAAGGACTTTTTACATTCTTTCTTTTAATCGAGCTTGTCTTTGTTTTTCAAAACAATATTGTACAATCTTTGCTTCGTCCTTCCTTTCCAAAACGGTGAACTTCACACCAACCTGTTTTATACCAGTATCTTCCATTTGTATAATCCGTTTGATTACTCCTTTAAACGGAATAGGATTGGTTTCTGGGATATAGATCATTCCAGTCAGTTGTTCACCTAATGGAAACGAACATTCACGCGTGAAAGATAGTAACATTCCCCCGGCACTTATGTTGATTGTATTTATCTCCATATTAGCGATTTTAACCGGTATACTAGTGGGGACGCGGAAATTTTCTCTGCGCTGAATCTTGCTAATTTCTTTTTCCTTCGGTTTTGTAATTCGGTATAAGGGGATATTATCCTTTTTTCTGCCAATAATAAACGCTTCAAATTTATATTTGTTTTCACCGATCATATAGGAGATGGCGAGTCTCGTACCCCTGGGCATCCCAAACATTTTCCCATCCATAGGCTGGCTGATTAGTATTTCATCTTCACTAATTTCCGCCACAATCGAACGGCAGATGCTGCCCTCACTTAAAATATTCATCACAATATTTTGATTCACTTTCGGATACATAACCTCTATTGCACTCCTTCTAATTTCCACCATATTTACCTACTAATTTGAGGGCTAAAAAGAAAGCTCGCCATTGGCGAGCCCCTTTTCCAAAATTAACGCAAGAAATCTACTAAAGAAGGTTGGATAATTCGGGCACCTGCAGCTAAGGCTGCATTCTGTACATTTTCTTGTGCTTTTAAATCAATGATGACTTTAGATAAATCAGCATCTTCTTCATTAGATAGTAATTTGGTTGTCGATAATTCCAGTCCATCAATACGCGACATGCTTAATTCCATTCGGTTCATTCGGGCACCTAATTCTGATCTTTCTTTCAGAATATTATCAAGTTGTGCATCTAATTTACCTAAAAGTTCATCATTTTGACCGTCTGGAGAAGTAAATTGATCAACAATATTTGATAGAACCTGAAAGATTCCGCCTTGGCCATCATTATTAAAGATATCTTTCCCAAGGACATTTATTTGAACATTATTGTTATGACCTACCTGTAGTTCCAGTTTTTCACCATTATCATTTCTGAATTCTTTTGGTGAATTCGGCACGTTCGGGTCTACCCGATACGGTGGATTGTTAACATCTGTACCAGCAAAAATATATTTGCCTCCAATTTGGGTATTAGCAATTTCCCCCAGATGCTCTTTTAACTGGTTAATTTCAGCAGCAATCGCCGACTTTGAACTTTCATCATTCGTCCCGTTAAGTCCTTCTACGGTGAGCTCTCTAACCCTATGAAGGACTGTCGTTACCTCATCTAAAGCGGAATCGCCTGACTCCATCCAGGAAAGCCCGTCGCTTGCATTTCGTTTAAATTGGTCAATTTCATTTAAGGATGAACGATAATACATACTCCTTACAGCCGTCACAGGATCATCCGATGGTTTATTAATCTTTTTCCCGGAAGAAAATTGATCTTGATATTTCTCCAACGCTTTGTTGCTTTTACTTAAGTTATAAAGAAAGTTTTGGTTCAGCATTCCTTGCGTCACACGGTTACTCATATTAAGAACACCTACAATCCTACCCGGCCCATGCCGTTGATTACTTTATCTAAACATTGATCCATTGCCGTGACCATCCGTGCCGCAGCATTATATGCCTGTTGGTATTTAATCATATTGGCCATCTCTTCATCAATCGACACTCCGGAAACAGATAGACGACGATTTTCGACTTGCTGGACAATTACCTCTGAATTGCTCTTCATCCTCTGGGATTCGAGTGAGTCAATCCCTAACTGTCCAATGATATTACGATAAAAGTCATCTGATGTACTGGTAGTTCCATTAAAATCTAGACTGCCATCAAATTTTATATTTGCAATGGCTTGAGCATTGCCGCCATTACCAATAGAAGAACTCCCATTGGCTTCTTTAGCCGCCGCTGCAATCATATCAAGTGAATTCATAATATCGGGATTAACGACTAAATTTTTGGCATTTGAGCCATTAAAAAAGTTTATCCCGGTAGCAGGTACCATGGTGATCGTCCCATTGTTATTGGAAATGCGCAACCCACTTGAATGAACTTGATTGATTTTTTCAGCGAAGGTCTGTGCCAAAAGATCAACTTTCTTCTTCATGTCTGGGATGATTCCACCCGTTGCTGTTCCAAAGGATTCAATTCGGCCTGCTAATTCCCCGGATTGTAATTGGATTTCTTTAGCAGGATTTGTAGGACTCTTTATGGTTACGGCCGATACATATTCATTGCCATCAATATCTTTTTTTATCTCTACGTTTAATTGAGAGGCTGTTTTACCTGATACTAACATTTCGTCGGAAACTGAAATATTCACCATGCCATTATCGGCTTGGGAAACTTTCACATCCACTAGTTTAGATAGCTGGTCAATCAGCACATCCCGTTGGTCATACAAATCATTCGGTTCATAGTTATTTGGAACAAGACGAGAAATTTGATCATTCAGGTTACTTATTTGAGTGGCAAGCGAATTGACAGAGCTTGTTTTTGCCTCAATGACTAACTTCAGATCACTTTGAATCGAATCTAAGGAGTTTGATAGATAATTAAAGGTTTCAGCCACCGCAACCCCTTTTTGTCTGACAACTGATCTGGCCGAAGCATTATCCGGATTTTTCGCCAGTTCTTCCCAGCCAGCCCAGAATTCATCCATTACATGGGCTAACCCATTATCCGAAGGTTCATTTAGAACCTCTTCCACCTTTGATAAGGTATCGCTTTTGGCTTCCCAATAGCCTAAATTCTTGTTTTCACCGCGCATTTGCAGATCCAAGTAATCTTCTCGAAGGCGTTCAATCTTGTTTACATCGACACCCGTTCCCAATTGAAAGGACGAGGTTCCGGCAATCGAAATCGGATTTGTTGCCTGCATATCAACGCGCTGCCGGGTATACCCTGTTGTATTTGCATTGGCAATATTGTGGCCAGTAGTAGAAAGGGCTGTTTGCTGGGCAAAAAGCGCTCTCTTTCCAAGCTCAAGGCCATGAAAAGTTGATGTCATATAATCCCCTGCTTTTTCTATTAGTAACTATATTTTCGCATCTAAAAAGCTTGTCGTCCTTTTGGTTGCATTCGGACCATAGCCGATTGCCGGTTCTTTCGGAATCAGCATGCCGATAGAATAGTGAATGTAGGAAAGCGATGCTTGAATCAGCTGCTTATTGCTTTCATTCACCTGGGAGATGGCCTCCACTAAACCTCGAAGCTTTTTAGCAATCGATTGTAGTTTAAACTTGGATTCAGCGTCATCCTGGATGTTAATTAACTGTTCCAGTGTGTTTGACTGTCCCGATATTCCCTTTTGAAGCAGATACAGTTGGACCTGTTCTTGTCTTTCTAGTTCAAGCTTTTGAATTTTGTCCGCACATTTATTTTCAAGTTGAATTAAACCGGTAAGTCCTTGGATACTGCCTCCAACAAGAAGATCGCGTTTCTCTTTTACTAAATCTAGCAATTGTGTATGAGTGGCAGCCATGGCCTCCAAAGTCTGAATCAGTTTATCCATAGAATTCATTTTCTCGTCTCCTAGTTTGTTGTGCTCTTCCAAAAATCAAGCATCTTGCTGGCAACCTTGCTGCTATCCACCTGATAGGTTCCAGCGGCAATCTGTGCCTTTAATTCTTGAACCCGATTTTGGCGATCCGTTTGTTCTGACTTCATCGCCTGTGAAATTTCCCGTCCGCGTGATGATATTTCCACATTGGCTGAAGATGATAATTTTTTAGTTGTATCTGTATTTATTTTAGTTGAACGATTCTGTTGTTTTTGATAGGAATATAACCCATAATTCGTATCATTAATTCGCATAACAGTTCCCTCCTAATCCTTATTAGTATTTATCGGAAATTGTTGCTTAGAGTTTAGCGATTTTAAAAAAGAATAATTGATCTTTATATAAAACTCCGTAATTCCATTCGTACTTATTCTATTTTATCAAAATACCAACCATTTTTCATTATATAATCATCGAACAATTCGTTTGATTGACAATAACTTCTTTCAAACAAAAAAATCCCCAATAGCGGGGATTCTTTTCGACTATTCTATTCAATTTTAAATTTCTTAATTTCTTGATCCAATTTCTCGGATAATTCCTTTAATCCGTTTGCATGCTGGGAGAATGATCTCATGGTAACGGAAATTTCTTCAGTCGATGCAGAGACTTCTTCCGTAGCTGCGGCGGTTTCCTCTGATACAGCTGTAATGCTATCCATCTCTTGATTCAAAGTTTCTTTGCTTGATTGACTATCCTTAACAGACAGCTTAACATCCTCTGCTTTTTGAACTAATTCATGGACAGAAGATAAAATATCGTTGAAAATGGACTTTGTTTCTGAAACGGCCATATCCTGTTCGGTAACAGCCTGATTCGTCCGTTGCATCGCTTCCACTGCATTCTTTACGACCGCCTTGATGCTGTTCACGATTTTCCTGATTTCATCAGCCGAAGCCTTGGATTGCTCCGCAAGCTTCCGTACTTCATTAGCAACTACAGCAAAACCTCTTCCATGTTCCCCTGCCCTCGCTGATTCAATTGAAGCGTTTAATGACAGTAGGTTGGTTTGGTCTGTGATTCTTGTAATCACCTCAATAATGGTGTTAATTTCCTCCATCCGCACATCCACGTCTTTTACGATGGCCGCCACTTCATCTGTCGAGAATTTGGTAACAGATGTCTTATCCGTTAGGAACACAACCTTTTCCAATCCTTTACTGCTTAATTCCATTGAACGCGTGGAAACATGATTCATATTTTCAGTTACAAGTGAAATTTCATCTAGCTGCTGAGAGAGTCCTCTCATTTGGTCATAACTCACTTGAATATTTTTAGCTTGAAGACCTGCCCCTTGTGCAATCTCTTCAATGGCAAGTGCCACCTCGGACAATGCCGCGTTCGTTTCATTTGTGATCACTGAAAGATGCGCTGAAGTGTCTAATACAGATTTTGACGTGTCACCCACCTTATGAAGAGAGTTGGATAATTGCTCCATCATATCATTAAAACTATGTTCCAATTCTTTAAATTCATCATTTGTATCAATTGATACTCTTGTTGAAAAATCTCCTTTAGAGGCTAGTCCAAGCGCATCTTTTACATGAAGAATATTCTTTCCTATTTTCCTGCTGATAAAAAAAGCACAAATCGCAGATAATAATCCAAAGATGGCTGTTAGAATCCAACCAATGTTTCTAATCTTAACCGAAGTATCCGTTAACTCTGCGTTGTCCAAGGTTGAAACAAATCTCCAGCCTGTCTGGTCATTTGTGATGTATGATGAAAATTTGTCTGTTCCGTCTAATTCATACTGACTTTCACCTTGTTTATTTTGTTTCATCTCTTTCCAGAGCGAAATTTTTGTAAGTGAATCAGAGCCAATTTGGTCAGCCTTCGGGTGATAGATATATTTACCATCTTTACCAACAATCGTCATATATCCTTCTTTACCAATCGTAATTCGTTTTATTGACTTTGAAAATTCCGTCATATCAAGATCGATCGCCATAACACCGATCACATTACCATTTTTATCTATAACGGTTTGAGAAATTGTTAATACCAGTTCTCCTGTACTCGCATCCTTATATGGTTCACTATAAGATACCTTGCCATGATTTTGAATGGCGCTCTTGTACCAATCTCTCTTTGTTGGATCGTAGTC
This sequence comes from Bacillus sp. MM2020_4, assembly GCF_011250555.1. GTDB lineage: Bacteria > Bacillota > Bacilli > Bacillales > Cytobacillaceae > Neobacillus. Next base: position 7,226 of record NZ_JAANMZ010000071.1, on the reverse strand, counting down.
ATCAGACCATTTTAATTTAGGAGAACTTACCATATCTTTTTTAGTTGAAGCAAAATAGACGAGGGCATATTCATTATTTGTTTTTAAAGTTCCCTCTAATAATTTCTCTCCAAATACAGCATTCTCTTCGTTCTCATAAAATTCAGTAAAATCAATATTATGTGACAATAAGTCAAGTTGGCTTACTACACCCTTTAATTTGTAATCCAAGCCATCACTTACTTGGTCTGTAACTTGATGGGTTAAACTCGAAACTTGTTTGTTGATAAGGTCTTGGGTAACGAGATTTGAAATAATCGCAATTGAAATTGTCGGAATGATGGATACAGCTGTCATTCCAGCAATTAACTTCGTTTTCGTGCTCCTCAACTTAAACTTTGATCCTTCTTTAGCTTTCATTGATGTTCCTCCAGTGATTTCGCTATTATGTAAAAGTATGAACCTTTCAATAATATCGGTAATCTTTAAGAGAAGTTTACTAGTCAAAAAAGTTCATTTATTACCTTTATTCAGAATTGAATACAAATAAAAAAACAGAATGTAAGTATTTACTTATATTCTGTGGTTTTTACTATGATCATTACATTCTATTATCTATATGAGTGCCAACAAAATCTATTTGTAATTCTTGGATTTGACGTCGATATACCTCCGTCTTTCCTGGTGTATACTGATGGATGGGCTTCGTTGGTGCAGCCTCAATTTGTGCACCACCCTGTTTCCAATTCACATGTACTTCTGTCGGTGTAAAATGAATTTTAACTGATCCATAGCTAGGGATAAAGGTGATATTGAAGTTCGTCGGTGGCGGAGTGCTTCTTTGTAAGGCTATCGCTGCAAAGGCATCGGATTTATTTTGGATGGCTGCCATTTGGTCACCTTCTTCAGCAATTTGGCCAATTGCTTCTAAGCAAGCCTGTTTACCAGCATCCGCCCATTCATCCGCTAACACGTTAAGATTTTTAAAACCTAGTTGATTCCAGGCCTCAATTTGATCAATTTCCAAGCGTGCTGCTTTTTTCTCAATTGATAGTTCTGCCGGAATTTGTTTGATCGATAAATTCGCTGGTGCTTGATGAATTTCTTGTACAGGCTGTGTGATCCGCAGCCCAATCTGTGCGTAGGTTTGTTGTAATCGAATTTGTGGGAGCTGCATGGATTCATCACCTTTTTCATGAAGACTAATTATGGTTAAGCTTTTTTGTCCACTAATAGGCCGAGGTAGTCTGTCATTGCGGCATACATGTCTAGTAGTTTCTTAGGCGGAATTTCCTTAATAACCTCATCCGTGGTATCATCGACAATGGCAACATAATATTTCTGTAAACCTTCATGAAATTGGAATTTCAAATGGGTATTGGATTCCTTTAAAAAGTCATTCATCCTTTCAATGACCTTTTCCGTTTTGTCCTTCGCTAATAATTCCTTCTCCGGCTGCTCCTCTCGTTTATTTGTTGCCTCTTTTACTTTCGGTACCTGCTCCACCTGTTTCACCTGAAAATCCACAGCTGGATGATTATTTGACAACTTATCCAACATGTCCATCTCTCCCATAATTTACCCTTTCTATTTACTATCGGCTTAATATAGGAAATGTTTAGTAGAAAAGTGAAATTGCGAAAAATACTTTACGGACTTGATTTATATCAAGGAATTGCCGTTTTCCGTTTGAAATAATAGGGACAGAGACATAGAGGAGGCTATCACGATGGAACTATTTACATATGATGATATGAAAAAAATCAATCGAAAAACGCTAGGGAACATGATTCCTTTAGAGCTTTTCCGCTCCGTCCGCTTAATTGGCATGTATCAAGGGTTACCGATGAATGGAAAGAATACGACCATTGCTGTTGGTAGAAAAATTGGCCAAAGCTTGCCCGTACATAAGATCGAAGAAGTTCTATCCCACTTTGAAGAATTAAAAATCGGGATTCCAACTGTATTAGAATCAACCGACAATGACGTTCTTGTTAAGATTGATGATTGCTTTTGCAAAGGGCTTCCACAACATCCTGGAAATAAAGTCTGCGATTTAGAGGGTGCTATACTTGAAGGCGCTATTTCAAGTTTTTATGATGGAAGAGTAACCGTTCAAGAGGAAAAATGTAATGTTAATGGCGATAGCTGCTGCGAGTATCGGATTAAACTGTACTAATACTTAAATGGCTGCAAAAACCGGACAGGAAAGACTGTCCGGTTCTTTGTATACATCCCTTATTTTCCACAAGGCTGTTTTATGTTCCACAATATTATTTTAATGATGCTACTTGTTGATTTACCTTCATAATGGCATTTGAAACCTCGGTGGCCTCTTTTGTTTCGACTTCAATACTTTCATAAAGGGTTTTTGTTTGATGTAGGACGTTACCTGCTTCTAAGGCAATATCCTTTCCATATCTTGCTTGATCATTCGCAGCATAAGATATTTCTTGAACTTTTTCTTTAATACTATTAATATTTCGAACAATTTCATCTGCCGTCAATGCTTGCTCTTTTGTGGCATTGGTTACCGAATTCGATTGGTTCGTGACATTTTCTACCGCTGCTATAATGGCATGTCCTCCCTGCGCTTCTTCTGCGGTTGCAAGTTTAATTTGTTGGACTTGACTGTGAATATGAAGAATCCCGTTGACAATTTCCTCAGCAGTGATTGCTTCTTCCTTTGTTGAATGGGTCATTTCATTTGCTTGTTTCTTAACATTCTCTACCGCGTTAGTAATAAATCTACTATTCTTTGTCTGTTCCTCTGTTGCTAAGGCAATTTGATTCATTTCATCCGTTACTTGTGTAATTCCTTGTGTAATTTTACCTATCGCTTCACTTGTTTTTTCTGCCAGTTTATTCCCTACCTCTACCTTTGTAGCACCTTCTTGAATCGAGGCCACTGCTACTGCGGTTTCATCTTGGATACCTTTTATTAAGGAGCTAATTTCTTTCGTTGCCGAAGCCGATTGCTCTGCGAGTTTGCGAACTTCATCTGCCACCACAGCAAATCCTTTGCCATGCTCCCCGGCACGTGCTGCCTCAATGGCAGCATTTAAGGCTAAAAGATTGGTTTGTCCAGCAATATTCTCGATCACGACAATAATTCGACCAATTTCTTCAGAACTTTTCCCAAGACCATTCATGACGTGGCTTGCTCCTGTTATCACATGTGAAATTTCTTTCATCCCATTTAGTGTTTCATTCAATGAATCGGTCCCTTCTAGGGCATCATTCTTCACGGCATTACTTAATTCATTAACGGTTTGCGCACTAGCGGCAACATTTTTGATCGAAACAATCATTTCTTCCACTGTTTCAGCAGTTTGTTCAGAAGTTTGAGTCAAATTTATTGCTCGAGAGTTCACACCATTTATCGACTTGCTCAATTCTTCAATGGCGGCGGAGATCTGTTCTACACCTGCCCCCATATTCTCCGTGTTACCCGCTACTTGCTCGATAGAAGCCATCATTTCTTGAATCGCTGAGGAGGTTTCTTCAGCCGAAGCAGCTAATTGGTCGGCACTTTCGGCGACAATGTTTATCGATGCTCCCATTTCTTCTATTGCCGCCGAGACTTCATCAACACTTGAAGTAGCAATATTGGTGTTTCCTGCTACCTGTTGGATCGAAACGACCAATTCATTTATCGAATCATTCGCTTTATTCATAGAATCATCTAATTCCTGGGCACTGGTTGCCGATTGATCAATAGATTTTTTTATTTCACTCACAGACTGAGTTGTTACCTCAACATTTTTTACTACACCATTTACGGCCCGTCGAATGACTTTGTTTATAAAAAATGAAACGATGATGCCAAAAAGAACCGCGATAACCGAAATAAGCAAGATTTCTTTCGTAAATTGCGATGCACTTTGTTCAGAATCTTCGATTGAATTATGTGTATACTTATGGGCATTTTGTGTAAATTCATTTAAAGAAATGACGGTTTTTTCTCCAAGTACTGCCAATTCATCCAGCTTTGGATGGACTTTGTCATAATCGTTCCCACTAGATACCTGGTAGAAAGATGGCAGCATAGCAACATATTGTTCGAAATTATCACTAAACTCTTTTAATAAAATTTTATTTTCTTTTGGCAGGTTTAATATATTTACTTCCTTAATATTCCCTCTGACATTGCTTATTTCATCATTCACTACTGTTGCCATTTTTTCTTTATCAGCTGGTGATTGCTCATATGCATGTTTTTCAACGTAAAGACGTATCCGTGTAAAGTCTTCTTTTAACTCTCCAATAAACTCTGTCTTTGGCACTTGCGTTTTACCGATAAAATGCACATTATCCTTTAGGTGATTTAAATTTTTATAGGATACAAATGATATAAAAACTAATAGTAAAAGAATGACCGTAAAACTACCCCATAGTTTTACCTTCATTGATATGTTCTTCAACATGATGGATTCTCCTTTGAAAATTCCTGCTATTTAAAAAAACAGACAACCCGATACTAATTCAAAAACGGTTTGGGTTTATCGATCAAGTATCCCTGACACATTTGAACACCCAAATATTTTGCTGCGGCCAAATCCGTCTCTAATTCTATACCTTCAAGGATTACTTTTGATTTTGTCCCGTTTGCATAAGTTAAGAGTGACTGGATCATTTTCTGTTTTGATGGTGACATGGAAAGATTATCTGAAAAATATCGATCCAATTTTAAATAATTGGGTTGAATCTCAATAATCATACTAAGTGATGACCACCCTTTACCAATATCATCGATCGCAATTTGAAATCCCGATTTTTTTAAATATTTGATCCGTTCCTTTAATAAGGCGAAATGAACAACCCTTTCCGCTTCAATTATTTCAAACGTTATTTTATGGATCAGGTTAGCCGAGATTAGGTTCACGATTGTTTTAATCAATAAAGGGAAATCGGGATGCATAATAGTGGAAGGGTATACATTAATAAATAAGGATTCCTTTAATTCGCTTCCATTTATGTACGTATGAAATAATTTTAACAAAGATTTTTTTTCTAGTTCAAAAAGCCGATTTGCCATTTTTGCTTCTTGAAAGATTACCTCTGGGCTGCCATAGTCTGATCGTAGTAGAATCTCGGAACCGATCTTTTCCCAGTCTCCTAGATTATAGATTCCTTGCGAATAATGGGTAAACTCCTCCTGGTCAATGATCTTGTGAATGGATTTAGTTTCTATCATTTTTGCCCCTTCCTCTTAACTGGTAGAGTTGCTTGTGATTTTTTCTCCCTTCTTTCATCATCTTTATCGCTTCGTATACTCTACATGCGATGTTGTCTAACCTATCAGGTAACCCATTATCAGGGATTCTTCATGATCCAAAGGGAATCTCTACTCCATCATAAAATTTACTCTTTTTTGATGGATTTTTATGTGACTTTTACCACACTTCTCCACCTTTTTGTCGAAAATTGTCAATTTATGATTCCTTTTATTCAAAAATTGCCTGTAAAAATAGGGATAATCTACCTTCTCGCGATGTAAAACCGCCCCTAAATGGAAATTGTGTCGTAATTGTGACAATTTAACAATTAGCTGTTATGTTGTTATGATGGTGTAAATATCGGCTCGCAGCTTCCGGGCTTAGTGGTTTACTATAATAAAACCCTTGGATACTGTCGCAATGGAAGCTTTGCATATACCTCAGCTGCTCCTCTGTTTCAACACCCTCTGCCACAACTTCCATGTTTAATGCATGTGCTAAATTGGAGATAGCATGTGTTAAAACCTTACTACTCGGATTGGTGTCTATATCAAAGATAAAAGATCTGTCTATTTTCAAGGTATTTAATGGGAGCTTCTGTAAATATTGCAAAGAAGAATACCCTTTTCCAAAATCATCGATTGCAATGTGCACACCGATGTCTTTCAGTTTATTTAGGATATCTGATGCAAAATCCATGTCATACATCATCATATTTTCGGTAATTTCAAGTTCTAAACAGTTGGCAGGAAGCCAAAATTCTTCGAGCAGCTGCTGAATTTTATCCACAAGATCATGTTGTAAAAATTGCTTGGCCGATAAATTAACAGCTACTTTGATATTTTGTATCCCTGCATCCAGCCACACTCTTATTTGTTGACAAGCATTTCGAATGACCCAATCCCCGATAGGTAAAATTAAACCCGTTTCCTCCGCAATGGGAATAAACTCTGCGGGTGGAATATCACCAATCTCGGGATGTGTCCACCTTAATAGCGCTTCCATTCCAACAATCTTTTGTTCCGTTGCATGAATTTGCGGCTGAAAATGTAAAGCCAATTCATCATTTGCTAATGCACTGTACAAACTATTTTCAATCATTAATTTTTCAAATGAGCCCGCAGCAATTTCGACGCTGGCTTTTTCAATTTCTTTTCGCCCGTTTCTTTTTGCTCGATACATGGCCATGTCTGCATTTGTAATGAGTGTTTCAATTTCATCCCCGTCATAGGGATACAGGCTAATCCCCATGCTTGGATTCATATAAATTTCAGTTTCCTTTAATTGAAAGGGCTTACGAAAAGCACGCAATATTTCCATAGCCTTTCTATCGATGTCCTCTTCATGCTGTAAATCTGTTAGCAAAATAATAAATTCATCCCCGCCCATTCTGGCCACCATATTTCCTAAACCGGAACATGTTTTCAACCTTTTTGATACCTGTTTAAGGAGTATATCGCCGTATGTATGACCTAATGTGTCATTGATGAATTTGAATCGGTCCAGGTCAATATACAATACCGCTAACAGATTATTCATTTCGTTAGCAAGGTGAATGGCCCTTTGTAAATGCTTTGTAAACAGGTAACGATTCGGGAGATTTGTTAAGGGATCCAGCCCATTCATTTTGATGTCTGTCAAAATCAAGCCAATTTGATTATGGTCATCAAAAAAACTGGCTTCCACCCAATATGAAATTTCCTCCCCTTTCTTCGTTTTCAGGGAGGCTTGCCCATGTTTGTTGGTCAGGATTGAATCAACGTCATTGATAAAGTGATTCGCGCTTACCCCCATTAACTCTTCATGAAAATAGCCGCTTTTCTCAACAAATGCATCATTTGCAAAGGTAATCTCTCCCTCGCAATTGATAATAATCATCATTGTTCGAAATTGTTGTAGAATTGTTGTATCCATATTCATTCCCTTTCCAAAAAACATACTAAGTAAAGGGTAACTTTATTTAAAGGTAAATTCCTTGATCAAAATCAAGGTTTTGAAGTTTTTCATTTATCTAATACTATTCTATAT
>NZ_JAANMZ010000070.1 GCF_011250555.1 Bacillus sp. MM2020_4 | reverse complement strand
ATACTTTCTAACATATTTTTGAAGGAAATTTATATAAACCTTTTTTTCATTATTACTATTTACTTGGTTCAAAATATAATAAATATTATCGATACATCCGTAAACAAAACATGATATAAATTCATCAGATAATTCCGGATAGCTTTCATTCATAAACTCTAATATTTCGTCCCATCCTTTAAATGCATCAAGCCTTTTCTCATTAAATCTAGTGGTTAATATACTATTTTCTCTTTTCACATATATATAGCCAATGTTGTTTGTATATACGGCTTTATTTGCATTTGCAAAAAGCTTATAAGTTGTGGACAGATCTTCATGGATACGTCCTTCTGGAAAATGTATATCCTCAAAACATTTCCTTCTAAATAATTTATTACATAATGAAAATCTGTATAAAACACCTTTAAAAAGTTCTCGCATTGCCTCTTTGTTGTCCATTTCCTTTTTAAAACAGTCTTGACTTTTGTTAATCAGCTTCCCATTGATTTCCCTGCCTAGTTTACAAATGGAGATGTCACTTTTTGATTCCTCACATAGGGAATAAAGTTCTTGGTACATTTTATTATCAATATAGTCATCGCCATCAACAAAACCAATATAAGCACCTTGTGCAATCTTTATCCCAGCGTTTCTGGCTGCACTTACACCTTTATTTATCTGATTAATTACCTTAACCCTGCCATCCAATTTTGCATATTCTTTACAAATATCTCCGCTATTATCGGATGAACCATCATTTACAAGAATAACCTCAAAATTTGTAAAGGTTTGAGAAAGAATACTATCAACACATTCCCGGAGATAATGCTCTATATTATAAACAGGTACAATAATACTGATTTCAGGTTTCATATTGTCCTCTTCTCGTTTCTTTATAATGTTATTTTTTGTTTAACAAGGGTTGATGAAACACCCTGGGTGTAAGGAAAGTAAATAATATCCACCCCAACAAGATTAAATTTCTTTTCAACCTCATTAAATATTGCGTTTCCTTTCCAATCATCACCCACAAACATTACATTAAATTGCAATGCTTCCCAAGCTAAAAATTTATCCCTATTGGTTTGGGGAACAACCTTGTCAACATATTTTATCCCCTCAACTATTTCCATTCTTTCATGGTGTGGTATAACTGGAAATTTCCCCTTATAACCCATTACTAATTCATCCGTACTTACTCCAACGATAAGATGTTCACAATGTTCTTTTGCCCGTTTTAAAATATTTAGATGCCCTACATGAAATAAATCAAATACTCCGGTTGTATAGCCGATTTTATATTGCTTTTCCTTCATACCTTTTCCTCCTATCCACATTAAAGCAAACCTTTTCTATATGCTTGATTAGGTGCTCACTGGCCTTTCCTTTTTCAAATGACCCTACTTGTTTTAAAAAATCGGATAGGTTTTTACAGTATATTTCTTTATCAAAGTTCTCTATTCTATCCAGTAGCTCTTCTGTGCATTCGGCAGAAATAAAAGGTAGCTCCTTTACATCAAAATATAAAGTTCTATCCTTTTTTATATATTCGGCTAAATCTGGTACAAACAGGAAGCATGGTCTTTGAGTGATGGAAAAGTCAAACATTAGTGATGAATAATCAGTGATTAAAACGTCAGCAATACTTAAAAGTTCTTGAATATCATCATACGAGGTTACATCAATAACTTTGTCATCAAAGAATAAATCCTTAGACTTGGATATTAGGTGCGGATGTAATTTGACTAAAAAGGTCCACTCCCCACCAAATCTATTTCTCAAGCATTTTTTGATGTTGGAATACTCTAAGTTATAAATTGCAAAATTATTATTGTCTTTCCTAAATGTCGGTGCATAAAGAACAACCCTTTGATTGTCCTCTATATTCAATTCCTTTAGGACTTTCTTTTTTAATAATGAATTATTGCTAAATAGTAAATCATTTCTAGGAGTGCCAAACTCCATGATTTCTCCTTTATACCAAAATGCTCGCTGAAAGATTTTTGAACTATATTCACAACCAGATAATAATAAATCACATTTAGCAGAGTCCTTTTTGGCCATTTGAATATAGTTTTGTGGGAGTGATTCTTCCGCATCTTTTTCTATTTGTTTTAAACGCAAAGAACTATGCCAGGTCTGAATATAATACTGATTTTTCCTCTTAACATATAAATCTGTTGTTCTAAAGTTGGTAATCACAACTTTAGAAGTACATAATTCATAAAAATATCTAAGTGTCATAATCTTTACTTTTCGAAGACCGCTCAAATGTGTCTTATCAGTAAGATCATTGAATGCCCAAACCACATCGAATGTTTCTTTAGGATAATTGTTGAGAATATATTCCGAAATGTATTTAGGATTACAGCCATATTGGCTTCCATAGTAACTAAATAGAAATATTTTGTTTTTCTTAATGGGGAGACAGTTGAATAGATAAATCATGAAAAATGCCATATAGTGTTTGACCAAATATCCTTCACCCCCGTGTAATTAAAAAAGCACCCCATTTACAAGGAGTACCATAAGAATATGAATTATAATGTGACCTTAATATCAATTCGTTGCAGACCAATAGGTTGAGGTAGAATTCTTACCCTTCTCAAAACCTTTTGAAGGACCAGAAAAAGGAAGTTTAAATACGGATGAATGCTAAACAGGATGAGTTGTCTTTTTAAGAATTTATCATCGTTTGCTGCTTTTTGTATTTCTGCAAAATTCCCCTTGATATACCCGTATATTTCTTTCCGATACAGTCCCTTATTATCTATTTTTCTGTTTCTCATTAGTAGGTTGTATTGGATAATATTAGTCTTTAAAAGTACCTTATATGATTCATTAGTTAGGTCCTCATAATTCTTTTCAATAAAACGATGTCTTTCTTTTAATCCCTTAAGAATATCCAAGTTCCTTGGAGAATAGGTCGCTACAATGCTATCATCTCTTTGCAAGTAAAAATAATAAGGTCTATTTAAACTAACAAATGTTTGCACGCTCTGCATAACATGATGGGCCCAAAATACATCTTCGAATAAAATACCTTTTTTAAAAGGAATGTTTTTAATTAACTTAGTCTTGTAGAGCTTTCCCCATGCAAAATTCTTGACAACATCATTTCTTACAAGTTCATACATTAATGATTTATTATCTAATACTAACGGAGGAGCCTTCTGGTTATAAACCCTATTGTCATATAATAGGTGATCATTGTAGGCATAGTAAAATGCTGACTGGACTACTTCAGCTTGATATTCATTACTAATTTTAACAAGTTCCTCAATCATGCCTTTATCCATCCAATCATCACTATCAACAAAAACAGTATATTCTCCTGTAACAAACTGCATACCATGATTTCTAGCATCGGATAATCCTCCGTTTTCCTTATGGAAAACTTTCACACGACTATCGGCTATTGCATAGTTTTCAGCGATGGTTCCACAATTATCAGGTGATCCATCATTCACAAGAATAACTTCTAAATTTGTAAATGTTTGTTGTAAAATACTTTCTACACATCTTGCAAGATATTGTTCAACATTATATATCGGAACAACCACACTTACTTTTTGATTCAAATTACATCCGCCTACCTTCATAATTTTAAATAGAATGGAAATGGTGAAGTCGGCCAGATCCGGAAAGCATAAAATCAAAAAAGTACTTATTTTTTTATATCCATATTTTGGTTCTGCCACTTAAGAAATTCAATTAATTGTTTGACCTCTTTTATTTGACTTTTTTCAATTCCAGATTGTTTAAATTCATTTGCCAAATCAATCCACTCTTTATCTAGTAATTGCCGTTCTGCTTCGTCGCTTGGCCCTGTTTTTATCAGAAACTTTAAATCAACATCCAAAACACGGGCAATCTTTCTAATGACTTGAATCGAGGGATTTTGGTTTAAATTTCGCTCAATGTTACTTAGGTAGGACTTAGAAATCCCAGCACGCTCTGCAAGCTCTGACAATGTGAAACCTTTTTTCATCCGAATTTCGTATATATTTCTTCCTATCATTGGACATACCCCGTTTTTATCTTCTAAAATTTCATTTGTGTTAATTAAACATATCTCTTTCTTCCATTTCCTATAGATACCGTGTCTTGAATGCAATTTATAATTCTTGTTTGGTCATCTTCTGTCATATTAGATCCCGAGGGCAAACATATCCCATTTTTAAATAGGCCCTCGGAGATATTCTCGTTTTCCCCATGCGGATAGTATTTAACCCCTTGGAATAATGGCTGCATATGAAGTGGTTTCCAAACTGGCCTTGCTTCAATATTTTCTTCAGTAAGGGCTTCTAACAAATTTCCAACCGAAATACCTGCCTCTTCTTCAATTATAGTGAGGGCTGTCAGCCACCGATTGGAAATGGTATTTCCTAGTTCTGGCATGAAGTAAAAGCCTGGTAGATGGGATAATTCTTGAAAATATCGGTTAAAAACACTTCTTCTTGCTTTCACACGTTCATTTAAAACCCCTAATTGGGCTCTTCCAACCCCAGCAAGGATATTGCTCATCCGATAATTATACCCAACATTGCTATGTTGATAATGTGGCGCTGGGTCCCGTGCTTGAGTAGCTAAAAAACGAGCTTTTTTTGCTGCAACAGTATTATTGGAAATAAGCATACCGCCTCCGGAGGTTGTAATAATCTTGTTACCATTAAATGAATAAATGCCAAACTGGCCAAAAGTTCCGCTAGCTTTTCCTTTATATGAAGAACCAAGGGATTCCGCGGCATCTTCAATTATTGGTACATTGTAATAATTGCAAATGGAAGATATCTCTTCCATCCTTGCACTTTGCCCATACAAGTTCACAACAATGACTGCTTTCGGTAGATTTCCTTCATTGGATGCATCTTTAAATGCCTTTTCTAAAGCTTTGGGTGACATATTCCAGGTATCAGGCTCGGAGTCGATAAATACTGGCTCAGCTCCCTGATAAATAATCGGATTCGCACTTGCAATAAAGGTGAGGCTTGAACAAAAAACTTTATCATCCTTTTTTACATTTAATAAAGAAAGAGCCAAATGAATCGCTGCAGTTCCTGAACTTACAGCAACAGCTTCATTGACTCCTACATATTCGGCTATCTCCTTTTCGAAGGCATCGACATTCGGACCAAGAGGTGCTACCCAATTGGTTTCAAAGGCTTCCTTAATGTACTTTTGCTCGTTCCCACTCATATGCGGTGACGAAAGAAAAATTCTCTGTTTAAATGATGTTTTTATCAATTAGTTCACCTCTACCTTCATGGGATTAACTTTTTTTATCTTGGCAGGAATACCAACAGCTGTACAATAGGAGGGAATATCCGTTATGACTGTTGCCCCGGCACCAATAGTCACCCATTCGCCAATCTTAGTGTTTGGGATAATGGTCGCCCCTGCGCCAATACAGCTTCCTTCACCTAGTTGAACAGTACCTGTTATGTTGGTTCCTGGGCATACATGGCAAAAGTCGCCAATTAAACTATCGTGCTCAATCACTGAAGCTGTGTTTATTATTGAATGAACCCCGATTCTTGTTTCTGCATTTATTACCGTATTTGGCATGATCACTGTACCAAAGCCTATAACAGCGCTAGGACTAATAACCGCCGATTTATGAATGACAGGAATATAATTCTCATCAGGAAGTTTTAATTTCTGAAAAATGAATTGGCGAACCCTATTATTGCCGATTGCAATAACGAATTTTATATCTTGATAACGTTCAACCAGCTGTCTAACAGACGAAATTGGACCGCAGTAAATATTCTCAACAAGCCCTACCTCATCGTACTTGTCATCTAAAAAACCGACAATTTCATTTTCTTTGTTCGATAAAATCATGTCAGCGATTACCTTACTGTGGCCTCCACAACCAATCACTGCAATTTTCATCCATGCCCACCTCCCACAGTAGAACTCGTTCCTTTAAAACTTTCCATTGTAGCCTTTCCTGGTTGGTTTATTCCTTCCGAAGTCGCTACTTTAAAAACTGTCAAAAATAGAATTTTAAGATCAAGTAAGAAGGAACGATTGTTTACATACCAGACATCAAATTTAAATTTCTCTTCCCACGTTATTGCATTCCGCCCATTTACTTGTGCCCAACCGGTTATGCCAGGTCTAACATCATGCCTTAATGATTGCTCCTTTGTATATAACGGAAGATACTCCATCAACAATGGCCTCGGTCCAACTAAACTAATATCACCCTTGATCACATTAAATAATTGAGGGTATTCATCTAAACTATATTTTCTTAGAAACTGACCAAAGCGGGTCAACCTTTCATAGTCTGGTAGCAACTGGCCTTTATGATCTTTTTCATTTGTCATTGTTCTTAGTTTATAAAGGTAAAAAGGTTTGCCCCATAATCCTGGACGTTGCTGCCTGAAAATGATGGGTGATCCTAATTTTAACTTTATCAACAAAGCAATAATGAGAAAGATGGGGAAAAGACCTACTAACATAATCAATGATACTGATAGATCAAACAATCGCTTCAACACAAGCCATCCCCTACAATTCTAAGTTTCCATTTTACTTTTCTCTGTGATAATTAATTGTTTAATTTCTTCTATTAATTCTATGACTCTAATCTTTTCATTATCCTGACCCCTGGAAATTGTTTTTATTAATATTTGTTCCAATCTTTGTTGGGTTAATAATTTTGTACCATCCATTTTTCTACCTCACCAGAGTACTTTAATCTAAAAAATCACCACTATTTACAAAGTGGTGATTTTTCTCATCTTCGAATCCTTTTTCATATCCGTTTGGATTTTTTAACTGCAGTTTCATGAATCCCTACACAATTCTTCTATACTTCTCTTAGCGCCTTTTTTATCTCTCTCCTATAAGGTTATATAATTTTTCTATTTCGTCTTCGTTTCCGTAATCCTTTGAAAGAACATTTGATTCAAGCATCTTTCGAAGATCATCATCGTTTATTAATCTTTCAATTCCCTTTGCAATACCGGTAACATCTTGAGTGGTTATTAAGGCATCAACACCGTCAGTTGCTTGGCTTCTTGCTGTTGGGAAATTCGTGATAACAACAGGCTTTCCTAATATTTGGGCTTCTCTAATTGTCACCGCCTTGCCTTCATATCTTGATGGCTGCACATAAATATCACATGCTTTAATGTATGGATAAGGATTTGTCTTTTTACCTATTAAAAAGAATCTATTTGACAAGTCTAATTGATTGATAAGTTCTCTTAGTTCTGCTTCAAGTGGGCCATATCCAACCACATACCACTCAACATCGTAACCAGCATTCACCAATTCTTTACATGCCTTTATTGCCTGATCCAACCCTTTTGCATGGGAAAAGCGACCAACTGTTAGTAGAATTGTTTTCCCAGGAGTCTTTACAATTTCTTCAGGTTGATGGTCATCTGCTTGTTTCCTAATAAATGCGGGGGACAAAATATTTTCTATAACCATTGTTTTTTGTTTTTGGTCCGGATAGAGATTTATGAAAGTGTTTGAACATTCTTCAGAAACAGCTACGATATTGTCTAATTTATCCCACATTTTTGTTTCTAGTTTTCTATTCAATTGGATATTGGAATAGTCGGTATGTATCCAGCCGATCCTTTTTTTGGCTTTTACCTTTTCAGCTATAAAATGATGTGGCCATAGGAAACCTATGGCTACATCATATTCTTTGTTTAATTTTGGTAAATAAGGATTAGCCATTTCCCAACCATATTGAATAACCAGGTAGCCCGGTTCGGTAATGTTTTTTATTTTCCCGTGAAAAGATCCGATAAATCTCGCCATGACTCTTGAAAGGGCAATAGGATAATGACCTTCTTTTGCAATTTGAGTAATTGGCATTCTAAAGGTTGTATAGGATGGTAGTTCTGGTAATAATTTAGGTCCAGTTGGCAAGAATGAGAGGAATTCTCCTTCATGTTTAAATAACATTAAATCTACATCATATTTTGTGTAGTCTATTTGACTTAATAACCCTATTAAACTTCTTTCTACACCACCTATAGCCAAGTCAAAGGATGTAATGAGTATTCTTTTTTTCATAATAAGTTCCTCGCCAATAATAAATTAATATGATGCATTTTATCCTGGCTTTCCTGTGTTATCTTTAGTCAGCTAGCCCCATATAAATCAATCCAATTATTGAGATTATTTTCAATGTTATAACCTCGATTGGATATTTTTTCGTTAATTAGCCTACTATCGGGTCTTTCCTTATTTAAGGCAGCTTTCACTTCAGAACACCAGATTTCTATCCCCTTATCAAGACTGACATATGATGTTAATCCTAATCCCATATCTGTTGTTTGTGGTACTGCATCGGAAATGACACATGGAGTTCCCGCACATTGAGCCTCTAATGCTACGATACCAAACCCTTCAAATTGTGAAGGAAATAGAAATACATCAAAAGCTTTCATTAACCGGGGGATATCCTCCCTTACACCTAATAGCCTGATATTTTTTAGAACTCCTAGCCGCTCCGCTTCTTTTTCAATACTTTCTTTTAAGGGACCATCTCCTATTAATAAGGCTACAAAACAATTGTCTTCATCAACCAATTTCTTTAAAATTTTTAGGATGAACATATGATTCTTTGAATCTGAGAACCGCCCTACATGACCTAAAATCCTCGAATTTCTTGGGAGTTCCAATTCGTCGAAAACACTTTCTTTACTGTTAATGTCTATATTAGAAAATTGGGTGAGATTAATACCATTTTTAAGAATACTTACTTTTCCTTTATTAAGAATATGTTTTCCAAAGAGAAACTCTGCTGCTTCATTACTACAGCTGCAATAATGGGTTGCTGAAAACTTAATGATTGTTTGGAGAACTCTTAATATCCATTTTTCGGAATATCGATTTCCTTTATTCCAATTGGTACTATGGGAGTGGCAAATTCTCTTTTTCACCCCACTTATTTTTGCTGCTAATGCTGGAAAACCACCTTGAAAATCTGTATGAGAATGAACAGCAATAAAAGAATTTGCTGACATAATTTTCACTAATTCTTTTAGATAAGCGAATGGCCCAAGCTGTCCTAAGCTGGGAATTTTGAATATTCTCCCCCCCAGTTCCAGAATCTCCTTTTCATAATCTCCTTGTTTGTTTGAATGTGAGATAAAGTCAAATTGAATTTTTGATCGATCCAAATTCCGATAAATATTCATGATTAGGGTTTCTGCTCCACCGCGTTCCATTGAGCTAACAATATGTAAAATTCTATTAGGTGTATTTTCCAATGTATTCACCTCCCCTTATCAAAAATGTCTAAAATAAATAGTCACTTTTATAAATGATATTTAACGAGATAACACTCTCGAAATAATAAAAGATAAAATAACATATCAATAATGCATAATAGATGAACCTTTGATCTTTCTCGTTAAATAGCTTTATAATCCATGAAATAAGAATTAACTCATATAAACTGAAATAAATCGAAAACCTTGCGAAGATCCAGTTCTGTGTAGAAACCACCATAAAGACCAATCCAATTATTGCCATATTCACTATATAGTCACTCTCAGGGAAAATTCTCTGAAGCTTTTCCCTTCCAAAGTAGGCGATTACAAGAGGGATAGCATTTACTGCAACCCTAATAGAACTTGCTCCACCTTCATTAAAATTCTGATAGTGTCCATATTGCGTATCTTGTATTGCTGAAAATAATATACCCGAAAATTTATCAAACCCAATAACAATCACCACGGAAAAGAGTAAAAGAATAAAGGTTGCTTTTGACCATGCTTTAAATCTAACCATAAAATATATTGGAATTAGAACTAATGCACTTTCATGAAACGTAGAGGCAAAAAGTACGATTAAAATGTATTTAAACCAATTGCCTCCTATTAAAAACTTGGTTGCCGTAAACACTATCGCTGCTGCAAGACATTGCCTCATACCATTCATGGAAACTAAAAATAATCCACCAGTAATATAAACATAAGTGCTTATTTCAAACATTCGGGAGTATTTGTACAAAACAAGAACAACGAGTACATTCGTAATTATTGCAGTTGTCAAAATTAAGATTTGAGGATCATTGGAATACATTTTTAAAACCATTTGCATGATTCCAAAACCAATATCTTTTTGAGAATTAATATATTCCCATGTGAAATCATTTGTCTCAAATATATGCTTATAAAAGAAGGTATCCCCGATATTAGACCTAAGACCTGAAACTAGTACCAGTGATATCATTGCACCAAAGGCAAAAAATTTATTTGGCTTTATTGGAACTGAAGTGAGCATTCCCACTGTGGCAACTGAGAAGTACCTTGAAAAAAATGACAAAATAAAAACTATGGCAAGATTGATCCATAGAATAGTCATAAATATAATTCCTTCCGTAATTCTTATTTCAATAATAGTATTAGTAAAGTTTAATTTGAATCAGGCTGACCTGTTTTTGAAGCAATATAAAAGTATAAAATAATGCCGAATGGAAGGGCCAAAAGTGTTAGGATTTTACCTGGGGTTTCTCTAAGAAGCCTCCAATTCTTAATCATAAGACTACTTGAAACATAATGTATGGCCTGCCTAAACTTAAATGAAAAACTAGTAAATGGTAACCTCATAAGCTCTTTACGGTAGAATGCAAATCCCCTAGGATTCTTACGATATTGTTTAAACATATTTAATGAGGAACCATCTGGAAGATACTCAACGCAACAAAGCACTTCATTCAATAATAGCAATTCATATTCCATATCAAGCATATAGTATTTATAGGCCAACCCTACATATTTTTCGTTCTCAAATAATGGGTATGGGTGCTGCTTGGTTAGTTCGGTTCGATAAACAAGTTTTTTATCACCTGTTACACCATATTTGTAATATAGATCAAACAATGTAGAGCTTTGAAGACCTTTAGGTAATTCAGTGCCAATAATTTTATTATCATTAGTAGAGTCCAGACCGACTATGCCACTCACCTTGTTATTGCCGTACCTTTTCCAAAACATTGTAATCTTTTGAACGGCTTCCTTAGGCATGTAGTCATCAGAATCAATGCAAACATTTAATTCCGTATTAATAAGTTCATAGGCGGTATTATGTGCACCATGCATCCCCTGGTTCTCTTGCCAATGATAGTTGATTTCAATCCTGTTCTCCCTAATCCACCTACTTACTAATTCTTTTGTATTATCGGTCGACCCATCATCAATTATTAACCATACAAAATCTTTACATGTTTGCCGTAGAAGGCTTTGATAACAGGCATTAAGACAATATGCTCGATTATAGGTCGGAGTAAATACAGTCAATAATTTCATTTAAAACTCACCCCGATATGCTTAAGTAAAAATGCTCTATATTTTCCGCTGTTTCTCTTATGTCATACCCTTGCTTAACTATTGTGCTTGTAAGATCTCTTCTTCTAAAATCTGCAGATGATATTGCCTTTATTTTATCTATCCACAAACTTTTGTCTGATAAAGGAATAAATTCAACTAAATTACTTCCAATATCAACTTCGCGGGATATATTATCCGATATAATGCATGGTAACCCGGATCCTTGTGCCTCAATTAATGAAACAGGTAATCCTTCATGTAAGGAAGGAAATACAAAAACATCAAATGCCTGCAGTAAACGCTGGATGTCACTTCGAATCCCCATAAATATAACCTTATCCTTTAAATTTAAATCCATAACCTGTTTCTCAATTACTAAACGCAGCGGCCCAGTTCCAACTAAAACCAAAACGGAATCTTGATTTAGTTTGTGATATTCAGCAAAAGTATGAATAAGAAACCCATGATTTTTCTGATGAGCAAATCTACCTACGTGACCTAGGATAAATACATTTTTATCTAACCTTAGTTCCTTTCTTACCTCTTCTCTAACCCCTTGTGAAAATACAAATTTATCACATTCAATTCCATTCTTCAGGATCCTGGTAGAGTGTGATTTGTTCTTAAACAACCACTCTGCTGCATAATTTGAGCAAGCAAAAAAATTGGTTGTATTTGGAATGATGAAATTCCCAGCGTACCATTTATATACTTTTGAAGCTAGCCCACCCTCACTACTAGTATTATGGCTATGTGATATGCGAATAGGTATACCTGCTTTTTTAGCTTCGCGGAGAACTAAACCGGTCATCTTATCCATGTGTGAATGAACAATTTTATAATGATTATTTTTTGTAAAAAAATTATTTAGTTCCTTTACATATTTAAAGTGCCCAACATCCGAGATATATGGGATTCTGTAAACGTTACCACCCAGTTTAACTATCTCTGTATCGAATACCCCTTCTTTACATGTTAGGAAATCAAATTGAACCCTTGATCTATCTATATTCCGATACAGATTCATGATTAAGGTTTCCGCACCGCCACGGTTCATATTGACAACAACATGTAAGATTCTTAGTGGACCGCCCACACCATATCCTCCTTTATATCCATAAGGCTCCTATAGATCATACTTTTCTCTTCCAGTACTTTATAGATGCTATACCTGATCAGGATCTCATTACGTCCATACTGACCCATTTCCATTCTAAGTTCACTGTTATCGGCCAGTATTTTCATTCTTTCGGAAAAATCAGCAGCATTATTCATGATGATCCATCCATTTTGATTGTTTTGAATTAGCTCCCTATGACCTCTGTTATCATTTGCAATTACTGGCAACCCGCATGACATGGCTTCCATAATATTCACTGGTAGTCCTTCTCTTAGACTTGAAGCAACAGCGATATCGCTCATTTTCAGTAACACTTCTACATCATTTCGGTATCCAAGAAAATCAACCTTTTGTTCTACATCTAAGGAATGAGCGAGATTTAAACATTCTTGCAAAAGTGGACCTTCACCAGCTAGCAACAGCCTTGCATTGGGATATTCCTCTTTCAATCGTGCAATTGATTCTATTAATAGTCGATGGTTCTTATTTTTATTAAATTCAGCAGCATAGACCATTAAGAAATCATCAGATTTATATCCTTGTACTTCTCTTAGTCTATTTTTTTCATTCACCGCAACTGGCCTAAATACTTCTGTATTAACCCCAACTCCGTGAATATGCTGGATTTGCTGTGATTTAAAACGATGCTCCCTTGCAAGATGAAAATCTTCTTGATTGATAGTAATTAAACAATCCGTATACCTGGAAAGGAGTCTTTCAATCGGATAGTAAAGAATCCAATTTTGTAAAGGAGCCCCTTTACAAAAATGAAATCCATGTGCTGTATACAACACTTTTGTTCCGTTTTTCCGTGCTGCTTTTGCAGCCAGTCGGGTTAGCACACCACCCATTGGCGTATGACAATGGATTATATTATATTTAAATTTGTCAATTACTGACTTTAACTTCTTAAATGCCTCAATATTCGCCTTTTTAAATGGGGACCTTTGAATAGGAATAGTAAATTTCCGATCCACAAACGGAAGGTGAATTTCACCAGAAGCAGCAACATGAACTTCCCAGCCCTGTTCTTTAAACCATTTCAAATATGGTAAATGAAATGCTTTAAAGTGATAATCCACTGTGGCACAAAATAACACTTTCTTTTTCATATAAACATCAATCCCCTAATCATCACTTTAAACGGTAACAGATAATTTCTCCGGTTCTTTATAGTTTGCAAGCGCTAAAAGCCTTTCCCGAATTTCTGATTTATCCAATATTTGATAAGTGGAGATAATCTCCTCTATTTCATTCATATATAATTCGGATGTTTTACCAATATAAATTTTCGGGTAAATTTGACTATCATGAACTTCATCTGCCTTTAATAGTTCTTCGAATAGTTTTTCACCTGGCCGAATTCCAGAGAATTCAATGCCTATTTCTTCAATTGAATTTCCAGAAAGCTTGATTAGGTTTCTGGCCAAATCAACAATTTTCACCGGATTGCCCATGTCTAAAACAAATATCTCGCCGCCCTTAGCTAATGCTCCGGCCTGGAGAACTAATCTCGAGGCTTCGGGTATAGTCATAAAGTAACGGACCATGTCAGGATGTGTAACTGTAACTGGGCCGCCTTTTTCAATCTGTCGCTTAAATAATGGAATCACACTTCCTCGGCTTCCTAGCACATTCCCAAATCGGACAGCAACAAACTTTGTTGTGCTATCTTGATCCATATACTGAATGATCATTTCGGCAAGCTTTTTGGATGAACCCATTACACTTGTGGGATTAACCGCCTTATCCGTTGATATCATTACAAACGTTTGAACTTCATTCCAGCTGGCTGCCTTTGCTGTGTTCATCGTTCCAATAATATTATTTTTGATTGCTTCTTCCGGATTAGCTTCCATTAAGGGAACATGCTTATGTGCTGCTGCATGATAGACGGTATCTGGATGATAGGTACTCATCACAGCCATCATTTTCTTAAGATCCTGTATATCTGCTATGACAGGTGAAAATTCGATCGAAGAATTTTTATGAGACTCCTTTAATTCCATCTCAATGGAATAGATGCTATTCTCCCCATGTCCTAATAAGATTAATTTCCTTGGATGAAACCTTGCCACCTGCCTACAAATTTCTGAACCGATGGACCCCCCTGCCCCAGTCACAAGGACCACTTTATTCGTAATATTTTCAGAAATACTATCTATATCCAACTCCACGGGTTCTCTTCCTAGTAGATCCTCTACTTGTACATCGCGAAATTGATTTACAGAAACTTTGCCTGTCATTAAATCTTCCAACATCGGAAGAATTTGTGTTTTCGCTGTTGTTTTTGCACATTCTAGAAATATTGCATTTAGCTCCTGTTTGCTTAAGGAAGGAATGGCAATGACGATGTTATCAATATCCAGTGCCGCAACGGCTTTCTCGATATTATCAATACCACCTATTACTGGAATTCCCAATATGTCAAGCCTATGTTTCTTAAGATCGTCATCAATAAAAGCTATTGGTAATAAATCTGCCTCATTATTCTGTTGTAATTGCCTTACCACCATAGCTCCAGCAGATCCTGCGCCAACAATAAGTGTTCGTCTCTTTTTCCCAAACTTATGAAGATGGAAATCACGATGCATTCTCCACAGAAAACGAGAACCTCCTATTAACGACATATTTAATAACCACGTTACTGTCATTAAACGGTAGAATACTTCATGAAAAATAAATAACTGTACACCTGTTGCGATGATGATTGAAGTGGTCACTACCTTTAAAATACTTAAAAGTTCGCCTATACTGGCATATTCCCATGCTTTATTGTACAAATGAAATTTAAAGGAAAGAACATAATGACTTAGTAAAATAACGATTGAACCTATTAACATGGGCAAGGTAATGACATGAATGGTTGCATTCACTAAAAAACGGCTAATGAAAATAGCCGATAAAACAATACAAGAATCAATGAAGATAAATAATGATAGTCTCTGCCGATAGGTCATGTGATCCCCCCTTTTTGTCCATTTATTAAACCATTAGATTTCTCATTTCCATTGCAAATTCACTTAACATTCTAAAAATGTTAAGTATATATACTTAAGAAAAATACATATACTTAACATTTTTAATAAGTTTGGGCATCTAACCCGTCCTCACATCACACTACCGACGACTTGCGTCTAAGGCTAAAGACCCACAGCATGACCGAGTGCCTCCATCGATATCGGCAAGGAGACATCACCTGAATCATATTATCAATCATAAAAGAGATAAAAAATTCTTTATAAAGAACAGAAAGAATAAAATTTTTTTTCAAATTAAACATCCCGTTATGT
>NZ_JAANMZ010000006.1 GCF_011250555.1 Bacillus sp. MM2020_4 | reverse complement strand
ATTGTAGACATGTATACATTTTGTATACATTAATGTTTACATGTACACAAAGTTGTATACACGCTTTGATACCGGGATGTATACAACTTTGTTGTTATTGTATACATAAATGTAAACGTAGATATCGATGTTTACGAATTGTTTACTGTTTTACACTTTCATATCGTTTTTGTCGAAACTATTGAACAATCAACTAATCTCCTTTAGTCTTAAAGAGAACCAAATCAAAGATACATATCAATTTTAAAAAATAAATCTAGTAAATGGAAAGGAACGGTGTTTATGACTAAATCGAGAGTTGCCGCTGTTGATGTAGGAAATGATTCTATTAAAGCCATTTTCGGAGAATTAGAATATGAATTAAATATTCCAAACATTGTTGCGCGGGACACAGAGGACCGCCCTGTTATTGGGATTGAGGAACTGGATGACAAGAATCCATTAGACGGAATTCATGTGAAAGTCCACTCCCCTGCTTTGAAAGAAAATAATATGATTTATCGTGTCGGCAATTTAGCAACGAAAAGCAATAATGCCACCGAATTAGATCCCGGCAGCAGCAAATCTGAAGAAGACCAAACATTAATTATGCTTTTTACAACATTAGCCCTGGATGCCGTCCGACAAGAGAGTTTCCCACGGGCAAAGAATGTGATTGATGCTACCTACACATTGGGTACAGGCCTCCCTCTCCGAGAAGTGAAGGAAGGGAAGGATGCCGGGTACAGATCCAAATTAGTCGGATCCGTTCATCAGGTTGAATTTCTAGTGACGCCTAAATACCAGGGATTAAAGGTAAATATCAAATTTAATGAAGTAAAGGTGTATCCGGAAGGCTTTGCTGCCTACATTAACCTTGTAATGGACAACAATCTGAAAATCATCAATAAGGATTTAATCGATAAGCGCATATTAATTCAAGATATCGGCGGACTATCAACGGATATCGCGGTCATTAAAAATCGCAATGTTGATGATGATAAAGCACAAGGGTTTAACCTCGGGGTTTCTGAATCGCTAGAGGCCATTCGTGAAGAAATTAGAACAAAGCACGGTATTGAGTTGGATAGCCGCCGTGATGTCGTTGAAATTATTACACGAAAAAACGACCGCAACCATATTATGGTGAAGGGAAGTCGGACAAGCGTACATGATATTACTGACCGGATTCTGCTGGAATTAGCGAAAAAGCAATATCGGTTATTGCGAAATGTATGGCAGAAGAATTCGCAAACGGAAATCTGCTATTTTGTTGGCGGTGGAGCGCACGTCTTGAAGGATTATCTGAAAACATTAAATAACAACTTAGATGGCTATAATATCGAATTTTTTGAGGATGATAAGGAAAGTATTTGGATGATGGCCAATGCATATTATAAATTGATCACAGATTATGCCAGAAAAGTGGAGAAACAAAAAGCTGTTCCGGTAAAGAATTAAGTAAGGTGACACTATGAAAAAGCCCAATGCCAATGAAATTAAACGGGGTCAAGCGCTATCGTTCCGCGTTCCTTCCGATACACCTGACCATACTTTAAAACAGCTGCAAAAAGTAAAAGAAACAGAGCGAAGGAATTTTTCAAGCAAACTGGCAGAGTTTGTCATGGATGGAGTGAATCATTCCTTTTCTAGAGAAAAGGAAACGGTCACCATTCCACTTCCAAGGAATTTAACGAAAGCACAGCGAGATTGGTTGAAGCATGAGCACTCTGAGGCGTTGTTGGGAAGTATTGTCTATCAATTGATATCTGATCCCGTTCGGTCTACCTCTTTATTGGCTTCCTTGAACAGTAAATCGGTAGATATTGAAGAGGCTTTGTATCTTCAAGAAGAAGTATTTCCCGAGGAACCATTACGGTACATGGATGTAGAGTCTAGTCATAGCGAAACGGCTGCTGCTAGTGAGGAAGTCCCCTCCCCTACCGATGTGGATGATGATTTATCCTCATTTGATTGGGACAGTGCGAAACCGTTACTAGACGAGAAAGAAGAGATCGAAGAAGATTTAGACGATTTGCTGGGAGATTTTTTGGCAAATATGAATAAGTGATGTAACAAAGCCCCAAGCATTTTTGCTTGGGGCCTTGTTTCGTTATTAATGTTTATGATTCGGCAACTTTTTACCAGGATGATTGTCTCCTTGGTGTTCCCGATTTTTCCTGTCCTTTTCCTGGTTTTCATGTAACTTCTCAACAAATTCATGGGTGTCTTTGTTATCCATGTCGCAAAACCTCCTAGAAAATTGAACCAATGTTAATGTAACCTGTTAACCATAAAAACATGCAGGCAAAAAAAAATCTCCTTAATGGGAGATTTTTAAATGACACCCTGTGCAATCATTGCGTCAGCCACTTTTATGAATCCGGCAATGTTGGCACCGACGACTAAGTTACCAGGGAAGCCGTATTCTTCAGCGGCCTTTGTACTGTTTTGGTATATATTAATCATGATTTGATGGAGCTTGGCATCGACTTCCTCAAACGACCACGCCAATCGGGCACTGTTTTGCGCCATTTCTAAGGCAGATACGGCTACGCCGCCGGCATTTGCCGCTTTCCCAGGTCCAAACAGCACTTCACTGTTTAGGAATACGTCAATCGCTTCGAGTGTGGACGGCATGTTAGCGCCCTCGCCAATTGCTTTCACCCCGTTTGCTACCAGGATTTTAGCTGCTGTTTCATCAATTTCATTCTGGGTTGCACATGGTAGAGCAATGTCACACGGAATAGACCAAATCCCTGAACACCCTTCGAAATATTGGGCATGTGGGTGGTGATTCACGTATTCGCTGATTCGTTTTCGCTCAACCTCTTTAATTTGTTTGACAGTATCTAAATTGATCCCATTTTCATCGTAGATATAACCGTTGGAATCACTGCAGGCCACGACTTTGGCACCAAACTGGGTTGCCTTTTCGATGGCATAAATAGAGACATTGCCTGAGCCGGAAACAACGACCCTACTACCGCAAAAACTCAGACCTTGTTCTTTTAACATTTCTTGGACAAAATAAACGGTGCCATAGCCGGTTGCTTCTGTACGTGCCAGGCTGCCGCCGTACCCTAAGCCCTTACCAGTTAAAACTCCAGCCTCGAAGCTGCCGCGGATCTTTTTATATTGGCCGAACATAAAGCCGATTTCTCGTGCGCCAACGCCAATGTCCCCTGCCGGAACATCCACATCTGGCCCGATATGGCGGTAAAGCTCGGTCATGAAGCTTTGGCAAAAGCGCATGATTTCATTGTCAGATTTCTCCTTAGGATCGAAATCAGAACCGCCTTTTCCGCCGCCAATTGGCTGACCGGTTAAGGAGTTTTTAAAAATTTGCTCAAAGCCCAAAAACTTGATAATGCTGGCATTTACAGACGGATGGAAACGCAATCCCCCTTTATAGGGACCAATGGCACTGTTGAATTGTACACGGAATCCACGGTTTACATGGACCTTTCCGCTATCATCGACCCATGGTACACGGAAGGTAATGACGCGTTCTGGTTCGACGACCCTCTCAAGAATCCCTTGCTCCATATATTTTGGGTGTTTCGCAAAAACAGGCACGAGGGAGTCGAAAATTTCCTTCGCTGCCTGATGAAATTCACTCTCAAACGCGTTGCGGTTTTTTACTGTTTCAAACACGTTATTGACGTATTCTCTTGCTGCTTTCGAACCTGATTGTTTTACATCCTCTATTGTTTGCATCGGAATGCCTCCCTTAAAAGTGGTGCGGTTAACTGAAAATTCTTCATATTAGTATCGTTTTATTTTATAATTGATAAATCATCTAAGCAATATAAAGAATAGATAAGAATCATATCGATATTAGATTGGTTGGAAAAGCATAAGAAATTACCTTTAAAAAAGGTGGTGCAATGAAATGGAGTTACGACAGATTCACTATTTTATTGAGGTTGCGAAAAGAGAGCATGTGACAGAGGCCGCCCATGCTCTCCATGTCGCTCAATCGGCGGTTAGCAGGCAGTTGGTTAATTTAGAAGCAGAGTTAGGGGTAGATTTGTTTATCCGTGAAGGGCGGAATGTTAAACTGACCCCAATAGGCACCATGTTTTTGGAACAGATGCAACAGGCAATGAAGCTAATTGACAATGCCAAGCGGGAGGTCGAAGAATATTTAGATCCAGAGAAGGGGACGATTCGAATTGGTTTCCCCAGCAGCCTAGCCGCTTACACCCTGCCAACGGCCATTTCTGCCTTTCGCGAGCGCTATCCGCATGTAAAATTCCAGCTTAATCAAGGTTCCTATACACATTTAATTGATGGAGTGATAAAAGGGGAATTTAATCTCGCTCTTATTGGGCCCGTGCCTAAAAAGGAGAAGAAAATTAAAGGGAAAACGTTGTTTACTGAAAATATTGTTGCCCTACTGCCGCAGTCCCATCCCCTTGCCACGAAGCGATTACTAACACTAAACGAATTACGGGACGATTCCTTTGTTCTTTTTCCAAAGGGTTTTATTTTGCATGAAATCATTGTCAATGCCTGTGTCCAGCTTGGCTTTGAACCGCAGGTGTCATTTGAAGGGGAGGATATTGATGCCATTAAAGGCTTGGTTTCAGCAGGTCTTGGTGTGACACTTATTCCGGAAATCACTCTAATTGACAGCCTCCCGCGGTCAACGGTCAAAATTCCGATTACGGAACCGAATGTTTCAAGAACAGTCGGTGTCATTATCCCAAGTGAACGGGAGCTGTTGCCAACGGAGAAGCTTTTTTATGAGTTCCTCGGAGAGTTCTTCAGTATCCTTGACCGTTATCAAAATTAGCCGCCCTCATGAAACAGTACCACCTTACATAAGTATGAAATAGGGACTTTGAAAAAAAGGTCGTACTTGAGGGGGATTTTGCAGTGGTAGTATCGATATTTGTCTTTTTGCTAATGGTTTTTATTATCGGCCCACTTTGTTTCTTTTTGTGGCTTCGTAATTTGGCAAAAAAGCCGCAGCATTCGATTATTCGGGCCTATCCTTATTTAGGCTGGATCCGCTATGTGTTGGAAATGATGGGGCCAAAACTTAGGCAGTATTGGTTTGACAGTGATAACGGAACAGGGCCCTTTTCTCGTGCCGACTATTTGGGCATTATTTTTTCGGCAAAATATCGGACGGATTTGATTAGTTTTGGCTCAAAGCGGGACTTTGAAAAGCAAGGGTACTATATCGCAAATGGTTTGTTTCCACTGTTGAATGAAGAATTGCGTGTCGATAACCAAGAAAAAGTGCATGCAATGAAATACAAAATTGAACATGAGGGCATGTTCACTCGCAGTGAGAGCTTTGAGGAAGAGCAAATTACCCGTTGGCAATATCATGAAGAGGATGCGATTGTCGTGGGTGCCAGGCGGGGGAATCCGTGGAAACTGCGCGGGCCATTTGGTGCTTCAGCTACATCCTATGGTTCTGTCGGTGAAAACTATATTCTTGCCACCGGCTATGGCAGCAGGATGGCTGGCGGGTCCTGGATTAATACAGGTGAAGGCGGCATTGCCCCGGAGCATTTAGCAAGCGGTGCCGATGTGGTTGCCCAGATTGGACCGGGTTTATTTGGCTATCGAGATGTAGATGGCCATTTTTCAATGGAGGAATTTATAAAGCATGCCCAGCAGCCGCTAATCAAAGCTTTTGAGCTCAAATTTGGTCAAGGGGCCAAAATCCGTGGCGGTCATTTGGAGGGTTCGAAGGTAACCGCAAAGGTGGCCCAAATTCGGAAGGTGAAGGCGGGTCAGACCATCAATTCGCCCAATCGGTTTTCGTTCTTACATAATGAAACGGAGGCACTGCAGTTTATCAAGAGGCTGCAGGATGCGGGCGGGAAACCAGTTGGGATGAAAATCGTTGTCGGATATGGAACAAATTTGGATGCCCTCTTTTCTGCTATGAAACGGTTGCACATTTATCCTGACTTTATTACGGTAGATGGCGGAGAAGGTGGTACGGGGGCCACGTATAAATCGATGGCAGATAGCATGGGGCTTCCCCTTTACCCTGCTTTAATCGCAGTTGTTGATAAAGTCCATCAGTTTGGGATTCGCGATCAAGTGAAGATCTTTGCTTCTGGGAAATTGATTTCTGCTGACAAAATTGCGATTGCACTGGCTATTGGGGCCGATGCGGTCAATTCGGCACGCGGCTTTATGATTGCCGGCGGCTGCATTATGGCGATGCAGTGCCATACCGGCAAGTGTCCAGCAGGAGTGACAACGACTGACCCGAAACATCAAGAGGCGCTGGTGCCCGAGGAGAAAAAATGGCGGGCAATGAACTATATTATCAATGTCCGGCAAGGCCTTTTTGCCCTGGCGGCCGCTTGCGGTATCGATACACCACGTAAATTCACCCGCGAGCATATTGTCTTTAAAACGGAATCGGGCCAAGTGCATAGACTCTCCGAACTATTCCCGCTGCCTAAATATTCTGAAGGGGATTGAAAAAAGTTGAATTTCTTGCCATCAATGTGAGTAAACATTATAGTCATGATGAAAATGTTATGAAACTATTACTCTAAAAATAGGTGGTGGGCTATGGAGCTGCCTGCTAAAATTGTTAACCTCGATGGCACATTAAATGAGGAGTTAATCCTGAATAAAGAGCCGATCTATAAGGGAATGAATGGGAGAATGGTGGAACGCTTCTATCTCCGTGCGAATGAAAGTTATATTTTTAAACCATTAACGAATGATGGTCAATTGGGCAAAGAAGTCTGGATCCATGAGCATGTTCTTACTCTTTTCCCAGCCATTTTTCCAAAAATACTTTCGTATTCAATTAGCGATGCCCCTGAACGTAATTGGATGATTCTTGAGGATCTTGGCCCATTGGTCCACGAATTTCGTGTGGATACTGCTTTGGGTGTGGTGAAATGGGTGGCCTGGTGGCATTCCCTGCCGCTTGAAAACGTTGGTGATATGCCGCGTGCAGGTTTAAAACCACAGTTTCAGGAGCTCATTACGGAAATTCGGAGGCGGAAGGATGAATTTCTTCAGCTGGGTCCAGGTATTGAAAGTGAGCTTATAGAGTATATTTATTCATTACTTGATAGAGTTATATTTTCAGAGAAACGAGTCCTGTCCCACGGCGACTTACATGCGGGGAATTTTGCCGTTGTGAAGGGTCGGATCATGATTTTGGACTGGGAGCATACCCATATCAATTTGCCTTACTGGGATTTGTACCATCTTCTTGATATGTCGCATCCGCTTTATTCCAAAAAAATGACGGCTCCCCTCCGTGATGTGATTTTGTCTGCCTATTTGGATCAGGTTGAATTCGAGGTGGACCGCGAGGCGTTCTTTAAGGAGTATTACTTGTTTGCGGCGGTGTTTTCAATTTGGATGATCCTGCTGATTCAAAAAGATTTACAAGGGAACGGCGGCAAATGGTCTGCTGTTCAGCTGCATGCGCAGCTGGAGGAGACGGTTTCAAGCCTACGCCAGTGTGCCGAGGCCTTGTGGAATGGGAATGTAAAAAGCTAACCCCTTTGCGGTGGGGTTAGCTTTTTGTGTGTTACGCTTTTTGTTCTGTGAGTTTGATGATTTCAATGATTGTGTGTGTTGCTTTAATCATATTATCAACGGAGATAAATTCAAATTTCCCATGGAAGTTTTCGCCGCCGGTAAAAATATTTGGTGTCGGCAGACCCATATAAGACAGCTGCGAGCCGTCAGTACCGCCGCGAATTGGTTTGGTGATTGGCGTGATGTCTAGGTTTACCATTGCTTGGTGGGCGATGTCGACAATTTCCTTCACCGGCTCAATTTTCTCTCCCATATTGTAATACTGGTCATTTAATTCCAGCAGGACCTTGTCGTGGCCATACTTCTCTTTTAAGCTATTTACGATGGCTTCGAGGTTGGCTTTGCGGTCATTGAATTTGTTTTTGTCATGGTCACGGATAATATAGTAAAGATTCGTTTGTTCAACGTCGCCATTGAAGGAAAGCAGATGGTAGAAGCCTTCGTATCCCTCGGTATGCTCCGGTACCTCTTGTGCTGGCAGCTGGCTATGTAATTCCATGGCAATTTTCATTGAATTGACCATTTTGTCTTTTGCTGAACCAGGGTGAATGTTGTTCCCTTTAATGGTAATTTTGGCTGCTGCCGCGTTAAAGCTTTCGTATTCCAGTTCCCCCAGTGGACCGCCGTCAACCGTGTAAGCATGGTGGGCATTGAAGGCCGCAACGTCGAACTTATGTGGTCCTCTGCCAATCTCCTCATCCGGTGTGAACGCAACGCGAACCTTACCGTGCTTGATTTCCGGATGGTTAATGAGGTAGGCCATTGCAGTCATAATTTCAGTGACCCCTGCTTTGTTGTCCGCTCCCAGCAATGTTGTTCCGTCCGTTGTAATTAAGGTGTGCCCTTTGTAGCCAGGCAGGCTTGGAAAGTCTTTCGGCGTCATGATGACCTTAAGTGCCTCGTTCAGGATAATTTCCCCGCCATCATAGTTTTCAACGATTTGCGGATTGACGTTTTTGCCCGTGAAGTCGGTAGCTGTGTCGACATGGGCAAGGAAGCCAATGGTTTGTGTGTCCTTTTCTGTGGTGGCCGGCAGTGTTGCCATCAAGTAGCCATTTTCGTCAAGGGTTACCTCTTGCATGCCAATTTGCTTTAATTCCTTTTCCAACATGTGCAGCAGCGTCCACTGCCCTTCCGTCGATGGACAGGTCTCGCTGCTTTCATCCGACTGCGTGTCCACCTTTACATAGGAAGTAAATCTTTTAATAAGTTCATTTTTCACTTTATGTGCCCTCCCCTATTTTTTGTTTTGAACATGATTATTTTATCACTATGTGGGAGCGGTTACACGTTTTAGCTAGAAAGGGTAGCCTAGAAAGTAGTAACGGTCGTATTCAAATTATTGTAAAAAATAAACGTTGACCACTATTGACCGATGGGGTCAATGGGAATATAATGATTCCACTAATACCCAATTGACTCATGTGGTCAATGCCGAATGAAAGGAGGGCCAAACTGGAGTGTATTCGAAATTTCACAACTTAGAACAAGAAAAGCAAGACCGAATCATCAATGCTGCGATCAAGGAATTTGCCCAAAAAGGGTATGACCGGGCTTCGACCAATGAAATGGTAAAAGCGGCGGGTATTTCAAAGGGGCTGCTGTTTCATTACTTCGGCAATAAAAAGCAGTTATTTTTATTTTTATTTGATTATTGTTGCCGGATTCTAGCTGAACAGTTTTATCAAAAGATCAACCTAGCAGAAAGGGATTTTTTCACAAGAATTCGGCAGGCAGTCATGATTAAAATGGAGCTGCTTACTACCTATCCAGACCTCTTTACATTCATTGAAAAAGCTTATTTAGAGGACTCAGCCGAAGTAAAAGTCGAGGTTGATAAAAAGGTAAAGGTATTGAGTGATGCTAATTTTGGAAAAGTATACGAGGGCATTGATTTTTCAAAATTCCGTGATGATATGGATATCAAAAAGGTGCTAAAGATTATTACCTATACCTTTGAAAAGTTGAGCGAAGAAATGCTTTCACAAGCCAAACTGTCACCGACGCATCATATTGATTATGAAAAGGGATTTCAAGAGGCAGAAGTCTATTTTGAGATTTTTACTACATGTTTTTATAAATAAGGGAGGCACTCCACGATGAATGTGATAGACATTAAAAACCTGACAAAAACGTATGGGAAAGCAAGAGGAATCTCTAACATCAGCTTTCATGTCGAGGAAGGTGAGATTTTCGGATTCATCGGGCCAAATGGTGCGGGTAAATCCACCACCATCAGAACGTTACTGTCGCTAATCCATCCAACGAGCGGCAGTGCTACCATCTTTGGCAAGGACTGTATCCAATTTGCCCCGGAAATAAAAAGGGAAATCGGTTATCTGCCGTCGGAAGTATTTTACTATGACAATATGAAGGTGAAGGATCTATTAAACTACTCTGCAAGTTTTTATAAAAAGGATTGCAGCAAGCGAATCAAGGAATTGGCGGAGATCATGGATCTCGACCTGAATAAAAAAATTGATGACCTTTCACTGGGAAATAAAAAGAAGGTTGGCATTGTTCAGGGGCTGCTTCATGAACCGAAGTTAATCATTCTAGATGAACCAACGAGCGGACTTGACCCGCTGATGCAGCAAAAATTCTTTGAATTACTAGAGTCAGAGAATAAGAAAGGTGCGACCATTCTCTTTTCATCACACATCCTAAGCGAGGTCCAGCGCTTATGTAACCGTGTTGCCATTATTAAAGAAGGCAAGATTGTGACTGTAGAAAAGATTAGTACCTTACAAGAAAGCAACTATAAAAAGTTCAAGATTGAAACGAAGTCGCCGCTAGAGCCGAACCATTTTAATCTCAATGGGGTCAATAATGTAGCGGTAAGTAACAATGTCATCAGCTTTATTTTTAAGGGAAATATTAACGATGTCATGAAACGGATTGCCGAGATTGAAATCGCCAATCTGTGGATTGAGGAACCGGACCTTGAGGAGATTTTTATGCATTACTATGAGAAGGAGGACTAGTAAGCTATGAATATCTTTTTACATGAATTAAGAGCGTATCGGAAGTCGACGATCATCTGGTCCCTCTCCTTAGTGCTAATCGTGGTCTTGTTTATGTCATTCTATCCGTCGTTTGCAAAGGATGCGGGCGAATTTGAAAAAATCATGGAGGGATATCCAGAAGCAATTAGGAACGCCTTTAACCTTGGGAGCTTATCTACACTTGTTGGTTTTTATTGCTTCCCCTTATCTTTTATTACCCTTTGCGGTGCGATTCAGGCGATGAATCTGGGAACCGGCATCGTCAGCAAGGAAGTTCGGGAAAAAACAGCAGATTTCCTGTTAACAAAACCGGTTACCAGATCAACGGTTTTGACCGCAAAGCTGCTAGCGGCCTTCATCTCGATCGTCATCACGAATGCTGTTTATATTACGGGAGCGAGCATCATGGCGAATCAAGTGAAAACGGATGATTTTAGCATTAAAGTATTTATCATGCTGTCACTGACAATGTTTATTATTCAGCTGATTTTTCTGGCTTTAGGGATCATTATTTCCGTCATTGTGCCAAAGATTAAATCGGTTTTGACGGTGTCACTTGCAACTGTTTTTGCGTTTTACTTTATTGGAATGCTCAGCGATACGTCGGGTGAGGATATGAAACGTTATTTTTCGCCATTTAAATATTTTGACACGGCCTATATTATCAAACACTCCGGCTTTGAAGCATCCTTTTTGATAGCAGGAGCGATTGTGATCATACTAGCGATTGCTGCAAGTTATTTCGTTTATACCAAAAAGGATATTCATGCAGTTTAATAATGGAGGTGGTTCAACCATGAATATATTTTTAAAGGAATTGAAGTCCCACCGAAAATCGCTCATCTTTTGGAGCATTGGCGTTTTCCTTATGGTGGTATCGGGGATGGCGAAATATGATGCCTATTCGTCTTCTGGCCAATCGATCAACGATTTGGTGGCGGATATGCCGCAATCACTTAGAGCCGTTTTAGGGTTTGGCGCCGTTGATTTATCGAAGGTTAGCGGCTATTATTCCTTACTGTTTCTTTATTTGTTATTGATGGCGACCATCCACGCAGCCATGTTGGGTGCCACGATTATCGCCAAAGAAGAGCGGGATAAAACATTTGAGTTTCTCTTTGTAAAGCCTGTTTCAAGGACGACAATTATTACGGCAAAGCTTTCAGCGGCATTCGTCAATATTGTGGTTTTTAATCTCGTCACCTATGTTTCATCCATCGGTCTTATCGCAAAATATAACAGCGGTGAAGCGGTGAATGGGGACATTGGCCTGCTGATGGTAGGAATGTTCATATTGCAGCTTTTGTTCATGGTTATCGGAAGTACGCTTGCTGCAGTGAAAAAGAAACCAAAAACAGCGGCGTCAGTAGCAACAGGTATCCTGTTACTGACATATATGTTATCCATAGCAATTGATATAAATGAACATTTAGAGGGATTAAAATATTTGACCCCGTTCAAATATTTTGAAGCAAAAAATGTGATGTTCGGCAGTGGTTTGGATGTCGCTTTTGTGATGATCTCCGTTATCCTAATTGCTGCACTAACGTTTGGGACCTATGTTTTTTATCAAAAAAGAGATTTAAACGTGTAAAAGGACCGAGCTAAGCTCGGTCCCTACTTTATTTTTCCCGCGACATTTTAATTAGTGTGAGGATATCACTAGATAAAGTAGAATAGTTCGGCGCATCCGATTTAATATTCGCTTTAATGCCATCAATGAGCGGCAATGCCTTTGGGTTGGTAATGGTCAGGATTTGGACCTGTCCATTAAAGGCCTTCCCCATCACCTCTTTCGCGCGATCTAAATTATCATCCGTATTTAATTTTGAAGCGTCCACTCCATCAAGGTTCCCCTTTCCGGAAAGTCCTGATGTGTTTTTTAGCACCTTGTTTTGCATTTCGTCATACCGAGTGGAGGTCGCTTCTTGCTGCGCTCTTGCCAAGATAATTGTATCATCAAGCACAAAGACTTTGACCCCTGGTATCCCCTCTCCAGAAAGCCTTGATTCTAAATGCGATGAGATTCCCCCATCATGCAGGCTTGAACTCCCGATTAAGCTGTATACATTCGATCCCATACCGTTAGTAGTTTGATTATTTCCATTCGTGGTCTGTTTCTTCGTGCGATCAACACTTGGAATGACGTCTGGTGAGCTTGTATTGGTTCCATGAATATGGCCATTCCCTTTCGTGTTTAGTGCCTTTTCATGAAGATTTTCGGCAGCTCCTACATTATTTTCCCCTTGCTGCCCCGAGCATGCGGTAAGAAAGAGCATTGACATTAAAATGGGGATACAACTGAATTGCCATGTTTTTTTCATTATTTTTTCCTCCCTTTTTTTATCATTCTCTCCTTTCCCTTTTATAAGTATGAATGGATTATATTGGGAACATAATAAGGCGAAGAAAGGCAATTCTCGAAAAATCTGGAGGTGCAGACGATGGTTGAAGAAAACAAAGAAATTCCAGAATCGGTATCAAGAAGGAAGTTTATTCGAAACACTAGTTACACAGTGGGCGGGCTCGCCATTGGCGGTATTTTAGGCAGCGTTCTTCCGTTGGGGACCGCAAAAAAAGCAGAACAGGCAAAGAATTTTAATCAAGCACTCATGTATTTTACTCCTGAACAATTCCGCGTAATTGATGAGGCCACCGAGCGAATTTTTCCCAAGGACGATCACGGCCCAGGTGCAAAGGATTTAGGTGTAGCCTTTTTTATTGACCATCAATTGGCAGGTGATTGGGGGTTCAATGGCAGGGATTATATGCAATCACCCTTTTTCCAGGGTGAAAAAGTACAAGGCTACCAAGGCCGGTTAAAACGGAGAGATATTTTCGACATTGCTATCCGGGAAATTCAAAATCATAGTAAAGCAGTTTATAAGAAGGATTTCACTGAGCTGAAAGGAAAAGAAAAGGATGCCATCCTTCGTGACTTTGAGGAAGACAAAGTAAATATAACGACGATTTCACCGAGTGGATTCTTCCAATTGCTTAGAAGTGTGACGTTAGAGGGTGCCTACAGCGACCCACTATATGGAGGGAATAAAAATATGGATGGCTGGAAGATGAAGAACTATCCAGGCAGCCAAATGGCCTATGCCGATATTATTGAAAAGGGCTTCAAGAAAGTGAAACCGCAAAGTCTCCAAAATCATATGAACCATTAAGAAAAGCGGAAGCCCCTAGGCGCTGGAGCTAGACATTAAGAAAAGCGTATATTTTTATTTTTAAAAAGAAGGTGGACGTATGGCGAAGAAGTTACCAAAAGTAGATGTTGTGATCGTTGGTGTAGGTTGGGCAGGAGGAATTATTGCCTCAGAGCTGACCAAACAGGGATTAAAAGTAGTGGGATTGGAAAGAGGGAAAGAACGTAAGACAGAGGATTATTTTATGGTGCATGATGAACTGCGCTATGCCCTCCGCTATGATCTTATGCAAGACCTATCGAAGGAAACGATTACGTTTAGAGGCAATGAAAAAATTCGGGCCCTGCCGATGCGGCAATATGGTTCCTTTTTGATTGGGGATGGCTTAGGCGGTGCTGGTGTTCATTGGAATGGGCAGACGTTCCGCTTTTTACCTTACGACTTTGAAATCTATAGCAAAACCGTTGAACGATATGGGAAAGATAAAATCCCGGCGGACATGGCCCTGCAGGATTGGGGGATTACCTATGACCAGCTCGAACCGTATTACGACAAGTTTGAGAAGGTTGCCGGCATTTCAGGTGAAGAAAATCCGCTTGCCGGAAAACGGTCAAGTAAATATCCAACCCCGCCCATGAAACAATCGCCTGCAATGGCCATGTTCGAGAAGGCGACAAAAAAAATGAAGCTTCATCCCTACATGATGCCGTCTGCCAATCTATCTGAGTCTTATACGAATCCGGACGGAATCAAACGGGCGGCCTGTCAATATTGCGGGTATTGTGAACGGTTTGGCTGTGAATATGGAGCAAAAGCCGATCCGGTTGTCACGGTTATTCCTGTTGCAAACAAAACAGGCAATTTTGAAATTAGGACCCATTCAAATGTGAGAAGAATAGTAAAAACAGGTGACAAAGTAACGGGTGTCATGTATACGGATGTTACGACAGGTGAAGAGATTGAGCAGCCTGCTGATATTGTCGTGATGACTAGCTATGTCTTCAATAATATTCGCCTGCTGTTAATGTCAGAGGTGGGCAGGCCTTATGACCCTAACACGGGAAAAGGTGTGATTGGGAAGAATTATGCCTATCAGGTGATTAAGGGCAATGCTGTAGGCTTCTTTGAGGATAAAGAATTTAATACCTTTGCCGGGGCGGGTGCCCTGGGGATGGTTGTCGATGATTACAACGGAGATAATTTTGATCACACTAATCTCAATTTCATCCATGGCGGCATGATTTCCCTAACGCAAACCGGGCTGCGGCCGATTCAAAACAATCCGGTTCCAGGTGGAAAGCCAAACTGGGGCAAAGAGTTCAAGGAAAAGTCAGTTAAATATGCAAATCGCTTCTTATCAGTCTCTTCCCAAGGATCGTCGATGCCATTTAAACGACACTTTCTCGATCTTGATCCAAGTTATAAGGATGCGTATGGCGATCCGTTGATTCGGATTACCTTTGATTTTGAAGAGCAAGACCGCCAGATGGCTAAGTTTCTTGCCGGTAAATGCACGGATGTCCTAAAGGAAATGGGGGCTGATCATATTGATTCGATGAAAGACTTAGGGCCATATGATATCACCACCTACCAATCAACCCACAATACCGGCGGTGTCATCATGGGTGCGGATCCGGCCACATCTGCAGTCAATAATTATTTGCAAATGTGGGACTACGATAATCTGTTTGTGATTGGAGCATCTGCGTTCCCGCACAACTCCGGCTATAATCCGACAGATACAGTTGGTGCTTTAGCCTACCGTGCGGCGGAAGGAATATTGAAGTACCGTGAAAAGGGCGGTCAGGTCGTGTAAGGTAATGATCTAAAGGGAAGTTCTTTGAATTGGATTTTACTATACAGACAATGTTAATATGGAAAAATAAACTGCACGAGGAGGAGAAATAAATGACAACACAAAATGAAAATAATACGTTGCCACCTAAAAAAGGCACGATTGAACAATTGGTGACAGTGGAAGCAGATGTTCAAAAAGTTCTTTCAGGCGAAAAGACCGCAACCCGCAGAAATAGCAGATATGCCGACCCAGGTGAGATTATGACACTGGAAGGCCGTCAGTTCGTGGTTGAAAAGGTTTATTCTCAGAGCCTTGGTGAGTTGACTGATGAAGATGCCCGCCGCGAGGGCTTCGAAACGGTGGAAGAGTATAAACAATCGATTCTTTCCCATCACCCGGGAATGCCGTGGCTGCCGCAAATGCGCGTCTGGGTTCATGAATTCCGTCCCGCCTAAAGCGTAAGGGAGATGCAAGGCGAATGGTCCATTTTTTTATGAATGGTCCATTTTTTTATTTCTAAAGTCGAAATAATTGGTCAATCATAGGAAACCAAACTATAATATCCTTATTATAATTGGTTGACAGGAAAAGGTGAGCCTATGAAATTTCTCTCAAAATACACAAAGAAGTATTGGAAGTCATTTAGCATTGCCGTTTTATTCCTCACTTTTGAGGCGATTTGCGATTTAATGCAGCCGACAATTATGGCGAAAATTATCGATAATGGGGTTGCTGATCGAGACATCCGCTATGTGTTACAAATGGGCGGAGTGATGCTTGCGATTACCGCCTTCGGTGCCGTGAGCGCATCAACTAGAAGCATTATGGCCAGTATTGTCTCACAAAACTTTGGCACCGAACTCAGGTCCGATTTATTTAACAAGGTACAAACACTTTCGTTTAAAAACCTAGACAAATTTGACCGCGCATCGTTAATCACCCGTCTGACAAACGATGTGACCCAGGTGCAAGTCTTTGTCAACGGCACAATGCGCATCTTCGTCAAGGCCCCGCTCTTGGCCATCGGCGGACTGGTGATGGCGATGCGGTTGAATCTGCATTTATCCATAGTACTAGCGGTGGTAGTACCAATCGTGGCGCTGTTTATCATCCTGAATTTACGTTTAGGGTTCCCACTTTTCTCGAAGGTGCAACAGGCATTGGACCGGGTGAACAGGGTGATGCGTGAATACCTATCAGGCGTCCGTGTGGTCAAAGCATTCAATCGCTTCGATGTTGAGATGGGCAAATTCACCATGGCAAATGATCATTTTAAAAATCAATCCATCGCCGCAGGGCGGCTTATGTCTGTTTTCAGCCCGGCAATTATGCTTACAGTTAATCTTGGTATCGTTGTCGTCTTATGGATCGGCGGTATAGGCGTCGATAACGGCCACATTCAAGTCGGGCATATCATTGCCTTTACCAACTATATGACACAAATCTTATTTTCCTTGATGATGATTTCGATGGTCTTCAATATGTTTGTCAGGGCAAAGGCGTCAGCCGGGAGAATTGATGAAGTATTTAGGCAAGAGGACGACATTACCTGGAAAAATGAGACCTCGCCGCGGCCTCACACGGAAAAGGGAAGAATTGATTTTGAAAATGTTACTTTTTCCTACGAAGGGACAAGCGGTGAGCCCATCTTAAAAAATATTAATCTTACCATCCTACCCGGGGAAACCGTCGGCGTCATTGGCTCAACCGGCTCAGGAAAAAGCACATTAGTCGGGCTGATCCCCCGCTTTTATGATGTCACGAGCGGGACGATTAAAGTAGATGGGCAAGATAGTAAACTAGTTAATCCAAAAAAACTGCGTGAAAGAATCGCCATGGTGCCGCAAAAGAATATCTTGTTTACCGGAAGTGTGGCTGAGAATATCCGCTGGGGGAAAGAATCGGCCACAGAGGAAGAAGTCCTCGCCGCGGCGGCCATTGCCGGTGCCCATGACTTTATCTCGGCCGCACCGGAAGGCTATCAAACGCAAATTGGCCAGGGAGGCGTTAACTTTTCCGGTGGACAAAAGCAGCGGATCTCGATTGCCAGGGCCCTGATTAAAAAGCCGGATATATTAATCCTAGATGACAGTACTAGTGCGGTTGATGTGGCAACAGAGGCAAAAATTAAAGAAGGTTTAAAGACGTATGCCAAAGGGCTTACGTGTTTGCTGATTGCCCAGCGGATTACCTCAATTATGGATGCCGATAAGATTGTAGTCCTCGACCAAGGCGAACTTGTTGGGGTCGGTACCCATAGACAATTACTGGCGGAATGTACGGTTTATCAAGAAATTTACCACTCACAGATCGGTAAGGAGGTCGTGTAACATGGCAAAGCAAACTGCACCGGCTGGCAATACCGACCGTACCCCACCGCCATTACGGCCCGGTGGTGCCCACCGCTTTCGAGGACCGGTGGTCAAGCCAAAAGACTTCAAAGCTACCTTAAGGCGTCTCTGGCAGTATTTTGGCAATGAGCGAAAAATGCTCACCTTGATCTTTTTCTTTATTATCATTGATTCAGTACTTATGCTGATCGCCCCGTTCTTAATCGGGAAAGCTGTTGATGCGATGAGCCTTAAAAATGGAAAGGTAGATTTCCGCTTTCTTGAAATGATGGTAATTGTTCTGGCCACTGCTTATGTAGCGGATGCCGTTCTTACCTTTTTGCAAGGCTGGCTGATGGCCGGTGTGGCCGGGAGAGTTGTCAAGCGTCTAAGGGATGCCCTATTTGCAAAGCTGCAAAAGCTGTCCGTTTCCTTTTTTGATTCACGAACACACGGAGAACTGATGAGCCGGTTATCAAATGACGTAGATAATGTCAGTAACACCATCTCCCAGTCCACCACGCAATTAATGTCCGGATTGATGGTCCTCACGGGATCGTTAATGATGATGCTGGTTCTAAGTCCTATCCTCACAGTAGCAAGTTTGCTAACAGTTCCGCTCGTTTTTTTACTGACACGGACGATTGCGAAACGGACAAGTGTTTTATTTAAAAATCAACAAGTGGAGCTTGGCAAATTGAATGGTCATATAGAGGAAACGATTTCCGGAATTGAGGTTGTCAAGGCCTTCAATCATGAGGACAAGGTGATTGAAGAGTTCGAAGCAGTAAATAGCAAGCTTCGCGATGTCGGCCTCAAGGCGCAAATTTGGTCAGGCTTCTTGATGCCAATTATGAACGTAATTAATAATCTCGGCTTTGCAATTGTGGCGGTCATCGGCGGCATCCTCGCCGTCAAAAGTCTAATCACTGTTGGGACGATTGCCAGCTTTCTTACCTATTCAAGGCAGTTTGGCAGACCGCTTAATGATCTTGCCAATATTTTTAATATCCTGCAGTCAGGTGTGGCTGGAGCTGAGCGCGTATTTGAGGTGATGGATGAACAGGAGGAGCCGGCAGATGTACCAAAGGCCGTTTCCCTGGAACAGCCTAAAGGCCATGTCGTCTTTGAAAATGTCAGCTTTGGTTATCGGTCGGATGTCCTTATTTTAAAAAATGTCAGCTTCGAAGCGAATGTCGGCAGCAGTATCGCCCTTGTCGGGCCCACTGGTGCCGGAAAAACGACGATTGTTAACCTGTTGACGAGATTCTACGATGTAACAGAAGGAAGAATCCTGCTCGATGGCCGGGATATTCGCGATTACACGAGGGACAGCTTACGGAAATGTTTTGGCTTTGTGCTGCAGGACACGTATTTATTTTCTGGAACCATCAAGGAGAACATTAAATACGGGAAACCTGATGCCGGCGATGATGAGGTGGAACAAGCTGCTAAAATGGCGAATGCGGATGTGTTTATTAAAAGGCTGCCGAATCAGTATGAAACAGTTCTATCGGAAAATGGCGGCAATTTAAGTCAAGGTCAGCGGCAGCTGTTAGCGATTGCCAGGGTCATCCTAGCAAAACCATCCTTGCTCATTTTAGATGAGGCCACCAGCAGCATTGACACCAGAACAGAGCTTCATATTCAAGAGGCCTTGTTAAAACTAATGTCGGAGCGGACGAGCTTTATCATTGCCCATCGATTAAATACCATTCGTGATGCTGATACCATCATGGTGATTGACAATGGGCAAATCATTGAGAAAGGCAGTCATGATGTGTTAATGGATGCACAAGGCCGCTATTATCAAATGTTTTTCAACCAATTTAAAAATGTCGAAGCTGAACATGAGGAAAGATAATTTTGGAGATTGAGAGGATGCGCGCTAGCTTTCTCTCTTTTTTTGTTCCTCTTTTCTATTTTTGTAGTGACAACTGTAAAGACACTTGTTAGAATACTCTTATGTTAATCGTTTTGCTATTTTTTCTCTAAAAAACATGAATGTTGGGGAATAATGTAAATAGTGAGAGCGAATAGGAGGATCAGATGAACAAGAAAAGGGATATATCAAGTCGAAGATTGCTGAGCATTGCGGGAATGGGCTGGATGTTTGATGCCATGGATGTTGGCATGCTTAGCTTCATTATTGCGGCATTAAAGGTGGAGTGGGAGCTAACGCCAGATCAAATGGGCTGGATCGGCAGTATCAATTCAATTGGAATGGCCGCGGGTGCACTCGTATTTGGTCTCATGGCAGACAGGGTCGGCCGGAAAAATGTTTTTATCATTACGTTATTATTGTTTTCAATTGGCAGTGGTGCTTCAGCCTTTACTACCACTCTAGCCGCCTTTTTAGTGTTACGGTTTTTCATTGGGGCGGGCTTAGGCGGAGAGCTTCCTGTTGCCTCCACCCTTGTGTCAGAAAGTGTTTCTGCCGACAAGCGCGGGAGAATTGTTGTCTTACTGGAAAGCTTTTGGGCAGGTGGCTGGTTAGTTGCGGCAGTTATTTCTTATTTTATCATTCCAAGGTTTGGCTGGCAGGTGGCCTTGTTGATTAGTGCCGTTCCGGCTATATATGCGTTGTATTTACGGATGGGTCTGCCAGACTCGCCGCGTTTTACTGCTGTGAAGAACAAGGAAAAGATCTCCGCTTTCGGAAGTATAAAGAAATTATGGTCAAAGGAGTATGCCCGGCCAACCGCCATGCTATGGATTGTCTGGTTCTGTGTGGTCTTCTCCTATTATGGGATGTTTCTATGGCTGCCAAGTGTGATGGTCATGAAAGGCTTTAGTTTAATTAAAAGCTTTGAATATGTCCTCATCATGACACTTGCGCAGCTGCCGGGTTATTTTAC
Organism: Bacillus sp. MM2020_4; assembly: GCF_011250555.1. Taxonomy (GTDB): domain Bacteria; phylum Bacillota; class Bacilli; order Bacillales; family Cytobacillaceae; genus Neobacillus. The sequence continues at coordinate 119,215 of NZ_JAANMZ010000006.1, read as the reverse complement.
GGCTGCGTGGTTTATTGAGAAATTTGGCCGGAAATTTGTTTTAGTTGTCTATTTAATTGGAACAGCTGCAAGTGCTTATTTGTTTGGTGCCGCAGAATCAACCGCCATGTTGATGACGGCAGGTATTCTGTTATCGTTCTTTAATTTGGGTGCATGGGGAGGACTTTATGCCTATACCCCTGAACAATATCCTACCATTATTCGCGGGACAGGAACTGGTATGGCTGCCTCATTTGGCCGGATCGGCGGTGTTTTAGGGCCGTTATTAGTCGGTTACCTCGTGACTGGAAAGGTATCCATTGCGGCCATTTTTATGATCTTCTGTATATCCGTCCTCATTGGGGCTTTTGCCGTCTTCTTTTTAGGGAAGGAAACGAAAAATAAAGAATTAGTATAATAATTTGACTGTAGAGATTCCTGATTTAAGGGGTCTCTTTTTTTGCAAAAAGGAAGGAAATCATATGGGGGCAAAATATTTAAAAAAGTAATTCCCTTTCGATTTACAGGGAAATCCTTCTGTTCTTTACTAACGTAAAGCGTTTTTCTCCAGTTTACTCCGTATTTTTGCTATTTTCTAAATTATTTTAAAATAACTGACAAATAGACTAGACGAACTCTGAAATATTGGGTACAATGTTTTCAGAATATTATCTTTTTTGGCAAGAATAGGACAATTGGTTCAGAAAAATTTTCCAGAAAAACAGGGGGTATTGCGATGAGAAAGAAAAAAACAGCTGGTATTGTTATGTCGCTCTTGTTAGCGGCAGGTGTAATGGCAGGATGTAATTCTTCTTCTTCTTCAAGTTCAGGCGGTGATGAGGAAAAAGGCGGAACAATTAAGATTGGTGCCAATCTTGAGCTTTCCGGCGGTGTAGCATCCTACGGTCAATCGATTAAAGAAGGGATTGACCTGGCACTTGAGGAAATTAACAAAGACGGTATCGATGGTAAAAAGCTGCAGCTTGTTTCGTATGATAATAAATCAGAGGCGCCAGAGGCCATTAGTGGTGCAACGAAATTAATCAGTCAAGATAAGGTTGTCGCCATTATTGGTGCTGCCACAAGTGGAAACACAAAAGCACAAATTGAAATTGCTCAAAGCAACAATATCCCACTTTTGACACCAACAGGAACTGCTGAAGACGTGACAGTTAAGGACGGCAAATTAAGTGACTTCGTCTTCCGTACATGCTTCATTGACCCGTTCCAAGGGACAGTAGCAGCAAACTTTGCGTCTAATGATTTAAAGGCCAAAACAGCTGCGATCTTCATTGATAGTGCAAGTGATTATTCAAAAGGCTTAGCGGCTTCCTTCAAAGAGTTGTTTGAGAAGGAAGGCGGAAAGATCGTTAAGGAAGAAGCATATGTTGCGAAGGATACTGACTTCCATGCCCAATTAACAAACATTAAAGGGAAAACTCCTGACTTCATCTTTGTTCCTGGCTATTATGAAGAAGTTGGTCTAATTGTTAAGCAGGCTCGCGAATTAGGCATTGATGTACCAATGATGGGTGCTGACGGCTGGGATTCTCCTAAACTAGTTGAACTTGCAGGCAAGGATGCCTTAGACAATACGTTCATCACGAACCACTATTCTTCCGGTGACTCGGATCCAAAGGTACAAGATTTCGTTAAAGCATTTAAAGCAAAATATAAGGACAAGTCTCCTGATGCCTTCAACGCTTTAGGTTATGATTCTGCTTATTTCCTTGCTGATGCTATTAAGCGTGCTGGCAGCGGTGATGCGAAGAAAATCCAAAAGGCTCTTGCCGAAACAGATGGCTTAGAGCTTGTAACGGGAAAAATGAAGCTTGATAAGAACCACAACCCAATTAAATCCGCTGTTATTTTAGAGTACAAGGGCGGAGAGCAAACGTTTAAAACGAAGGTTAGTCCAGAATAAAATAGTAATTGAATAGGGAGAGCTAGTCTCCCTATTCTGTTTTTTTGAAGTAAGTTGAAGTCCTTTCTAAGGAGTGTCTAAACATGGAACAATTTATCCAGCAACTGGTTAACGGAATTTCCCTGGGGAGCATTTATGCGTTGATTGCCCTTGGGTACACAATGGTTTATGGGATTGTAAAATTAATTAACTTCGCCCATGGGGACGTCTTCATGGTCGGTGCCTTCATCGGTTTTTATTCTATTACTATACTAGATTTAGGTTTTTTCACCGCCTTACTCATTTCCATGGCGGCCTGCGCCATCTTTGGTGTTTTAATTGAACGGATTGCGTACAAGCCCTTACGAAATGCCACAAGAATTGCCGCTTTAATTACGGCAATAGGTGTCTCGCTCTTTATCGAATACGGGACCATTTATATTCGCGGTGCCCAGCCTGAAGCCTATCCAAATGGGATCGTTCCTTTAAAAAGTTTAGAGATTTTCGGTGTTAAAATTAGCGGCCAGTCCATCCTGATTTTAGCCGTCTCGGTCTTCTTAATGATTGTCCTCCAGTTTATTGTGCATAAAACCAAGATTGGTAAAGCCATGCGTGCGGTTTCTCATGATATGGATGCTGCGAAATTGATGGGCATTAATGTCAATAATACCATTTCTGCCACCTTTGCGATTGGTTCAGCCCTTGCTGGTGCCGCAGGTGTAGTTTTCGGGATGTACTATACAAAGATTGAGCCATTAATGGGAATTATTCCAGGACTGAAAGCCTTTGTGGCGGCTGTTCTGGGCGGAATTGGGATTATCCCGGGGGCAATGGCCGGCGGATTATTGTTGGGTGTTATTGAATCCCTTGTAAGTGCGATGGGAGGCTCACTATGGCGGGACGCTGTGGCCTTTATTGTCCTGATTTTAATCTTAATTTTCCGTCCTGCTGGCCTTTTTGGTAAAAATGTCAGGGAAAAGGTCTAGGGGGTGCAGAGGGAATGAATCGTGTAAAAAAAGCAAAAGGTTTTTGGAGCACAATGGCAGTGGTTGTTATTTTTTCAGTGGTCACTCAATTTCTGATTAACGGCGGGACATTAAACTCCTTCTATGTAAACGCCTTATTTTCCATTGGGATTAATATTATTCTTGCCGCTTCGCTCCATTTAATTATTGGGATTACCGGTCAGTTTTCGATTGGACATGCCGGCTTCCTTGCGGTTGGTGCCTATGCCTCAGCCATTGTGACCATGAAATTGGGTCTGCCTTTTCCGGTTGCCATCGTTGTCGCAGGCTTGACTGCAGCCATTTCCGGATTAATTATTGGGATCCCGACACTACGATTACGAGGCGATTATCTTGCGATAGCAACTCTCGGCTTTGGTGAGATTGTCAGGATCATCTTATTAAATATTGATTATGTTGGCGGTGCAAGCGGGATGACCGTCTCCCATTTAACGACATGGCCTTGGCTGGCTGCCTGTGTGACCATCACCATTGTTGTGATTGTAAACTTTACGAACTCGACGCACGGCCGTGCTTGTATTTCGATTCGTGAAAATGAAATTGCGGCAGATGCGATGGGGATCAATACCACCTTTTACAAGGTAATGGCCTTTGTCATTGGCGCCTTCTTTGCCGGTGTAGCCGGTGCCTTGCATGCTCATAACTTTTATATCATCCAGCCGACGAACTTCGGTTTCTTAAAATCCTTTGACATTTTGATTTTAGTCGTAATTGGCGGCTTGGGAAGTATGTCGGGTTCCGTTATTGCGGCGATTCTGTTAACGATTATTTCAACCTTCCTCTCCAATTATCCGGAGGTGCGGATGGTTATTTACAGCCTTGTACTGATTGTGATGATGTTGTTCCGTCCGCAAGGATTGATGGGAACAAAGGAAATCACCTCTTTCTTAAAACTTGGCAAATCCGCTAAAGGAGGAGTGCACCATGACGGCAAAAACACCACTGCTTAAAGTTGAAAATACCGGTATCCGTTTCGGGGGATTAAAAGCCGTTTCAGATGTGAATGTCGAACTAAAACAAGGTGAACTTGTCGGTTTAATCGGTCCAAACGGCGCGGGAAAGACGACCTTTTTTAATCTGTTAACGGGTGTATATGTTCCTACTGAGGGCAGTATTTCCTTAGCCGGTGAAAAATTAAATGGTCAGGCCCCTTATAAGATTACCAAAAAGGGAATTAGCCGAACGTTTCAAAACATTCGCTTGTTCAGCGATTTATCGGTCCTGGATAATGTAAAGGTTGCCTATCATTCCCTTTCCAAGCATTCGATCCTAAGCTCAATTTTTCGTCTCCCTTCCCACTTTTCTGGTGAGAAGGAAATGGAAGAAAAGGCAATTGAGTTTTTAAAAATCTTTAAGCTTGATGATGTCATGCACGAGATGGCGAAGAATCTGCCGTATGGTCAGCAACGCCGCCTCGAAATTGCCCGGGCATTAGCGGCGGGTCCAAAACTGCTCTTGCTCGATGAACCGGCAGCAGGGATGAATCCGCAGGAAACGGAAGAATTAATGAATTTAATTTCTTTAATTCGCGAAAAATTTGATTTGACGATTCTTCTGATTGAACATGACATGCTCCTCGTTATGGGTGTGTGTGAACGTATTTATGTGCTTGACCATGGTCAATTAATTGCCGAAGGCACTCCGGAGCAAATCAGAAATAACCCGAAAGTCATCGAAGCGTACTTAGGCGAGGAGGTCTCGTAATGCTAAAAATAAATGATATCAACGTCTACTATGGAAACATTCATGCCTTGAAGGGCGTTTCCCTCGACATTCATCAAGGGGAAATTGTGACCCTGATTGGCGCGAACGGTGCCGGAAAAAGTACGCTATTAAAAACGATCTCCGGGTTGCTAAAGCCGAAAAACGGCGAAATTGTCTTCGAAAATGAACATGTTGCCGGTAAGGTAGCGCAGGCCATTGTAAAAAGGGGAATTTCCCAGGTTCCTGAAGGCCGCCGGGTATTTTCAAACATGTCGGTGGAGGAAAACCTCGAGTTAGGTGCGTACCTAAGGAAGGATAAAAAAGGGATTAAGGAAGACTTTGAAAAGGTATATCAGCTCTTCCCACGCCTTTATGAGCGGCGCAAGCAGTTGTCAGGAACGCTTTCGGGCGGTGAACAGCAGATGCTGGCAATGGGCCGGGCATTGATGGCGAGACCACGGTTATTGCTGCTAGACGAGCCTTCGATGGGTCTTGCTCCGTTATTAGTCAAAACCATCTTTAATATTATTGTAGAAATTAATAAAACGGGGACGACCATTCTGTTAGTCGAGCAAAATGCGAATATGGCGCTTTCCATTGCCGACCGTGCCTATGTTATTGAGACCGGCAAAATCGTCGCTGCCGGTACAGCGGAAGAATTGAGCCAAAGTGATCAAATACGAGCAGCCTACTTAGGTGGGCACTAAAAAGGTGTTGGGGAGCCCCCAATACCTTTCAATTTGACCCGTTTTAAGAAGTGAAATTTACCGATACGGTTGGAATTCTACACAATATTGAAGGAATTCTTCAATTGGGAAGATTTTTCTTCGAAATTTAAACTTATTCTACAAATTCCAGCATTAATTCAACAAAAATTGGAAATAAGCTTCCAATAATAGCGGAAAGGCGGGCTACGGCGGAAGAATTGACTCCGAGCCCTAGGCACTGTAACTAGACAAAAAAGGTGTTAGGATCGCCCCAACACCTTTCCTATTATATTTTCAATTTCCTTCGTTCAGGGTCAAGCTGGAATTGCTGCCGTTTTTGCGGGCTTAGGCGATGCTTGATTGTAATCATATAATCCTCATAAAGCTGCTCGATGCCAACTAAGGCAAGCGAAAAGAAGTTGGCATAATTCTTTTGGACCTCCCACTTTAATTCATTTTTACCGCAGATACTATATTCATTTACTTCCTTTATTTCCTTTTGGATCTTTGCGAGTTCGACCACTTGTTTATCCTTGGGTAAAGCAAGGACGTGATCAATTTTTTCAATATAGTCCCGCGATTTCACAATCTTTTCCTTAATTTCTTGATAACCCTCTTGGTCAATCAGATTATATTTTTGTTTAAAATCATTCAGTTTTTCAGCTGCTTCATAGGTAGAATTGACAATATCATCGCGCGTCATATCCTTCGTTTCATAGCTGAGCATATGCTTCCAAGACGGCTGGGTAATCGCTTTGCGGTGATCCTCAAGTGTATGGCAGTATTTTTTATAGCCATGGATCTCCGGATGTTCAAAGGCTGGACTAGCCGGGTCAAGGAACGGTGCCAGCGGTGCAACGAAGTAAAAGATTCTTGGGTCCTTGTTACAGGCAAGATGGATCGTTTCGCAAAAATCTATGTTTTCAACGGCGCTTTTATACGTCTGCCCCGGAATCCCGACCATGAAGAACAGGTCAATCTTTTTGCAGCCATTTTTCAAGGCGTAGCTGAGTGTATCGATTACCTTTTGGTTTGTACAGCTAAATTTTCCGTTGTAACGTCTAATATTCTCGTCATGGGTTTCAAGGGTAATTTCAATGCTGTATTTAGGGACACTGTCATTCATTTGTTTGAAAAATTCCTCGTCTGCATATTGAAATAATTCAAAGACTATTTCATTCTTAAGATTCAATTTTTTAAGCCGGCTGAAAAATTCACTCACATATTCACGCCCGCCCTGGCGAAGGTCATGGAGAATGAAAATCGGCGCCCGGCTGAAGCGGGATATGAATTGAATGTCTTCGACAAGTTTTTTGGGTGACCGCAATGCCAGTGAATGACGGTTGCAGTTCTGGTCATAGGCCTCTCTTGAACCGCCGCAGATCAGGCAGTTTTGTGTACAGCCGCGTGCGGTTAAAAGGGCCGTGTTCGGATAGTGCAACCAGCCGTTATATGGCAGCGGGTCAAGGAAGTTACGATATTTAAACACGGAGCGGATGGTGTACCGATACCCCGGCACATCAATATCATCCAAATCCTTTGGTACATACGTAAGCGGATTGTATCCTACTTCGCTGCCCTTTTTCCAAGTAAGGTTGGGAATATCGGCATAATGGGTGTTGCCCGCCTCAATTTTGTTCATCAGCAGGAGCATCAATTTTTCTGTGGAGTCGCCGCGCATGACGAAATCAATAAATGGGTATTCAATGAGTTCTTTATGATAATAGGTGGCGGACAGCCCACCGAAGATGATCGGTGTTTCCGAATGAAGTCTTTTTACGATTTTGGCAAGCTCAATACTGCCATGGGCATGCGGCAGCCAATGAAGATCAATCCCAAAGGCCTTCGTTTTGATTTTCTTTAATTTTTTTTCAACATCAAATTTCTCACTCATCAGCATACGGTTGGCGATATTGATAATTTTCACCCGCAGCCCATATCGCTCCAAATAGTCGGCGATACTTGTCAGCCCAATCGGATACATTTCAAACACGGGCGACGACGGGACAACATCGCTTATCGGCCCGGCGAGCAAGGAATTTTGTCGAAAGTCATATACACTTGGTGCATGCAACAGTACTAGGTCGTATTTCATTAACAATCACCTCAGGGAAATTGGATTATGGACTTTGTGATGCCTTTCACATTGTAGGATAGTTTGATAAAAGTACAGCCTTTATGTTTGTAAGTAGTTTAAGATAATTTTAGTTTACTATAATCATGGACTAAGAGAGTGACAAACGGGTGACAAATTTTGGGTGATTTTGTGTATGACCTTGGATCATCTGCTATGATAGTACTATCGAAGGATCATGTTGAAGATGGAGGGTTTGGAAAAGTGGCACAGGCGAAAACAAATGCAATGCGCATTCTTGATGCAAAAAAAGTCAGCTATGACATGCTTACATACGATAATAAAGATGGGAAAATTGATGGAGTTTCCGTTGCGGAGAAAATTGGCCGGGATCCGAAAGTGGTTTATAAAACGCTTGTTGCGCAGGGACACAGTAAGGCGATTTATGTCTTCGTTATTCCTGTGGCTGAAGAATTGGATTTGAAAAAGGCAGCTAAGGCAGCGGCTGAAAAGAATGTGGAAATGATTCCGGTGAAGGATATTCAAAAATGGACGGGATACATACGCGGCGGTTGCTCACCGATTGGCATGAAAAAGGAATATAAGACCTTCCTCGATGAAAGCTGTCGGCAAATTGATTCGATCATTGTCAGTGCCGGTAAAATTGGTGTACAAATCGTGCTCACCCCTGAGAACTTAAAGGAACTAACCAAAGCGGAAATGATCGATCTGGTGAAGTAAGAAATTTCAATAGGCACTCACCCATAAACAGCAAAAGCATACAATAAGGTGAAATGAACTTAGCGATTGTCATGTTAAAGGGAGTGTTGATAAGTGGCAGGGAAAGTGAAAAATTATTTTGCCGGCGGGAATACAGCAAGGGGCTTCCATAGTCTTTATGACTCCAATCTTCAAGGGTTAGACCGGTTATTTATTCTAAAGGGCGGCCCTGGAACAGGCAAATCATCACTGATGAAGAAAATTGGCCATGAGTGGATTGAACAAGGATACGATGTTGAGTTTCTTCATTGTGCCTCAGATAATAATTCAATAGATGGTGTTCTAATCCCAAGCCTGAAGGTGGGCATTGTCGATGGGACGGCACCGCATGTGATTGAACCGAAGGCCCCCGGAGCGGTTGAGGAATATATAAACCTTGGGGAGGCCTGGAATGCCCGTGCCCTGAGTGTTCAGAAAAAGGTAATTCAGAAGCTGACTGAACAGATTGGCGCCTCATTTCAAAAGGCGTATGCCACGTTTAAGGAAGCGCTAGAAATCCATGATGATTGGGAAAAAATTTATATTAATAGCATGGACTTTAAAAAGGCGGACCAATTGACGAACAAGTTAATTGAAACCTTTTTTGGAAAAATGAAATTGCATAAGACTTCGGATGTGCGCCATCGCTTCTTAGGAGCGGCGACGCCGATGGGAGCCGTTGACTTCGTTCCGAATTTGACCGAGGAGATTCCGAAACGCTATTTCGTAAAAGGGCGTCCAGGATCTGGGAAATCGACCATGTTGAAAAAACTGGCTGCGGCTGCTGAAGAGCGCGGCGTCGATATTGAAATCTATCATTGCGGCTTTGACCCGCATAGCCTTGATATGTTGATCTTACGGGAGCTCGGGATCGCCATTTTTGACAGTACAGCACCGCATGAGTATTTCCCGAGCCGTGATGGCGATGAGATCATTGATATGTATGAGATTTTGATTGAGCCCGGCACAGATGATCTGTTTGCTGAGATCATTAGTAAAATTGCCGCAAAATATAAAAGTAAAATGACCGAGGCGACTAGCTATCTTGCAAAGGCAAAGGATCTGCATGATGAGCTGGAAGAGATTTATGTGGCCGCAATGGACTTTACTGTAGTGGAAAAAATTCAAGGGCGGATAGCCGAGGAAATAAAAGAATGGGCGAGTACGAAGAGCTAATAAATGGGTGCCTTTTACAGGGCCTGACCCCTCAGATAAATGGTATGTACAGTAAATTACCATAAAGGGGCCAGACCCTTTTCGCTAATCTATTTCTTCCTTTTCTGTGTATGATTGGCTTTTTTTCCCTTGCTGTTATCGCCACTGACAAACTCCGTTGCAAATTCTGCCTCAGCATGTCCAGCTTGCGGGGAATTTTGATTGCGGCTTCCTTTATTCAATTTTTTCGTCATGTCTATCCCTCCTTTTTAAGCTATTGTTAGTGTGGCGTCGAGGCGCTCGTTTATGCGGCATAAATAAAGGAGAAAATGGAGGATAGTGGAACGAATAAATAAGGAACCAATTTGAAAGGATGAATGATGGTGACATCAAATATGGCGATAGTAACAAGACTGTTTACGGAAAACCGTAATGAATTATTGGCCGAACCGATGATGAATTATATGAAAGGCCATTTTCTATTTTTAGGAATCAAGTCGCCTTTACGTAAGGAATTAGAAAAGCAATTTTTTAAGGAAACCGGGGTTCTACGGGAGCCATTTAACAAGGAATTAGTAGAAGAGCTTTGGAGTGAAAAGGAAAGAGAATATCAATATACAGCCTTGACTTATTTGGAAAAAATAATGAACAAGCTGCAGAAGGACGATTTGTCTTTCATGGAGCAGCTTATTACGACGAAATCGTGGTGGGATACAGTTGACGCGCTTGCCCCAAAGCCTGTTGGAAAAATTGCCGAAATGTTTCCAGAAGTGGTGGAAGAAATGATTGATGGCTGGGCCATTCACGACAATATGTGGCTCAGGCGGGCAGCGATTCTTTTTCAATTAAAGTATAAACAAAAGACAAATGAAAAGAAGCTCTATCAATACATACGGCAAAATGCTGATAGTAAGGAATTTTTTATCCAAAAAGCAATTGGCTGGGCATTAAGGGAATACTCAAAAACAAATCCTCTTTCCGTGCAGAGGTTTATTGAGGGGCAGTCATTAGCACCATTAAGCATTCGTGAAGGCAGTAAGTACTTGGCCTAAGCGTCAAACTGATACTGTTAACCAGTTCCGTGTTAGAATGGCACTAACATGAAAGGCGGAGGCGCCCAGGCGCTTCTGTTTGACAGTTATCAAATTACATAAAAGGTGGATCAGCATGATTAAAATGATAGCATCAGATATGGATGGAACCTTATTAAATTCGGTTCAACAAATTAGTGAGGAAAATAGGCAGGCCATTTTAAAGGCGCAGGCCCAAGGGGTTGAATTTGTCGTTGCGACGGGCAGGTCGTATCAGGAGGCCACATATGTCTTAGGGGAGGCCGGCCTAAAATGCCCGATGATTTGTACGAATGGCGCAGAGGTTCGTTCGATAGAAGGAGAGATTCTTTCAGCCACCCCGATTCCGAAACAATTGGCACGTGAGATGGCAGCAAGGCTTACCGAACTTGATATGTATTTTGAGGTATACACGGACAAGGCTGCCTGCACGATCGATGCGGATAAAGCAGTATCGACGCTTGCCGATATTATCCTTAGCGCCAATCCTGAGGCTGACCGTGACGAGATTATGTATGCGGCCGGGGCAAGATTGCGTGATGGTTTGGTCATGGTTGTGGAGGATTATGAATCTCTTTTCGCCGACGAATCCGTGCAAATCTATAAGATGTTGGTATTTTCATTTGATGGTGGTAAACTAGCGGCCGCGGGAAATGCACTGGCTGAATTTCCGGAAATTGCTGTTTCTGCATCAGGTGATGAAAATCTGGAGGTTACCAACAAACAGGCTCAGAAAGGGATTGCACTTGAGACTTTTGCGAAGGTTAGCGGAATTGATATTTCAGAGACCATGGCGATTGGCGATAACTATAATGACGTGTCGATGTTTGAACGTGCCGGCAGATCGGTAGCGATGGGGAATGCCAACTATGAGATTCAGGCATTATGCGATGTGATTACGGATACGAATAACGAACACGGCGTGGCGAAGGCCATTTTAGAAGTGTTATAGGTTTTTGTTTAAGGTCGGTGAAGGACTAATCGAGGAGAAGAGGCAAAGGATTAGTCCATCACGAACGCGGATGTACCTGGAAAGCCAAGAGACTCCCTAAAGAATTTCTATCTTTAAGGAGTTTACTTGGGAGACGAGGAGTTCCTCGTATTTTTTTTGCGCCTGGAAGTAGACCTCCTGTTCAGCCATTGTTGGATTTTCCTTTTTTACTTGAGCAACTAAATCCTGTTGCACCTTTTGTGCGAGAACAATCATCTCGTATTGCTGTTTTTCCGTTGACCAGAACTTCTCTTCGCCATAGTCACGAATCAACTTTCCAGCGGATTCATACCCATTATATTGGTCGCGTACTTTCCCCAAGGCTGTATCCACTTCTCCAGCATCCGCTTTGTGACCCTTCTCCTCTGCCAGCATCGCCATCGAGCGCAGGCGGATAATCTGCGTGACTAATTGATTTTTATCATCGATGAGCTTTTCCTGGGACTCTAAATAGGCTAGTTCTTCCTCTAATTGCACACCACTGTATTTTTTCTGAGCCGTTTCCCGAGAAATTGCAAACTGCAGCTGATTAATCAACTTATAAAAAGAAACATCCTCATTCGTAATCCATTCACCGTTCAATTTGGCGACACCCTTGGCCTTCACGACGTTGATGTCAATGACTTCCTCGGATTTCTTCCCGTCCTTTTCCAATGTAAAGGCTACCTCATATTTACCGCTCATCGGCAGCGCCACCTCACCGGAGTAGGTCCCGCCAGCTCCTTCAGTTAATGTCAAATCGGTTGTACCGTGGTCCATATTGGCCATGGAGAATGCTGCGGAAACCTCAAGCCCTTTTACAGCCTTTTTCCCCTCGGTTACTTTTATTTCAAACGGCGCTGCAGCATCCTTTTGGTAAAAAAGTTCCTTCGTCACTTTCACTGTATAGTCAGGCCCGGACCCACAGCCGGCAAGCATTGCGATTACCAGCAGCAAGGTGAACATCAGTCGTTTCTTCATGATTCAATTCCCCCTAAATGATGTGTTTCTAAAAAGTCTTTCACTGTGAATTTTTCCATTTTCCCCTCATCTAAAAAGACAACGTGTGTGCAAATCTGCCGAATTTCATCGAGGTGGTGCGAGGAAAGCAGGATCGTTTTATCATGGAGCGACCGTAATACCTCAAGGATTTCCTTCCTTCCCAGCGGGTCAATCCCGCTTGTCGGTTCATCCAAAATCAAAATACTGGAATCCTGATATAGAGTAATGGCAAGCCCCAAACGCTGCAGCATCCCCTTTGAATACGACTTCACCTGCACACCGCGATCATCCCAGAGGCTGACCGACCTCAATACCTGTTCAATCCGCGCTAAATCTGACGTACCAGAAACAGCCTCCGCAAAAAAAGTCATATTCTCTAAGCCGGTGAGCATCGGATAAAGCATAAATTTTTCCGGCAAATAGGCAATCGCCTTTTTCCATTCATTATTTTTCTTGGAAACTTCTATGCCGTTAATGGCAATTGCTCCTTGCTTCACTGGCAATAAGCCTAAGAGACTATTAATAAATGTCGATTTACCGGCACCATTGCGGCCGACAAGTGCGCAAATTTCATGGCGCCCAATTTCAACCGTGACCCCGTCCAGGACTGTTTTTTTCCCAAAGGATTGGTTTAAGCCCGTCACTTTAATCATTCGTATCCCTCCTTACGGTTGAAGACAATCGCTGTGCCAAAGGAAACCGCAAGCCAGATCAACAGATTTCCCAGTAAAAAGAATACAGGCTTCGTCCACATGAACTTTTCTAGCAGTCTAGACATATGACCGAAGGAATACACGCCCATGCCGGTTTCTAAAAACATTCGGACGGCCTGGAGCGGGTTTAAAAAGTAGGCTGATGAAAAGAACCTAACATTTTCGTGGGTGATGTCCGGTAAAAAGGATAGCAAAATAAAATCATGTAAAAAGAAAAAGTAAAACCAGACAAAAATCGTGTAGCCAATAATCTGCATCCGTGAGCGGCTAAAGCTGCCAATCGCGGCCCCCATTTGCAGGAAGACCATGCTCAAACAAACAATCGCTGCTACAAAGATCATATAACCTTTGAAATCTATCCCAAAATTGAATTTTAACAATAATAGATACAAGAAGAACCAAATCAGCAGCGGAATGAGAACGACGATATAGAGCCCAGCACTTTTTCGCACTAAAAAACTAGCATAATTGTCCTTTTTCGTTAACAGCATAATGAGTGTCTTTTGTTCTTTTTCCTGAAAGATGGAGAAGGCGCCGATAAACAGGCACAGGATCGGGATAAAATAAATAATCGTATCAAATAAATTGATTAAGAGCACATAAAAGCCTTTATCAAATGAAAGGACAGAGGAACGAAACAAAATGCTGATTGAAATCAGAACAATGATGCTTAACGACAGCCAAAGTCCTTTTCCTCTTATGTTTTCCTTCCATTCCTTCCAAATGTAATGCATAGTTGATGTCTCCCTTTTAGTAAAATCAAGCCCGCGATGAGCCCAAGGACCGCGAGTAGAATCCCAGTGTGTCTCTTTTTGGCCGCTGCCAGCGGGTGTGGGTCTTTAAACATGACTTCATCGTTTGTAAGTGTCGCATTTATTTTTTCATAGATCGTGACGGCCGGACTTTTTAAAAAAAGGCTTGTTAATTCTTGATCCTCAATCAACTGATGAAGGGAAGAATGATAGGCAACCGGGAAGTCACCGATGCCGTTTTGATTTAAGTCGGTCAGCGGGAACGAGGCGCCCCAGTCATTGCCCATGCCATCCTGGCTCCAGGCGTTGCGTTCCCCCTTACCGCCGAGGGTAACGGCTGGAATCGTATTTTCAGAAATCTTATTTAATGTAAACGTTTGGTCATTGGAGCTCGCCCACAGCTCTACGCCGATTTGGTTTTGGACAATGCGATTATCTTTAATCATGTTTCTTGTAGCCTGGTCGATGTAGAGACCGCGCTGGTTCATGTAAAACGTGTTATTCGCTATATAATTATCGTTGGCCTGCAGAAGCAGTAAGCCAAACGATTGATTTCCGTAGTTAATGATAAATTGGTTGTTCTCTAGTTTCAGATGGTTCGAGTTCATGACGGCGGCACCGCCCGTGTTCATGGTAAAGACATTTCGTTTAAAAATATTTTTGTCGGAGTACATGTAATGCAGGCCATATCTAGTATTAGTGATGTTATTATCATAGCTTTTATTCCGATTGGCATAGTCAAAGAACATGCCGTCCCGTGTGCCTTCAACGGTGTTATGGGACAATAAATTATCATTGGCGTAAAAAACATGAATCCCATTGCCTTGTGCGGCAATTTCCCCTTTTCCAAGTCCTTTAATATCGTTATAGCGAATGATATTTTTGTGAGCCTGGCTTAAATAAATACCGTGAAAGGAATGGCGGATCCTAATGTGTTCGATTGTATTGTTGTTGGTATAAATCTTGATAGCAGCATACTCCTCAGAAGAGTTCCGGTTCATGCTGCTATGCGTCACGGTCAACCGGCTTAGCTTCACATTTGGCGCTTTAACAGAAATTACGTTTCCGCTGCCGTCCCCTTTAATCACGGTTTTATCTGAGCCAATAATCGTCAGTGGTTTGGTAATGACGATATTGCCCTCGTACGTTTTATTCTCAAGCTTTATTACCGCTCCCTCTTTCATGGAGTCGATCATCGCTTGCAGGTTTTCGGCTGCCATCATTTTTTCAGGTATTATCAGAATAAGAAGTGAAAAAATCAAAGATAGGAGCGTTAATTTTTTCATTTTACTTTTCGATCCTTCCATAACGGAATAAATAGGAGAATAAAGGCGGCAATCACGAAATAGATACCTGTGCCAAGTAAACTATGGGTGATAAAGTTAGCCACTGTATTTTCCCCAACAATCGGTGGAACAAATGGGTCAATTTTAATGGGTGCCTTTGGGTCTAAATTAGAGCCGTATTTTTGCAGGGCAAAATGTAAATCTAGTATTCCTGCTAAACCACCAAGGGCAATCACGCTAATTAAGCCATAAAGCACTTTCTTATTGCGGAGGATGGCTGTTACGAGTGCCAAAACAGCTAATCCAGCGATTAGGTAAACAAGGTAGGCTAATTCAGGAAAATTTTCTTCACCGAAGTTAGACATCCCGATATAGTGATTAAGTCCATTAATAATATCGATTTCCCCGGCAAGCTTGTTTGGATAAACAATGATATTCAATCCTTCCGGATATTGCGGGGCATAAAAGACCATTTTCCACCAAGGGAAGAAGATGGAGGCGCCAATGAGTATGGCCGCAAGCCCGATCAGCACGGAAGAGGTAATCGATAATTTATTCTTTTTCCTACTACTATCATTCAAGTTAACCACTCCTTTTATAGTGTAAACTGAGGGTAATAGAGAGGGGTACCAATTATTTTTAATTGATACCCACCACAGATAGGTCCTGTCTAGCTGCAGCGCCTAGGGGCTCGGGGTCATAAGCAAATCCGTCAAGAAGGTTAAAAAGAGCAACCTTCTCGCCGGCTCGTCTTATGCCTGTCGCCCCTGAGCAAGGCGCTTCCGCTTTTCTTATTAATTCTTCGGTTTTACTAGGAAGTAGCCATTCATTTCCTGATGCAGCGCAGAGCAGAAGTTTGTGCAATAGAGCGGGAAGGTTCCGGCTTTATCGGCGATAAACTCCATTGTATTTGTTTGCCCCGGCTGTACTTCCATGTTTAAGTCATAGCTATTGATGGCAAAACCGTGGGTAATATCCTCGTCGAAGTCAATATTGGTTAAATGGATAAAGACATGATCGCCTTGGTTAACCTCAATCTCGTCCGGACGTTTTGCTTTTGAATCAAAGATGAATCTTGAGCGCATCGCAATTCCGTAAACGTGAACCTCGTTGCCTTTACGGACAATTTTTGTATCACCTTGTTTGTAAACAGCGTCTTTATTCTCTGGATCCTTAGGATATACTTCAATTGTTTTAATCTTATCGGCCTTGATCATTTGTGCGTAGTGCGGTTCCGGATCAACTGGTGCCGATTGAACGACCTTCATCTTTTTGCCGCTAAGATCAATTAATTGCATGGACTCTGGGTGTGATGGCCCAACAGATAAGTAGCTGTCTTTGGCAATTTTGTTCAGCGCAATAATCCATTTTCCATCAGGTGCTACCGTATCGCCTTCAGCAGCAACAGAGTGACCTGGTGAATATTGAACAGGAACACGGTCTAATGTTTTACCAGTCTTAGGATCCCATTTCACAATTTCCGAAGAAATGAACATCGTTGTGTAGGCCATGCCTTTGTCGTCAAATTGGGTATGAAGCGGTCCAAGGGCATTTTCAGGGTTTACTTCTCTTTCCATGACGGACTTGTATTTAAGAATAGGAATCCCGTTGCGTTCGCCGGCAAATTCCTTGTTTTCAACAGCTTTAAATGCCTTCTCAAATGAGAATACGGTCATCGCTGGGGCCAATTTACCAGAAGCAATAAAGTACTTACCATCCGGTGTAACGTCGACACCATGCGGCGATTTCGCTACAGGCACTAAATAAATACCGCCTTTTTGTTTTTCAGGATAAATGACTTTTTGGCCATCCACTTCTTCGTATTTGCCTTCTTTGACCATTTTCTCAAGCTCTTTCCAGTTAAACAGAACAATGTAGTCGCGGTCCGCCTGTGAGGCATTGACTTCCATTGTGGTTGTGGCTTCTTCTGTATTATAGGTCGTCATGACAGCCCAATCGGCAGAGCCTTTTTTACCGGCATCGGAAAGGTCATAGGACCATGGTGGAAGAGCAACCTGGTAAGCGATATTTAATTTCACGTTCTTCTCGTCAAAGGTAACGGCTGACATAACACCGCGGTATTTTTGACTGTAGTCATCAAGTGATTCATATTTTTGTCCAAGCGGCACGGCGAAACGAGTCGGCAGGAACATATACTCGGTATTTTCGGTTACGAATGCGGCACAGTGCGGGCCTGCTGTGTTTGGAACCTTGATAATGTCTTTTGTGGTAAAGGTTTTTAGATCAACGACGGCAGCGCGGCTGTTGCCGACATCAGTCGCAAACATCCATTTTCCGTCATAATCACCTTTTGTTTCTGAGAAGGCTGGATGGTGAAGATCACCCCATGTATAGCCGCCCATTAATTTTTTTGAATGCTCATCAAAACCATAACCTGTTGCTGAATCCTGTGAGAAGACCGGAATGGTTCGAATTTTACGCATCGATGGCACACCATAGATAAACATTTGACCAGAGTGGCCGCCGGATGCGAATAAATAGTAATCATCTTTTTGTCCAAAAGGAACATATACCTTTTCAGCATCGCTCTTTGTGCTTGCTGCCGCTTCCGTATTCGTCTTTGCGGAAAAATCAGCGAATGTAATTGTTGCCGCAACGAAGCCGGCAAGCAAACCGGTAGCGATCGGAATCCATTTTTTCATTCAATTTACACCACCTTTTTATTTTGCTTCAGATGCTTGCTTCAACAGGTCTAGAACTTGCTGACGCTGGTCATCTGTTAATGGGTTGCCGCCAATGACGCCTGACATAACAGCCGATGTAGGTTGTTTTAGGAATTCCTCAATCGGTTTGCCGTGCTTTCCTTCTACATTTTCATATGCTTTGGAAAGATCAGGACCTGTTACCCCGCCTTTTAGGTTAAGCGCTTCAACACTATGGCAGCCAAGGCATCCGCGTTTATTAAGGATATTGTCATCACTGACAGAAGCTGTTGTTGCTGCTGTCTCTTTAGAATCCGTGCTTTCTTCCTTAGCCTGATTGGTATCTGTGTTTTCGGTTTGTGCCACTTGGGGCTCGTTACCGGAATCCCCCATTACAACGTCAAACACGAGATAGCCTATACCAAAGCCAAGTAAGGCGCTGATCACAAAGCTAATAATGATCTTTTGCAATTTTGTCCCCCTCCTTTTTATCTGATGAACAATCTCATCCTAAACTCTCCTAAGTGTTAAAAATGTGATGTTTGGCACACTTTAATTTCAGTTTTTGAACGTTCTGTGAAGGGGGTTGCCGAAGGCAGGAAACTAGAGGACTTTTAAAAAATGAACGTTTTGTGAATCTCATCACTTCATCAACGAAAGAGGTTGTTTACAATAGATGGTAACGATCATGCAAGGTTCGACGGTGGAATGAAAATTTGGGATTGAGGTGGGGAATATGAATCCGGCAGATTGTCTAAATGATCCGCACTTTTCTGTCTATAAAGGGGGAAAGCATGCGGATTTACTAAGAAAGATTGTTATATTCAAGGATTTATCAGATAAGTCGCTGCGAGTGATTGAAAAGCGCATTAAAACATTTACATTCAAAAAAGGGAAGCAAATGATTGCAGAGGATGAGGCAGCTAATGGGGTTTACTTCGTTGTTTCCGGGGCAGTCAAACTGACCAAACAGGATGAAAATGGGAATGAAATCATTGTCTGCATCAAGCAAAAAGGGGATATCTTTGCGGAGGCATGCTTGTTTACCCGAAAGACAGAGTTCTATCCGGCAACAGCGACGATGCTCGAAGACGGAGAAATTCTCTTTTTGGATAAGCATGAATTGGAACAGGATTTATACAATTATCCGGAACTCGCCATGCAATTGATCAGCTATATGAGTGATACCCTAAGGGAAATGACCTCACAGCTGCGGGATGTCGCCTTGCTGGATGTCTATGCAAAAACGGTGAAAACGCTCGAACGGCTGGGGAATAAATTTAATACAGGCCAAAACAGATGGGAAATTGAGATTCCGTTGACGGTGCAGGAATTTGCCACGGTTGTCGGCACAACCCGGGAAAGTGTCAGCCGCGTTTTTTCGAAATTGAAAAAGGACGGAATCATTGATATGAAGTCGAGAAAGATCATCATCCGCGACTGGTGCAGTTTGTGCACGCTGCTGCATAAGGAATACTAATGTAAAAAGAGGTTCAAATGGCCCTTAAGACGGGAAGCCGTTCATGAGGACAGCGAGGTTAGGGGCGATTAGAGATTCATTAGGAAGTAAAATAAACGGAGATTTTTCGGTTAAATGCAGAATGGGGCTCGTTTCGGGGTAAATAAGGGGAGGTTTTCCGACTATACAAAGTAAAATCTCCCATTTTCGCATTTTTCGAGTAAATAGGCGGAATCTCTCCGCCTATTTAGGCCCTTTTTAATAAAAATAACCTATTAGGCGGAATTTTTCCGTCTATTGATCAGCTCGAGTGCTTAACCTGAGAAAATTTAATAAAAAAAGAATAAGACGTATGCCAATTCATACGTCAATTCTTGCGTCTTTTAATAAGAATGCACCCAAAAGTGGGGGGCTTTTAATTTGTAAACTTATACGTCCAAAAACGTTCGTTATTGATCCACACCATTGTTTGCGGGTCTTGATTTTTCAACTTCTCTTCCATGCCTGCTAGCATTTGCTCGGTCTGCGAGCGGTGGGCACGCATGGCGGCGAGCTTTTTATCAGCAACAGGGGTGATATCGTTGATAATATCTGCTTCTCCAAGCTCCTCGATACAATTATTCGAGAAAGCGACACAGTGTAAGGTTGGCCGTGCGGCGGCAGGAAGCTTCCCGACAGCCCTTACGACTGCCGCACCGGTGGCGTCATGGTCAGGGTGAACTGAATAGCCCGGATAAAAGGTTATCACGAGGGAAGGGTTTACCTCCTCAAGGATTGCGAGCATGGTGTTCGTCATATAATCCTCATCTTCAAATTCAATCGTTTTATCACGGAAACCAAGCATGCGCAGATCCTGAATTCCTATAGCACTAGCGGCCGCCTTTAATTCTTCCTTTCTAATCTTCGGCAGGTTTTCCCGATTGGTAAACGGGGGATTCCCCATATTGCGGCCCATTTCTCCTAAGGTTAAACAAGCATAGGTGACGGGAGTTCCGTTCTGTACATGGGTCGCAAGGGTTCCGGAGACACCAAAGGCCTCGTCATCCGGATGCGGGAAAACGACTAAAACATGGCGTTCTTTTTCCATTAGGTATTCTCCTTTCTATGAACGTTATTCAAATGGAGTGGTGCTGATCTCTAAGGCAACGGCAAGCTTGCCACTATGGTCGTGACCCGCCATTAATAGATGATTTTCTTCGTCAATTTCAAAGTGGGTAATCCCCTCAGCGTAAATCCAGCCAAGATTTAGTTTAAGTCCCACGCGATGTGGTCCATTTCCGGTGATTTTCCCCAACTCATATCGAACAAGTGCATTGCGGATATAAGCCCCCGCGGAAAAGAATTCTTGATTATGGTGCGATGCATAGGCACCGTTTGTGGTTTCAAGGTGAATGTAGACATCCTTATTAGCAAAGTCATTAATCGCTTTCTGGACACGTTCCAACTCAACAATCTGCAAACCTAACAACTCCTTCCCCTAAAGGGTCTGACCCTTTTATTAAATCTATAAACTATTCTTATTTAATAATGTAACTATCATACTAAAATCACTAAAAAAATGCTAAATTCATGCTCGAAATGTGAGAAACGGTGTCAGGCACCACGAACGAGGCACCACGAATGACACCACGAAAAGAAGAGCCAATCTGGTGATTGGCTCTTCTGTTATTCTTTATTCGTTACAATCTTCGCAGTACTCAGTGATACTGCTGCCGCCGCGGTAAGCGCCATGCCATGTCGGTCCGACAAAGTCATTCAAGCGGAAGCCTTGCTGGATCGCCGCTGAAACAAACTCCTTGGATACTTCTACTGCATCGTAAACCGACTTTCCTTTTGCCAATTCGGCAGCGATGGCAGCCGAATTGGTGCAGCCCGCCCCATGTGTAAAGGAAGTTTCGATTTTTTCTGATTCGTACACCCTAAACTCTTTTCCATCATAGAGAAGGTCAAGCGACTTTTCCTCTGTTTGCAGCTTGCTGCCGCCTTTGATGAGGACATTTTTTGCGCCTAATTCATGAATTTTCACGGCAGCTTGTCGCATCTCTTCCAATGTGTGCGGTGTCTTCATACCGGCAAGCTGTCCTGCCTCAAAGAGGTTCGGGGTAACAACGAAGGCGCGCGGTACAAGAAGTTCCCTCATCGCATCGGCAGTCTCCGGATTTAGGACCTCATCTTCCCCTTTGCATACCATGACAGGGTCAATCACAACGCGCTCTAATTTATGCTCATCGATTTTTCTTGCGACTAACTCGATAATTTCAACTGTTCCCAGCATACCGGTTTTCATGCCGTCAATTCCGACAGAAAGAATCGTTTCCAGTTGTTTTTCTAAAATATCGACATCAATGGGAAATACATTGTGGTGCCAATTGTCTTTTGGATCCATTGTTACGATACAAGTGAGAGCATTCATCCCGTAAACACCAAGTTCCTGGAATGTCTTTAAATCTGCCTGAAGCCCCGCGCCGCCACTTGTATCGGAACCAGCGATGGTCATTACTTTTTTGATAGTCATTATGTATTCCTCCTTTTAAAACCTACTTATTATTATAAAACATTTTTCAAAAATTAACAGAAAACAGTCATTATTATCACCTAGTAATCTACTCGAACAAATGTTGACAGAGTAATGACAAATCGACCATTTGTACTATTTACAAGCATTTTCCGTGATAAATATTACTTTCAAAAAACAAAGAAAAAAGTACGATAGATGCAAAAGATCATCCGTTTCAAATAATGAAACCGTTTACCTACTGCTGCCCAAATGTGTACTGCTGAAATTGTAGAAAATTTGTCACAATTACGATATCCGTTTTTATTGGTTCATTCTTTGTTAAGTGAATGTGTTTAATGGTAATTAAAATCGAATGATGGTTGTGACCGTTGTTTAGCAAAGTGACAAATGTCGCTGAGCATCGTTGCTACTATTTTTACAATGAATAAATACGGAAAGATTTCCTGGGGGGAAGTGAAAACAATGAACCGCAAAGGGTGTCCTGATGAATATCCCATTTCGTTACTGATCAACGGGTATGAAATGGCTGTATTTCAGCTGACAAAATTCGACCTGGAGGACTGGACATACGGATATTTGTTTTCTGAAGGATTTATCGAGGACGCAAGTGATATCGCGTCCATCCTAATCAACGAAGAAATGGGAAGCATCCATGTTTCATTAAGCTCTCATTTTGACGAGGAACAAGTATTTTCCAAGAAGAAGCATTATACAGCAGGTTGTGGCAGGGGTGTCACCTTCTTTTCAATGACAGATGTGAAAAATTTTGACAAAGTGACTTCGGGTCAAACCTTCAAATTAAGCTATCTTTTAAAAAAGAGAAGTGAATTTGCCCAAAACTCACGTTTCTACCTTGAAACAGGCGGAATGCACGGGGCCTGTATAATTGAAGAAGACGGATCCATTACTATCAGGGAAGATATTGGCCGCCATAATGCCGTCGATAAAATTATTGGTCATGCACTTAAAAATCGTTTACAGCCCGAAAGGTTAATCTTACTGACAACCGGCCGGGTTTCATATGAAATGCTCTCAAAGGCTGCGAAATTCGGCTTTCCTGTCATTGGCTCACGCACGGCCGCTACCAAGCAGGCTGTGCAGCTGGCAAAATACTTAAATATCGAGGTCATTGGCTATTTACGAGGGAAAATGGCTACTGTATATACCTCAGCAGGCAGAGTTGAAAACGATCTAAATATCGAGCTAGCCGCCCGAGATGCAGTGAAGGGGGGAATCAATTAAACTTGCAGATTTAGATAGAGAAAAAGGGATGTTCTAATCTATATTCTTGGGAAGGAGAATAGTGATGGTTGAAATGAACTTAAATCGCCGGCAATTTTTAAAACTATCGGGCGCTACTGCCGCAACGCTTGCAGTTGTCGAACTTGGTTTTAACGAGAAAAAGGCCTATGCGAAAACAAAAGAATTTAAAATTGCCAAATCTACTGTAACACCAACCATTTGCTGCTACTGTGGTGTCGGATGTGGAATCCTTGTCCACACCAAAGACAATACCGTGGTTTATACGGAAGGGGATCCGGATAATCCAATTAACGAAGGAAAGCTATGCAGTAAGGGTACAACACTAAGACAGTTGTACACCTCAGAAAAACGCTTAACAAAACCGCTTTACCGTGCTCCTGGAAGCAATAAGTGGGAGGAAAAGGATTGGGAATGGATGCTTGATACCATTGCCAAGCGTACAAAAGAAACACGTGACAAATCATTTGTTGAAGTAGAAAACGGCATTACCGTTAATAAAACAGAGAGAATTGCCAGCTTAGGCGGCGCAGCACTTGATAATGAAGAAACGTATTTGCTCGCGAAACTAATGAGAGGGATTGGTGTCACCTACTTAGAGCACCAGGCACGAATATGACATAGTTCAACGGTTGCCGGTCTGGCACCTACATTTGGTCGTGGAGCAATGACTAACCATTGGAATGATCTGCAGCATACCGATTGTGCGTTGATAATCGGCGCAAACCCTGCGGAAAACCATCCAATCAGCTTTAGATGGTTGACAAAAGCAAGGGAAAACGGCGGCAAAATTGTGTCCGTTGACCCGCGGTTTACTAGAACATCTGCACAAGCTGACGTTTACGCAGCACTCCGCTCCGGTACGGACATCCCATTTATCGGCGGAATGATCCATTATGCGCTTGAAAACAATCTCATCCACAAGGAGTATGTGGCTAAATATACAAACGCTTCCTTTATTGTGAAAGAAGGCTATGACTTTAATGATGGCCTTTTCTCAGGCTATGACGAAGCGAAACGAGCATACGATAAAACAAAATGGGCGCTTGAAACAACGGAAGATGGCAAGCCTGTCGTCGATGAATCCTTGGAGCATCCGCGTTCCGTGTTCCAATTAATGAAAAAGCACTATTCCCGTTATGATGTAAAAACAGTTACCACGGTGACTGGAACAGCACAGGAAGACTATCTAAAGGTTTGTAAAACATTCTGTGAAACAGGTAAGGTTGGAAAGTCCGGTACAATCATGTATGCAATGGGAACAACCCAGCATACAGTCGGTTCCCAAAACGTCCGTATTTATGCCATCCTGCAGCTATTGTTAGGAAATATCGGAATCCCTGGCGGCGGCATCAATGCCATGCGTGGTGAATCCAATGTGCAAGGCTCAACAGATTTTGGCTTATTATTCGATAACCTAACAGGCTACCTGGGTGCACCAAAAGCTACGGTTCCGGAGCATGCCACCCTTAAAGGCTATTTGGAAAAAGAAACACCAAAAACAGGGTATTGGAGCAATAAACCAAAATTCGTTGTCAGCTTGCTGAAATCTTGGTATGGCGCAAATGCTACAGCCGAAAATGAATTTGGCTATCAATTTTTACCAAAGGGAAATAAAAACTATTCCCATATCAATCTCTTTAAAGCGATGTACGATGGTGGGCTTGATGGCACCTTCCTGTTTGGAACAAACCCGGTTGTCGGAGGTCCGAACGCTGGTAAGGAAAAAGAGGCTCTTGGAAAACTGAAATGGATGGTAGCGATTGATCTTTGGGAGACAGAAACATCGGCATTCTGGCAAAAAGAAGCCGGCAGTGATCCAGCAAAGATTAATACGGAAGTATTCCTACTGCCAGCGAGCGCTTCTTTTGAAAAGGAAGGCAGTATTTCCAACAGCTCACGCTGGATGCAATATCGCTGGAAGGCAATTGATTCCAGAGGCGAAGCAAGACCCGATCTCGATATCATCCATGAACTTGCCTTAAAACTGAAAAAACTATACGCCAACAGTCCAAAATCAGCGGATCGACCATTCTTAGCGCTTGATTGGAATTACGGTACCGGAGCAGAACCGGATATTGATCTTGTGGCCAAAGAAATCAATGGCTACGATTTGAAAACAGGTAAACTAATCTCCGGTTTTGGGGCCCTATTAGATGACGGTTCGACGTCAAGCGGTAACTGGATTTATTCTGGTTTCTATCCTGAAGAAGGCAAAAATAAATCGAAGAACCGTGATAACAAGGATCTAGGCGGCGAGCATTATTTGAACTGGTCCTATGCATGGCCAATGAACCGCCGCATTCTTTATAACCGTGCCTCTGCCGATCCAAGCGGCAAGCCATGGAGCAAGGATAAGGCTGTTATTTGGTGGGATGATGCCCAGAAGAAATGGGTCGGTAATGATGTCCCAGACTTTAAGGCCGTAACTGCACCAACTGAACCGGGAGGTACGGGTGCCTTTATGATGAATAAAGACGGTGTGGCATTATTGTTTGCACCAACTTTAAACGACGGACCGTTCCCAGAACACTATGAACCATTTGAAAGCCCTGTTCCAAATGCTTTCTCTGGACAGGAAATGAACCCGGCAACTGTGATTATGGAAGGCGACTTTAATAAAAAGGGCTTCAAGGTGGACTATCCGATCGTGGCCACAACCTACCGTTTAAGTGAACACTGGCAGTCCGGCTCGATGACAAGAAACCAAGAATGGCTTTCAGAGCTTGCTGGTCATATGTTTGTGGAATTAAGTGAAGATCTCGCAAAAGAAAAAGGCATCAAGAATAAAGACAAAATCATTGTCAGCTCGGCACGCGGCGAAATCAAGGCCTATGCAATGGTCACGAAACGCTATAAGCCATTTACAGTAAGAGGCAAAAAAGTGCACCAAATCGGAATGCCATGGCATTTTGGCTATAAAGGCTTTGCCACTGGGGATACAGCCAACCGTCTGACTCCGCATATTGGGGATGCGAATACGATGATTCCTGAATATAAAGCATTCCTCTGTAACGTTAGGAGGGCTGACGTATGAGTAAGTATGTAAAATATGTCGATGTAACAAAGTGCGATGGCTGCCGCGCGTGTATGGTCGCCTGTAAAAACTGGAATGATCTCCCGGCAGAGCCGACAGATTTCCTTGGCAGTGTCCAATCACATGCGAAAACAACAGCGGATACATGGAATGTTCTTCAGTTTATTGAACACGAGAATGGAAAAGGTGATTTAGAATACCTTTTCCGCCATTCCTCCTGCTTCCATTGTACAGATGCCGCCTGTGAAAAGGTGTGTCCGGAAAATGCCATCAGCTATACGAAGTATGGAACGGTTGTCATTGATCAAGATACCTGCGTAGGCTGCGGCTATTGCGTGCAGAACTGTCCGTTTGAGGTAATTTCCTTGAAGGAATATAAGGATAAGAACGGAAAAGAGTATCGCAAGGCGCATAAGTGCACCATGTGTACCGACCGAATCGACGAGGGCTTACAGCCGGCCTGCGTAACGACTTGTCATACTGGCGCAATGGAGTTTGGCGACCAAGATGCGATGATCAAAAAGGCAGAACAGCGTGTGAAGGAAATCAAGGGCCGTTATCCAAATGCTCAAGTGTATAATCCGCAAGGTGTTGGCGGTACACATACAATTTATGTATTAGCAGAGCGGCCATCTGTATATGGTTTGCCTGAAAACCCTAAAGTACCAACATCAGCCGTTGTCTGGAAAGACTATGCCCAGCCAATCGGCAAGGCCATGATTGGGGCAACCACCATGGCAGTTGTCGGCGCATTTGTTGCCAATAAGTTTTTTAGTAAAAAAGCGAATGACGAGGACGAAAATGGAGGTGGCAGCCATGAGTAATAAGCAAACCCACCCGCAAGCGGAAGTAAAGATACAACGTTTTCCAAAGGCGTTTGTTTGGGCGCATGCAATCAATGGAATTGCCTTCTTTGCCCTATACATCACGGCCCTGCCGATGTATACGGAGTTCTTTGACTGGCTGTATCCGGTTTTTGGCGGCCCGGCGATGGCCCGGCTCCTGCACCGAATTTTTGCGGTAGCATTCATAACGCCTACCTTCATATTATTGATCTTTAGTCCGAAGTTTTTTATTCACTGGATGAAGGAATTAATCACTTGGAAGAAGCGCGACCTTGAATTCTTCAGTGAATTCGTGAAAGAATTATTCGGCTTCAAGTTTAAGCATGTCAGACAAACCTTCTTTAACGCTGGTGAAAAAATCAACTCCATTCTTCAGATCTTCTGTGCTATCTTGGTTATTGTTTCAGGCTTCACGATGTGGTTCCCTGAGTACTTCCCAAGAGCACTTGTACAATGGGGCTACGTCCTTCATAACATTGGGTTCGGACTAGGAATTGCTGTGATCGTCGGACATATTTACCTTTCTGTAGTCCATAAACATTCGAGACCAGGCTACTCCGGCGTTGTAACCGGAAAAGTTCCTGCCTGGTGGGCAAAAGGCCACTATGCCGACTGGTATGACGAAGAAGTGAAAAAGGGAAACTTCCCTGACCTCGATGATCCAAAGCATAAAAAAGGCGCATAAACCATTCGTTTTCAATTTTATAATCAAAAGGAATGGCTGTCATAGTTTACGACAGCCTTTTCCTTTAAAAATCGGTCTTTTTTTACGACACAATTGGGTGCTGATCATGAATTTTGGGGTCAATGAGCGAATTTTAAGCTTCAATGAGCGAATTTAGGCAGTCAATGAGCGAATAAATAGTTTCAATGAGCGAATTTAAGCAGTCAATGAGCGAATCAAAAAATATCAAAAAATGAGGTGTAACAACGATGATCAAATCCGTTGTTTCAAAAGAATATCAAGACCTGCAAAAAGGAATCATCAAGCTTCAAGAACAGTGGAAGCTTCAGATAGATCCGGAAACCATTAGACCAAACCTTGATAAGGCTGCGATGCAAGCAGGAGTGCCGGCTGCCGCGTTATCGGCTATTGATTTTGACATTTCCCTATTCTTACAGTGGATAGACGAAATAAATACCACACTAGTAACACTCATTCCCGATCTCGAGGCGAAATTGTCTTGTATTGCGAGCCTTCTTAACGAGGAAACAGCGATCCGCTGGATTGACGAAGCCTTTTCGTTTAACGAAGTGTATTTTACCAGTTTTGCCGAAGAGCACGGCCTCGAAGAATGGATCCCGCAATTCCTGGCAGAGACCGCCCTTCGCCCATACTTACAATTAACGGCTGAAAAGGTTCAGCCGATGATTAACCATGCCGTTCCGGGGGCTGGCTGCCCTGTTTGCGGCGAGCCTGCACGGTTGGCCACGCTTGAAGAAGAGGGGAAAAAAGCCATTCATTGTCCTCGCTGCCATGCTAATTGGCATGCCAAGCGCTTGGAATGTTCTCATTGCGGCAATGAAGACCATAAGACGATCCAGTTTTTAACCGTTGAAGGCGATGCCACCTCGCAAATTCAAGTTTGCGAAGAATGTAAGGGCTATATTAAAATTATAGATACGAGACAATATATCTCGAAACCGTCAGTAGCATTACTAGATTTAAATTCCATCCACCTTGATTTTGTAGCACAGGAAAACGGTTATAACTCGCTAGGTGAAAAAAAACAGACAAATTAAGAAGGTGTTTTTTTACATGAAAGCTGCAGCGATTATTTTAGCAGGCGGAAAATCAAGCCGAATGGGCACGAATAAGGCGCTGCTAAAAATAAATGAGAAAACGAACATCGAAAGAATAGCAGATGCACTTAAACTGCTATTTGATGATATAATTCTAGTAACGAATGATTCTGAACAATATGAATTTTTGGGATTAAGGATGGTTGCGGATCAGTTTCCGGGGATGGGGCCGCTGGCAGGGGTGCATGCAGGCCTCCTGGCATCTGATTATGATGTAAACTTTATTGTTGCCTGTGATATGCCGTTTGTTTCAACAGAGCTTGCCGAAGCACTTGTTCATAACTGTGGTCACTATGATGCGGTTATTCCCGTTATAAATGGAAAACAACATCCGTTATTTGCTGTTTTTCAAAAGAAGACGGTCGAAGAGGTTGTTTCTAGTATTGAGGCAGGGCGGCTGCGCATGAAGCATTTGCTTGACCAATTAAACGTCTTGTATGTAACCGAAACAGAACTACAGACTTATAGTCATCTTGATATCGAACGAGTCTTTTTTAATATGAATCACCCGAATGAATATGAAGAGGCAAAGAAGTGGGCCGAGGCAGATTGATTTTTTAAAGGGGGAAAAAGGGAACCATGCAATTTTTCAAAGTGAAAACAGTTGAAGAAACATTTGCCTTAATCGAGGAAAACATACCGGTGATTGGACAAACAGTGGGTAGAGAGCTTGGCGAGGCATTAAACGATATTTTAGCTTCGCCTGTAGTAGCGAAGGAAAATGTGCCTAGTTTTGATCGCTCAACTGTCGACGGGTATGCTGTTCGCGCGAAGGATACGTATGGTTCCTCTGAATCCATGCCCGGCTTTTTAACCGTAGCTGGAGAAGTAAAAATGGGCGAAGTCCCTGATGCTGTTGTTAGCCACGGCACCGCGGTATATGTACCGACAGGCGGAATGATGCCAAAGGGCAGTGACAGTGTGCTGATGATTGAACACTGTGAGGACGTAGAGGGCCTCTTAAATACATATAAGCAAGTTGCGCCCGGTGAAAATGTGATTCGTGCCGGGGAGGATATTAAAGAAGGGGAAATTCTCCTAAAGGCCGGAACGAGGCTGCGGCCGCAGGAATTAGGGGCCTTAGCGTCTTTGGGGATTGCAGAGGTGCTAGTTTTTCGGAAATTGAAGGTCGGTTACCTTTCATCAGGCGATGAAATCGTCCCCTATCAAACAAAAACACTTATAGAAGGGCAAATTCGCGACATTAACTATTTAACGATTGCCGGCCTTGCGAACGAATGGAATGTCGATGTCGTGTACGGCGGTATTGTCCGTGATGATTTTGAAGAATTTCGCGCGCGCGCGCGCGAGCTCTATGACGAGGTGGATTGTTTAATCCTCTCCGGTGGCAGCTCAGTCGGGGCAAAGGATTATACCACAGAAGTGATTCAATCTTTGGGGGATCCAGGCGTTTTTGTCCACGGCATCTCGATTAAACCAGGGAAACCAACGATTTTAGCGGTGGCAAATGGCAAACCTGTCATTGGCCTGCCAGGACATCCTGCGAGTGCGATGATTATCTTCAAGCTGTTCGGTGAACGGATTTTACGAAAGCTTAAGGGTGAAAAAATCGAGCACAAACCGGAGCGGATGTTTGCCAAGATCACGAAGAATATTCCCTCGTCAATGGGACGAGCAGATTATATCCGTGTACGCTTATTTGAAAAAGAGGGCGAATGGTGGGCGGAGCCGATTATCGGAAAATCCGGTTTGATTACCACATTGGTCAAAAGCGACGGCATTGTCGAGATTAGTTCAGAAAAAGAAGGGGTTTCACAGGGTGACTATGTTCCTGTGATTCCCTCAAGGTAGGGGGCAGCGAGAAGCATGGAACAGTATAAACGCAAAATTTACTTAGAAGATAAACCCCGAGCGGAAGCAAGAGAACAAATCCTGGCGGCCTGTGAGCTGACACCCGATATTGATTATCTCGGGACGGTTGACGCTTTGGGGCGTGTGACCGCTGAACCGATTTTTGCGAAGGTCTCGATGCCGCACTACCACGCCTCAGCAATGGACGGAATTGCCGTTGTTGCCGAAAGCACCTATCAAGCGCATGAGCAACATCCACTTTTTCTAAAGAAAGAGTCGGAATTTTGCTTTGTTGATACCGGGAATGCCATCCCTTCCCCGTTCAACGCCGTTATTATGATTGAGCATGTCCATGTGGTGGATGAGGATACGATTGAAATCATTGAACCAGCCACACCATGGCAGCATATTCGCCCAATTGGCGAGGATATCGTCCAAGAGGAAATGCTGTTCCCGCAAGGACATACGCTGCGGCCGGCGGATTTAGGTGTGCTGCTCGCTGCCCAGCAGCTGGTGATACCTGTTGTCAAAAAACCGGTGGTCACGATTATCCCGACAGGCAACGAGCTCGTCGAAGCGGCTTCTGAGTTAGCTTCCGGAAAAATAATTGAATTCAATGGCACAGTGTTTTCTGGATTTATCAAGGAGTGGGGCGGTGAGCCGAAACTCCATTCAATCGTCAAGGACGAGCCGGAGAAAATTAAGGAAGTGCTGCTAGAAGCAGCTGAAACTTCTGATATTATCGTCATCAATGCCGGCTCATCAGCAGGCAGGAAGGACTTCACGGTCCACATCATTGCAGAAATCGGCGAGGTCTATACCCATGGGGTCGCCGCACGGCCTGGGAAACCAACCGTCTTGGGAAAAATAAACGGGAAAATCGTCGTCGGTGTGCCAGGCTATCCTGTATCTGCCTATTTAGCGCTTGAGTGGTTTGTGCGTCCACTTGTTTGCCAATACTTGGGGATTCCAGAACCCGAGCGGCAAACGGTTACGGTCAAACTTGGGCGCCGCATTGTTTCCTCAATGGGTGCCGAAGACTTCGTGCGCATGAATATCGGCTACGTAGATGGCCAGTTTGTCGCCAATCCGTTGACACGAGCGGCAGGGGTCACGATGTCCTATGTCAGAGCAGACGGTTTGCTAATTGTACCGCCAAATGTGATTGGCTATGAGCAAGGGGAAACGGCAGAAGTAGAACTGCTGCGCCCACTTGAGGAGATTAAACATGCCATTGTCTTTTGCGGCAGCCATGATTTGACGATTGACCTGTTATCTTCACAGCTGAAACGTGTCCGAACAGAGCGGAAAATTGTCTCCTCCCATGTCGGCAGCATGGCCGGCATCATGGCGATTCGGAAGGGCGAGGCCCATGTAGCAGGCATTCATTTGCTTGACCCAAGCACAAAGCAATATAATAGTTCATATGTCCGAAAAATGTTAGCCGGGCAAGACGTGGTTCTTTACCCCTTTTTAAAAAGGAAGCAAGGCTGGATTCTGCCAAAAGGGAATCCCCTTGAAATTGCTGCGGTCACAGATTTAGTCCGGACGGGGGCGAACTTTGTCAATCGTCAAAAAGGAGCCGGAACCCGCATCCTGTTTGATTTGCTGCTGGAAGAGGCTGGGTTGGAGCCGGAAGTGATTACTGGTTATGACCGGGAAATGTTCTCCCATTTAGCGGTGGCGGCGGAAGTGAACGGGGATGCCAATGGTGCCGGGCTCGGGATTTATCCGGCAGCAAAGGCGATGGGCTTGGACTTTGTTCCTGTTGCCGATGAAGAATATGATTTAGTGATGACGCGCAGCTTTTATGAAAGTGAAAGCGGCAGACAGCTTCTGGCCATTATTCAATCAGCTGCCTTCCGGGAGCAGGTTGATCAAATTGGCGGGTATCAGGTGGTTGAGAATCCGGTCTTGAAATGCTTGGCCGAAGAGGTGAAATAAATGAAGATGTATGAAATTTCTAAAGAACCGATTGATATTCAAGCGGTGATTGATAAAGTGGTCCAGCGTGAGGCGGGTGCGATTACAACCTTTATTGGAACCGTCCGCGAATTAACCCATGGCAAGAAAACATTGTTTTTGATTTATGAAGCATATGAAGCGATGGCAGTGAAAAAGCTTGAGCAGATTGGTGCCGAAATTGAAGAGCGCTGGGCAGGCTCTTGTGTGGCGATTACACATCGAGTCGGGCGCCTAGATATTACCGATGTTGCAGTGGTGATTGCCGTTTCGACGCCGCACCGCGCCGACGCCTATGAAGCGAACCGCTATGCGATTGAACGGATCAAGGAAATTGTCCCCATTTGGAAAAAAGAGCATTGGGAAGACGGCGAATCGTGGATGGGGGATCAGCTTGAAAAGGTCGCATATCCAAGCGGTAAGCCTGAGGAAGGTGATTTAGATGAATAAAGTATTGTTTTTCGCTCATTTACGTGATGCAGTAGGCTCGGAGTTTTTGTCGCTAGAAGCCGGCGGGAAAACGGTGGCTGAATTGAAGGCTGAGTTATCGATGCAGTATGATTTGCCGCGGTTGGAAACCGTGATGACCGCAATTAATGAAGAGTTTGCTTCAAACGATGAGGTAATTCGCGACGGTGACGAGATTGCGTTTATTCCGCCGGTTAGTGGCGGCTGATGCTGCGATAGTAGGTTCAGACTACCCGAGTGAGGGAAAATGGAAGAGGTCACAAAAAATACCCTAAAGGCTCGCCAATCGGCGGGCTTTCTTTCGAAAGGGGTCACATATAGATGAACGAACGATATTCAAGGCAAATTCTCTTTCCGGGAATCGGCAGAGAGGGCCAAGAAAAGATAAGGAGAAAGCACGTCCTCATTATTGGTGCCGGTGCACTCGGCTCAGGGAGCGCCGAGATTCTGACCCGTGCTGGAGTCGGCAAAATCACCATTGTTGATCGTGATTACGTGGAAGCAAGCAATCTCCAGCGTCAGCAACTTTACACAGAAGAAGATGTGACTGAAAAGCTTCCGAAGGCGGCAGCAGCGGAAAAACGGCTCCGTGCCATTAATTCTGATGTAGACATTCGCGGGATCATTGGCGATGCCACCGCGGAGATGATGGAAGATCTAGTGCCCGGTGTCGATTTGATGCTGGATGCTACCGATAATTTTGAAACTAGAATGCTCATGAATGATATTTCGCAAAAATACAAGATTCCGTGGATTTACGGAGCTTGTGTCGGCAGCTTCGGGATGAGTTTTTCGATCATTCCCGGGAAGACCCCTTGCTTAAATTGCTTACTAAGGACCATCCCGCTTCAAGGAATGACTTGTGATACGGGCGGGATCATTTCGCCAACCGTGCAAATGGTGATTGCCCATCAGACGACGGAGGCGCTAAAAATGTTAGTCGAGGATTGGGAGGCAGTGCGCACCACCTTCACAAGCTTTGATATGTGGCGGAACCAATATACTAGTTTAAAAATGTCGAAGGCAAAGTTCACTGGCTGCTTGTCTTGTGGGGAAGAGCGGACATATCCCTATTTGGATCTTGAGAATAGGACGAAGACAACGGTGCTGTGCGGCCGTGATACGGTGCAAATCCGTCCGTCTTCAAAAGGGGAAATTTCGCTAGAGCAGCTTTCCGGACAGCTTAGCAGACTTGGATACACCGTAAAAGGCAATCCCTATTTATTATCGGTTGAGATCGGCGCGGAACGGATGGTTATTTTTCAAGATGGCCGTGCCCTCATCCACGGGACGAAGGATTTAACACATGCCAAATCGCTGTATCAGCGGATTTTGGGATAAAATGTAACCCGTACCCAATGCCGGTACGGGTTTAACTTTTTCCCTTTGAAAGCTGAACGAGAGAGAGCATCAAGAAGGAAATCCCAATCATGCATAATACCCATAGCCAGGCCAGCTTCATGTTGCCGGAGTCAATGGCAACATAGATGGCGGTAGGAATCGTTTGGGTTTTCCCGGGAATATTGCCCGCGAACATGAGTGTCGCGCCAAATTCACCTAACGCACGAGCAAAACTTAAGATGCCCCCCGAAATTATCGACCGGAGTGCAAGCGGGACGGAAACCAACAAAAATAGTTGCAGGTGGTTTGCCCCGTCTACGCGGGCAGCGTCTTCAACATCACGGTCTACCCCTTCAAACCCAGCCTTCGCCGATTGATACATAAGTGGAAAGGCGACAACCAAAGCAGCCACCACAGCTGCCCACCACGTGAAAATGAGTGGCTGGTGGAAAAACCACTCGATGAATTGGCCAACAGGACTTTTTTTTCCAAAGACCACTAGTAACAAAAAACCGACCACGGTTGGTGGTAGCACTAATGGTAAAAGGAAGAGGGTTTCCATCATAGCCTTCCCTTTGAAGCTTGCCTTTGCCATCCAATGCCCAATAAATAATCCTAAAACTAGTACAATGCATCCTGAAACAACCGCGACCTCGAGCGATAGTTTGACAGGATCCCAAAAATGGTCTGTCATGTTTGTTTTTTACATTCCCTTAAATCCGTATTTTTCAAACACCTTCATGGCTTCTTTCGTTTGCAGATATTCATAGAATAACATGGCTTCTTTCAGATGGCTACTTGCCTTGACGATGCCCACGGGATAAACAATTGGCGTATGTGTATCTTCAGCAGCAGTCGATACAATCACTACCTTATCTGATGTGAGTGCATCGGTTTTATACACGATCCCCGCATCCACATTTCCGGTTTCTACATATGTAAGGACTTGGCGGACGTCTTTTGCATAAACAATTTTTCCTTCCATGGCACTCCAAAGCTTCAGCTTTTCTAATACCTCTTTTCCATAAGCACCTGCTGGAACAGATTCAGGTGTGCCGATGGAGAGTTTATCTGCCTTTGTGAGGTCTTCAAATGCTTGAATACCTTTAGCGGATTCCTTGGAAGCGACGAGCACAAGTTCATTTCTAACAAGATCGGTGCCATTTTTCTCCTCAATCAGTCCATCAGTGACTAATTGATCAAATTTGTCTTCTGCGGCAGAGAAAAAAAGGTCAACGGGTGCGCCTTGTGAAATTTGTTGCTGCAGAGCGCCGGAAGCACCAAAGTTATAATTGATTTTAATGGAATCATGGTCTTGGTTGAAATTTGTGGTAATTTCATGTAAAGCATCCTGCAGACTTGCTGCGGCGGAAATCGTTAGCTCAACGTCTTTTTCGGGGGCACTCTGCAGGGGATCATCCTGCTCAGCAGAACAACCTGTAAAAACTAACAAAATGACAGTTAAAAAAAATAGATACGTTTTTTTCAAATGATCTCGCCCCTTTCACCTCATTATAACGAGGGATAGTACGATATGGAATGAAAAACCTCACAATATGCTTTTTAAATGGTTATGAGATACAATAGGATGTAGCAAACTGAAAAGACAAATAGTAAGTATTTGACAAATATTGACTTGTTTCACGTGGAACATTCGAAAATTGTCGAAGATCCAGGTGAAATAAGAGAAATGGAAGGGAACTGTCGAAGTGAATATATCCATCCAAACATTACTTGCAAAAATAGACGAAGAATTGAAGCTGGCGAAAAGTAGTGCGAAGCCAGAAGGCTTGCGGGAAAAAGTGTACTCTATTAAAATATTATGCGAATTAATTTTAGATGAAAAACCAGAAGTGCCCATGAAACAGCAACCAGCACCTGTTATCACACAGCCGGTGTTTCAACAGCCCGTAATGGCACAGCAAGTTTTTCAGCAGCCGGCATCACTGCCGCAGGCGAAAAAAATAGAGATGGACGATGAAGCCAATGGCGATTCGTTATTTGATTTTTAAAGGGAG
Organism: Bacillus sp. MM2020_4; assembly: GCF_011250555.1. Taxonomy (GTDB): domain Bacteria; phylum Bacillota; class Bacilli; order Bacillales; family Cytobacillaceae; genus Neobacillus. The sequence goes on along the minus strand of NZ_JAANMZ010000006.1, from coordinate 82,930 downwards.
GATTTTTAAGTGAAAACATTTATTATTGTCGGCGCCATTAATGCTTTTTTGGCTGTCGCCCTTGGTGCCTTTGGTGCACACGGATTAAAGGACAGGCTCGATGCCCATTACTTGGAGATCTGGAAAACGGGTGTAACCTATCAAATGTTCCATGCAACCGGGATCTTAATCATAGGGATTCTGCTGGGGAAGGTCGGGGTAAGCTCGTTATTCAGCTGGTCAGGCTGGTTAATGCTTGCCGGAATTATTTTGTTCAGCGGCAGCTTGTACCTGTTAAGCTTAACAAAGGTAGGCGTGTTAGGTGCGATTACCCCGATTGGCGGCGTTTGCTTCTTAGCGGCATGGATATTGATCATGGTTGGAGCGGTGAAGAACTTTTAAAAGTGCATATGTAGATTTTTTTCAAAAAATAAACACCAATTGGCAGCCAATTGGTGTTTGCTTTTAGTGCTTCGATAATTGTTCAGCGCCAAGGCGCTTCCGCCTTTCTATCTTGGCGGGTAAGTACCTAATGACGGGGCGCCTCCAAATGAAGGTTCATACTCAATCTCTTCTGAAAAGGTAATGTAGTCGACCGCGACCATCGGGATGAGGAAACGCGTACCTTGTTGCGGGTCACTTAAAATCACATGATCTCTTCCTGCTGCTTCAATGATTCCTTTAAATTCCTTCGCATTCCACTGATTGTTCCCTTCAAAGGTGGCAAAGACCGTGACAAGCTTCCCTTTATTCAAACGCAGAATGTTTTCGATGTATGATTGTTCAATTGGCAGCATACCTGGTGTCTGCCCGCCACCTACAGGCGGCCTTGGAACCCCTCCAGTGCCGGCAGGCGGAAATTGCGGAAAGGTTTGCTGCGGGGGCATAAAACCTTGCCCGCCGCCTGCGATTGGCTGAGCGCCCTGCTGTCCGGCTGCACCAGTATAGGGCTGAAACCCTTGTTGATTATAATATTGGCTCATCATTTTCCCTCCTAAAATGAATAATTACGAATGGCCCAACATTCTATTCATACTCCCCAAAACCCAAAAAGGTGACTGCATCCTAGAATAAAAGTCCTTTCAGTTAAAGGGGGTAAACCTTGAGACTCGCTGTTTTATTACTATGAGGGAAAGTCCGAATATAGAAGTCGAAAACGTAAAAAAAGCTCCCAGCACTGACTGGAAGCTTTTGAATGGTCTAGCGGAAGCACCTGACCTAAGGTACTTCCGCTTTTCATCATTAGACGTGAAGAAACTTGGCTACTCGTTCTTCTTCTAAAAGATTACCAACAAAGAAAGCCCCAAATTCGCCGTAGCGGGCACTCACTTCGTCAAAACGCATTTCATAAATAAGTTTTTTAAATTGAAGGGCATCTTCGGCGAACAGGGTAACGCCCCATTCGTAATCATCAAAGCCAACGGATCCGGTAATGATCTGTTTTACTTTTCCTGCATATGTACGGCCGATCATTCCATGACTGCGCATCATACTGCGACGCTCCTCCATCGGCAGCATGTACCAGTTATCATTGCCCTCGCGGCGCTTGTCCATTGGATAGAAGCAAACATGCTTGGTTTTTGGCAGTGCAGGGTAAAGACGTGCTAAGATTTGTGGATTTTGGTATGGATCCTCACCCGCTGGCAGGTAATTGCTGAGCTCAACCACTGATACATAAGAATGAGCAGGAATCGTGAATTCAGCTAATTTTGTTTTGTTGAATTCGGTTTCAATTTCGTTTAGCTCTTCCATCGTTGGACGAAGGATCATCATCATAAAATCAGCCTTTTGACCAACAATTGTATATAGGGCATGGCTGCCTTCTTTACGTTCCTGTGTCTGATTCCATTTTTCAACGAGACTTAAAAACTCGTGAATGGCGGTTTGGCGTTCGTCGCTGGAAAGCATTTTCCATGTTGTCCAATCAACGGTCCGGAAATCATGAAGGCAATACCAGCCCTCAAGCGTTTGTGCTGCTTCACTCATTAGTATCACTCCTAAATAATCATTCACCCATAACTATAACATAGTTTGGCCAAGCGACGCCTTTCTAAACACTCGACTTAGGGCAAGTGGATAGTTTGTAAGAAAACGGGTAATAGTAAAAGTGTGAGTGTAATTTTTTGAAAAGAAAAACATTTAACTGAAAACGCTATCTACGCAGTGTGCGGCTTGAATTTTTATCACGGTAAAGTATGCTTGTAGAGGAAGCTTTTTAAGGGAGGAAATAATGGTGAGTGATTTATTTGAAGGGTTAAAACAGAAAATTTCCGGACGTGATGTAAGAATTGTTTTTCCAGAAGGATTGGACGAGCGAATTGTCCGTGCGGCAGGCCGCTTGGCTGCGGAAAGATTAATCACGCCGATTTTGATTGGTAATATTGAAAAAGTACAGGCGAAAGCTGCGGAGGTTGGTGTTTCCCTGGAAGCAGCGGAAATCTATGATCCTGCCAGTTATGCTGGAATGGATGAAATGGTTGCAGCGTTTGTTGAGCGCCGTAAAGGGAAGGCAACGGAAGAGGATGCCCGCAAAATCTTGCTTGACGAAAACTATTTTGGCACGATGCTTGTGTATTTAAATAAAGCAAATGGTTTGGTGAGCGGCGCAGCCCATTCAACGGCTGATACGGTTCGCCCAGCCTTGCAAATTATTAAAACTAAAGCTGGCGTGAAGAAAACGTCCGGCGTCTTTATCATGGTTCGTGAGGATGAAAAATATGTGTTTGCCGACTGTGCCATCAATATTGCACCAGACAGCAATGATTTAGCGGAAATCGCGATTGAAAGTGCGAAGACTGCAGAGATGTTTGATATTGAGCCGCGGATCGCGATGTTGAGTTTTTCCACGAAGGGGTCAGCAAAATCACCTGAGACGGAAAGAGTCGTTGAAGCGGTGGCGGAGGCAAAACGCCGTGATGCTTCGCTTGTATTGGACGGTGAATTCCAATTCGACGCTGCATTTGTTCCATCGGTGGCAAAAAGTAAGGCACCGGGTTCTGTACTGCAAGGCGATGCAAACGTGTTTATTTTCCCAAGCCTTGAAGCCGGCAACATCGGGTATAAAATTGCCCAGCGCTTAGGTGGATTTGAGGCAGTGGGCCCGATTTTACAAGGGTTGAACGCACCGGTGAACGATCTGTCCCGTGGCTGTAATGAAGAAGATGTGTACAAGCTTGCGTTAATTACCGCAGCGCAAGGGTTATAAGTTGGAGTTGGAGCTAGTCCTGTGTGTGGGGCTGGCTTCTTTTTTTATGATAAAATGAGATTATTATGCTTAAGGGGTTTTCAATATGGAAGGTTTATTGCGGCAGCCGGAGTGGCGGATTATGGACCAATCCGCACTCGGCGTTCATTTTCAGGCATTACAATCATTTGGAACCGATGATACCTTATGTGCCTCGGTCGGAGCGGGTGAAGCACCGGCGACAGCGCGGACGTGGGTGCACCATAATACGATTGTCCTCGGGATCCAGGATACGAGACTGCCATTTGTGCGGGCAGGCGTTCAATTTTTACAAAAGGAGGGCTATCAGGTAATTGTCCGAAATTCTGGCGGGTTAGCGGTTGTCCTAGATGAAGGCGTCCTGAATATCTCGCTGATTTTTCCAGAGGCGGAAAAAGGGATCGATATCAATCGCGGCTATGAGGTGATGTGGCAGTTGATCCAACAGATGTTTGCTGACTTTCCGGAACAGCCAATCGAGGCCCGGGAAATCGTCGGTTCTTATTGCCCGGGAAGCTATGATCTTAGTATTAAGGGGAAAAAGTTCGCCGGTATTTCCCAACGCCGTCTTAAAAGAGGCGTGGCCGTTCAGATATACCTTTGTGTGAATGGCAGCGGACGGGATCGTGCCGCGTTAGTGCGGCAATTTTACAAGCTGGCGAAAAGGGATGAACAGACAAAATTTGTTTTTCCAGAAATAGTTCCGGAAGTAATGGCCTCCCTGTCAGAATTGCTTGGGACACCCTTATCGATTGCTGATGTGATGCTGCGGTTATTAAAGCAGTTAAAGGCGAATAGTGACGTTTTGGCTGCAGGGCAGCTGAACGGGTACGAGCTTGAATTATTTCCCGGATATGTTCAACGGGTCATTGACCGGAATGAGAAACTTGCTGAGATGTAAAAAGGCCGTGAACCAATGAAAGTGGTTCACGGCTTTTCTATAGAAAGATGCTGCTCCTATCTCTCTTCTCCCAATGCCATTTTTTTTAAAAGTAAAAAATATCTACTTCGAGAAATGTCCAGCGTAAGCACCCTAGCGGCTAGCGCCCTTCATGCTCCAGGCTATAGGCCGCTGACCAGGGCGCATCCGCTTTCTTTATTCCGCTACTTTTTCTAAATTCCCGTTGCGATCCATTTTGAATTTTGTAGCAGGTCTTTCTTCTTCTTCAAATAACACAAGCTTGCGGGCGCGGTTCATAATTTTCATTAAGGTCTCGTAATCTTCTTGAATCGTTTCGGAATTCTGCTCGAGTCCGGCGATTTTTGCCGCCATTTCCTCGTTTTGTTTCCGTAACTCTGCCATTTCTCTTTTCAATCTTTCATTCTCACTTTTTAATGCTTCATTTTGCAGATTGGCATGATGAAAGTTTTGTAAGTAAGAGATAACAGAATCCAGGGAAAGCGCTCCAGTGGCCGATGATCTGTATGATTGAACTTGGGTCTGCACTTGCGCCTGTACCTGTGCCTGGGATTGGAATTGGCCGGCTGGTTTCACATAGGTTTCAGCGGCTATTTCGGTTGTCATGTCAGGCATTGCAACCGGTGATTCTACTTCTACAGGCATTTCCATTTCCATTTGCAGCTGCGGCAGTGCTTCGAATTCCGTTGAACCTGTAACGGGTGGATTGTATAGCAGCTTTTTCTTGCCGCCTTGATCCTTTCCTAACACTCTTTGTCTTTGTTTTCGCTGTTTTTTGGCTAATTGTAATGCTTTTTCATAGGTATGGCGGACAACAGCGTTCCATCTGAATCCACAGGCTGCGGAGGTGCGGTTAAGCTTATCTCCTACCTCTTCGAAGGCGTTCAGCTGGGTGCTGCCTTCTCTCACATGCCTAAGGACAGTTTCAGCCAAAAGCAAATCATTCTCATCTGTCCATGCATCTTGACGTACTTTCATATGGTTCAACTCCCTAAAATAATGTGCGTTTAATTTGCCAGGCATATTTCTGGCGATTGTTTAAAAGCTCTAGTCATAGGATGGACAAGTTTTTCAGGCTTTATACCAAAATGATTGAAAGGATAGTAGATTTTTTAACTAAAAGATTTAGTTGCGGTGGCGGGTGTTTGACAACTGTTGCTAAAGATTGCAACTTGCATTGGGAAAAAAGAAAATGTAAAATACCAATGGAGTTAAATCGTTGAAATAACAGTTGTTTTTCCAAAATCCCACATTGTGGTTTGGGATAAAATGACTACTATATACTAGATTGACCGTAGAAAGGGTTGTATAGGATGTCCAATGAATTTCGTGTTTGCGACGATTGTCAGGCCGTGAATTTAAAGACATTGATCCCTCGTTTGAAAGAAATCGATCCGGATGCCGAAATCAAAATCGGCTGCCAGTCTTATTGCGGCCCCGGCCGGAAAAAGACCTTCGCCTTCGTAAACAATCGCCCGGTGGCGGCATTAACGGAAGAGGAATTAATGGAAAAAGTGAATAAAAAGATTAAATAAGCGGAAGCGACCGTTTAGCGACGTACACTAGTCGCTGGGAGCTAGAGCTAGACAGGAATCGAATTTAATAGACCATTACTAATATTATTAATAATCACCTTTGCTACCATACGTAAGGTGATTTTTCACTTTAGATTGTAAATGGTGCCTGTCACCCTTTCTCATCCATAGATAGTGGGAATGGTGTCAGGCACCGCTGCAGAATTTTGCTGAAAACTGGTTGATTTTGGGATATAATAGTAGGAAATACTAGGAAGAGGGAAATCGATGCATTATTCGGCGGAAAAGTTAACGGAAGAAAAAGTGTTTAAAGATCCTGTCCACCGCTATGTCCATGTACGTGACCTGGCGATTTGGGATTTAATTGGAACGAAGGAATTCCAGCGGCTGCGCCGAATCAAGCAGCTCGGAACCACCTTTTTGACTTTCCACGGCGCTGAACACAGCCGTTTTAACCATTCTCTAGGTGTCTATGAAATTGTCCGTCGCATCATCGATGATGTGTTTGCGGGAAGACCGGAATGGAGCGACGATGAACGCCTGCTGACGCTCTGTGCCGCCCTTCTCCATGATCTCGGGCACGGCCCGTTCTCCCATTCGTTTGAAAAAGTGTTTGATTTTGATCACGAAGACTTAACACGTGCGATTATTTTAGGAGATACCGAAGTGAATAAGGTGCTTTTGAAGGTAAGTCCAGATTTTCCTTCGCAAGTTGCCGAAGTGATTGCGAAAACATCAGAGAAAAAGCTGGTTGTCAGCTTGATTTCCAGTCAAATTGATGCCGATCGAATGGATTATCTGCAGCGAGATGCGTATTTTACAGGTGTCAGCTACGGCCAATTTGATATGGAGCGAATTCTCCGTGTGATGCGCCCGCGCGAAGACCAGGTGGTTATCAAAAAAAGCGGGATGCATGCGGTGGAGGATTATATTATGAGCCGATATCAGATGTATTGGCAGGTCTATTTCCATCCTGTCTCCCGAAGTGCCGAAGTGATTTTGACAAAAATTCTCCATCGCGCGAAGCAGTTATTTAAAGAAAACTATGCATTTAAATATGAACCCATCCACTTTACGTCCCTCTTTCGTGAACAGGTGACATTAGAAGACTATTTAAAATTGGATGAATCCGTTATTTTATTTTACTTTCAAAGCTGGCAGGAAGAAGCCGATCCTATTATAAGTGACCTTTGCCGCCGATTTGTTAATCGCAATCTTTTTAAATATGCCGAATTTGATCCTGCGAAGGAATACAAGAAGCTGGCGGAATTGACGACGCTGTTCGAAAAGGCAGGGATTGACCCTGAGTATTACTTGGTTGTCGATTCATCGTCAGATTTACCATACGATTTTTACCGCCCTGGTGAGGAAGAGGAAAGGCTGCCGATTCATTTACTAATGAAAAATGGAGAATTGCGCGAGCTTTCTCGTGAATCGGAAATAGTCGATGCGATATCGGGAAAGAGAAGAACCGACCATAAACTCTACTATCCCGCCGATTTCCTTGAAAATGAATCAACTGAAAAGGAAATAAAACAACAAATACGTGCCCTATTAGAGATATAAAACAGATATAGATCAGATGGAAATAGTACTATTGGTGCCTGACACCCTTTCTAACATAAACGATGCCCTTATAGGACACCCAATGCAATGGAGTAGGAGATGACGAACGTTGTTAAAAGATCATGCGAAGCTGATGAAGGCGATTCTTGTTTCCGGTGAGATTACCGGGAGAAAGAAGCTGCAAAAGATGATATATATTGCAAAAAAGATTGAGTTTCCTTTTCACGAGCGGTTTCAGTTTCATTTTTACGGGCCTTATTCGGAGGAATTGACCACAAGAGTGGAAGAATTGTGTAATATGGGCTTTTTGAATGAAGTGAAAGAGAAAAAGGGCGGATACTTCCAATATCGCTACACGCTGACAGAGCCAGGGAAAGAGTTTTTGAGCTTGAATGAGGTGGATATGCCACATTTGACGGATTGCTTAACCGACATGAATGGGCAAAATGCTAGATTCCTTGAGCTTGTTTCGACGGTCTTATATTTTGATAATCTTTCAATAGAAGAAGTCACGAACAAGGTATTTACCTTGAAAAGCAGCCAGCGCTATACAGAAGCGGAAATCTATGAGGCGTACCAATATATAGAAACCTTGAAAACAAAAATTCAATAGATTTTAAAAACCGTTTGGGCATGACCGGGAACCCAAACGGTTTTTATTTGGTAATTTTCTGAAAAATTCCGTACTCATTTAATTGCCTATTTGTTATGATTTGGATAAGGAGTAAAAAATTAACCGTATAGGGGTGCTCGCCATGACCGGAACCATTGTGGTTATTTTACTATTTGGCGTTATTCCAGTCACCGGGATTATAACCAGCCATTTTCAAAGCCAGTCGAAAATAAAGGCAAAAATGCTGAAAGACGAGGTGGCACTTGAAAAACTAAAACATGAAAACTTCTTAATTGAAACAGAAAAAATGAAACTCGAACTAGAAAAAATAAAGATCGACCAGCCAAAAGATGAAATTAGATTCTAACACGGAAAACGTAAAAACGGTGACAGGCACCATGTGAAAACATGGTGCCTGTCACCGTTATCGAGGGTAAACACAGTGAAAACTGTATTACCAGGTATGTCTTAAAAAAACTTATTTGTCGCTGGCGCGGACGCCGCCTACGGCATAGTGGTTTTTGCTCATTTCTTCGATGAAGACGGTGATGTTTCCAGTTGGTGCTCCTGTTGTTTCGCTGACGGCAGCGGTTACTTTCTCCACTAATGCACGCTTTTGTTCTTCAGAGCGTCCTTCAAGCATTTTTACTGTAACATATGGCATATTCTGTTCCTCCTTTTACTCATCACTACTTGTTAGTGTTCCATAAACAGCTAAAATGTGCAACATCCACCCCGAACACATTTGATTTTCTTTTTCCAACTGGTTTCATGTATACTAGAAGGAAATAGAGATCGGTGAAGAGTCGTTTTTGAGAGGAGAACTGCCATTGGAACAATTTCTTGCCTATCCGCTTAGGATGATTCCCTATGTAGCCATCACGCTGATTTTTGCGTTTACGTTTCACGAGTTTGCCCATGCCTATGTTGCCTATAAATTCGGCGATGATACAGCGAAGAAACAAGGTCGGCTGACGTTAAATCCGATCAAGCATTTAGATCCGTTCGGAACCATTTTAATTCTCATCGCCGGTTTTGGCTGGGCCCGTCCGGTTCCGGTTAATCGCTTCTTTTTTAAAAAGCCGCGCTTAGCCGGGGTCCTCGTTTCCGTTGCCGGGCCGTTGAGCAATCTGATTTTGTCCGTCATCGGCTTCAGTGTCGCCTACGGATTAACTCGTTTTGGTGTAGAGGCATCAGACAATTTTTACGACTTTCTTGAAGTATTTATCCAGCTCAACATAGTGTTGTTTATTTTTAACCTGCTTCCGCTCCCGCCGCTTGACGGCTACCGGATCGTTGAAGATTTGGCCCCTCATCATCTTCGGGCAAAAATGACACAATTTGAACAGTATGGGACGTTAATCTTTCTGATTATAGTCATCACACCATTAAGTCGCTTCACCATCCAGCCGATGTTCCAGGTTATTATCCCCTGGATTTGGAAAGTGGTGGGTAATTTCGTCTATGGTTTATTTTTTTAAAGGAGGTCTGCACCATCAATGGAAGGAAATAAGAAAAAACTTGGTTTTAATATCATAAAAAGTGACCCGACCGATGGCCACAAGGGCTATGGCAAAGGAGTCCTCAGCCTTGATAATGTATCTCCGGTGATTATCGATGTCGAAGCAGGAGAAGCGGAAATCGATGTTGGGGCGATGCACGCCCGCAGCGTCGTCGAAAAGGGAATTAAATTTTTAAAAACGAAGGAAGAAGTTCCGAACGGCAAGGAGTATTGGCTGGTGTGGGTAACGATTGACCGCAAGCCGGAAGGTCCGTATTATGCCGGCGTGACTGCCTGTTACATGACGGTTGACCGTGAAATCCGCCGTGGATACAAATCGCTGCCCGAGCACGTTAACCGCATGGATAAGTCACTGAAGCGCCATATTATCGTCGAGGACATGGATGCAAAGTCGAAAAAGGTGCTAGCTGATTTCTTACGCGGGCATAATGAAACACTCTGGAATAATTCCACCGATGAACTGAGAAAGGGCTTATTGGCGGAGTAAAATAAACCGTCTTCCGAACCAATAAAGTTTTTTTGAAAAAATAAAGTTCAGAATCTCTTGTAGTTTTTTTGAAAAATAGGTAGTATTATAATCAGTGTGAGAACACTGTAAAACTAGGACAGGAAAAAGCTCTGGGGCCATCCCGGAGCTTTTTCCATTTTTGAAGTTTTGACGTTGAGAATTGTCTAGCTCCGACGCTTACGCTTTTCTAGCTCCACGGCATCATTTTTTTATACCAAGGGACTTTTTTAGACTCCCGGTGCTTTGCCGGGGATGGATTGGTATTCATTAAGTGGTCGGTGCAATATTCGGTTGGTTCAGTGCCGGCGACATAATAGGTATAGCGGCGGACGGGGCAGTCTTTTGTTGCCAATTTGCCATTTGCCGGATTCACGTAAACACCGACAACACCGTCTTTCGGCGGTTTAAACGCCTTGACGGGTTTCCCCTGCAGGGCCTCCTCCATAAAGCCCGCCCACACATTTTTCGCGTAGGTTTTTTCCGCTGTCACTTCAAGTGGTTTTCCAATATCATAGCCCGCCCAGACTGCGGTTACCAGCTGCGGCGAATAGCCAATCATCCAGCTGTCCGTTTCCGTGGAGCCTGATTTTCCGGCATATGGCCGGGTAAGGTCCTTGCTTACCGTGCTCCCGGTCACCTTGGCATAGCCATTTAACTTCGAGTCGAAGACCCCTGTCAGCATTTGCGTCATCACAAACGCCTTCGCCGGGTCCAACACTTTTTTCATGGCATTTTCTTTTTCAAAAATAACATTCCCATTATAGTCTTCCACTCTGGTAATCAATGTCGGGTTGACCTGTTTCCCGCCGTTAGCGAGTAAGCTGTAGGCACCCGCCATTTCAATCACGCGCACACCGGAAGTGCCGAGTGCCAGAGAAGGAACCTTGGCCATTTTGGTAGAAAGACCAAATCGCTTCGCTGTATCGATTAACGCTTCTTCCCCTAAAAATAAATGTGTCTTGACGGCAAAAATATTGTCAGAAACGGCAAGTGCTTGGGCAAGAGTCACCTCGCCATCCGCATATTTGTTGTTAAAGTTATGCGGTGTATAATCGGCCTGGCCATCGTCAAAGTGGAAGGTCGTAAACTCGCTTCGCATTGTCGATGACGGTGTAAAGCCTTGCTCCAGGGCAGCGTAATACAGCAAGGGTTTGATGGTTGAGCCCGGCTGCCTGATGGCCTGAACGGAGCGGTTAAATGGGCTTTTATCATAATCGCGGCCGCCCACCATGGCTTTCACGTAGCCATTTTTTGGATCCATCGCTACCAGGCCGACCTGAATTTCCGAGGAGTCGTCCACATAGTTGTGAACCTGGCTTTCAGCGGCCTCCTGCTGTTTTAAGTTCAGGGTTGTAAAGACTTTTAAACCGCCGAGGGCAATCGTGCGGTCATCCAAATGCAATTGATTTTTCAGGGCATTTTTAACAGCATCTTGAAAGTACGGTGCTACTCTTACCTTTTGTGTCGTATGAACACCTACTAACGTGAGCGGCTTTTCGACAGCGGTTTGCGCCGCCTTTTTGCTAATATAGCCGTTTTTTACCATACTAGTTAAAATAATGGCCTGACGGGTTTTGGCCTTTTCCATTGAAGCAAGTGGTGAATAAATGCCCGGTCCCTTGGGAATCCCTGCGAGCATACTGGCCTCAGCGAGGGTTAAGTCCGCTGCTTTTTTTCCAAAATAGTATTGGCTTGCCGCCTCAACACCATAGGCACCTTTTCCATAGTAAATAGTATTTATATAACCTTCGAGAATTTCCTGTTTCGAATAGCTCATTTCAAGGCGGATGGTATAAAACGCCTCTGTCAGCTTTCGTTTCCATGTTTTATCATGTTCGAGAAACAGGTTTCGGGCGTATTGCTGGGTGATGGTACTTGCCCCTTGCACCTTGGCGAGGGCCTTCACATCGGCAAGGACCGCTCCGGCAATGCGTTTATAATCAAACCCGTTATGCTCGTAAAAATTTTTATCCTCAATCGAGACGGTCGCATTCACTAAATCTGGTGAAATGTCCTTAAGTCCAACCCAATAGCGCTTTTGCCCGCTATTACTTTCGCCCATCAAGGTGCCATCATCGGCGAAAAATAGGGTCGATTGCGGGACCGCAAGCGGCGGCGCGCCTAGGATTTTGGCATAGCCAAGGATGCCAAGAAAAAGGATGAGCATACAAATCATGCCTATCAAACTGATGATAATTATCGCACGTAAATATTTTGCCGTTTTCCGGAACCCTTGATCAGTCATGATTTCCACTATATTCACCACGCTTTTTTCCAGTTTTTAAAAAAATAGATAGTAATAGTATTGAAAAAATAGAGTATTTTTAAACGTAATTAAAAAATTTTGCTAGACTTTTTTTTCTGGTTGTATTTCAATAGGTTGGGTAGTATAAAAATGAAAAGCGGAAGCGACCGTTTAGTGACGTATGGATTGGATCCGCTCCGACTGAGATAAAGGAAACACGAAGAGCGTAAGCGATTCGATGTTGACTTATCGTAGGGAGGAGAGGGCCAATACACTAGTCGCTGGGAGCTGGAGCCAGACAGTAGTCAAAGTTCAGTGAAATGAAAATGATATAAAATGGAAGGAAGATGCACGATGACAATTTGGTTTACAGAAAAACAAACCGAAAATTTTGGAATTACCATGAAAGTAAATAAAACCTTACATACAGAGCAAACGGAATTTCAAAAACTGGATATGATTGAGACGGAAGAGTGGGGCAACATGCTTTTACTAGATGACATGGTAATGACGTCTGTTAAGGATGAGTTCGTTTACCATGAAATGGTGGCACACGTACCGCTATTCACGCACCCAAATCCGGAGAATGTTCTTGTTGTCGGCGGCGGCGACGGAGGGGTAATTCGTGAGGTGTTGAAGCACCCAAGTGTGAAAAAAGCGACGCTTGTGGATATTGACGGGAAAGTAATCGAGTATTCAAAGAAATTTTTGCCTGAGATTGCTGGCTGGCTTGAGGATGAGCGTGTTGAAGTGCAAGTGGGCGATGGCTTCATGCATATCGCGGAAAGCGATAATCAGTATGATGTGATTATGGTTGATTCAACGGAGCCGGTTGGACCTGCGGTTAATCTTTTTACAAAAGGCTTTTATGCGGGGATTTCTAAAGCATTGAAAGAGGACGGCATTTTCGTGGCCCAGTCTGACAATCCGTGGTTTAAAGCAGATTTAATTCGTAATGTGCAGCGTGATGTGAAGGAAATCTTTCCAATTACCCGTTTGTATGTAGCCAATATTCCAACCTATCCAAGCGGATTATGGGCATTCACAATCGGTTCGAAAAAATACGATCCATTAGCGGTTGCGGATGACCGTTTCCATGAAATTGAAACAAAGTATTACACCAAAGAACTTCATAATGCGGCGTTTGTATTACCGAAGTTTGTTGGGGATTTAGTGAAGTAAACTAGGTACACGTAAGATTAATTGTGCCGGGAGTTAGGTGGAATCGGCGAAACCGGTCACAATGATGCGATTTTGAAAAGGGTAATAGAGAGAATGTGAGGGATGCAATGATGCGTTTTGATGAGGCCTATTCGGGGAATGTGTTTATTAAGAGCCACCCGAATTTTGAAGAAAGTCAGGTTGTGTTGTACGGAATGCCGATGGATTGGACGGTAAGCTACCGTCCGGGCTCACGTTTCGGTCCTGCGCGGATCCGCGAGGTATCGATTGGTCTTGAGGAATACAGTGCCTACCTTGACCGCGAACTGGAAGAGGTAAAATACTTTGATGCCGGCGATATACCGCTGCCGTTTGGAAATGCGCAGCGCAGCCTTGATTTGATTGAGGAGTTTGTCGATCAAATTCTTGCGGCTGGTAAGTTTCCGCTTGGGATGGGCGGGGAGCATCTCGTATCCTGGCCAGTTATGAAAGCTGTTTTTAAAAAATATCCGGATTTAGCGATTATTCACTTTGATGCGCATACCGACCTGCGTGAAAATTATGAAGGCGAGCCGTTGTCACACTCGACACCGATTCGTAAAATTGCTGAGCACATTGGTCCGAAAAATGTCTATTCCTTCGGGATTCGTTCCGGAATGAAGGAAGAATTCCAGTGGGCCAAAGAAAATGGCATGCATATTTCAAAATTTGAAGTGTTGGAGCCATTAAAGGAAATCCTGCCAACACTCGCCGGCCGTCCGGTATATGTCACGATTGATATCGACGTCCTTGACCCGGCGCATGCTCCAGGAACAGGTACAGTTGATTGCGGTGGCATCACGTCGAAAGAGCTGCTCGCCTCAATCCATGCGATTGCCCGTTCCGAAGTAAACGTAGTCGGCGGCGACCTCGTCGAAGTAGCACCAATCTACGATCCGTCCGAACAAACAGCCAACACCGCAAGCAAACTACTACGTGAAATGCTGTTGGGCTGGGTAAAGTAGGAAATTGGTGCCTGACACCCTTTGTAATATTACTATTATAGGTATGTTGAAATGCCTGTCCCATTGAGGGGCGGGCATTTTTTGATTTGCACCGAGACTATGTTTATAATAAGAAAAGTATGTGTTAGCGCATGATCGTTTAAGGGTTTCTTTATATAAGGAAAAAAGGAAGTGCAGTAACGTTTGGCAAACCATGAAATACCGGTGAAAATTAACGTAAAGACAACGATAAATGATGAGGAGACATTTGAACTCGTCGTATTTGGTCGATACCATCAAAAGAATCAAGCTTCGTTTCTTCAATATGAGGAGGCACTCGAGGAAGGAACGGTTCGCACGATTGTGAAGGCCTCCAAAGAGGAGGCACTGATCTTACGAGGCGGTGCAGTGAAGATGCGGCTGCCGTTCCGTTTACATAAAAAAACAAGAGGCAGCTATGAGATGCCGTTTGGCACGTTTGAAACAATCACACATGCGCATCGGATCACACAGTCGGAGGGACTGATAGATATTCTTTACGACTTTACGATGAAGGGCTCACCCGGCGGTACCTATCATTTAGAAATTAGTTTCCAGGAGGATCATAAATGAATATAGTCGAACAGGTTCAAAATAAAATAAAAGAAGAAATCCGCGCGGCGGTTTTAAGGGCGGGGCTTGCAGCTGAGGAGCAGATTCCCGATGTTATCTTAGAGACCCCGAAAGAGAAGGCGCACGGCGATTACTCCACAAATATGGCGATGCAGCTGGCACGGGTGGCAAAGAAGGCACCGCGGATGATCGCAGAAGCATTGGTAGAAAACTTTGATCGCTCCAAAGCATCAATAGAAAAGATTGAGCTGGCCGGGCCGGGGTTCATTAATTTTTATATGAATAATAGTTATTTAACAGACTTGATTCCGACGATCTTGGAGGCTGGGGATCAGTATGGCTCGACAACCGTTGGCGGCGGTGAGAAGATTCAGGTTGAGTTTGTATCAGCCAATCCAACGGGTGACCTGCATCTAGGACATGCCCGCGGTGCGGCGGTCGGCGATTCGCTCTGCAATATTTTAGCGAAGGCGGGCTATGATGTTTCCCGCGAGTATTACATTAATGATGCCGGGAATCAGATTAATAACCTAGCGTTGTCGGTTGAGGCCCGTTATTTCCAAGCTTTAGGGCTTGAAAAAGACATGCCGGAAGACGGCTATCATGGGGCAGATATTATCGGCATCGGAAAAACATTGGCCGAGGAGTTTGGCGATAAGTATGTCGCAGTGCCGGCCGCGGAGCGCTTTGAATTTTTCCGAGAGTACGGCTTGAAAGTTGAAATGGAGAAATTAAAGCAGGATCTTGCAGATTTCCGCGTCGGCTTCGATGTCTGGTATTCGGAAACCTCGCTTTATAAAAATGGGAAAATTGATGCGGGGCTTGCGGCATTAAAAGAAAGCGGATATGTGTATGAGTTGGACGGGGCGACGTGGCTGCGTTCGACGGATTTCGGTGACGATAAAGATCGAGTTTTGATTAAACAAGATGGCTCGTATACGTATTTGACGCCGGATATTGCCTACCATAAGGACAAGCTTGAGCGTGGCTTTGAAAAATTGATTAATATTTGGGGCGCGGATCATCACGGGTATATCCCAAGGATGAAGGCGGCGATTCAAGCCCTTGGATATGACCGCGAGGCGCTCGAGGTAGAGATTATCCAGCTTGTCCATCTTTATAAAAATGGTGAGAAGATGAAGATGAGTAAACGGACTGGAAAAGCTGTCACCATGCGGGATTTGGTTGATGAGGTCGGCCTCGATGCGACGCGTTATTTCTTCGCGATGCGTTCATCCGATACGCATATGGACTTTGATTTGGATTTAGCGGTGTCAGAATCGAATGAGAATCCGGTTTATTATGCGCAGTACGCTCATGCCCGGATTTGCAGCATTTTGCGTGCCGGTGAAGAGCAAGGGTTAATGGTAGATGCCGGTGCTGATTTTTCATTAGTGGCATTGTCTGAAAAGGAAATTGATTTATTGAAAAAACTGGGTGAATTCCCGTCTGCGGTGGGTGAGGCTGCCGTCAAGCGAGTACCGCACCGGATTACCAATTATATCTTTGAATTGGCCTCAACCTTCCACAGTTTTTACAATGCGGAAAAGGTGCTGGATCCTGAGCAGCCGGAAAGGACAAAGGCGCGTCTTGGGTTAGTGAAAACAGTGCAGATTTCATTAAAGAACGCGTTGGCGTTGATTGGTGTTTCTGCTCCGGAAAAAATGTAACATTGGTATTGCCCCCTTTTATGAAAAGGGGGTTTTCTGGTTTGGGTGGGTATCTATTTTTACAGAAACAGTCCTTAAAAATGAATATCTCCCAAAAAAATACAAATATTAAAAATAGATGGTTAGTGAGGAGTGAGCCGAACATATGAATATCGGAAGAGCAAAGGAAATCGTCGAATCCGCAGAGGTTATTAATGTGTCGTATGAAGGGGCCCCTGTCATTATTCAACACGTGGATGAAACTACAAAAATGGCACGGATATATGCAAGGAAGGACCCGGACCATGAACAAGAAGTTCCCGTCCTTAATTTAATTGAAGAATAAAAAAGAGTCTCCGAAAAGGTTCGGGGACTCTTTTCCATTGGGTGTCAGGGACCATGTGAAAATTTCACATGGTGCCTGACACCCTTTGTGGACACTGTCCTTTCCGGGTGGACATTGAAGCGTTTATAGGAAATAGGAGATGATTTGGGCGGTCTGTTCTTTTAGTGATCTTTTTAGGTTTGGTTTGTTAAGAATTTCTAATGTTAATGGCTCGGAGTCAAGAATATCTTTTTCGATGATGGCCCTTAGCCGTTGAATGAAGTTGGGATCATAAATATAGCAATTGATTTCTTTGTTTAAATAGAGGCTGCGTTGATCGAAATTGGCGGTGCCGATATCGCAGATTTTGTTATCAATTACGATGGTTTTCGCATGATAAAAGCCATTTTTATATTGATAAACCTCCGCACCCGCCTCAAGGAGCTGCCGTAAATAGCGGAATGAAGCCTCTTGAACCAGGAGATGATCCGCTGTAAAAGGGACAATCACAGTGAGGCTGACACCACGCTGCCGAGCAGCCAGTAGTTCCGCGAAAACAGCCACACTTGGAATAAAATAAGGGGTGCCAATTAGGATTGAATATTCCGCCTTCCGGATGAGTCTAATAAAATAATCCTCAAGCTGACCTGCCTCTGTTGGAATAAATTGTTGACGAACCGCACCCTTTGGCAATGTCGGAAAATAAGCCGGCCGCCCCGCCAACACCTCCCCGGCATATTCCTCCCAGTCAATCAAAAACTCACTCTGCAAAAAATTTACGCTTTCACCGGTTATTCTTAAATGATAATCACGCCACGGACTCAGCAACGGATCCTCATCGATGTACTCCTTACCAATATTAAATCCGCCTAGATAGCCAATTTCCCCGTCAATAATTGAAATTTTGCGGTGATTGCGTACCTGTGAGGAATAGAAGGGAAATGGAAGCTTAATCCGATTACTAAAGGCAAATTGGACACCCGATTCTCTTAATGCTGCCACCGCCTGCTTCTTTATCTTCCAGCTGCCGAGCCGGTCAAGCAGCAGCCTGACTTCAATCCCTTCCCGCGCCTTTTCTTTTAAAATAGCGAAAAATTCCTGACTAATCGCGTCATCTTTCACAATATAAAAGAGCACATGTATCTGTCGCTTTGCCGCAAGGATGGTGCCGAAATAATCATGGAATAATTCCTTACCATGTGTGAAAATTTCAAAATGGCCGTGGAGGATGGGGGTTTCCAGGTTGACCGCCACTGAAAGATGCTTCTTTCGTCCTAATCTAAAATCCATCACAAGCCATATAATGATGAGAAGGACAAGTCCGCCCATTATGAGTATCAAGTTCATCGACAATCTTTCCCCCCATTCAGTTTTGTTAGTGTTTCCGAGTCCCGCTATTTCTATAAGTCGAACGAATCTTATAAAAAACTAGTTGACTGAATGCTCATTCATAATATAATAGAGATAAGTATAAGTTCAGAAAATTAATTATTTTCTATACCTATGAAAAAAGGATAGGAGAACAGGGAAGGGGCGATTTTTAAATGAATGGTCTTTTATGGGTTAACCTCATTGCGTTCTTGGCTGTAACCGCTTACGCAGTCAGTCTGTTTGTGTATGTGGTGAAAACACGAATCCAATTTATCAAGCTCGGGAAAAAGACTGATTTTGATAACAATGTAAAAGAACGACTGGGAAAAATTTGGGTCATGGTATTTGGACAAAAAAAGCTGTTAAAGGATAAAAAGAGTGGCGCGATTCACGTGATGTTTTTTTATGGCTTCCTGCTCGTCCAATTTGGTGCCATTGATTTTATTATTAAGGGGATTAAACCAGGGGCACACTTGCCGCTTGGACCGTTGTATCCAGCGTTTACTTTTTTCCAAGAGATTGTCACCTTAACCATTTTAGTTGCAGTAGTTTGGGCGTTCTATCGCCGTTACATCGAAAAACTTGTCCGCTTAAAGCGCGGCTTTAAATCCGGCCTTGTGTTGATCTTTATCGGCGGCTTAATGGTTTCCGTCCTTTTAGGAAATGGCATGGGCATCATCTGGCACGGCGAGGATCCAACCTGGTCAGAGCCAGTGGCATCTGTAATTTCACTCGCCTTTTCATGGATAAATGAAACCGCCTCCATTGTGGTGTTCTACATCGCGTGGTGGATGCACTTAGTATTCTTGCTGTCTTTCTTAGTGTATGTACCGCAAGGAAAGCACGCCCACTTAATTGCCGGTCCGGCGAATGTTTACTTAAACCGTTTGGAAAAGCCGGGCAAATTGAGCAAAATCGATTTCGAAGATGAATCTCAGGAATCCTTTGGGGTTGGAAAAATTGAAGACTTTACCCAGCTGCAAATGGTTGATTTTTATGCCTGTGTGGAATGTGGACGTTGTACTAACATGTGTCCGGCCTCCGGAACAGGCAAAATGCTGTCACCGATGGATCTAATTGTAAAAATGCGTGACCATCTGACCCATTACGGTGCTTCAGTCACTTCGAAACAGCCATGGGTGCCGACCTTTGCGTTTGCGAATACAAAAGGAAATCAACTTGCTTTGGCTGCTGCAGGTCAGGGTGCGCAAGAATCTGCTGCTGCGTCAGCGTATAGCCCAAGCCTAATCGGCGACGTCATTACCGAAGAAGAAATATGGGCTTGTACCACATGTCGGAATTGTGAAGACCAATGTCCGGTGATGAACGAGCACGTCGAGAAAATCATCGACCTGCGCCGTTATCTTGTGTTAACCGAAGGAAAAATGAATCCGGATGCACAGCGGGCGATGACCAATATCGAACGCCAGGGCAATCCTTGGGGCCTAAACCGCAAAGAGCGTGAAAATTGGCGCGAGCTTCGTGAGGATGTTCATGTACCAACTGTAAAAGAACTGAACAAAGCGGGCGAGGAGTTCGACTACTTATTCTGGGTGGGTGCGATGGGCTCTTACGACAACCGCAGCCAGAAGATTGCTCTTTCTTTTGCAAAATTATTGAACGAAGCCGGTGTGAAATTCGCTATCCTTGGCAACAAGGAAAAGAACTCTGGCGATACGGCGCGTCGTCTCGGAAATGAATTCCTGTTCCAGGACTTAGCAGTGAAAAATATTGAGGAATTTGAAAAGGCCGGTGTGAAGAAAATTATCACGACTGACCCGCATGCCTACAATATTTTCAAAAATGAATATCCTGATTTCGGCTTGGAGGGTGTCGAAGTCTATCACCATACTGAAATTCTGTTTGAACTGGTTCGTGATGGTAAGCTTGTTCCAAAGCATGCGGTTAACGAAACGATTACCTTCCATGATTCTTGTTACTTAGGCCGTTACAATGACGTCTACGATCCACCGCGTGAGATTTTAAAAGCGATCCCTGGTGTGAAGCTTGTGGAAATGGAGCGGAACCGTGAGAAGGCGATGTGCTGTGGTGCCGGCGGCGGTTTGATGTGGATGGAAGAGGACACCGGCTCGCGGATCAATGTCGCCCGTACAGAGCAGGCGCTTGAAACAAACTCAACAATTATCAGTTCGGCATGTCCGTATTGCTTAACGATGCTGTCAGACGGAACCAAGGCAAAAGAAGTGGAAGAAAAGGTTTCAACCTATGATGTGGCGGAACTGCTAGAAAAGGCCGTTTGCGGCGTTCCAGAGGTTGTTGCTTCTTAAAATCACGTAGCTTAGAAAAATTCACAATAGCGGAGGTTGGAACTTTTCATAAAATTTTAAAATTTTGTGTAAAACATTTCAACTTCTGCTATTTTTTATGTAAAATAGAATAGAGGAAATAAAACGCTTACATTTATCCTTTTGTTTAAAGGGCGTTGGCAAGGAGCTGGCGTTTCATTTTTCGTTAAATATTGAGCGAGCGTTCAGTCGGGCTCGAAAAATTTTTAAAAAGACATGACTGAATATTAGGAAAAGGGGAGTGTTTCGGATGGGGAAAACGGTTATTTTAAGCGGGGTCAGAACGCCATTTGGAAAATTAGGCGGGGCTTTAAGCAGCTTTACCGCTTCACAGCTTGGGGGAATTGCTGCAAAAGAGGCGTTGGTACGAGCGGGTGTAAAGCCTGAAGAGGTAGGGGAAGTCATCCTTGGCACGGTTCTCCAAGGGGGTCAAGGACAAATTCCATCCCGCCAAGCAGCACGCCATGCCGGACTGCCGTGGGAAGTCAAAACAGAAACGGTTAATAAGGTGTGCGCCTCCGGGATGCGCAGCGTGACGTTAGCCGACCAAATTATCCGTGCTGGCGATGAAGAAGTGATTGTTGCAGGCGGCATGGAATCGATGAGCAATGCCCCGTATATTTTACCAAAAGCAAGATGGGGCTTCCGAATGGGCGATTCTTCCGTGAAGGATTTATTGATCCATGACGGCTTAAGCTGTAGCTTCACCGGTGTTCACATGGGCACATACGGCAACTCCACAGCTGAGGAAATGGATATTTCTCGAGAGGCACAGGATGAATGGGCATTGCGCAGCCATGTCCGGGCGATTGCCGCGATGGAGAGCGGGAAATTTGCCGAAGAGATTGTTTCTGTCGAAGTGCCACAGCGAAAAGGCGCTCCAATCGTAGTCTCAGCAGACGAGGGTCCACGGAAGGATACCTCTTTAGAACGGTTAGCGAAACTGGCACCTGTCTTCAATTCCACGGGAACGATCACAGCAGGTAACGCTCCTGGAGTCAATGACGGTGCGGCCGCCCTTGTGTTGATGAGTGAAGAGCGTGCAGTTCGTGAGGGGCGTGATGTTGGGGCTGTCATTCTTGGCCATGCCGCAATTGCTGTAGAAGCGAAGGATTTCCCGCAAACGCCGGGATTGGTCATTAATGAGCTTTTACGAAAAACGGGCCGGAACCTGGATGAAATTGATTTGTTTGAAATTAATGAAGCTTTTGCTGCCGTTGCCTTGGCGAGTGGGAAAATTGCCGGATTGGATGCGGAGAAGGTCAATGTCAATGGCGGTGCAGTTGCATTAGGGCACCCTATCGGCGCAAGCGGGGCACGGATTATCATCACGTTGATGAATGAATTAAAGCGCCGCGGTGGCGGAATCGGGATTGCAGCCATTTGCTCAGGCGGCGGTCAAGGCGATGCCGTGATGATTGAGGTGCCGCGGGGGTAAGAGGGCTTAAAGGCGGAGTTTGCTGTCGGATAGGGTGGCGAAACTGTCGCATAGCACTTTTTTAGAAAAAAGGGTAGAAAAATCGGAGGGGAAAATATGCAAGTTTCAACTGTAATGGTAATTGGAGCCGGGCAAATGGGGTCAGGAATTGCTCAGGTTTGTGCCCAAGCGGGATATCAGGTTTTATTAAACGATTTAAAACCAGAATTCGTCGAGCGTGGCTTAAACGGCATCAGTAAGAACTTATCGCGCAATGTCGATAAAGGTCGGATGACCGAGGAACAAAAGCAAGAGGTTTTGGCAAGGCTGACCGCGTCGACCGACTTGAACGATGCGAGCGGTGTAGACCTTGTCATTGAGGCAGCCGTTGAAAATATGGAGATTAAGGCAAAGATCTTCGCCCAGTTAGATGAAATCGCGCCTGAACATGCCATTTTAGCAAGCAATACCTCATCGCTGCCCATCACTGAAATTGCGGCGGCAACAAAGCGTCCGGAAAAGGTTATCGGCATGCACTTTATGAACCCGGTGCCAGTCATGAAGCTTGTGGAAATCATCCGTGGTTTGGCGACCGCCGATGAGGTGTACCAAGTGATTGAGGATATGACGAAAACATTGAGCAAGGTACCTGTCGAAGTCAATGACTACCCTGGATTCGTATCGAACCGTGTGCTGATGCCCATGATCAATGAAGCGATTTTTACCCTGTATGAGGGCGTTGCCACGAAGGAAGCGATTGACGATGTGATGAAGCTTGGGATGAACCACCCGATGGGGCCATTAACGTTGGCTGATTTTATCGGTTTGGATACATGCCTGTACATTATGGAAACGCTTCACGAGGGCTTTGGCGATGATAAATACCGCCCATGTCCGTTGCTCCGCAAATATGTAAAAGCCGGCTGGCTAGGGAAGAAGACGGGGCGCGGGTTTTACACGTACGAATAATTTTTTTAGAAAAGGATCCTCGGAAAGGGGAAATCATCGTGAAGCTTACATTTACGGAAGAACAAGAAATGATGCGGAAAATGGTACGCGATTTTGCCGAGAACGAAATGGCCCCATTTATTGAAAATATGGAAAAGGGGGAGTTCCCGCGCGAAATCCTCCGCAAAATGGGCGAGCTGGGCCTGATGGGGATTCCGGTCCCCGAGAAATACGGCGGAGCCGAAATGGATTTCACCTCTTATATTATTGCCATTAACGAGATATCTAGGGTGAGTGCAACGCTTGGTGTCATCCTTTCCGTGCATACCTCGGTTGGTACTAACCCGATTGTTTATTTTGGCACAGAGGAGCAGAAGCAGAAGTACGTGCCGAAGCTTGCCTCTGGGGAGTATTTGGGGGCCTTTTGTTTAACTGAGCCAAGCTCAGGGTCGGATGCCGCGAGCTTGAAGACCCGCGCAGTCAAGAAGGGTGACCAGTATATCCTTAACGGTTCAAAAATGTTTATTACCAACGGCGGCGAGGCCGATATTTATATTGTTTTTGCCAACACGGACCAGAGATTAGGCACAAAGGGGATTGCTGCCTTTATTGTGGAAAAAGATACCCCGGGTCTTATCATCGGTAAGGATGAGAAGAAAATGGGCTTGCACGGCTCGCGAACGGTTCAGCTGACGTTTGAAGACATGCATGTTCCGGTGGAAAATCTTCTTGGGAATGAAAGTGAAGGCTTTAAAATTGCGATGGCCAACCTGGATGTCGGCCGCATCGGGATTGCCACCCAGGCACTTGGCATTGCGGAGGCCGCACTGTCGGCCGCAACGGCCTATGCGAAGGAGCGTCAGCAATTTGGCAAGCCGATTGCCGCTCAGCAAGGGATTGCTTTTAAGCTTGCAGACATGGCGACAAGTGTTGAGGCAGCCAAACTATTAGTCTATCGCGCCGCGGATTTGCGCAGCCAGGGGTTGAAATGCGGCCTGGAAGCCTCGATGGCGAAGCTGTTTGCGACCAGGACGGCGGTTGAGGTCACAACAGAAGCCATTCAAGTATTTGGCGGCTACGGTTATACGGAAGATTACCCGGTTGAGCGTTATTTCCGAGATGCAAAGGTAACAGAGATTTACGAAGGAACGAGCGAGATTCAGCGGATAGTGATTAGTAAGTATTTGTAAATTGTTGAAGAGTGATTTGTTCATATATTCCGAATGTTTGTTGAAACACTCAAGTTTAATCCTAGGAGGACGTTAAAATGCAATTTAAATTATCAGAAGAGCATGAAATGATTCGAAAAATGGTACGTGACTTTGCACGGAATGAAGTGGCACCGACGGCGGCTGAGCGGGACGAGGAAGAGCGCTTTGACCGTGAGATTTTTGACAAAATGGCGGAGCTGGGCTTAACGGGGATTCCGTGGCCGGAAGAATACGGCGGCATTGGCAGCGACTATCTTGCTTATTGTATTGCTGTTGAAGAGCTGTCCCGCGTGGATGCATCTACAGGTGTAATGCTTTCTGCTCATACGTCTCTAGCAGGCTGGCCAATTTACAAATTTGGCAATGAAGAGCAAAAACAAACATACCTGCGCCCCATGGCGGAAGGCAAGAAAATTGGCGCCTATGGCTTAACGGAGCCTGGCAGCGGTTCGGATGCCGGTGGAATGAGAACAACAGCACGTCTCGAGGGCGATCATTACGTCCTGAACGGTTCAAAGATTTTCATCACCAATGGCGGCGAGGCTGAAATTTACGTTGTCTTTGCTGTAACAGATCCAACCAGCAAGCATAAAGGAACGACTGCGTTTATCGTCGAGAGTGATTTCCCAGGTTTCTCTGTTGGGAAAAAAGAAAAGAAACTCGGGATTCGTTCATCGCCGACAACAGAAATTATTTTTGAAGATTGCAAGGTCCCTGTTGCCAACCGACTTGGTGAAGAGGGCGATGGCTTTAAGGTGGCGATGATGACCCTTGATGGCGGCCGTAACGGTATCGCGGCGCAGGCAGTGGGGATCGCCCAAGGGGCACTTGATGCTGCAGTTGACTATGCGAAGGAGCGCCATCAGTTTGGAAAACCGATTGCGGCAAACCAAGGCATCAGCTTTAAACTAGCTGATATGGCGACGAATATTGAGGCTTCAAGACTATTAACCTATCAAGCGGCGTGGTTGGAATCAAACGGCTTACCATATGGTAAAGAATCGGCGATGTCGAAATTATTTGCCGGCGACACGGCGATGAAAGTGACAACGGAAGCCGTTCAAGTATTTGGGGGCTATGGCTATACGAAGGATTATCCGGTCGAGCGTTTCATGCGTGATGCGAAAATCACCCAGATTTATGAGGGGACACAGGAAATTCAGCGCCTCGTTATTTCAAGAATGTTAACCAAATAACTAGAAAGGCGGCAAGTATGGATCGCCCAAATTGAACAAAGGCGGTTAGAGGGATGACGAAACGGGAAGTACAGGCATCGGTCAAGGATGAGCGTCTCGTGCAAAAACGACGTGACCAAATGATTAAAGGGGCCGTTGCGCTTTTTAAACAAAAGGGGTTTCACCGGACGACGACAAGGGAAATTGCCAAAGCAGCCGGTTTTAGCATCGGGACGCTGTATGAATACATTCGTACGAAGGAAGACGTGCTCTATCTAGTTTGCGACAGTATATATGACCATGTCAGCGAGCGTCTGCAGCAGGATCTTGCTTTGAAAAAAGGGACGTTGGAGAGCTTAAAGATCGGAATCGCCAACTTCTTTCAGGTGATGGACGAGATGCAAGCGGAAGTGCTTGTGATGTACCAAGAAGTGAAGTCGCTGTCAAAGGATGCGCTGCCATATGTCTTGAAAAAAGAGATGGAAATGGTCGGCATGTTTGAAAACCTGCTATCAAGATGTGTGGAAAACGGGGAGCTGCAGCTGTCAGAGAAACAAGTGGAGATGATTGCCCATAACATTTTTGTCCAAGGGCAGATGTGGGGCTTTCGCCGCTGGGCGTTGCGGAAGTTATTTACGCTCGAGGAATACATTGAGTTGCAGACGGAGCTCTTATTATCGGGGATTGGTGCAGAGTTCTCGGCAACTGACACGGTTCCGAAAAACGAATAAATGTGGCTAGCGTTGAACTAGGTTCATTTTTACAAGAGGGGGAGCACGATGGGTACTTATCAGCCAAAGCATCATATCCGCTTTGTGACGGCGTCGAGTTTGTTTGACGGTCATGATGCTTCGATTAATATTATGCGCCGGATTCTTCAGGCGAGCGGGGCGGAGGTCATCCACCTTGGTCACAATCGTTCGGTGGAGGAGGTTGTGAATGCCGCGATTCAGGAGGATGTGCAGGGGATTGCGATTTCATCCTATCAAGGCGGGCACGTTGAATACTTTAAATATATGTATGACTTGTTGAAGGAAAAAGGGGCGCCACATATTCGCCTGTATGGCGGCGGTGGCGGTGTGATTATTCCCCGCGAAATCGATGAATTGCACCAGTATGGGATTGCCCGGATTTTTTCACCGGATGATGGCCGGGAGCTCGGACTGCAAGGGATGATTGACCAGATGATTCGGGAATGTGATTTTTCCACAGTGACAACAGATGTCAGTGAGCATATTGAAAAATTGCCGTCCGGCGATGTTAACAGTATTGCCAAGCTGATTACGTTAGCTGAGCTTCATGTCGATAAAAGCAATGAGGCGGCGGCAACAGCGGAGCAGGTGCTCGAACAGGTAAAGTCGCTTGAAAAGGGGATTCCGGTCGTTGGTATCACGGGAACGGGCGGAGCCGGAAAAAGTTCGCTAACAGACGAACTGATCCGTCGTTTTATCAATGAATTTCCGGAAAAACGGGTCGCGATTCTTTCGGTTGACCCAACGAAGCAAAAAACGGGCGGGGCACTACTTGGCGACCGGATTCGGATGAACGCGATTTTCTCACCGAATGTGTATATGCGCAGTCTGGCGACACGGCGTTCGAAAAATGAGCTGTCGCTTGCGATTAAGGATGCAGTGGCAGTAACGAAGGCGGCCGGGTTTGACTTGGTCATCGTGGAAACGAGCGGGATCGGCCAAGGGGATGCGGAAATCACGGAAATCTGTGATGTCTCGATGTATGTGATGACGAGTGAGTTCGGGGCGCCGTCACAACTTGAAAAGATTGATATGCTTGACTTTGCAGACCTGATTGTCATCAATAAATTCGAGCGTAAAGGTTCGGAGGATGCGAAGCGTCAGGTGCAAAAGCAGTATCAGCGGAATCATATGCTGTTTGAAAAGGAAATAGATGAAATGCCGGTGTACGGCACGATTGCCAGCCAGTTCCATGACCCGGGTACGAATGCTTTGTTTGCGGCGTTAGTGGAAAAAGTTAATCTTGTTATGGCGACGGATTGGGTGACGTCTTTTAGTAAGAATGGCGTGGTGGTGGAAAAGCAAAACATGATTATTCCAACCGACCGCCGTTATTATTTACGCGAAATTTCGGAAACAGTGCGCGGGTATCATCGGAAGGCGGAAGAACAGGCGAATATTGCCCGGAAATGTTTCCAGCTTGAAGGGGCTTTGCTAGCATGTGCTGGGCAGCCATCAGTTGTGGCGGCTCTTGAAGTGGTGAAGAAGGAAACGGAAGAGAAGTTGACGCCGGAATCACGGAAAATCCTTTCTACGTGGGCGGAGACGAAAGCTGCTTACGCTGGTGAAAAATTCATCACACGTATTCGTGATAAAGAGATTATCACGGTGTTAAAATCAAAAAGCTTATCTGGGCTTGATATACCGAAAGTGGTATTACCGCGTTATAAGGATTACGGGGAAATTCTCCGCTGGGTGTACCAGGAAAACGTGCCTGGTTCGTTCCCGTATACGGCCGGAGTATTTCCGTTTAAGCGTGAAGGAGAAGATCCGAAACGTCAATTTGCCGGTGAAGGAACGCCGGAACGGACAAATCGCCGCTTCCATTATCTATCGAAGGACGATGACGCGAAGCGCTTAAGTACGGCCTTTGATTCGGTGACCCTTTACGGAGAAGACCCGGATTACCGTCCCGATATTTACGGGAAGGTCGGTGAGAGCGGTGTGAGCATTTGTACGTTGGATGATATGAAAAAGCTCTATGATGGCTTTGATTTGTGTCACCCGTCAACATCGGTTTCGATGACGATTAACGGTCCGGCGCCGATTATTTTAGCGATGTTCATGAACACGGCGATTGATCAGCAGGTACAGAAGAAGGAAGCGGAGCTTGGCCGTGTGTTAACAGTTGAAGAGTTTGCAAAAGTGCGCGCGTATACACTTCGAACGGTACGTGGTACGGTACAGGCCGATATTTTAAAAGAGGACCAAGGCCAGAATACATGTATTTTTTCAACAGAATTTGCCCTAAGGATGATGGGCGATATCCAGCAATATTTCATCGACCATCAAGTGCGCAATTACTATTCGGTGTCAATTTCTGGCTATCATATTGCCGAGGCAGGTGCCAATCCGATTTCGCAGCTTGCGTTCACACTCTCAAATGGATTTACCTATGTCGAGTATTATTTGAGCCGCGGAATGAACATTGATGATTTCGCACCGAACCTATCATTTTTCTTTAGTAATGGTTTGGATCCGGAGTATACAGTCATTGGCCGAGTGGCGCGTCGGATTTGGGCAACGGTGATGCGCGATAAATATGGTGCGAACGAGCGCAGCCAAAAGTTAAAATACCATGTGCAAACATCGGGACGTTCCCTCCATGCGCAGGAAATTGATTTCAATGATATCCGCACAACCTTGCAGGCGTTAATGGCGTTGCAGGATAATTGTAATTCGCTGCACACGAATGCCTATGATGAAGCGATTACGACACCGACTGAAGAATCGGTGCGCCGGGCGATGGCGATTCAGATGATTATCACGAAAGAGCAGGGGCTCTCGAAAAATGAGAATCCGCTCCAGGGATCGTTCGTAGTCGAAGAGCTGACAGAGCTTGTCGAGGAAGCGGTGCTGCAGGAGTTCGAACGGTTGAATGACCGCGGCGGGGTTCTGGGAGCGATGGAGACGCAGTATCAGCGCGGTAAAATCCAGGATGAGTCGATGCACTATGAAATGTTAAAGCATACAGGTGAATTGCCGATAATCGGGGTCAATACGTATTTGAATCCGAATCCTCCTTCCGTGGAGGACGTGAATAATATGGAACTGGCTCGAGCGACAACTGAGGAAAAGGAATGGCAAATTCAACATTTACGTGCTTTCCAGGAAGCGCATGCCGGGGAGTCAGCCGATGCCTTGAAACGTTTAAAAGAAGTAGCCGTTAGCGGCGGCAATATCTTTGCTGCTCTCATGGAAACCGTCCAAGTCGCAAGCCTCGGCCAAATCACTCGCGCATTATACGAAGTCGGCGGGCAGTATCGAAGAAATATGTAAGAGGGAAAGCGGAAGCGACCGAAATGGTGGCAGGCACCACTTTCCAATATATGTAACTACAATGGCTGTTTTTTAAGCCATTGTATTTTTTTAGTAAATTTATGATTCGAGGAGATATTAAATTAAACATTTATCTTATATAATCAATTAGAGCATTCAAAACTTCTTAGAGCGTATGGGCAGGTGTATACTGATGAAGGGTAGTCACATAATTATTATTTTACTCATTTTTGCCTGGCCATTATACTATCTCTATCAACGTCAATTAGGTGCCATTTCCTTTCTATTACTAGCGATCTTTTTCCTGGTTATTTCCATAAAGGAGATGAAAAAGCTGAGGGAAGAGGATAGGGATGAACCGCCGAATGAAAAAATCAAGTGATTGTCCAACTAGAACTAGCATAAACGGGAAGAATTTGTTTATAATGAAGAATATGTATTTTTATAGAAAGGCTAAAGGCGCCTAGGCGCTCCAAGCCGAACATGGTAGAAATGCCCTTAACTACTCGACTAACAGAGTGTTAAATAGAGAAAGGAAGTGCCAATAGTGAGTTTAGCACAATACTCAAAAGAGGAATTGCAAGAATTATCCCTCCTCGAAATGGCTTACGAATTTTTAAAAAATAGCAAACAGCCAATCTCCTTTCATGAAATAGTGAAAGAGATTCAGTCAGCTGCAGGAATTTCCAACGATGAAATCAAATCCCGTCTGGCGCAGTTTTATACGGATATTAACATTGATGGCCGGTTTCGCTCCTTAGGAGATAACCGTTGGGGACTTCGCGTTTGGTATCCTGTTGATACAGCGGAGGAAGAAGTAGTGACCGTCGTTAAGCCGAAGAAGAAAAAGGCGAAGAAGGTCGTTGATGAAGAGGAACTCGATGATTTCGATGAAGTCGAGGATGAAGATTATGATGATCTAGATGATTTCACCGATGAAGATGATCTTCTTGATGAAGAAGATGAGATCGATCTTGATGAAGTGGATGAATTTGACGAAGATGACGATGAGGATGTCCTTGAGGACGATGAAGAATTCGAGCTGGATGAAGAAGAAGACCTTGAGGATGAGGATGAGCTCGATGAAGAGGAAGAGTTTGAGGACGACGAGGAAAAAGAAGACTAGTTTCGGCATGGTCTTTTCAAACGAAACAGCTTGACTTTTTATTCCCGCCCTTGTAATATCTTTTTTGGGCTCCTTAAAAAAGGACGAATGAGTATTTACGAATATGCGCTCCCTTGCAATCGCGAGATGGAGCGCTTTTTATTTTTAAAAAAACTCCCTACTAAGCTGGAGTTTTTTCGTTTTGTTGGAGCAATAGGGACATATTTTTTCAGGAAAATCCTTAAACTACCTGAATAATGCACACACTGTAATGAAGGGGGAATTTGTATGACAAAGTATATTTTTGTAACCGGTGGGGTTGTATCCTCACTTGGAAAAGGGATTACCGCTGCCTCACTAGGCCGCTTATTGAAAAATCGGGGACTGAGTGTCACGATTCAAAAATTTGACCCGTACATTAACGTCGACCCAGGAACCATGAGTCCATACCAGCATGGTGAAGTGTTTGTAACCGGTGACGGCGCGGAAACGGATCTAGACCTTGGCCACTATGAGCGTTTTATTGATATCAATTTAAACAAGTATTCAAACGTAACAACAGGAAAAATCTATTCAACCGTGTTACGTAAAGAGCGCCGCGGCGATTATTTGGGTGCAACGGTACAGGTTATTCCGCACATTACCAACGAAATTAAGGAACGCTGCTTCCGCGCCGGCAATGAAACCAATGCTGACGTCGTCATCACTGAAATCGGCGGTACGGTTGGGGATATCGAATCGTTGCCATTTTTAGAAGCGATCCGTCAAATGAAAAGCGATATTGGCAGCGAAAATGTTATGTACATTCACTGTACGCTGATTCCGTACATAAAAGCGGCTGGTGAAATGAAGACGAAACCGACACAGCACAGTGTAAAAGAGCTTCGCAGCCTTGGAATTCAGCCAAATATTATCGTTGTTCGGACGGAAATGCCTGTTTCACAGGATATGAAGGATAAAATTGCCCTGTTTTGTGATATTGATGCGAAAGCGGTCATCGAATGTCAGGATGCTGATACCCTTTATTCGATTCCACTGGCACTTCAAGAGCAAAATATGGATCAAATTGTTTGCGATCATTTGAAATTAAAAACGAATAAAGCAGAGATGACGGAATGGAAGGCGTTAGTGGACCGCGTGATGAACCTTTCCAATAAAACGCGTATCGGTCTTGTCGGTAAATATGTGGAGCTTCAGGATGCCTATATTTCTGTTGTTGAAGCCATGAAGCATGCCGGTTATGCGTTTGATACCGATGTGGAAATTAAGTGGATCAATTCCGAAGAAGTAACAAGAGAAAATGTTGCGGAACTGCTTGACGATGTGGATGGAGTGCTTGTCCCTGGCGGCTTTGGTGACCGCGGGATTGAAGGGAAAATTGAAGCAACCCGCTATGCACGTGAAACGAAAAAGCCATTCCTTGGTATTTGTTTAGGGATGCAGCTGGCAACGATTGAGTTTGCCCGTAATGTGCTTGGCTATTCAGATGCCCACTCAGCGGAATTTCTACCAACGACAGCACATCCAATTATTGATTTACTTCCAGAGCAGAAGGATGTCGAGGATTTGGGCGGGACCTTGCGCTTAGGGTTATACCCTTGCCGTTTGATTGAAGGAACAAAAGCATTTGCTGCCTATGATGATGAAGTGGTGTACGAGCGTCACCGTCATCGTTATGAATTTAACAATCACTATCGTCAAGAAATGGAAGCCCGCGGATTTATTTTCTCCGGGACAAGCCCTGACGGTCGTTTGGTTGAAATTATCGAGCTTGCGGACCACCCATGGTTCGTCGCTTCCCAGTTCCATCCGGAATTTGTCTCAAGACCAACGCGTCCACAGCCGTTATTCCGAGATTTCATTCAAGCTTCGCTTCAAAAATAAATACGTGCGTTATGGCCAGTTCTCCGTTTGGGGGGACTGGTCTTTTTTAAAAAAAAAGCGACCCAAAAAGGGCCGCTTTTACTCCTCATATTCCGCCAACATCTCATCAATCGTAAATTTTAAACCATAATAAACGAACAATGCCGCCACCCCGGAGGGATATCCATAGCGATTTCCCATCTCGTCGGGAAGTATGCCTTTGGTCAGCCGTAAATCAATATGGACATCGGCTAGTTCCGCCAAATTGCCTTCAGCTTCGGGATCCATCACGGTCGAAACCGCTACAAAGGGAATCTCGTTTTCGCGGAGCTGTTTTCCCAGTGCAACAGCTTCCACATCAGCGGAAGTCCGCGTGAAAATCACGACACGATCAGCGTCGGTAAGTTGCTCTACACTCGTCGCAGACAACGGCTTCGCTCCCGTAAAGGGCTCAGCGCCTTCCAGCGCCTCATATTCGACCGCTTTCATTTCTTTTGCGCCAAAAAGATAGATAGATCCGTCCCCGACAGGAGCTTGAGCAAGCAAACGTGCCCCATCCTCGAATGAAAATTCCTCTTTTTCATCTATTTTTTTGAAAATTCCTGTTAATTGGGTCGTAAACATTTTTAACATAAAAACCCTCCTTCTCACCACCTTATTATAAGCTTTTTCACAAAAAGACAAAAATAAAAGCCAATTTCCACAAAATAACACTATTGTGGAAGAAAAACAGGCAGGAAAGTTCCCACACAAAGTAGAATTATTACAAGTGATAGAAATTCATCCATTTAAAAATCAAAAGGAAGAGGTGGAGTTAATGAAGGAAAAGATTTTAATTGTCGACGATCAATTTGGCATTCGCATTTTGCTAAATGAGGTGTTCCAAAAAGAAGGATATCAAACGTTCCAAGCAGCAAATGGAGTTCAGGCACTGGATATTGTGACAAAGCATAATCCCGATCTTGTGCTGCTTGATATGAAAATACCGGGAATGGACGGAATTGAAATTTTAAAACGAATGAAAGTCATTGATCAGGATATTCGTGTCATTATCATGACTGCCTATGGTGAATTGGATATGATTCAGGAAGCCAAAGACCTTGGTGCGATTACCCATTTCGCCAAACCTTTTGATATTGATGATATCAGGGCAGCTGTGCGCAAACATATTCCTCAAAAGGCGAATTAAATAGGGGAAGTTTGCCTTTTTCCAGGTGGTTTTTTTTGAAAAAAGATGTGTTGGTCAATGGGTGCGCTTTCATTATGACAGTTTAAAAAACTGGGTTGGATTTATGGTATTTCCTCCGTTGATTTGTTATGATACATATGAACTTTTACAGGCTGACATTCATTTCGATTTATACATAATCGTCAATTCAGAGGGAAAACCTGTTAGGGAAGACCCTGTTTCGAAATGAGAGCAACCTAATTTAAGGAGGAAGAGAAATGCCTTTAGTATCCATGAAAGACATGCTTAATAAAGCGAAGGCGGAAGGCTACGCTGTTGGGCAATTTAACATTAATAACTTAGAATTTACACAAGCAATTCTTCAAGCGGCTCAAGAAGAAAATTCACCAGTAATTCTTGGTGTTTCTGAAGGGGCAGGCCGTTATATCGGCGGATTCAAAACGGTTGTAAAAATGGTTGAAGGCTTACTTGAAGATTATAAAATTACTGTTCCAGTGGCAATTCACCTTGACCACGGTTCAAGCTTTGACAAATGTAAAGAGGCGATTGATGCCGGCTTCACATCTGTTATGATCGATGCTTCTCATCACCCATTTGAAGAAAACATTGAAATTACTTCTAAAGTAGTTGAATATGCGCATTCAAAAGGTGTTTCTGTTGAAGCAGAATTGGGAACTGTCGGCGGGCAAGAAGACGATGTTTCTGGAAGCATTATCTATGCAGACGCTAATGAGTGTGTTGAACTAGTGAAGCGCACAGGCATCGATTGCCTTGCACCTGCATTAGGTTCTGTTCACGGTCCTTACAAAGGCGAACCAAAACTTGGTTTTGCTGAAATGGAGGAAATTGGTAAACTTACTGATATGCCATTAGTGCTTCATGGCGGTACTGGAATCCCAACGAAGGATATCCAAAAATCTGTTTCACTTGGAACAGCTAAAATCAACGTAAATACAGAAAACCAAATTGCTTCTGCAAAAGCAGTGCGCGAAACATTAGCAGCAAAACCAAACGAATATGATCCACGTAAATACTTAGGCCCAGCTCGCGACGCTATCAAAGCAACAGTTATCGGCAAAATGCGCGAATTCGGTTCATCAAACAGAGCGTAACCAAAAGACTTTTTTTATTGATAACCGCCCTTGGCAAGAGGGCGGTTTCAGTGTGTAAATGGAAAACTGAAAATTTAGTCGAAATTTGGAGGGAAAACGATGAAATTTTTTATTGATACTGCAAACTTAGTTGATATTAAAAAGGCTTATAAAATGGGTGTTTTATCCGGTGTGACAACAAATCCATCGTTAGTTGCTAAAGAAGGCGTGAAATTTGAAGATCGAATCGAGGAAATTTTACAAGCTGTCCCTGAAGTAGAATCAGTATCTGCAGAGGTTTCTCCATATGCGGAAACAGCGGAACAAATGATGGCAGAAGCAGATGAACTGATCAAAATTAATGGCGGCGATGAAAAAGTTACCATCAAGGTTCCTATGACAGTGGCTGGCTTAGAGACGACTCGTTATCTTGCCAAAAAAGGCGTTAAAGTCAACGTGACATTGATCTTCACTGTGAACCAGGCACTTTTGGCAGCTCGCGCAGGTGCAAGCTACGTTTCTCCATTCTTAGGCCGTCTTGATGATATTTCGGAAGATGGTGTACTATTAGTAGCGAAGATTGCAGAATTATTCCGTATTCATAACTTGGATGCACAAATCATTGCGGCATCTGTTCGCCATCCGGACCATGTAACGCGTGTAGCGATGGCAGGTGCTCATATTGCCACAATTCCTTACAAAGTCATTGAACAGTTAACGAAGCATCCATTGACCGACAAAGGAATGGAAGGCTTCCTGAAGGATTGGAATACTCACACAAACGCGTAAGTTTCCACGGTTTTTCCATTTCGATGTAAATTTTTTTAATTTCGATACATGAAAATAGAATTTTCGTGTAAACTAAAGAATAGACAAGCTGTCGGAATTTGACTTTTATTGTTGGAAAAATATACCTGAAGCCAAGTTTGGGACTCGGGGTCTTTTTTAAAAGGCAAAAGCGCAGTTAAAAATAGGTGCTTTCCCGCTAAAAAGGCCCCCCATTCCAGCATACGGTCATGACTTACATAGGCTTAGAAGGGAGTCGAAAATGGAAAAACTTAAAATTGCGGGCGGATATCCGTTAAAGGGGACGGTTCGCATCAGTGGAGCAAAGAATAGTGCTGTTGCCTTAATTCCAGCGACTATTTTAGCAGAATCACCAGTAACAATCGAAGGTTTACCACATATTTCAGATGTCGAAATCTTGAAAGACCTGCTTGAGGAAATTGGCGGGAAAGTGGAAATGACAGATGAGGAAATGACAGTCGACCCTTCTGAGATGATTTCTATGCCGCTGCCAAACGGTAAAGTGAAAAAGCTGCGTGCCTCTTATTATTTAATGGGTGCCATGCTTGGTCGTTTTAAAAAGGCTGTTATCGGTCTTCCGGGTGGCTGCCATCTGGGGCCAAGGCCGATTGATCAGCATATAAAGGGGTTTGAGGCACTTGGGGCCCAAATCACGAATGAGCAGGGCGCGATTTATTTACGTGCAGATGAACTGCGCGGTGCCCGCATTTACCTTGATGTTGTCAGCGTTGGTGCAACGATTAATATCATGCTTGCGGCCGTACGGGCCAAAGGCCGTACTGTCATTGAAAATGCCGCGAAAGAGCCTGAAATTATCGATGTTGCCACATTGTTAACCAATATGGGAGCAAAAATTAAAGGCGCCGGAACGGACGTTATTCGGATTGATGGTGTGGATACACTGCACGGCTGCCGCCACACGATTATTCCGGACCGGATTGAAGCGGGGACGTATATGATTTTAGGTGCCGCTGTGGGTGAAGGGGTATTGATTGATAATGTTATCCCGCAGCATTTAGAATCGTTGATTGCCAAGCTCCGAGAGATGGGTGTGCACGTTGAATCTGGTGATGACCAGGTATTTGTTGACGGTTCAGCTAAATTGAAAGCGGTTGATATTAAAACGCTGGTGTATCCAGGATTCCCAACGGATTTGCAGCAGCCGTTTACGACCCTTTTAACAAAAGCCACAGGTTCCAGCGTTGTCACCGATACAATTTATGGTGCCCGTTTTAAACATATTGATGAATTGAGAAGAATGAATGCAAATATTAAGGTGGAAGGACGTTCCGCTATCATTAATGGCCCGATTCAGCTTCAGGGCGCTAAAGTGAAAGCAAGCGACCTAAGAGCAGGGGCGGCGCTCGTTATTGCCGGGCTGATGGCCGAGGGTGTTACCGAAGTCACAGGGCTTGAGCATATCGACCGCGGCTATAGTAATCTCGTTGAAAAATTAAACGGCCTTGGTGCCACGGCTTGGCGGGAAGCCTTAACAAAGGAAGAGCTAGAACACCTTAAAAACACGTAAGGTGTGGCCGATTGTGAAGATAGTTCTTTCAAGTGTAGAAACACCTAGCAAACACGTAAGCTTTAATTGACTCTGCGTAGATAGACAAAAGAGGAAATGGGAGATGGAACTGATGGAAAGAAGTTTAACGATGGAACTTGTTCGTGTAACAGAAGGAGCTGCTCTTGCTTGTGCCCGCTGGATGGGCCGTGGGCTGAAGGATGAGGCCGATGGTGCTGCAACATCAGCGATGCGTGATGTATTTGATACAGTTCCAATGAAAGGAACGGTTGTCATTGGTGAAGGGGAAATGGACGAGGCACCAATGCTCTATATCGGGGAAAAACTTGGTACAGGGTACGGCCCGCGTGTGGATGTTGCCGTTGACCCGTTAGAAGGAACGAATATTTTAGCATCGGGCGGCTGGAATGCCTTAGCCGTTCTTGCAGTTGCCGACCATGGTAATTTGCTGCATGCACCGGATATGTACATGGAAAAAATTGCTGTTGGCCCTGAAGCCGTTGGCTGCGTTGATATTAATGCTTCTGTTTTGGACAACCTGAAAGCTGTGGCGAAGGCGAAAAACAAGGATATTCAGGATGTGGTGGCAACGGTCTTGAATCGTCCGCGTCATGAACATATCATCGCCCAGCTTCGTGATGCGGGAGCGCGGATTAAATTGATCAATGACGGCGATGTAGCCGGCGCCATCAATACCGCTTTCGATAACACCGGTGTCGATATACTGTTCGGCTCTGGCGGTGCACCGGAGGGTGTCCTTTCGGCAGTTGCACTTAAATGTCTTGGTGGCGAAATCATGGGAAAATTATTGCCGCAAAGTGATGCGGAGCTTGAGCGCTGCATCAAAATGGGCTTGGATGTGAACCGCGTATTACGAATGGAAGACCTAGTTAAAGGCGATGATGCGATCTTTGCTGCGACAGGTGTCACAGACGGTGAACTATTACGCGGCGTGCAATTCAAAGGCTCATACGGCTCCACGCACTCCGTCGTCATGCGCGCTAAATCAGGCACCGTCCGCTTCATCGAAGGACGCCACAGCCTCAAGAAAAAACCAAACCTAGTCATTAAATAACACGAAAAGCGGAAAAATGGTGCCTGACACCAATAACTGCACGGAGATAGTGCAAAGGGTGTCAGGCACCAATTCATTCATAGGAAAAATTTCCAACTTAAAAAATATGTAAATGTAGTTGATTAATTTTTCGTACAGAGGGTAAAATAGTAATTGTTTTTAGTGTGCATAATTTCTGCCATTCTATTCATTTCTTTATCTACTTCCCATTCAATTCCTCTAACTCTTAATTTTTATTTTACTTACAATCTCCCGCTGTCTAAAAAATAAGCGGTTTGATGGAAAAATTTTAAAGTGTGGTGCACAAATGGACTTAACAATATCTAGTTTAGAAAATATGAAGCTGAAGGAACTTTATGAGCTTGCACGCGAATATAAGGTGACCTATTACAGCAAATTAACAAAAAAAGAATTAATTTTTGCGATTTTAAAATCCCGTGCTGAACAGCAGGGGTATTTCTTCATGGAAGGTGTCCTTGAAATCATCCAATCGGAAGGTTTCGGATTCTTGCGCCCGATTAATTATTCGCCGAGTTCCGAGGATATTTATATCTCAGCGTCGCAAATCCGTCGTTTCGATCTTCGGAATGGGGACAAGGTCTCTGGTAAGGTTCGTCCGCCAAAGGAAAATGAGCGCTATTACGGCTTGTTGCACGTTGAGGCGGTAAACGGAGAAGATCCGGAATCGGCGAAAGAGCGTGTCTATTTCCCTGCGTTAACCGCTTTATATCCAAATCGGAAGATCACGCTTGAGACAACGCAAAAACATCTTTCAACAAGGATCATGGATGTCATCACACCGGTCGGTTTTGGACAAAGGGGATTAATTGTGGCGCCGCCAAAAGCGGGTAAAACGATGTTGCTAAAAGAAATAGCCAACAGCATCACGACAAACCATCCTGATGTTGAGTTGATCGTGTTGTTAATCGATGAACGTCCGGAAGAGGTTACTGACATTGAACGTTCCGTTGCTGGTGATGTTGTCAGCTCGACTTTTGATGAAGTGCCTGAAAACCATATTAAAGTGGCCGAGCTTGTGCTTGACCGGGCTATGCGTCTTGTCGAACACAAACGCGATGTGGTTATTTTAATGGACAGCATTACACGTCTTGCAAGGGCCTATAACCTTGTGATTCCGCCAAGCGGCCGGACACTTTCCGGGGGGATTGACCCGGCGGCGTTCCACCGTCCGAAACGTTTCTTCGGGGCGGCTCGTAATATTGAAGAGGGCGGCAGCTTGACGATTCTCGCAACGGCATTGGTCGATACCGGTTCCCGGATGGACGATGTTATTTATGAAGAATTTAAAGGGACAGGTAATATGGAGCTGCATCTTGACCGTCAGCTTGCTGAGCGCCGGATTTTCCCTGCGCTTGATATTCGCCGTTCCGGTACACGTAAGGAAGAATTGTTGATTCCAAAGGATCATTTGGATAAGTTATGGGCCATTCGGAAGTCAATGTCAGACTCACCAGACTTTGCCGAGCGTTTCCTGAAAAAATTACGTCAAACGAAGTCGAATGAAGAATTTTTCGCTCAGCTTGGGGAAGAGTTAAAATCTAGGCGCTAGAAGAAAATGACTCCTAGGTCTTGCCTAGTTGGGGAGCAAAGTTAGGTTCCTTTTTCAAAAAAAACCAGCAAATCCCAACTTGCCAAAATAAGTTGACCTTGTTATAATGGTTGCAGTGTGTTTTTAGTATATTGCTGCTTGTTTTTTTGACAAGCATTTACCATAACTCTGTTTCGAATGATTCAGGGCGGAAGGAGATGAAAAGAATGAAAGCAGGAATTCATCCAAATTATAAAATGGTACAGGTGACTTGTGCATGCGGAAATACTTTTGAAACTGGTTCAGTGAAGAATGAAATCCGTGTTGAAACTTGTTCAGAATGTCATCCATTCTATACTGGTCGTCAAAAATTCGCTGAAGCTGGCGGACGTGTAGACCGTTTCAACAAAAAATACGGCATTAAGACTCCACAGCAACAATAATCGTGAAACGTACAGGCAAGAAGTAAGTCGCTTGCCTGTTTTTTATTTACTAAATTTAAAAATTTTATTATAGATCTATAAGGGTTTGCTAGGAAGGAGACACCGTTTTATGTACTTAATGAAGCAAAGCGGATGGGTTGAGGTTATCTGCGGCAGTATGTTTTCTGGAAAATCGGAAGAATTGATTCGCCGCGTCAGACGAGCACAATTTGCGAAACAAAAAATAGCTGTTTTTAAGCCGAAAATTGATAATCGCTACAGTGAGCAGTCTGTAGTTTCCCATAATGGATCTTCCTTTCATGCGAGGCCCATTTCCCATTCAATTGAGATTCTTCATCATGTTGAGGCGGATATGGATATTATTGCGATTGATGAAATTCAGTTTTTTGATGAGGGGATTGTCCGGGTGGTTCAACAGTTGGCCGATAGCGGTCATCGTGTGGTTTGTGCCGGCCTCGATATGGATTTCCGCGGTGAGCCGTTTGGGCAGATGCCGAAGTTGATGGCGATTGCGGAATCGGTGACGAAGCTGCAGGCAGTTTGCACGGTTTGTGGATCACCATCAAGCAGGACCCAGCGGTTAATTGACGGCCGTCCCGCATCCTATCATGACCCGGTCATACTAGTCGGAGCATCGGAGGCCTACGAGCCCCGCTGTCGCCATCACCACGAAGTCCCAAAAACCGCACCCGCTACCGTACGATAGTGTACGTTGTTAATGGTGCCTGACACCAATAATGGTATAAACACTGTACAAAAGCAGTTTATGGTGCCTGACACCGTTAATAATGTAAACACTGTCTTGGAGTTGGTTCTCTGGGGCAGTTTTTTTGTGAGGAAAATGGGGCTTGGCGGAATTGTGGTGTAAGTTGGCGGAATAATAACCGGGTTTGCGGAATCAATCCAAATGCCGGCGGAATCACCCTCCCGTCTTGGAAATATTTCCCTCGGCAAGCTTGGCCTCCTGGCGGGCATGATAGTGATAGGGGGTGTAATATGCTGAAAAGGTGGATGTTTCTCTCGCTCATCTCGCTCTCCGTCCTAACAGCTAGTGGATGCCAAAATAATAATCGCAGTGCGGATGAGGAAGCCTACGACCTGCGTTCCGACCGCACAGCTCCTAATTACATGTCCAATCGCGGGAATGACCAGGATATACCAGAAAATGTGTCCAATCGCAATCGAGGTAAGAACGAACAGCATTTAGTCGAAGATGATATCACCAACCAAAATCCGAACTTCCTTGATCTAAAGCATACGGGAAGCGGAAGTGAAGCCAGTGCCGGGAATCATGGCACGGATATCAACAAGGCCAAGCAAGTGATAGCTGACACGAAGGAATATGTCACGGATTCTGTTTGGATCAATGGTGACCGGATGTGGGTGTCTGTTTATAAGAAGGGCATGCTTTCTGACCAAGGGAAAGTTGCCGCCGAAGCACGCCTCCATAAGAAACTAATCCAGGCCTTGCCAAGATACAATATTGAAGTGCGAGTGAAGGAAGACCGCAGATAACATGCTCTGATTTTTAGAGCATGTTTTTCAATGGCAGCGGGATTTTTTCCAAAAATAAGCCCTCCAATATCTCCCATAAAAAATTTCTCCCGCAATTTGGTTTTGACGCTGGTTTTCACCTATACTATAATTAGAATGTTATGGACTAAAACTTGAGGTGAATGACTGTGTTTGATCGTCTACAATCAGTGGAGGATCGCTACGAAAGGTTAAACGAACTTTTGAGCGACCCCGAAATTATTAATGATTCAAAAAAACTTCGTGAATTTTCAAAAGAACAATCTGATATACAAGAAACGGTGCAAACGTATCGCCAATATAAAGAGGCGAAGGAGCAGCACAAAGATGCAAGGGCAATGCTCGATGAAAAGTTAGATGCAGAAATGCGCGAAATGGTAAAAGAAGAGGTTCATGATCTAGAGACGCAAATTGCGGAGTTGGAAGAAAAGATGAAAATTCTTCTCGTTCCAAAGGATCCGAATGATGATAAGAACGTTATCTTTGAAATCCGCGGTGCGGCCGGCGGTGATGAGGCGGCTTTATTTGCTGGTTCCCTCTATCGGATGTATAGCCGATATGCGGAAGCACAGGGCTGGAAGACAGATTTGATCGATGCGAGCCCTACTGGTCTTGGCGGCTACAAGGAAATTAGTTTTATGATTAATGGCGCTGGTGCCTACTCAAAATTGAAATTTGAGAACGGGGCACACCGGGTGCAACGTGTTCCGGAAACGGAATCTGGCGGGCGAATTCATACCTCGACAGCTACAGTTGTTTGTTTACCGGAAGCAGAAGAATTTGAATATGAGATTCATGATAAAGATATCCGTTTTGATACGTTTGCTTCAAGCGGTGCGGGCGGGCAATCCGTTAATACGACGATGTCGGCCGTTCGTTTGACACACCTTCCAACAGGTATTATGGTATCGATTCAGGATGAAAAATCCCAGCATAAAAACAGGGATAAGGCGATGAAGGTATTGCGTGCGCGTGTGTATGACAAGTTCCAGCAGGAAGCGCAGGCCGAATATGATCAGGTTCGTAAATCAGCAGTCGGTACCGGTGACCGATCTGAACGGATTCGCACGTACAACTTCCCGCAAAATCGGGTGACGGATCACCGCATTGGCCTGACCATTCAAAAACTAGACCAAATCATCGAAGGCAAGCTGGATGAAATCATTGATGCGTTAGTGATGGATGACCAGGCAAGAAGACTTGAAGAGGCATCAAATGAGTAAAAAAGTATTCGAAGCTCTGAAATGGGCTTCTTCTTTTTTATTGGAATCGAATCGGGAAGAGAATGCGGGGGAATTGTTACTACGGCATTTTACTGGATGGTCGAGGGCGCAGCTGTTTTCTGAGATGCGTGAGGAGTTACCGCCCGCGGTTTGGGCTGATTTTGAGCAGGCTGTAAGGGAGCACGGAAATGGCGTGCCCGTACAATATCTCATCGGCTCGGAGGAGTTTTACGGCCGGACGTTTATGGTTAATGAAGAGGTGCTAATTCCGAGGCCGGAAACAGAAGAACTTGTTTACGGGGCTTTAAGAAGGATGGAGCGGATTTTCACTGGCTGCGACCGGGAAATCAGGCTCGTCGACATCGGCACAGGCAGCGGCGCCATTGCCATCAGTTTAAAACTCGAATGGGAAACAAGACCGGTGCCTGACACCAATACCACTATGAAGGCAGTAGAAAGGGTGTCAGGCACCAACACATTGACGGTGTTTGCCTCTGATATTGCTGCAGAATCTTTAGAGGTGGCGCGGGAAAATGCCCGCCGCCTTCAGGCTGAGGTGGAATTTGTTCAGGGGGATTTATTAACGCCGTTTATTGGCGGGGCGTTCGATGTGGTCATTTCCAATCCGCCGTATATTCCGGTTGGAGATCAAACGACGATGTCCGAGGTGGTGACAGAGCATGAGCCGCATCGAGCTTTGTTTGCGGGCGAGGATGGACTGGATTTTTACCGCCGATTCATGGTGGAGCTGCCGCAAGTACTCGCACCGTGCGCGCTGGTATGTTTTGAAATCGGGGCCGGTCAGGGCGAAGCGGTAGCGGAGCTTTTTCAAAAGGAATTTACGAATGTAAAGGTAGAAGTCGTGAAGGATATTAATGGCAAGGATCGCATGGTGTTTGCGGAGATTGGCTTCGGGGTGTAAGAATCCCGAGGCTTTTTTGTAGTAGTGCCGCTTTTTGCAAAAATATTAAAATTTACTAGTTTAGGATTCTGGCATTTTGTCCACAATGTTGATAGCGAAGGGACGGTGCTGGAGCATGAGAAGCAAATTGATAGTTTGGGGATATTTAGTGGTTTTATCATTGGGAACAATGTTGAGTTTATATATGCCGAAGACGGAAGCGGCGGCGAAGGAGTCGATCGTGATTCCGGGGGAAGCGATTCGCTTGAGGATTCTGGCAAATAGTGACTTTGAAAAAGATCAAGCGATTAAACGGAAAGTGCGTGATGCGGTGAATGCGCAAATTACCCTTTGGGTGCAGGATTTAACCTCGATGCAGGAAGCGAAAAAGCTCATGACCTCGAGACTTCCTGAGATTCAGGCCATTGCGGAAAAAGTCGTGCACGAACAGGGCTCGGATCAATCGGTGAAGGTTGAGTTCGGTAAAGTACAGTTTCCAACAAAATTATATGGCCAGTTTTTATATCCGGCAGGCGAGTATCAAGCGATTTTGATTACATTGGGGAGCGGGGAAGGCGCGAACTGGTGGTGCGTTCTTTATCCGCCATTATGCTTTCTTGACTTTTCAAATGGAGTGGCGGTAAGTGACGGGTTTGAAGAGGAAAAGCAGGTGGCGAAGGCGGAGACGGTAAGTGAGCAGGCAGCCCCTGAGCAAAAGGTAAAGGAAAAGGAAAAGGTTGTAGTTCCTGTTAATGAGAGCGTAAAACCAGAGAAGAAGGAAATGGAGCCTGTGAAAGAAGATATGGAGCAGGAGAAGGGGGAAGAAAAGGAAGTGGCGTCTACTCCTAATAAAAAGGTGGTAGAGGTTGATAACAGCTTGGACAATGACAAGCAGAAAGCAGTAAGGAAAGACAAGGAAGTGAAAAAGTCGAAAAAGCATACAAAAAAGACGGCTCCCGTGTATACGGCCGAAGATGAAGAGCCGGTGAAGGTGAAATTTTTTGTGGCTGAGATGTGGGAGAAAATGTTTAATTAACAACCAGTTCCTTTTTGGGGGGCTGGTTTTTCTTTACAGATAAGAAAGTATAAATTTCAACTTTGAGAAATGTCCAGCTCCAGCGCCCTAG
This sequence comes from Bacillus sp. MM2020_4, assembly GCF_011250555.1. GTDB lineage: Bacteria > Bacillota > Bacilli > Bacillales > Cytobacillaceae > Neobacillus. The sequence continues at coordinate 38,197 of NZ_JAANMZ010000006.1, read as the reverse complement.
CGTTTTTCTTTTTGAAAAAATTTTACTAGATTCCTGGATCACCCTGTTCTATTTTTTCTAGTTTTTCATAGTAATAGAGTAGAATCTTAAAAAGAGGTGGATGGGATGCAGGCAATGATTCGCAAGGCGAATAAACAGGATTTGGGCAGTTTACGAGAGTTTCTATCACGGGCAAACCTTGGGACAGATGGACTAAATGATGAAACGGTTGACTATTTTCTGCTGCTAGAGAATGAAGACGGTACATTAAGGGGGTCGCTTGGCATGGAGGCATTTGCGGAAAATGGGCTCTTGCGTTCCCTAGTCGTTTCTCCTGGACAGGCTGATAAGGAGATCTTCTTGCTGTTTGATCAAATGGTGCAATTGGCAAAAGAAAAAGGGATGAAACGTTTATATTTAGCCACCAATAAAAGTGTGGCACTACCGTTCTTCGAATTGATGGGCTTCCAGCAGTTGGACCGGGAGCAGGAGGAATTACCCGCGGACTTTTACCACTCAGAGCATATTCGACACGTTTTTAATGTGGATAACTCGTTATTTTTAAAATTTTCCCTCTAGTTGTGGGTATATCCACAAAGTTATCCACTTTTTCACTGATCTTATGCACAATTTGTGGATAAAACTTGTTTTTATCCCCACCTTCTTTTATACTTTCAAACGTACTCAGTGAAAAAGTATGGGTCTTTCAGTCTAAATTCGCCAAATTTCGATAAAAGATTCATGTAGGATAAAGGTGGATAACTATGAACACAAGAGTGTGGAAAGTGGATAAGTATGTGGATAATCTTGAAAGTAATCCACAAGTTGTGGATGCAGCGGACGTATTACGAAAAAATGATGTGGTCGCATTGCCGACAGAGACGGTTTACGGTCTTGGCGGCAATGCTGAAAGTGACGTGGCGGTGGCGAAGATTTTTGCGGCAAAGGGACGTCCTGGGGATAATCCGTTAATTATTCACATTGCAGAACGGAAGCAGCTTACTAGATTTGTCACTGACATTCCTGTGGTGGCTGAAATATTAATGGACGCATTTTGGCCGGGTCCGCTGACGATTATTTTTAAAAGGAAGGAAGGCGTCCTGTCGGAAAAGGCGACAGCAGGACTTGCAACGGTGGCGGTGCGGATGCCAGATCATCCGGTGGCACTGGCGCTGTTGAAAACCTGTGGATTGCCGATTGCGGCGCCTAGTGCGAATAGTTCGGGGAAACCCAGCCCTACGACAGCCGCTCATGTGCTGGACGATTTGGAGGGCAAAATTGCTGGGGTGGTTGACGGGGGCGCAACAGGGGTTGGTGTGGAATCAACCGTTGTGGATTGCACGGGAGCGATTCCGGTCATCTTAAGACCTGGCGGCGTGACAAAAGAACAGCTAGAGGCTGTGGTCGGAGAAGTTAGTGTGGATGCTGCGTTAACGGACGAAAATGCCCGACCAAAAGCCCCGGGTATGAAATACCGCCATTATGCACCAAATGCTCCGCTCTTTATGGTGTCAGGGAGTGTGGAGTATCTCCAAGGTTTAATAGAAGAAAAGCGGGCGGAAGGACTCAAAGTCGGGGTGCTGACGACGGAAGAGAATGTGTCCGGGTATAAGGCCGATCTTGTGCTGGCGTGCGGTCGTCGCGCGGAGCTTGAGACAGTTGCCGCCGCCCTTTACGACACGTTACGAAGATTTAATCAGGAAAACGTCGATGTCATCTTCAGCGAAATGTTCCCCGAAACCGGCGTCGGATCCGCCATCATGAACCGCCTGCAAAAAGCGGCAGGAAACAAACTCATAACACAATAACAATGGTGCCTGACACCCTTTTTCAGCTATCTACTGTAGATAAATGATTAACGGTGACAGGCACCATTTTTACTTTCTCTACCATACTAAGGTGATTAACCGTAGAAGGCGCGATTTTTCATGGTATTCCGTTTCGCCTATGTGACTTCTAAATCAGATTGGACGTGCATATGCTTAGGTTAGTTAGTCCAAGGGGGCGGGGTTGATGTCTGAAGTGGTTGGTGAAGTGGTTACACTAGTAATAATGGCATTTGCGCTGGGGATGGATGCCTTCTCGGTCGGGCTCGGCATGGGGATGTACGAGCTGCGTTTAAGGAAAATTTTCAATATCGGCCTTACAATTGGCCTTTTCCACGTATGGATGCCGCTTGTAGGCTTAATAGCAGGCAAATTTTTATCAGAGCAGTTTGGGGTCTTTGCCACGGTGATTGGCGGTTTGCTCTTGATTGTACTCGGCGTGCAAATGATTTGGTCTACTATGAAAAAGGGAGAGGAAAAGGTTATTTCGCCAGTTGGCTTTGGCCTACTATTATTTGCCTTGAGTGTGAGTCTTGACAGTTTTTCCGTTGGACTGACATTAGGGATATACGGGGCAAAAACCATTATGGTGATTTTATGCTTTGGTATAATGGCAACCGTGCAAACATGGGCCGGGCTGCTGCTTGGAAGAAAGGTACAAGGCTGGCTTGGGAGGTATAGTGAGGCACTTGGCGGCACCATTTTACTGGCGTTTGGGATAAAGCTGCTCGCCTTAATAGGGTAAAAGGCAACCGGAATCTCCAAATAGGGCCACCGATAATGAAATATGATAAAATGGAAATATAGTGGAATGTTTGAAGGTGCCCCTGGGTTCCTCGGTGAATAGGCTGGGGTAGAATGTACATAGGCAAGGATTAGCTGTGTTCGGATCTAATCTATCTGGCATAATAGAACGAAAGGGGGTTAACATATTGCAGCACATTTTGTTTGTTTGCACGGGAAATACCTGTCGGAGTCCGATGGCAGAGGCCATTTTGAAAAATAAACACCTCGATGGCGTAGAAGTAAAGTCAGCAGGGATCTATGCCGCAAGCGGAAGTGAGGCATCACCACATGCACAGAGGGTGCTCGATGACAACAGGATTTCGCACAATCATCGCTCCAATTTGTTAACGGGTACCGAAGTGGAATGGGCTGACCTGATTTTAACGATGACCACGTCCCACAAGTTTGCGATACAGCAGCAATTCCCCGACGCTCACGTCAAAGTGTTTACCTTAAAGGAATACAGCGGCGAACCATTTAATCATGATGTTGTCGATCCGTACGGCGGAAATCTGGGAATGTATGAAACCACTTTTCGTGAATTAAATGAATTAATTAATAAGGCGATTGAAAAACTAAAACCGTAGTTGAAATGGATGCTCTCTTGATATGGGGAGCTATTTTTTTTGCTTGGATATTTCCCTTTATCTTTTTTTCACAGTGTGTCAAAATGAAAGCAGAATTATGGAAATAGGAATAGGAGGATTTTACATGAAAGTAGCCCTAGCATCAGACCATGGCGGGATTCATATTCGTAAGGAAATCGCCAATTTATTAGATGAATTAAAGATTGAATATGTCGATTTCGGTTGTGAATGTGAAACATCGGTCGATTATCCGGATTATGCGCTGCCTGTTGCTGAAAAGGTGGCGAGCGGCGAGTTCGACCGTGGGATTTTGATTTGTGGAACGGGCATCGGCATGAGTATTTCTGCCAACAAAGTAAAAGGGATCCGCTGTGCCCTTGTCCACGATACATTTAGCGCGAAAGCAACGCGTGCCCATAACGATTCGAATATGCTGGCTATGGGTGAGCGCGTCATTGGCCCGGGACTCGCCCGTGACATCGTAGAAATTTGGTTGACTGAGGAATTCGAAGGCGGCCGTCATGCAGATCGTGTCGGGAAAATTACGGAATACGAAAATAAGCATCTCTGATATCTGTATTGAAAGAAGGGCTAAGCTTATGATTCAAGATTGGGAAAAAGAGCTTGAGGCAATTTTAGCGGACTTCAAAGAGGCAGCCGAATTGAAGCCTGGGCAATTGCTAGTCGTCGGCTGCAGTACAAGTGAAGTTGTTGGCGAGCGAATCGGCACGTCCGGTACCCTTGAAGTGGCGGAGATGATCTTTCGGCAGATGCAAAAGCTTCAAGCGTCAACCGGTATTCAGTTGGCCTTCCAATGCTGCGAACATTTAAACCGGGCGTTGGTCGTCGAACGCTCCGTTGCCTTGGGACATGGTTTCGACGAGGTATCGGTCGTTCCTGTCCGAAAAGCAGGCGGGGCGATGGCCACACATGCTTTTGCGAATATGGAGGATGCCGTCGTGGTGGAATTCGTAAAGGCGGACGCCGGGATCGACATTGGCCACACGTTAATCGGCATGCACCTGAAACACGTCGCCGTACCGATTCGCGTCAAACAAAAAACTGTCGGCCAAGCCTACGTCACCTTAGCAAAAGTCCGTCCAAAATTAATCGGCGGCGCCAGAGCCGTCTATGAAAAAGAACCAGACAATCTAAGCTGTACGTAGTAGAAAGGGTGACAGGCACCATTTCTACTACTGTTGGATTAGTAATGGTGTCAGGCACCATTCTTTTTCCTTCACTTCGGGGAAAAACGTGGTATGATATAGAGGGAATTTTCTAATTGTTTGTGATTTTCATACATATGAGGGGGATTTAAGGATGAAGCATTTGTCTCAAGCGGACGAGCAGGTTTTTCAAGCAATTCAGAAGGAATTAGGACGTCAGCGCTCAAAAATCGAACTAATTGCCTCAGAAAACTTTGTGAGTGAAGCGGTCATGGAAGCACAGGGGTCTGTTTTAACCAATAAGTATGCAGAAGGCTATCCGGGACGTCGTTACTATGGCGGCTGTGAATATGTCGATGTCGTTGAGGATCTCGCCCGCGACCGCGCAAAGGAAATTTTCGGTGCAGAATATGTGAACGTGCAGCCACATTCCGGGGCACAAGCCAACATGGCCGTCTATTTCACAATTCTTGAGCAAGGTGATACCGTTCTCGGGATGAACCTTTCCCATGGCGGCCACTTAACACACGGCAGCCCAGTCAACTTCAGCGGTATTCAATATAACTTCGTTGAATATGGTGTCGATGAAACAACGCACCGCATCAATTATGATGATGTTCGTGAAAAAGCGCAGACACACAAGCCAAAGCTAATTGTGGCCGGTGCCAGTGCATACCCGCGTGAAATCGACTTTGCTAAATTCCGCGAAATCGCAGATGAAGTGGGTGCCTACTTAATGGTGGATATGGCCCACATCGCCGGACTTGTGGCTGCAGGCTTGCACCAAAACCCAGTGCAATACGCTGATTTTGTTACGACAACTACCCATAAAACCTTACGAGGCCCTCGCGGCGGGATGATCCTCTGCAAAGAGGAATTTGGCAAGAAAATTGATAAATCGATCTTCCCTGGCATTCAAGGCGGCCCGCTTATGCACGTGATTGCAGCGAAAGCCGTTGCGTTTGGTGAAGCCTTACAGCCGAGCTTTAAAGAATATGCCGGTCACATCATCGACAACGCCAAGCGTTTAGCGGAAAGCCTGCAAAAAGAAGACTTAAAGCTTGTTTCGGGCGGGACAGACAATCACTTATTGCTAGTAGATGTAACGGCACTTGACCTAACAGGGAAAGTAGCTGAAAAGGTACTTGATGAAGTCGGCATTACGGTGAATAAAAATACGATTCCTTACGAAACACTAAGCCCGTTTGTTACAAGTGGTATCCGCATTGGAACGGCAGCAGTTACGAGCCGTGGCTTTGGTTTAGAAGAAATGGACGAGATCGCCGCCATCATCGCTTTCACCTTGAAAAATCATGAAGACGAAGCGAAGCTTGAAGAGGCACGTGAACGTGTAGAAGCATTAACCAATAAATTTACCCTTTATCCAGAATACTAATTTCCAGCAAATCGACCTCCCATTAAGGAAGGTCGATTTTTTAAAAGGAAAAATAATTTTGACTTTGGGAATTGTCCAGCTCCAGGCGTCATCGGCTAGTGTACTTCGCTCTTCTCCCTACGATAAGTCAACATCGGATCACTTCGTTCCCCGTGTTTCCTTTATCTCAGTCGAAGTCCTCCAGGCCATACGCCGATAAACGGACGCCTTCCACTTTTCGCTTTTGATTTGCTCAACAGCCATTTTTTCTGTAAAATGAGACGAATGCATGATTACTTTTAAAAAAAGGGGCGATTATTGTGGCAAAGGTATACGTCTTCGACCATCCACTTATCCAACACAAGCTGACTTACATACGTGATATAAATACAGGAACAAAGGAGTTCCGCGAGCTCGTCGACGAAGTGGCAACATTGATGGCGTTTGAAATCACAAGGGATATGCCACTTGAAGATATCGAGATTGAAACACCGGTGTGCAAGACAAAATCAAAAGTTCTTTCTGGGAAAAAATTAGGCCTGGTGCCGATTTTACGGGCAGGAATTGGTATGGTTGACGGGATGTTGAAATGTATTCCGGCAGCAAAGGTAGGCCATGTCGGCTTATATCGCGATCCGGAAACATTAAAGCCGGTGGAATACTATGTGAAGCTTCCAAGTGATGTCGAGGAGCGCGATTTCATCGTTGTTGACCCAATGCTGGCAACAGGCGGTTCCGCAATTGACGCCATCCATGCCTTGAAAAAGCGCGGCGCCAAACATATCAAATTCATGTGCCTGATTGCCGCACCAGAAGGCGTGGAAGCAGTGAAGACTGAACATCCGGACGTCGATATTTATATCGCTGCTTTGGATGAAAAATTAAACGATCATGGCTACATCGTGCCTGGCCTAGGCGATGCCGGTGACCGGTTGTTTGGAACGAAGTAAGTGGTTGGAAAAAGTCGAGCGGATGCCGCTCGGCTTTTTTTAGTTGGTGGGAGCAGAACGAACGACAACTCGGCTCCTCTTAAAAACTTGTATACTTTCCCCCTTCAAAGAAAACGCTATGAAAAAAGGGGAATTCATCCAATGAAATGGCTGCTAGCGATCCTTCTCACGATTCAAACTTCCGAAATACTCATTCATCCGCCCATTCCGAAACCAAATCAAGATACCATTGCGATAGTTCTTCTGGAACAGCCCAAATCCGAGCCGGAAATCAAACAGTTCCTCCGTCCGTATAAAGAGGTGAAACTGCGCCGTGTTTTTCGGGAAGCGATTGACGGCTTTTCAATTGAAGGCAGCCGTACGGCTATTGCAAAAATTTCACAGCAAAAAAATATCCTAAATGTGTCCCCTGTTACCCAATACCAGGCCCAAACAGAGGAAAGTGTGAAAATAATTGGCGGCGACGATGTGCGCAGTTATTTTGATCAGAAAGATGAACGGCTCACCGGAAAGGGAATAACTGTTGGAGTCATTGACACCGGCGTCGATTATACCCACCCGGACCTCAAGCGGAATTATGCAGGCGGACACGACCTTGTCGACAATGATCGCGACCCGATGGAAACGCTCGCGCAAGGAAAAGCGACCATTCACGGGACCCATGTGGCCGGAATCATTGCAGCAAATGGAAAAATAAAGGGCGTGGCCCCAGAAGCGAAAATTGTGGCTTACCGTGCCCTCGGTCCGGGCGGCGGGGGGACAACGGAGCAGGTGATTGCAGCGATTGAGCAGGCGATCAAGGACAAAGTCGATATCGTCAATCTCTCGCTTGGAAATGATATCAACGGTCCGGACCTGCCTATCAGCCTGGCGCTCAATCGTGCCGTGGATAAAGGGATTGTCGCGGTGGCCGCAAACGGAAATTCCGGACCGGATATTTGGAGTGTCGGCTCGCCGGGAACAGCGTCGAAGGCTATCTCGGTCGGAGCCTCGACCCCAACGATGGAGATTCCATCCCTAATAATAGAAGGAAGGCAGGAAAGAGTGCGCCTCCAGCCGATGGAAGGCTCGGGCAAATGGACGCTGGATCGCTCATTAGAGGTGGTCGATGGGGGAATTGGCAGAAAAAGTGAGTTAAAGAATGTGCAAGGGAAAATAGCCTTACTTAAAAGAGGAACACTTACTTTTACTGAAAAAGCAAACAATGCTCTTGAAGCGGGTGCTAAAGCGGTTCTGATTTACAACAATATGAGCGGCAACTTCATGGGGAATCTCGATACTCAGCTGACCCTCCCGGTTGGCTCCCTCTCGAGGAGTGACGGAGTTATTTTACAAAAAGAATTGAAAAAGCGAAGTGTGACGGTGCGAGTCTTGGTGAATGAAGAGCGGGACAGGCTCGCGGATTTTAGTTCGAGGGGGCCGGTGACGGGAACGTGGGAAATCAAGCCGGACATTGTGGCACCGGGGGTGGCGATAAATTCAACCATTCCGGGGGGATATTTGAGTCTGCAAGGGACAAGCATGGCGGCGCCGCATGTGGCGGGGGCATGCGCGTTAATCAAGCAGGCTCATCCGGATTGGTCGCCGGCGCAAATTAAGGCAGCGTTGATGAATACGGCGAAACCGCTGGCGAGGCAGGGGGAATCAGTGAACATGGACAGGGCTGCGACTGAATCTCCCTATTACCGCACCTACGAACAGGGAGCCGGCAGAATTCAGGTGGATGAAGCGATCAAGGCAGCATCGCTCGTGACCCCGGGCAGTATCCGCTTTGGAAAGTTTGCCGGGGAGAATGATAGCCATAATGCTCGTTTGCGTGTTGAAAATACAAGTAAAAACGTGCAACGGTATGCCTTTGTGATTCCGAAAAAAGTGGAGGGGCTGGCATGGCGGTTTCCGCTGTCGTTTACCTTAGAGCCAGGGCAGTCTAGGGAGGTTGCGGTGGAGTTAATGGTGGATCAAAGCGTATTTAAAGGGAAGATCCACGATGGCTTCTTGCAGTTGCAGGCGGGGGCAAAGACGATTCAGATTCCGTATTTGTATGTGTTAGAGGAGCCGGGATATCCGAGGGTGATGGGGTTTGGTTTCGCGGAAGGGGACAGACCAGGGGAGTACCGCTATGAAGTGTATTTGCCTGGAGGGGCGGAGGAGTTTGGGATTGCTTTGTTTAACCCGGAGGATTATCGATTCGTTGGATTCTTAGATACAATAACAAATGTGAAAAAGGGTCAGATTCACCGGAATCTTACCACCGAAATGCTGCCGGCTGCTGGCACCTATCTAGTTAAAATCTTTGCGAAAAAGGAAGGGAAGGAGGATTTTATCGAAAGGATGATTGTCATTAATGAAAAGGGTGAGTAGGGGCCAATCCGAGCCCCACCTCGCCCCAATTTTGGGAAATATCTAACAAAGTTCACAAAATGGACACAAAATGGACCAAAAACGTTCAAAATTTACACTACAATGAAAGTGTAAATAAAAAATCCAAAATGGAAGAAATTACGGGGAATTGTATGTGGATTAATTCACGTAAATTCATTGACATTGACAGGTGCCTATTGTATGCTAACAAAGGGTATGAATGATAGGGTTTTCATTATTTTCATATAGAATTATTTAGATAAATAATGCGTCTATCTATTTCAAAATACCTGAAGTCCGTTACGGAGTACAGAACCAATTTTCTTAATAATCGGATTGTTCTTGGGGTTAACGGCAGGTATTTGTTCCATGTTCACTTCGATCCGTCATTTCTTTTCAGGAGATTAGCCAACCATGCCGGAACTTCAATTAATGTTTTCAAGACAGCGAAAATGGATGTTTACTTTATTATCTATTTATGTACTCGGCTGGGGGTTCACGTCTTATCAATCTATCTTTCTGGGATTGGTTGTTGGGACAAGTTTGAGCCTTTTTAATTTGTGGTTAATGGTCCGCAAGATGAATCAGTTTGGTAATGCGGTGACACAAGGGAAAAAGGTACGGTCACTCGGATCTTTTTCACGGTTTGCAAGTGCAGCCTTGGCTGTGATTGTTGCAATGAGGTTTCCAGAGCATCTTCACCTCATTAGTGTGGTTATAGGGTTAATGACATCCTATATTGTCATTATGATAGATTTTTTTATACGATCTTTGCAAATACATAACTAGCGCGGAAGCGAGGTGAATATTGTTGGAACACAGTGCTCATATGGTAAAATTTATGGGGCTCTATTTTAACATGGGAAACGTTTTGATGATAACCGTTGCCTCTGTTGTTGTCTTTTTAATTGCAGTCCTGTCCACCCGAAAGCTCGCAATGAAGCCGACAGGCGTGCAGAACTTTATGGAATGGGTCATGGATTTCGTTAAAAATATCATTAATAGCACAATGGATTGGAAAGACGGCGGACGATTCCATGTTCTTGGAATTACCATGATCATGTATGTTTTTGTAGCGAATATGCTAGGATTGCCATTCTCAGTCTCCATTAACGGTGAACTTTGGTGGAAATCGCCAACAGCCGATCCGGCTGTCACATTAACACTTGCCGTATTAGTTGTAGGTTTATCACATTTTTACGGTGTAAAAATGCGAGGAATGTCTACTTACGGGAAGGAATTCTTTAAACCATTTTGGTTTATGTTCCCAATTAAAGTAATTGAAGAGTTTGCTAACACGCTTACTCTTGGTCTGCGTCTTTACGGGAATATCTATGCGGGTGAAATTCTGTTAGGATTACTCGCAGGAGGGTTAGCACAATCAGGAAACTTTGGTTGGCTTGCCGCAGCTGTACCGATGCTCGCATGGCAGGGCTTCTCAGTCTTTGTCGGTGCCATCCAGGCTTTTATCTTCACTATGTTAACGATGGTTTATTTGTCTCACAAAGTGAGCAGCGACCATTAATATAATAACCGTTCAAATTTTTGAACAAAAAATAAAAACTTTTATACATTCCAAGGAGGAAAATTACAAATGGGTCTTTTAGCAGCAGCAATTGCAATCGGTTTAGCAGCACTAGGTGCTGGTATCGGTAACGGTCTTATCGTATCTCGTACAGTTGAAGGAATCGCTCGTCAACCAGAAGCTCGTGGTATGCTTCAAACTACAATGTTCATCGGGGTTGCGTTAGTTGAGGCGATTCCTATCATCGCGGTTGTTATCGCGTTCATGGTTCAAGGTAAATAATAGTAAGAGTAACCAATAGACGGTCAAAAAATGGCGAAGATCATTTCATGAGAACCTTCGCCATTCGTTTATGTCTATTTATGCTGTAACAATAGTAAAAAGGGTGTCAGGCACCATTGATATATCTGTTTTGAATGACTCTTGAAGGGAGTGAACCTGAGGTGTTAACAAGCAGTCTTGTATTAGGCACAGCAACTGAACATCAGTTTATTAATACTGGTGATATCATATTCCAATTAATCATGTTTATCATCTTGATGGCCTTGCTGAAGAAGTTCGCATGGGGTCCGTTAATGGGCATTATGAAAGAACGTGAAGCACATGTGGCTAATGAAATTACGGCAGCAGAAAATAGCCGTCAAGAAGCGAAAAAACTATTAGAAGAACAACGTACTCTATTAAAAGAGGCTCGTACCGATGCACAAGGATTGATTGAATCAGCGAAGAAGCAAGGTGACTTGCAGCGCGAGGAAATCATTATGACGGCACGCAGTGAAGCTGAGCGCATTAAAGAATCAGCCAAGCTTGAAATCGAGCAGCAAAAAGAAAAAGCGGTTACCGCTATTCGCGAACAAGTTGCCCAGCTTTCTGTCTTAATTGCCTCTAAAGTAATTGAGAAAGAACTAAGTGCAGCGGATCAAGAAAAACTCATTAATGACTATATTCAAGAGGCAGGAGAAGGCCGATGAGTAGCTCTATGGTAGCAAAACGCTACGCGCTGTCTCTTCTGCAAATTGCGAAAGAACAACAGCTTCTTGAAGTAATAGAGGAAGAACTTCGTGTGGTGAAGGAAGTTGTACAATACAACCCAGAGTTAATGGCTGTTTTAAAATCTTCAAAGCTTTCCATTGAGAAGAAAAAAGAGATGCTAACGCAGGCTTTTGGGACCTTTAATGTATATGTACGCAATACACTGTTGATCTTAATTGAACGTCACCGCCAAGACGAAATCGTCAACGTGGCGAATGAATTTATAGAGCTGGCAAATGAAGAAACGGGGATTGCAGAAGCTGAAGTTACGAGCACACGTGCCTTAACAGAGGCGGAGCGCGCTGCCATCTCGACTGTATTTGCAGCGAAAATTGGTAAGAAGTCGCTAAAAATTGAAAATATCGTTGATTCCAATTTGCTCGGAGGCGTTAAGCTCCGTATTGGAAACCGTATATATGACGGCAGCTTGCGCGGCAAGCTCGATCGTTTAGAACGTAAATTGTTAAGCTAAAAGAAAAGCGGAAGAGACCGTTTAGCGACGTATGGAGCTGGACAATTATGGAAGCCGCTTGTTGCGAACATTAAATGTAAAGTATTGTAGAATAGGGGTGAAACTCATGAGCATCAAAGCTGAAGAAATCAGTGCCCTGATTAAAAAGCAAATTGAAAACTATCAGGCAGAAATTCAAGTAACTGATGTCGGTACAGTTATCTCCGTAGGTGACGGTATCGCTCGTGTTCATGGCCTCGACAATGTCATGGCTGGTGAACTTGTTGAATTTGCAAACGGCGTTATGGGTATGGCACAAAACCTTGAAGAAAATAACGTTGGTATTATCATCCTTGGACCTTTCACTGAAATTCGTGAAGGCGATGAGGTTCGCCGTACAGGCCGCATCATGGAGGTTCCTGTTGGTGAAGAATTAATCGGACGCGTCGTGAACTCATTGGGACAGCCAGTTGATGGCATGGGACCAATCAACACAACGAAAACACGCCCAGTTGAAGCCATTGCACCTGGGGTAATGGCTCGTAAATCCGTTCATGAACCATTACAAACAGGTATTAAAGCGATTGATGCATTGGTGCCAATCGGCCGCGGACAACGTGAGTTAATCATCGGTGACCGTCAAACGGGTAAAACCTCTGTTGCGATTGACACGATTTTGAACCAAAAAGGTCAAGACATGATCTGTATCTATGTAGCTATTGGTCAGAAGGAATCAACAGTACGTGCTGCAGTTGAATCTCTTCGTAAATATGGCGCATTAGACTATACGATCGTTGTTACAGCTTCGGCATCACAACCAGCTCCATTGCTATTCTTAGCACCATATACGGGCGTTTCGATGGCTGAGGAATTTATGTACAATGGCAAACATGTACTAATTGTATATGATGATTTATCAAAACAAGCGGCCGCATACCGTGAACTTTCCTTATTACTTCGTCGTCCTCCAGGTCGTGAAGCATATCCAGGGGATGTTTTCTACTTACACAGCCGTTTGCTAGAACGTGCATGTAAAATTAATGATACGCTTGGTGCTGGTTCCATTACAGCATTACCATTTATTGAAACACAGGCGGGTGACGTTTCCGCTTATATTCCAACAAACGTTATCTCCATCACAGATGGACAAATTTTCTTACAATCTGACCTCTTCTTCTCAGGTGTACGTCCGGCGATCAACGCAGGTCTTTCCGTATCCCGTGTAGGTGGTTCGGCGCAAATCAAAGCAATGAAAAAAGTTGCTGGTACACTAAGACTTGACCTTGCATCCTACCGTGAATTAGAGGCATTCTCACAGTTCGGTTCTGACCTTGACAAGGCGACACAGGCAAAACTTGCCCGTGGTGCCCGTACGGTTGAAGTGTTAAAACAAGATCTTCACAAACCGCTTACTGTTGAAAAGCAAGTAGTAATCCTTTACGCATTAACACGCGGATTCCTTGATGATATTCCATTACAGGATATCCGACGTTTTGAATCAGATTTCCATAATTGGTTAGACCACAACCGCAAAGAGTTGTTAGACCATATTACAAAAACGAAGGATCTTCCTTCTGATGAGGATATGGCTTCTGCAATCAACGACTTCAAAAAGACGTTTGCAGTTAGCGAATAATAGGGTCTGACATTAACTAAAGGGGTCTGACCCCACCTCCAACATTCAATGATTATTGAGTATAGGTTGTGGGGGCAGAGCCCTCAAAGAACATTCTTTGAATGAGGGTGGTGAGAACCTATGGCATCATTACGCGAGATAAAAAATCGTATTACTTCAACGAAAAAAACGAGTCAAATCACAAAAGCAATGGAAATGACCTCCGCAGCTAAATGGAACCGTGCCGTGTTGAATGCAAAAGCATTTGTACCCTACATGGAAAAAATCCAAGAGGTAACGGCATCGATTGCCATCGGCGCAGGTGGAGCGATTCATCCAATGCTTACATCCCGTCCAGTGAAAAAGACGGGTTATATTGTGATGACATCTGACTCAGGACTTGCGGGTGCGTTCAACAGTAACGTTATTCGTAAAGTCCATCAAACAATCAATAGTCGTCATAAATCGAATGATGAGTTTGCTATTATTGCACTTGGACGCATGGCTCGTGATTATTTTTCGAAACGGGGCATGAACGTGGCTCTTGAGATGACCGGACTTCCGGCGCAGCCAAACTTTGCGGACATTCAGGATGTTACCCGCAGTACAGTTGGGATGTTTGCAGACGGCACATTCGATGAATTATATGTCTTTTACAATCATTATCAAAGTGCGATTTCACAGGAAGTTACCGAGAAAAAGCTGCTTCCATTATCGGATTTATCCACTTCTCATAAGCTCATTTCCTATGAGTTTGAGCCATCGGCAGAAGAAATTTTGGAAGTTCTCCTGCCGCAATATGCAGAGAGCTTAATTTACGGAGCACTGCTCGACAGTAAAGCGAGTGAGCATGCTGCCCGGATGACAGCAATGAGAAACGCAACGGATAACGCAAAAGAATTAATTAATCACTATACATTAGTCTTCAACCGCGCACGTCAAGCAGCGATTACTCAAGAAATCACAGAAATCGTCGGCGGCGCCGCAGCGTTAGAATAGGAACAAAGAGTAAGTAAGGAGGGAACATGATGAACAAAGGACGCGTTCTTCAGATTATGGGTCCGGTTGTTGACGTGAAGTTTGATAACGGTCAACTGCCTGAGATCTATAACGCATTGAAAATAGTAACTAAAGCGCGTACTGGATCAGAAGTTGAGATCAACTTAACCCTTGAAGTAGCCCTTCATTTAGGTGATGATACAGTTCGTACGATCGCAATGTCTTCTACTGACGGGTTAACCCGCGGTATAGAAGTAGAAGATACTGGTGCGCCGATTTCGGTACCGGTTGGTGACGTAACACTTGGCCGTGTATTTAACGTATTAGGTGAAGCCATTGACTTGAAAGATGATGTGCCTGTAAGTGCCCGCCGTGATTCCATTCACCGCGAAGCACCAACATTTGAACAACTATCCACTGAGGTAGAAATTCTTGAAACAGGTATTAAAGTAGTTGACCTTCTTGCCCCTTATATTAAAGGTGGAAAAATCGGCCTCTTCGGTGGTGCCGGTGTAGGTAAAACAGTTTTAATCCAAGAATTAATCAATAACATCGCCCAAGAGCACAGCGGTATCTCCGTTTTCGCGGGTGTTGGTGAGCGTACTCGTGAAGGAAACGACCTTTACCACGAAATGACGGATTCCGGCGTTATCAAGCAAACGGCGATGGTATTCGGACAAATGAACGAGCCGCCAGGTGCGCGTATGCGTGTTGCACTGACTGGTTTAACAATGGCTGAATATTTCCGTGATGAGCAAGGCCAAGACGTGTTATTGTTCATTGATAATATCTTCCGTTTCACACAAGCAGGTTCTGAGGTTTCTGCCCTACTAGGCCGTATGCCTTCTGCGGTAGGTTACCAGCCGACACTTGCTACTGAAATGGGTAAATTAGAAGAGCGGATTACATCTACGAATAAAGGTTCTGTAACATCTATCCAAGCGATTTACGTACCAGCCGATGACTATACAGACCCGGCTCCGGCAACAACTTTCGCTCACTTAGATGCGACAACAAACCTTGAGCGTAAGCTTTCTGAGATGGGGATCTACCCAGCGGTTGACCCGCTTGCTTCGACTTCTCGTGCCTTGTCACCTGATATCGTTGGCGAAGAGCACTATGAAGTAGCACGTCAAGTACAATCAACATTACAAAAATATCGTGAATTACAGGATATCATTGCGATTCTTGGTATGGATGAACTTTCTGATGATGATAAGTTAGTCGTGCTTCGTGCGCGTCGTATCCAAAACTTCTTGTCACAGAACTTCCACGTGGCTGAGCAGTTTACTGGCCAGCCAGGTTCCTATGTACCTGTTAAAGAAACGGTTAAAGGGTTCAAAGAACTCCTTGATGGTAAATATGATCACCTTCCAGAAGATGCGTTCCGCCTTGTTGGACGTATTGAAGAGGTTGTCGAGGCCGCAAAACGCATGGGCGTAGAAGCCTAAGGGCGCCGGGGAGGGTAAAAAATGAAGACGATTAAAGTCAGTGTTGTTACTCCCGATGGCCCGGTGTATGAATCAGATGTGGAAATGGTTAGTACGAAGGCTCAAAGTGGTGAGCTGGGAATTTTACCTGGACACATTCCGATGGTGGCTCCGCTTGAAATTGGTGCTGTCCGCCTGAAGAAGGGCGGCAATACAGAATTTGTTGCCGTCAGCGGCGGGTTTTTAGAAGTTCGTCCTGATCAAGTGACAATTTTGGCCCAATCGGCAGAGAAAGCATCTGAAATTGATGTGGAACGTGCCCAAAGAGCGAAGGAACGTGCAGAGCAGCGTTTGAAAGAGCAGAAGCTTGAGCATGTCGATTTCAGACGTGCCGAGCTTGCAATGCGCCGCGCCATCAATCGCCTCGCCGTATCGGAACATAGATTTTAAAAAGAAAAGCGGAAAGCGCGTGATTATCGGCGCTTGGAGCTGGACATTTCTCTTAGTCCAAATTACAAAAAATAAGACCCCTCGTGGCCGTACAATTCTTGTGCTGGCCCCGAGGGGTTTTTGTGTTCGTTGCCAGGTGTGTTCAAGCCGTTGATAAGAAAGTGTAGGTTGGAAGGAAACTGAAACGACGCATATCAGTTGTTTTGATGGGTCAGTCTTTCGTGATCTGAAGGGGCTAGTTTCGCTGTAAAGGGCATGATATGGACAATTATGCATATGATGGTAGGGGAAACTAGTGGGCAGAGGTTGATTCCGTATTTAGGCCTTTTATTTTTTCAAAAAAGAGGTTTGAATGAATGACAAACCTCACTGACATGGTTTAGCTTTTGTTATTAAATAGGGGTTGTTGTCGAATTTCGTGAGCATTTTGGGCTTTTACAAATCCTGTTCCAGCGCCTTCGCTGACGCTGCGGCTTGAAAAAGTTCTCCATTTTAAGTCTCTTTTGAGAGCGAGCTCTCAAGAGACTTAAAATAGAGAATTTCCGCGGTGTTGGAATTCCAATTTAGATTAAAATGGCTTGTCGACAGGGGTTTGTAACAATGCTATAATGAATTCGGTTACAATATTCACAAGTATGAAAATTTACAACATTGGAGGGGATGGACATGGATCTTCTAAATGTATATCAGAATAATTACCTGATCGTTTTTGTGTTTCTATGTCTCGGGGTGCTGCTGCCAGTGGTGGCGTTATATTTGGGGAAACTTCTGCGTCCGTTTAAACCGAGCGAAGCGAAGTATACCACATATGAGAGCGGTATTGAGCCATTTCACGATTCCCGTGTACAGTTCAATGTCCGCTATTATATTTTTGCCCTAATGTTTGTTATCTTTGATGTAGAAACGGTGTTTTTATATCCATGGGCAGTCGCTTATGATAAACTAGGCATTTTTGCGCTTGTTGAAATGTTAATTTTCGTGGTGATGCTATTAATCGGCTTAGTGTATGCTTGGAAAAAGAAGGTGCTACGATGGACTTAAAACTAGAAGACTTATCGCCTCAGGAAATGAAAGAGTTAGAACGAAATGTATTTTTCGCGACGCTGGAGCAAATTAAGGGTTGGGCACGGAGTAATTCCTTGTGGCCAATGACATTTGGTCTGGCTTGTTGTGCGATTGAAATGATGGGAACAGGTGGAGCAAACTATGACCTTGACCGTCAAGGGACAATTTTTCGGACATCTCCACGGCAATCGGATTGTATGATTGTTTCTGGAACAGTGACGAAAAAGATGGCGCCGATCTTACGCCGTTTATATGATCAAATGCCAGAGCCAAAATGGGTAATCGCGATGGGATCTTGTGCAACTGCCGGCGGCCCATATGTCAAATCATATGCCGTTGTGAAGGGTGTCGATCAAATCGTACCTGTGGATGTATATATTCCTGGATGCCCGCCAAACCCGGCCGCATTAATTTATGGGATTAATAAATTAAAAGGGAAAATTCGTTATGAAGCGAAGACTGGGAAGAAGGTGATTTAACAAATGAGCGGGGAAAAAGATCTCGATCAATTAAAGAGAGAAGCCGCTGAAAAGGCTAAAGCTGCGGCATTAGCAAAGCGAAAGGCGAAGGAAGCGGGGGTTGCAGAGCCGAAACCGGAAGCACCGAAACCAGAGGTTGGATCGGAAAAGGCTGAAACACCGGCAGCAGCCACATCGCAAGCCCCAGTTGGAGCAGATGATGCTGATTTAGCGAAGAAAAAAGCAGCAGCGGCAGCAAAAGCGAAAGCAGCTGCACTGGCGAAGAAGAAACGGGAAGGGTCCGCAGATGAGACTGCCTTGGCGGCAGAATCAACGCCGCCGGTAGAAACGGCAACGCCAGTAGAGGAAACACCAGTGGCAAACGATGCCGATGATCTAGCAAAGAAAAAGGCAGCAGCGGTAGCAAAGGCAAAAGCAGCGGCGGCGGCCAAGCGGAAGGCGATGGAACTGGCTGGAGGCAATGGTCCAGTGAGTGAAGAGGCCCCGGCCGTAGAACCAGAAACACCAGCGGCAAACGATGCCGATGATCTAGCGAAGAAAAAAGCAGCAGCGGTAGCAAAGGCAAAAGCAGCGGCGGCGGCGAAACGTAAAGCAACGGAACAAGCGGGCGGCACTGTCGAAGATGCTGCAACAGGTGACGATGCGAAGGCAAAAGCGGCGGCAGCAGCGAAAGCCAAGGCAGTAGCGGTAGCGAAGGCGAAAGCAGCAGCAGCGGCAAAAGCCAAAGCAGCCGGTGCAGGAGCTGGATCAGACGCGTCAGCAGCAGGTGGCGATGATGAGAAAGCGAAAGCCATCGCAGCGGCAAAGGCAAAAGCCAAAGCAGCGGCGGCAGCAAAAGCCAAGGCAGCAGCGGGTGGAAAAGCTGGCGATGCAGCGACCCCGGCAGCCGAAGCGAAACCATCACCAAATCAGCCGTACTTAGATAAGTATGTGAAGGTGATTGCCGAAAACTTAGGTTCTGATGTTTTAGAAGATTCTTATATTAATAAACTATCCAAAGATGTTCCGACACTTGTGGCAAAGCATGATACATATTTTAAAGTGGCTCAATTTTTAAAATATAATGAGCTGCTTGGGTTTGATTATCTATCTGAGCTGCATGGATCGGATTTCGAAACACATATGGAAGTCTATGTTCACTTGTACTCATACAAAAACCGGCAAACGGTGGCGTTAAAAGTGAAGATTGACCGCGATGAACCAACAATCGAGTCCTTGCAGCCAATTTGGGCCGGAGCGAACTGGCCTGAATGTGAAGCATTTGATTTACTTGGAATTAAGTTTAAAGGACATCCGAATTTACATCGGATCCTGCTTGGGGAAGATTGGGTTGGCCATCCACTGCGTAAAGATTATGAACAGTATGATGTGGAGGTATAACCAATGATTAGAACAGAAGAAATGTTACTTAACGTCGGTCCTCAGCATCCTAGTACGCACGGAGTATTCCGGCTTGTGATTAAAATTGATGGGGAAATCATTACGGAAGCTACGCCTGTCATCGGTTACTTACACCGCGGAACGGAAAAATTAGCAGAAAATCTGCAGTATACACAGATTATTCCTTATACCGACCGGATGGACTATCTGTCAGCGATGACCAACAACTATGTGATTTGTCATGCGGTCGAAACGATGATGGGGACTCAAGTGCCGGAACGTGCGGAATATCTGCGTGTGATTGCCATGGAGCTTGGGCGTATCGCCAGCCACCTTGTTGCTTGGGGCACCTACATCCTTGACCTTGGGGCGACGAGCCCATTCATCTATGCCTTCCGTGACCGCGAGATGATTATCAATATGCTGAACGAGTTATCCGGTGCACGTTTAACGTTCAACTATATGCGTGTGGGCGGTGTGAAGTGGGATGCGCCTGAAGGCTGGATTGACAGGCTGAGAGACTTTATCCCCTATATGCGTGAGCAGCTTGTCGGCTATCATTCGCTTGTCAGCGGCAATGAAATCTTTTTAGACAGGGTAAAAGGAATTGGCCGCTATACGAAAGAAGAGGCCATCCACTATTCCCTCAGCGGCCCGAATTTGCGCTGTACCGGGGTGAAATGGGATCTTCGCAAAGATGAGCCGTATTCGATTTACGACCGTTTTGATTTTGATGTTCCGACATTAGAGGATGGCGACTGTTTGGCACGGTATAATCTTCGTCTTATCGAGATTGAACAATCGCTCAGAATACTTGAGCAGGCCGTTGAACAATTTCCGGCTGAAGGTGAGATTCTTGCTAAGGTGCCGAAAATCATCAAGGCGCCAAAAGGGGAAGCCTTTGTCCGAATCGAATCGCCGCGCGGCGAAATTGGCTGCTATATTGCCAGTGATGGAAAAAAAGAGCCGTATCGCTTGAAGTTTAGAAGACCATCATTCTATAATCTGCAAATTCTCCCGAAACTATTAGTAGGCGAAAATATTGCAAATCTGATTGCTATTTTAGGGGCAATTGATATTGTCCTTGGGGAGGTGGACGGCTAATGATGGAAGATTTGCTCCATTCAAGTCCCGGCTGGGCCAATTTCGGGATCTTCTTTTTACTCGGTGCGGTCTTGCTTTTAGTCGTATTAGGCTTCGTTACTTACGGGATTTTAGCAGAACGGAAAGTAATGGGGTACATGCAGCTGCGTCACGGTCCAAACCAACTGGGTGGACGCTTTGGGTTGCTGCAAACGGTCGCTGACGTTTTGAAGCTGTTACTAAAAGAGGATATCATTCCGAAAGCAGCTGACAGGCCATTATTTATTCTGGCGCCGGTAATTGCGTTTGCGCCATCATTTTTGGTCCTGGCAACATTGCCGTTTACCGATAAGTTTCAATTTGCCGATATTAATGTCGGGTTACTGTATTATATTGCCGTTTCCGGTTTAACCGTCTTTGGGATGGTATTGGGCGGCTGGGCATCGAATAATAAGTATGCACTCTTAGGAGGCATGCGGGCTGCGGCACAGATGATTTCGTATGAAATTCCATTGGTCATGGCGGTCCTTGGCGTTATTTTACTCTCTGGAAGCTTAAATTTAAATGACATTGTAATGCAGCAAAAGCATGGTTGGTTTATTCTCTTGCAGCCGATTGGCTTTATCGTCTTTTTTATCGCATCGATTGCCGAATTAAACCGGACGCCATTTGACTTGCCGGAGTCGGAGAATGAACTTGTTGCCGGTTACTTCGTTGAGTATGCCGGATTCCGCTGGGCGTTCTTCATGCTTTCCGAGTATGTGTATGTCTTCGGAATGTCGACATTGATTACGGTCGTGTTCCTTGGTGGATGGTTGGCGCCATTTGCGTTCCTTAGCTTTATCCCGGGCGCAGTCTGGTTTGCCCTTAAGTTTTGTATGGTTGTCTTTGTTTACTTCTGGATTCGCAGCACATTGCCACGATTCCGTGCCGACAGACTCATGGAATTTGGTTGGAAAGTATTATTGCCAATCGCCTTGGCAAACATCTTCCTAACCGCTTTACTTAAATCATTATTTTTCTAATCGATGGTGCCTGACACCTATAACTGCATTTACACTGTATAAGTGCGCGAAACGGTTTCTTACACCAATAACAATTTTTAGACTGTAAAAGGGGTGAAAAACGTGCTTGGAGTATTTAAAGGCTTGAAATATACCCTTAAACAATTATCACGCGAGAAGGTTACGTATGATTATCCAAACGAGCCGCTTCCGCTGCCAGACCGCTTCCGCGGGATTCAAAAGTTTTATCCGGAGAAGTGTATTGTTTGTAATCAATGTGCGCAGATCTGCCCGACGGATTGTATTCAATTGACGGGTAAGAAGCATCCGGATCCAACGAAAAAGGGAAAAATTATCGACACATATGATATTAACTTCGAGATTTGCATCCTTTGTGACTTATGTACGGAGGTTTGCCCAACTGAAGCGATTATCATGACCAATAACTTTGAGCTCGCTGAATACAGCCGCGACATGTTATTTAAAAACCTGGAATGGTTAGATGAAAACGACGAAAACATACGGCAGGTGAATAAAGCATGACATTTTCAGGCGAATTCCTCGCTTTTATGGGACTCGCACTTGTTGCGATTATCGGCGGCGTGCTTCTATTGAACCTAAACAAAGTCGTTCATATGGTCGTTGCCCTTATCTTCACTTTCGTCGCCATTGCCGGTATCTATGTACTGCTTTCCGCGGAATTCGTGGCCGCTGTACAAATCTTGATTTATTCCGGTGCCATCACGATTATCATGCTGTTTGGTATCATGTTAACAAAGCATGATGACGAAAGTGAGCCAAAAACGGGTAAATGGAGAAAGCTGCTTTTGTTTTTAGGGATTCTTGGCTTTGCCTTTGCTGTCTACATTGGGATTTACAATTTCAATATCGACCAAGTGCCGACGAAGCTTCATGAAAACAATACGATGCAAATTGGGGAAGCACTTTACTCGAAATATATTATTCCGTTTGAATTAACATCTGTTTTACTTTTAGCGGCCTTAGTTGGTGCGATTATTTTGGCAAAAACCGAGAAGAAGGAGGCGGATAAGGAATGAGTTCAATTCCCGCTTCAGCCTTCCTGGCGCTTGCACTGATCTTATTCTGCATCGGACTATACGGTGCATTAACGAAAAAAAATACGGTTATCGTGTTGATTTCGATTGAATTGATGCTAAATGCCGTCAATATTAACCTGGTGACCTTTAGCAAATATGGATTAAATCCATCCATTACAGGCCAAATCTTCGCCCTGTTTGCCATCTGTGTGGCAGCAGCCGAAGCCGCTGTCGGACTCGCGATCCTAATATCGCTCTACCGCAGCAAGAAAACCGTCAACATCGACGAAATTGACACAATGAAAAACTAGACAGACAACTTTGGGTGCCTGACACCATTTCTCCTATGTGAGAGTGGTTAAGGGTGACAGGCACCATAATCGACAAAATTCGGGTTGTGACAGGCACCGCCGTGTCACCGCCCGAATAAAGGGGATAGTGATAATGATGGAAAATGCATGGCTCATACCGCTTTTCCCGCTATTATCGTTTTTGATCCTTCTTCTATTCGGTAAGCGACTGAAGGAGGCGAGCGCATATGTGGGGATTCTCTTCACATTGGCCTCGCTTATCTATTCGATTTTGGTGTTATTTGAGCGCTTTTCAGAGCCAACCTACGAACATAAGTTTGACTGGCTCACGATAGGAGATCTGCATCTAACAGCGGGCTTTGAAGTGAATCAATTAAATGCATTGATGCTGTTTATCGTATCGCTCGTCAGTTTCTTAGTACATACCTACTCCAAAGGGTACATGCATGGAGATGAGCGGTTCCCAGTATTCTATGCCTATTTAGGATTATTTACGTTTGCCATGCTCGGTCTGGTTATTTCGCCAAACCTGCTGCAAACCTATATTTTCTGGGAGCTTGTTGGTGTTGGTTCCTTCCTATTAATCGGTTTTTATTATTACAAAGAAGAAGCAAAGGCCGCTGCCAAAAAGGCGTTCATCATGACCCGGATCGGGGACGTTGGTCTCTTCATCGGCATGATCCTGCTCTTCTGGGAAACGAAATCATTTGAATACAGCGACATTTTCGCGGCGATCGATGCCGGTGCTGTATCACAAACGATGATTACTTTAACAGCGATCTTAATTTTTATCGGAGCAGTCGGAAAATCAGGCCAATTCCCGCTCCACACATGGCTTCCAGATGCGATGGAAGGTCCGACACCTGTTTCGGCCTTAATCCACGCCGCAACAATGGTTGCTGCCGGTGTCTATTTAGTCGCTGCTCTATTCCCACTGTTCGCTGCAAGCAAAACAGCGCTGCTCACCATTGCTACCATTGGTGCGTTCACTGCCATTTTTGCCGCAAGCATCGGGCTTGTGCAAACCGATATCAAAAGAGTACTCGCTTATTCAACTGTCTCACAGCTCGGCTACATGATGCTCGCACTTGGTTCGGCCGGCTATGTGGCGGGTGTGTTCCACTTGATGACACATGCATTTTTCAAGGCGCTTCTCTTCCTTGCTGCCGGTTCCGTGATTCACGCGGTTCACACGCAGAATATCGAGGAAATGGGCGGACTTTGGAAAAAGTTAAAACTGACCGGACCGTTATTCCTAATCGGGACACTCGCCATCAGCGGTGTACCGGGGCTATCTGGATTCTTCAGTAAAGATGAAATTTTAATTGCGGCATGGGAAGGCGGACATCCAGTTCTCTTTTTGCTTGCGTTAATCGCAGCATTCATGACCGCATTTTATATGTTCCGCTTGTTCTTCATGGTCTTCACCGGTGAGGCGCGCGGCCATCAAAAAAATGTGCACGAATCACCAAGCAACATGACGTACCCGATGATTCTGCTCGGCGTTTTAGCCATCATTGCCGGTTATGTGAACACACCATGGTTCGGCTCGTTCCTTGGCGACTGGCTCGTCGACGGAAACCCAGCCCTTGGTCACGGTCACATGGAAGGTCCTGTGTGGATCATGATCGCGGCAACCATTGTTTCCTTAGCGGGAATCTACCTTGCATACTTGATGTACGGCAAACGCAGCATCGCCCGCAACTGGTTAAGTGGCACGGGTGACGCCCTGCATACGATTTTACTGAACAAATACTATGTGGATGAGTTTTATAAAATGACCATCATGGCTGCGACAACAGCCTTCAGCTACCTGCTCAAATTCATTGATGTCTTCATCGTTGAAGGACTTGTCAAAGGGGTGGTCGGGATTGTCCAAGGAATTGGCGGTGCCGGTTCGAAAATGCAGTCCGGCCAGGTTCAAACATATGGCGCAGTCGCCTTTATCGGACTTGCACTGCTCGCCGTCATCTTTGCGTTAACAGGGGGGTACTTACGATGAATTTGCATTCTGTTCTATCATTCCTAGTATTCTCCCCTTTACTAGGAATCATCGTTTTAGCATTTTTGCCAAAAACGTCAGAAAAACTAATCAAACTAGTTGGCTTTCTTGCGACATTGCCGGCATTATTGCTGGCCATAGCCGCCTATCTCCATTTTCAATGGGGCAAGGATCTCGCCGACTTTTCGGTCTCAAAAGCGTGGATTCAATTCCGCGGCATGAACGTCCAAGAGCCAATCTATTCGGTGTATTATGAACTAGGCCTCAGCGGCTTTCAGCTCTTGCTCGTGGTTCTCACCGCGATCGTCGCAACACTATCAGCGATTGCTGCTGCGCGGTTTGTAAAAAAAGAATGGAAAGGCTACTTTATGCTCTTCCTTCTTTTAGAAATCGGCATGCTCGGCGTCTTTACCGCTGAAAACTTAATCCTGTTCTTTATCTTTTTTGAAGTCACGCTCATTCCGACGTTCTTCTTAATCGGAAAATGGGGCTATTTTGAAAAAGAAAAAGCAGCTTACAGCTTCTTAATCTATAACGGTCTAGGTTCTGCCGTGCTCCTGATCGTAATTATGATTCTATTTGCAAAAACAGGGACAACAAATATTGATTTATTAACACAAATCATGGCAGACCCAAGTGCACCGCTGTCTAGCGATCTAAAACTTGGACTGTTAATCAGTCTATTAATTGCATTCGGTGTGAAATTACCGATTTTCCCATTGCACAGCTGGATGTTGAAGGTGCACGTTCAAGCACCGCCATCTGTAGTGATGATTCACTCTGGGATTCTATTAAAAATAGGTGCGTACGGCTTAATCCGATTTGGAATGGGGATTTTTCCCGAGCAGTTTGAAACGCTTGCGACCATTATCGCAGTCCTTGGCGTGATTAACCTCCTCTACGGGGCATTCCTAGCATTCATTCAAACAGATTTTAAAATGGTTTTGGCCTATTCATCCATTTCCCACATGGGAATCGTTTTAATTGGACTTGCGGCACTAAACGAAGCAGGGGTCCAAGGGGCGATTTTTCAAGTGGTATCACACGGATTGATTTCTGCGTTATTGTTCTTCTTGGTTGGCATCATTTACGAGCGGACAGATACGTCGCTCATGGAAAACCTTGGCGGCATGGCGAAGGGGATGCCGATTGCCGCAGGCTTCTTGCTAGCCGGCGGGATGGCGTCACTTGGGCTTCCAGGTATGTCCGGTTTTGTCAGTGAATTTATGGCCTTCCTTGGCTTGTTCAAAGAATTGCCATGGATTGCGGCTGTCGGGACGATTGGAATTATCATGACGGCTGCATACTTGCTCCGCGCAGTACTCGGTATCACCTACGGCAAGTCACACCGCGAATTTACCGGTGTCCTTGACTTAAAAGGGGTCGAATTCGTGCCAGTCGTTGTTTTAATGGGTCTAATCGTGTTAATCGGGGTTTACCCAAGTGTTCTAAGCTCTCCGCTGCAAACTACACTTGAAACGATCATGATAGGGTTAGGAGGGTGATGAAGGATGGATATAGAGACATTGAAATCATTTAACTGGAGTGTCATGACGCCTGAGTTCATCATCCTTGGCGTCATCGCACTATTGACATTGTTGGATTTATTTTTACCGAAAAGACAAGATCGCCGCATCCTCGGCTGGATCGGGATCGCCGGGGTAGTAGCGGCTATCATCGCGGTTGCCAGCCTGCTTGGCACGGAGGCGACTTCAATTTTAGACGATTCCTTCACACTTGATGTATTCGGAAAAGCGTTCAAACTCATCCTGCTCGTCGGAGGGGCACTTGTGCTCTTTTTAGCGATCAGCTATGAGGCAAAAGAAGGCCTTGAAGACTATCGCGGCGAATTTTATTACTTATTCTTAGCAGCTTTGCTTGGTGCGATGATTATGACATCAAGCGGTGACTTAATCACGTTATTTATTGGGTTAGAATTGTTATCGATTCCTTCCTATATCTTAGCTGGCATCAAGAAGCACAACAGGCAATCGAATGAATCGGCGATGAAATACGTCATCAATGGCGGTATTTCCACCTCGATCACGTTGTTTGGGATGAGCTATGTGTACGGCTTGACCGGATCAACCAATCTTTTTGAAATTGCCACGACAGTATCGGCGATTTCTGATGGTCAGCAGGCCTATCTGCTCGGACTTGCGTTTTTAATGATTCTTGTCGGATTATCGTTCAAACTGGCAGCGGCACCGTTCCATATGTGGGCACCAGATGTGTATCAGGGTGCGCCGACACCAGTTACGGCCTTCTTAAGCGTCATTTCGAAGACTGCCGGCTTCGTCATCGTTATCCGGATTCTAATTGCGGTATTCTACAATGCCGCGCCAACGGGTGCCAATGGTGAAAGTATCTTGTTTAAAATGCATGACTACCTTGCCGTTATTGCCGCAGTCACGATGATTGTCGGTAACGTCGTTGCCTTGAAACAATCGAATATTAAACGGATGTTTGCCTATTCCAGTATCGCCCATGCCGGTTATATCCTGGTGGCACTAACGACACTGAGCACGAATATGATTTATTCGATTTGGTTCTACTTGCTTGCATACATGTTAATGAACCTTGGCGCGTTTGCGGTCATCCAAGTAGTGACCGAAAAGTCCGGCAGCACGCAGATTGCCGACTTTGCCGGCCTTTACCGCCGCTCACCTGTACTAGCCGTCCTAATGGGAATTTTACTCGTTTCCCTGGCAGGCTTCCCGGGCACTGCCGGCTTCATCGGCAAATTAAACATTTTTGTCGGCGCCTTCGCCGGTACACCGCATTATGTACTGGCAGCGATTATGATTGCGACAACCGTTGTTTCGTACTTCTATTATTTCGGTGTCATGACACAAATGTTCTTCCGCCCGGCAACTGACGATCGCAAGCTGAACATTCCATTCGGTATCGTCGTCGTCTTGCTCGTCGCCGTCGTCGGATCTGTACTGTTTGGGATCATGCCAAACATCGCGCTCGACTTTTTGAATAATTTGAAGTAGTGAAGCAGGGGACGGTTCTTGCGCTTCATTTTTTGGGGGAACTGAAGCAGGGGACGGTTCCTGTGCTTCATCCTTTGGTCGGCTTCTTTGGGGAAGGGAGCCGTGGTCAAATTAAAGGGGTATTGATAGAAAACAAAAAGAGAGGCGGGGTCCCATTAATGGGAATCCCCGCCTCTTCTTTTTGCCTCTTCTGCATTAGTCCAGTTTATCCTTCACTTTGCCAACGCCTTCGCGCAATTTACCCTTCGCTTTATCCAGCTTTCCATCCGCTTCGGTCGAACGGTCATCGGTTAATTTACCCCATTGCTCTTTGGCTTCACCTTTTACTTGATCTAGGCTGCCTTTTAATTTATCTTTGTTCATGTTCGTTTCCTCCTTTATATGATCTAGATTTAGTAATCAGAGTTTTCATTTCTATTATTCTATTTACCCTATTAAAATAGAAATAAACTATCTATATTTTTCTTATAGATGGTTGCTTTCTTGGATTCGCCGATAGAATGGCAAAATTCGCTGATAGAACCCTGAGATTCGCTGATAGAATTCAAATTTTCGCCGATAGAATGGTTATGCCATTAATGTTATCTTGGAAATCAATTGAGTTGGTGTGAATTTACACCAAAAGGGAGTCGCTTAAATGTTTGGCTTCAACATTTTCGCCGAATCAGCTCTATTTTTTACCCTTCTATTAAGGTATATCAGGCGCATCCTTCTTTTCGCCATCACTAATGCCGTTATCCTGATCGACGCCGTCACCGATGCCTTCTTCTTTTAGTTCATCCTCGATAGTATTCTTGGCGTCTTCAATATTATCCTTCGCTTCCTTATACGTTTCGTTCGCTTCCTTTTTAGTATCCCCATCAATCTGATCCTTTTGCTCGCCATCACTGATACCATTATCCTGGTCGACCCCGTCGCCGCAGCCGGCCAACCCGCCAAATGTCAACATGGCCGCCATTCCGCCTGTTAGAAGTGTTTTTTTATTCATGTTAACTCCTCCTTTATTTTCGAACTGGTGATTGTATTCCCAGGAAATCAGGTGATGAAACATTATATTGAAAATGTTTGAAACCAACCAAACAGGGTATTACATCTAGCAAATGACAAAAAAGGAGAGATGGTAGATGACATTACCCAATATGATGGCCGGCTGGTACATATATACAGACCGAATTCCCCACGTACTATTAGCGCTTCTCATGTTAATCATTGGCTGGCTGGTGGCGAAGGCGATGGGCAAAGCAGTCGAAAAGGCCTTAACGAAAACAAATCTCGATAACAAGCTGTTCGCTAATGTTGGAAAAAGGAAATACGCATCAGAAGTGATAATCGGAAAAATGGTTTACTATCTGTTAGTAGTTGTCGTCCTAATATTCTTCTTCAACATGCTTCACCTCAGCATGATGGCCGAACCGCTTGTAAAAATGGTGTCGACATTGACCTCGGCAATTCCGAATCTACTAAAAGCAGCTCTTATTCTCCTATTGGCTTGGGTCGTAGCCTATTTTGCCCGAATGCTGGTTAAAAAAGGAGCGACGATGCTTCATGTTGAAAGCTGGCTTGCAAAATGGAACATATCCAATAGTAAGGGGAATACAGCAAGCACGATAAACGGCATCGCGCAAACGATCTTTTATCTTGTGCTCCTGCTGTTTTTACCAGCAGTGCTAGGGGCCTTGCAGCTCGAAGGAATTTCAGAGCCATTCACACATACGTTATCCACCATGCTAGGCTTGATTCCAAAGCTATTTGCCGCCGCGTTAATTGTCTTCATCGGCTGGCTGATTGCGAAAATCGTCCGCGATATTGTAACCAATTTTTTAAAAAGCATCGGAATGGACCGACTCGGTGAACGGGTGGGATTAGCGAAGGCGGATCTTTCAACGATGATGGGGAATCTTGTGTTCATCCTCATTTTAATCCCAACCATTATAACCGCTTTAGAAAAATTAGACTTAAAAGGAATCTCGGAGCCGGCGATTGCGATGCTTCATCAGATTATGACACTAATTCCAAACATTGCCGCAGCGATCCTCTTGATTTTAGCAGGAATAGGGCTTGGAAAATGGATTGAAAAAATGGTCGCGCAAATGCTTTGGCGCTTACGTTTCGACAATATTCTCCATCATATGGGAATCGGTTCTTTAACACCGGAACAATCGACATACACACTATCACAGCTGGTAGGATTGCTAGCAAAAATCGGCGTGATCCTGTTATTTACCTCAGAGGCCATGCAGATTGTTCATTTAGACTTCTTAGTTACTTTGGCAACAGGAGTACTCGCCTACCTACCAATGGTGTTAGCGGCACTCGTCATCTTGGGCGTTGGTTTATATTTAGGCCATTTAGTGGAACGCGTGTTACAAAACGTCTTAAAACAGCGCTATTCCCGGACGTTGGCGCGGATTGCGAAGTATACTATTTTTACAATCACGCTGTTTATGGCATTAGACCAATTGGGTGTCGCCCACTCGATTGTCAATGCGGCCTTTATTCTTGTCCTGGGCGGATTGGCCTTGGCATTTGGTCTAGCATTCGGCCTCGGTGGCAAAGAGTTCGCTGCCAAATATTTAGGGAAATTGGATGAAAAAATAGAAGGGGAAAATGGATAGATTTTAGCTATCCGATATTGATTGGATAAGGAACATTAATAAACAAAACAATCCGGAATCCTCAATCGATTTCGGATTGTTATTTTTAGAAGGGAGGCTGTTGGTTTGCTGCTGATCCATTTATTGATGATTGTGGGGCTCATTGTGTTAACCAGTTTCTTTGTGGCGATTGAATTTGCGATTGTGAAGGTGCGGACATCGCGGATTGACCAGCTGATTGCGGAGGGAAAGAAGAACGCCATTGCGGCAAAACAGGTGGTAACACATCTCGATGAATATTTATCCGCAACCCAGCTCGGCATCACGGTGACCGCGCTGGGACTCGGTTGGCTTGGGGAACCGACGGTCGAAAGGCTGTTTCATCCATTCTTGACAGTACTGGGAATGAATGATGCTGTGACGCAAATTGTCTCTTTTGTCCTTGCCTTCGCCCTTGTTACCTTTATCCATGTAGTCGCAGGGGAATTGGCGCCGAAAACCGTGGCGATTCAAAAAGCAGAAACCATCACGCTGCTGTTTGCGAAACCGATCATTCTTTTTTATAAAATCATGTATCCGTTTATTTGGGCCTTAAATAATACAGCCCGTATGCTCGTTGGCCTATTTGGATTAAAGTCGGCGTCCGAAAATGAATTGGCGCACTCGGAGGAGGAGCTGCGAATTCTGCTGTCAGAAAGCCTTCATAGCGGGGAAATTAACCAAAATGAATGGAAATATGTCAACAATATTTTTGAATTTGATGAGCGGGTCGCAAAGGAAATTATGGTACCGCGTACAGAAATGGTATGTCTCTCGGTTGAAGATTCGGTAGGTGATGTCGTGGAAACGATGAGGACGGAAAAGTTTACACGCTATCCGGTGATGGAGAGCGATAAGGATCATATTATTGGTGTAATGAACGTGAAAATGTTTTTTACCTCCAAACTGATGAATAAGGGTATCTATAAAAATTGGAAAATAAAATCCTATGTCCAGCCCGTTATTCGTGTGATGGAAACGATTCCGATTCATGACTTGTTGATTCGGATGCAAATGGAGCGGACCCATATGGCCATTCTGCTTGATGAATATGGCGGCACATCTGGGTTAGTAACGGTCGAAGATATTTTAGAAGAAATCGTGGGCGAGGTGCGCGATGAATTTGATGCTGATGAGGTTCCCGAGATTCGCAAGGTTTCCGTGAATGGATCTGGGACTGGAGCAGCGGGAAATCACTATATTGTAGATGCTAAAGTGCCTATTTCAGAGGTAAATCAACTGCTCGGAACGAACTTGAGCGCGGAAGATGTCGATACGATTGGCGGCTGGTACTTGACGCAAAATAATGAGACCGAGCTGTGTGTAGCGGTGGATGCAGAGGGGTATTCGTTCCATGTCCATGAGGCGGATGGCTATCATATTATGTATTTGGAGATTAGCAAGAATTGAGACAAGCTTGGGATGAGGCTTGTTTCTAAGCAGGAAAGGGGTGGTGGTTGCTAGAAGGTGAAAAGTGGTCGATAAATAGTGAAAGTAGTCGATATCCCAGAGAAAGTGGTCGAAGCTGGTGGTACCTTATCAGAAAACGCATAACCACTTTCGTGTCATGCGTTTCTTGATAAGGCGTCACGGATTATTTCCGCCAAAAGTTCGTAAATTCTGCTTTATCCTGAATATTAAATTCAATCATGTTCTCTAGCAATTCGTAATTTACCGGCTTGTTCCACGGAATTCGAAACAAGCCTTTGGTAGCGCTGTAGCCAGCTTGTGCAATGTCGTCGGCAAAGTGCGTAATGCCTGCTTCTTCGGGTGAAACGCTCAAATGCTGCTTCGCTGTGGAAAAACCGATAATAAATGTGCCATGATCAGAAAACATCGGGGTATTCCACTTAATTTGAGGTTCCAAATTTGGGAATTTACTAGCAACCCACGCCAAAATTTCCTCTGTTCGATTGCGGTGATCAGGGTTATCGATACCGGCTACATATTTCGCGAAAACTTCCATGTCTTCCTCCTTTGGTATAATGCAATGATCGCCAAAAATTTAAATTATCAGCTTTATCTTGATAGTAAAGGAAATGATCCACTCAAGCAATCTGTAAATATATTTTGCAAGGCGCCAGTTTTTTTCACACCACAACTACAGTTTTTCCTCCATCAGCCGAATATCGTGTGCAAACAATTCTAAAATGGCCTTTTCCGCACCAAACAACAATAGCTGATCGCCTTTACTTTAAGGCCAGTTAACCGAAAGAGAATCACAAAGATTTCGATAACAGCCCGAACAATCACCGAATAAATCACTAAAAAGAGCAGCATCGTTCACCTCTTACCAAAAATAGCTGGGGCATGAGCACCCCAACCATCACTGAACTTTACCTTATTAAAAGAGTCACACTATCACTGCATTTTCTCATTATAAAATTGAACGGAATAGCCCGCGCCCTCACTGACCATGTTGTTATCCTCTAAATCATGCGGGTGGGGATGGCCGCCTTTTTTAATCGGAAGCTCCTCGCTTTTTTCAAAAACGGTCGGTTTTACTTTGCGTTTTATGTCCCGTAGAAAACTTTCCGCCTTGATGCGATTCGGTTTATTGGACAACCACATGGCTGCCGATGCGCCAACTCCTACAGCAAGTAAGGTGCTTGTATTTAAAACTCGTTTCATCACAATCCCTCCTTATCACCATAAATACCCCAGTGACCCTATCATCAAACCTATTTTTTTATGTTTGATATCTGCTGATTTCGGGAATGTACAGGGTAAAAAGGGGAGAATTAATTGGAACAATTAATCGGTGAAAACAAATGGAAATTCTTGCAGTTGCACCAGAATGAAATGGATCGCATCAAACAAGCGATTGAGCAGGATGATTGTACGAACGGCTGGCTGGAGCAGGTTCAGGAGAATAAAACCAATTATCTGCGGGTGGGCTGCTTAGAGAATGGGGAAAAGGTTATTAAAGGGTCGCTTATTTATAAACAACATTTTGCCAGGGAGCGGGATTTTAAAATATTCCATTTTTATCTGACGACGGATATGCTGGTGACGATTAATCTTAAGATGGATTCGGAAGAGCCTTTATGGCAATTAGAGAGGGCGAAAAATGCCGTAGACGGCTTTTTAATGCTTCTTGGCGAGCTGATGAATGAGATGTTAGTGGAAATTGATCAGTTTGAGAAGGCGCTGAAAACACTGATTTGGAGTGTGCGCAAGCGCAATGAAACGAGGATCCTTGAGCTTGTCTATACCCGCAGGCATGAACTTTTGGTGTGCAAGAATCTCCTGATTCCAATCAATGAAGTCAAAATGGCAATTGAGGAAGTCAATCTTCATGAGGGCGGCAGCGAGGGTTACTTTTTCTGTACTTCCAAGCGGATTGAGCGGGCGATGGTGCTGCTGAATGAATATGAACATGAGCTCGATTCGATTATTAATTTAGAGGAGGTTATTTCCTCCCATCGCGGAAATGAAATTATGAAAACCTTGACGGTGATTACAACGATTTTTACCCCAGTTATGGCCTTCGGGGCGTTATGGGGCATGAATTTTAAACATATGCCGGAGCTCGAATGGCGGCACGGCTATGGTTGGTCGATTCTTCTCATTATCATCTCCACACTTTTGCTTTATGGCTATTTAAAAATCAAAGGCTGGACAGGAGACCTGCTAAAAGGGAAAAAGAAAGGGTCGTTCTTTAAATAGATGAAGCGCAAGAACCGTCCCCTGTTTCACCGGGAAAAATCCCATTTTTCCCACCAGCATTGCTGCAGATCAAGATAAGGATTGGCTAATCATTGGAATAATCTGCGCCACTTGCTCCTTCTTAAACACGAACTTAAGCTTTTTATTATTGCGCAGCTGGATCAGGATCCCGCCATTTAACAAACCATTACTCTCCTCGCAGGAGGCCACATCTTTTAATTGAATTGATTCAAGAAGATCAATAGATGAATTGAGATGAAGTTTATAAACTAGTAATCGTTTATTCGTGATCCCCAGTACTGCCGGCGTATTGGATGTGGTTAGCCAGGATGCTTCATTAAAGACTTGCCAAAATAAACCTGCCGGAGCGGTTCGGCCTGAATAAGCGCCTAATAGGTTTTCATCACTACCCAGTTGCTTTTTTATTTCACCTTCAAATTGTGCCATTTTGTTCATCCCCTTGAAAAAAGTAATTTCGTGATTATCTTCCTTTCTTTATCGTTCAACTTTTTTACCACTTTATCTAAAGATTTTAGATAGAAGAGGTAGCCTAATCCAGTTGATGCGATAAGAAAGGGAATAAATAGTTGGTTCTTATAGAAGTAGGCTAATACGGTAAAAACGGTTAGGACAAGGATTGAAATAACGGTATAGATGATAATGCTTTTAAAATTAATCGTGGCAAATAACGCGCCGCCACTGTCGGTTTCTTTAAGTGGAAACGTGACAGAAAGGTAGTTACAGAGAGGAAGTAGGAAAAATAACGCCGGTATCATAAACAAAAACAGTTTACCAGCATTGAAAAGCGTGGTACCTCCCATGATGAAAAAGATGGTTGAAAATATGATATATAAAAGAATAATCAATAAGCCACTCACGATATTTTTGGCCAGAAAAACATCCCTTCTATTCACATTGGTCTGGAAAATAGAAATCACACCCTTTTGATCAAGCGAAAAACTATTAATACAAACCTGTACAGGGAATGCGATCAATAAGTTGTAAAAGATTGAATTCTCCGCACCAACGTCGTTTGAGAAAAAGGTCAAAGATAAAAGAAAACAATAGAAGAAAACATGCTTTTTTGTTCGTAACATGAGGATGAAATCCTTGGCAATTAAGTACCGTAAGGGTTTATCAATAAAGACCAACCGTTTTATCAGAAATTCAAAGACGAAGGAAAAGTTCAGACTGAAGCCTTTGCATGATTTTAATCGGAAATCCATCGAATAGACAAGTTTGTATACCCCCGTTAATAGCAACGCTGTTCCAATTAGGCCAAGGGTGTGACCATAGCTTGGATGTTGTAAGCTATAGAGTAAATAGTTCGGTAAAAATAACCTGAAGTAGGCAAAGGCTAGAATCAGAGTTAAAAATAGGCTAATAAAAAGGATGTATAGGTTTTTGTTTATATACAGCTTGGTTCCCGCGGCATTCAAGATTTCCGTTACTATCTGAATACAAAGGATATAGACTAGAAAATTAGCTAGTAAGGAAAAGGTCATCGCAAATTTCATGGAAAGAATAATGAGACCAATAATATGGCAGGCAATGCTAGTAATATCAAGATTTCTATAAACTAATCGTAATAGCAACGCCTCATGTGACTTTACAGGAAATCTATTAATATAGTAGTAATTGAACTCATTTTTGACAAAATGACTTATGTATTGTGTGATGCTAAGGAAGAAGAGAAGGATGTAGAAGTAAAGCTCCTCTCCACTCATCCAAGGGATGTTGGGCATAAAAGATAAAATGGCGATTCCTGTGATAAATAAAAGAAGGATAACGCAGCGTAAAAGTAACTTTACGATTGCGCCCGTTCTGATTTCATAGGAGATATTTACCCGATAATATAATTTCATTACTTCAAGTAGCTTTCGCATCAGCAACCTCCTGATTACTGATGATGTCCACAAAGTATTGTTCTAGATTATGGCCATTCAGTTCATTGACATTCGATTTCAGAAGGACTTTCCCCTTATCAATAATGATAAAGTCATCACAGATTTCCTCAATAATTTGGAGAATATGGCTGGCAATCAGAATCGTACCGCCTTCTTCAATATAGGAACGAATCAGCTCTTTAATATTATGTGTGACGATGGCATCTACTGATTCAAATGGTTCATCTAAAAGCAACAAATCAGGAGAATGGATAATGGCGGCTGCAAAGGCAATCTTCTTTTTCATTCCTGTTGAATATTTTTCGATTAAGGTCTTATTGCTTAAATCTAATTGCAAGATATGAGCGATATACCGAATCCGTTCTTCTACCTTTTCTTCGGGCAGGTTGTACATGACACCAAGAAACGTTAAAAATTCACGGGCCGTTAACTTCTCGTAGATCCCAATTTCATTAAAAAGGATCCCGATTTTTCCATGTTTTAATTGGGCATCATGGGAAATGCTTTCCCCGTTAATAGATATTTCTCCTTCATTCTTATCCAATATCCCGGAAATGATTGAAAATAAGGTGGTTTTACCGGCACCATTTGGCCCTAAAACACCAAAGCATTTTCCTTTTTCAACAGTGAAGGATATGGATTTGAGAACATCAAAATCGTCGTACCTTTTTGATAGATTTGTAATCTCTAAAATGACCTGGTTCATACGTTTAAAGCTTCCTTCCTAACTAGAGGTCCCATGACTTAGCTCTCGATTGTGCTTTGTCCTAATAGTAACTGTTCCAGAAATAATATAAAAAAAGGAATTGTGAGAAAACTAGAATGGTGTATAAAATGCCATATCCCCATCTAATCTTTTGGGGAATTCCATCTTTTGGGATATCGGCAATCCCTTCTTCCCCGCTTAATGTAAGTACTAATTGCTCGCTGCTTTGCACCGTTTCAATTAACGACAATCTCTTAATGTCCAATTTTCCAGCCTCAATTCTTCCAATCATCCCTACTTGAGGAAAGAATACTTGAACCATCGTCATTTTATACCCCCCATTTTTTTCAGGTGTGAATTGAAGTTCTAGCTTCTTCCTCTTTTTGGGGATTGGAACGTCATTATTTAAAAACAATGACTTATTCACAATCAATTTTCTCGTAAAAAATTTCCCCACTGTTTCATCATTTCTATTGAGCCAGGTTTCGATGAGCAGTAGTAAATAGATAATACAAATTGTCATATTTTTAAAATAAATCCCTACGCCAAAGCCACAAAGAATAAAGAGTCTAAATAGGATTCCCTGAATTTTTGGGCTGCGATATGTAATTGCCTTAAGGATCCAAAAACCATCCATTGGGTAAAATGGAAATGAATTGACTAAATTCACCAGTAAAAACAAGAGAGCTGCTGAGCAAAGCCAGTCTGCTGCCACTTGTTGTCCAAATAGGAAGAAAATAATCCCGCTAATCCCTCCAATAATGGGTCCCCCTATACTTATAAAAGCTCTTTTCTCCAGTGAAGTATTGGTATTTTTAGTTATAACAAAAGCTCCTAAAAAAGGAATAAAAGTAGGTGCGGTAACTTGCAGACCTCTGTATTTGGCTGCCAGTACATGCCCTATTTCATGAATAAAAATGAGTAGAATAAGTGTGGAAGAAAACTTCCAGGGATAAAGTAGGGTATAAGACCAAAAAGAAATAAACATCGTTGTAACGGTAGCCCCGATTTTCCCCCATTTAAGCCAAATTAGGAAGGGCTTTGATTTAACAAATAAACTTACCATTGTGGCAATTACAGCTAGATATAGGGTATAAATCTTTCTTTTAGTTAATCCCACGTCCTAACTCCTTTTATTTTATTTAAAAACTTATCTAAATAATAATGCGATCTCCATGAAGTACGTGGGGATTGTTTTATGCTTACTGAAAAAAGACCCAAAGGGCCTTTAAAAGAAAAAACATTGTCACAATTAAAAGGATTTAAAAATGAATAGGAAAAGTTTTTGAGAAATTAAAAGAAAAATATTTGCCGAGATTATACCTACGTTGAAATATAGTATGTCTTTAATTTTTAACCCCATTAGAAC